>JBLNDO010000001.1:0-10742 GCA_050261675.1 Bacillota bacterium
TGGGAAAGTAAGTCAAGTTTCGAAGTGTCGCTTTGGGTCGTCAGCAGATAGGCCAGGGGTACAATCAAAGCGGCAATAGATGAGATGGGGCTTTCGGCCAGAAGCGGAACTTCATGACAAAGTACTATTCAAGCAAAAGCATTGAGGGATGATGTGTTTCTTACCGAGTCACAAATTATCGATAAATTTGCGCGGGACGTAGTAAAGCGCGCCGGACAAGTCTATTTCAAGGAACCAGCAGCGCGTTCTTTTGTTGCTTCATGTCAGGTCAATGATTTAGCAATTGTAGGCATTGAAGGATTTACGCTTACAGAATCCGCCACTCAACCCCATCTCGACATGATCGCTGACTACTCCAAATTTGCGGCAGTGAGGTGGGAGGATTATAGGGATAGCCTCAACGAGGCGGCCACTCGCTTTATTGTCGAAGTGCAGAAGCCTGGAATTTGGTTTAATTTTACGGTGCTAACTAGGAAGGATTGGGTCTCGAGCTAGAGTTCTGCTTTGGGTCGGGAGCAGATGATTAGGGGTAAAATTTTAGACAGAACGCGTTAGAGACAGCTTCCGGCCAGAAGCGGCCATCGACAAACATAAGAAGTGGGGGCGGGGAAAGTGATATTTGAATCACTGCACGAACGATTAGATCCCATAAAGGACTCGGCCCAGCAGATTTTGGAAGTACGTTTCAAGGGCGAGAAGCCGAGAGTTTTTGACGGCAAAAACCTTGCTACTTTTGTTGCGGGTGTTTTCGACGCATTAAACGTCATTTTGCGTGAGCCGAAGGTCCTCTTCTTTGCATTGCTGCAATGGGTAGCAATCGGTATCGCCTACATTTACTGGACGCGGATGCTCGATTGGATTCCGGCGTCGGTCTGGAACGCAATTGATCAGGCCGAGCGCAACGGCGTGGAGCAAAGGCTGTATTTCACGCTGCTTGATATCGCTCTAACCGTCTGGAGTTTTGTCATTGTAGCTGC
Organism: Bacillota bacterium; assembly: GCA_050261675.1. Classification (GTDB taxonomy): domain Bacteria; phylum Pseudomonadota; class Gammaproteobacteria; order Natronospirales; family REEB76; genus DASUBN01. The sequence goes on from JBLNDO010000001.1 coordinate 978, forward strand.
CGCTAGTTATCCGATCGCAATCTTCAGTGGAGCAATCGTAGCGGCGCGTAACTTACGAACCTTAGAGCAGCCAGTGGATCTATGGAAGTGTCTGACTATTGCCGAGTACAACATCGGCAGGCTGTGGGCTTTTAGTACTGTGGACGACTGGATCACGGTGAGGACGATCTTTGCTCGCCTCCCGAAGCGGCATAACACCCATTCAGCAATGGACGAGTTGCTCTACTATGCTTGGAAAATTGGCACGATCGGTGTAGTACCGGCACTAATTGCAGGCAAAGGGTACTTAGGGGCTGCGCGGGACTCCGTCAAGATCTTGGAGAAATCCACAGTCCGCGCCATCGAGACTCGGCTCGGCTACAGCATGGTGTGCTGGATCGTAGGCGTTGCTGCGTACTGTTGCAGTGTTCTGTACATATTGAATGGTCCGTATCAGTGGCTAGAGTCGATTTACAGCTTTTACCTAGCATTAGCAGTGCCGATTGTAATTGCAGTCGGCATTGTCGCTGTGCTGGTAAGACCGTTTTATCTGATGATGATCGCCAAGCTTTATACAGACGTACTAACACCGGAAGTGATATCCGATGAAGCGGATCCTGTCGTCGTGACCTTCGCTTCTCATATCTACCGCATTCTGTTCCTACTCATGGTAATCAGTCTGACCGCCGCCTATTTTTTCGGCGATCAACTCGGCATTCGGGGATTTGTTGAGGACTTAGCGCGAAGGGATCTAGCGGCAATGGGGCTCATCACTCACTGATGTGGCTTTGTAGCTTGAGGTCCGTAATCCGGCCAAACGTGAAATTAATCTGAAGGGCTGTATGGGTTGCGGAAGCGGTCGTCGTGGGCGTGAGGAACGTAAACTTCCGTTTTACGCTCTCTCTCGCGAATGAACGTAAACAGCCAGAGAGAATTGGCTATTTCTGCCGGAGCCCGGCTTACCCGCGCGATATGCGTCACCTTGCCATGACGCATATGGAAAACCAATCCCAAGATGGGGTCTGTTCCGTGCGTTGGTGCACAGTTCAAAAACATGACCACGCCCATACTGCCCTTGCGCCCATCAGGAATGGGTGCCGGTGACATAAAACGATTTGGAGGAGGGTGCGAAATGAAAGCAATCAAAATCGTCGCGGTCCTGCTGGTGGCGGCCGGCTTGCTGGCGCTCACGTACCGCGGTTTCGATTACCCGAAATCGGAGCATGAAGCGAAGTTAGGCTCGGTGGAATTCGCGGTGAAGAGCGAGGGCCGGACCAACATCCCGGAATGGGCCGGCGTCGGCGCCATCGTGCTTGGCACGCTCTTGCTCCTGGTGCCGAAGAAGCTGTAGCTGTGCTCAGGCCCGCAGGGCCTGGAGCTGCTCGTTGGTGCGCGTGAGGCGCTCGATGAGGGTGTGGGCGAAGACCTTGTAGAACCGGAGCTGGCAGTCGCGCGAGGCGCGCTCCATGAGGGTGGCATTGACCCGAAGCAGGCTCGCCTCACCCTTGGCGCGCACCGTGGCGGTGCGCTTGGTCTTGTTGAGATAGCCCATCTCGCCGAAGCAGTCGCCGGTGGTGAGCGAACCCAGCACGGTCTTGCCCTTGGAGACCGTGAGGTCGCCGCTCACGATGACGAAGAAGCTGTCATCTAGTTCCCCTTCCTGGACGATCACCTCGCCGGCCTTGCACTGCTTCCAGGAACCGGCGCGCATGATCTCCCAGGTCTCGGGCTGGGTGAACTCGCTGAAGAAGCTCAGCTTGCTGAGCTGGTTGTAGCGTTCCTGCTCGGAGATCTCCTCGGCGGCGGCGCTCAGGGCATCCGAGACGTTGATGAGGTCGCCGGCCACGTCCATGCCGATCTTGTAGCGTTGCTTGAGGTTCTTCTTGAGGCAGCGCATCACGATCTTGTTGAGCGCGTCGGGAACGTCGCCGCGCAGCTGCGAGACCGGCGGCGGCTCCACGTTGATGATCTGGTGGGTGAGGCTCGGCAGGGAGTCGCCGTAGAAGCAGGGCACGCCCGTGAGCATCTCGTAGATCATGACCCCCATGGAGAAGAGGTCCGTCTGGTTGCTCACGTCCTCGTCACGCACCTGCTCCGGGGACATGTAGCGCGGCGTCCCGACGATGCCCGTGATCTGGGTGGATTGGCCCATGGTGTGCTTCGCGACGCCGAAATCCACGATCATGACCTGTCCCGCCGGAGCCATCATGACGTTGGCCGGCTTGATGTCGCGGTGGATGACGCCGTTGCGGTGCGCATAGTCGAGCGCCTTCGCCATGGCGAAAAATATCTCCACCACCTTCTTGATGGGCAGCAGGTTGTCCTGGCGGGTCCGGTCGGTGAGGGGCACATAACCCTCGAGGTACATCATCACCACGTAGCGCAGCCCGGCTTCCTCGCCGGCGTCGTAGATGGGCAGGATGTTCGGGTGCACCAGCTTTCCCGCCATGTGCGCCTCATTGAAGAAGAGCTTGCGGTAGAGCTTGGCCTTGGATTCATCCATGTCCGTGTCGGGCGCATAGACCTTGATGGCTACGTCGCGGTGCGCGAAGGGGTCATTGGCGAGATAGACGGTGCCCGAGGCGCCGCGTCCCAGTTCACGGCCGAGGGTGTACTTGCCGAGTTGCTTAGGGATCTTCGCAGTCACCGGTGGCCGCCTGGACCGTGAAGGTCTCTTGTTGGTCTATGGTTCACATCGGCCCCTGACATGGAATCTGCAGTGGCATGATTTTAGATGCAGGCGTGAAAGAAATACAGCGCATATGCGCTGCAAGCGCCTGTTTTGCCTGCAAACTAGGGCTTGCAGGCGGCCTTGAGCATCATTCCGGTAGGGCCCTGCGGGGCCACCAGCGCAGCCTGGGGAGCGGTGGGCTTCACGCTGAAGACTTCCCTGCCCGAGGCGTCCTGATAGGACTCCTTCAGCAGCGTGAGGCTCATGACTCCGCAATCCAGCAATACGTCGTTGGTGCGGGTCTTATATTCCACCTGTTTGAGGTCGGCGCCGGTGGTGAGCTTGCCGGGCGCGAGGTACTCGAAACGGAAATGCGCCTCCACCGTGTCACCGGAGCGGCGTTGCGGCGCGCCCAGGAGGTAGATCTTCTGCGAACTCTTGGCGTCCGTGCCGAGGTAGGTCCAATTGAGCGGGATGCCGCAGGCCGCCTTGTACATGAGGCCGGTGACGCTGTCCGGAACCACCGATTCCTGCGGCGAATCCGCGGGCGGCGTGACGCCGAATACCGCCACGTTGTCGGTGTCGTAATAGGTCTCGTGCAGCAATTGGAAAGTCTGGTTTCCGCAGTCCATCATCACGCTGCTTTGCCGGCTCTGGTAATCGATGGTGCGTAGGCTCGGGGCCGCCACCATCTGCTTGAGATCGTGATAGACGAACCGGAAGCGCGCCTTGACGATGGCGGCCTCCCTCGAGCCCGCGCCTGCGACGCGCGCGTAGATGTCCTGGGACTTCTGCGGATCCTCCCCGAGGGAGGTCCAGGCGATTTCCTCGCCGCAGGTGGCGTCGTACAACATGTCGCTGACCCCGCCGGCGAAGACCTGGTTGGCTTCGGCGGCGGTGCCCGCCGGCGCGACGTGGAACACCTCGCGGCCTTCCACGTCGTAATAGACCTCGTTGAGGAGGCGCAGGGCCTGCGCCTTGCAGTCCACCTCCACGAGATCTTCGCGCTCGATGTAGGTTACCTGGTTGAGGTCGGGACCCGTGAGATCGCGCGGGCGCGTGAACTCGAAGTTGAACATGGCCGTGACCGTGTCCTTCTTCTTGTCGGTGCTCTGGGGCAGCATGGAGATGTTCTGGGTGCCGTCCGGGTCGTTGCCGATGTACGTCCAGCGCGCCGCCGTGCCTTGGGCGGGCCCGTGGGCACAGGCCACGAGCCAGAGGACGAGGGGGAGGAGCATCAGACGGCGCATGCGCGGTTCCCGGAAGCTTGCTATATGTAAAACAATATCTTTAACCCGCCGGCGGTACAACCCTTATTTTCACCGCCCCGTACGGCTCAGGGTTCTTTTGTCCCCATGGACCAGGTCCGGACCCGCGCGGCGCGTTCGCGGCGCCGTTCCGCGGCCCGCTCCAGTATCGCCAAGCGCTCGGCGTCGCCGGCGGGACCCCAGTCCCGGATCTCGGACAAGGTGCGTCCGCAACCCAGGCACACGTCACGCTCATCAAGGCAGCAGTTGCGGACGCAGGGAGACGGGACGCCGGGAACCTCGCGCATGGGTGGTTAGTGGCTGAGGATCAGCGCGAAGAAGGTCACGTAGGCGACGCCATTGATCAGCAGGGCCAGGGGCGTCAGTCGGCGCCGCAGTGCGAGCACCAGTGTCCACAGGGTCATGGTGAAGGTGATGCCGATGGTCCAGACCACGTCGTGGTCGGGTTTCCAGCCGGCGAGCTGCAACCCGAAGGCGGGGAGCAGGGTGCCCTGGAAGACCATGGCTCCAGTGAGGTTTCCGAAGGCGAGCGTGTCCTTGCCGCGGCGCACCCACAAGATGCTGTTGAATTTCTCGGGCATCTCCGTGGCGATGGGGATGATGATGAGCGACAGCACCAGGGCGCTGATCCCGGTGGACGAGGCGATTTGCTCCACGCCCATGACGAAGAGCTTGGCGCCGCCGATGATGAACGCGACGCCGAGAACGAGCTGCACCGCTTCGAACGCCGGCACATGCGGTAGGCCGAGATGACTGAGTCTGAGTGGCGCACCGGCGGCGGTGCCGTGCCCTCTCTTCACCAGTGCCTCCGAGGCGCGGATGGTGTTATAGACGTAGTACCCGTAAAGGAAGACCAGGCAAAGGCTCGCCATGGTGTGGATGCCGGCCGGACTGTTCGGGGCGTATAACGCCATGAAGGCGATGGCATAGGCCACCAGGAAATAGCCGAGGTCGCGCAACAGCCCGCTTCGTTCGGGTTTCAGTTCGGTCATCCAGCCGCGCTTCATACCGGTGAACAGGGCCACCAGTGCCAGCGCGAGGGTCACGAGCATGAGCGGCGAACCCAGGATGGCCCCCACGCCGATGTCCTCCCGGACCGCCTGCGCGCTGCTGCCGAAGAACACGGCGACCACCGGTACCACCGTCTCCGGCAGGGCGGTGGCGACCGCGGCGAACACCGAGCCCACCACGCCTTCCGAGAGGCGGAAGCGTTGGCCCACGTGTTCCAGGGCGTTGGTGAACAGTTCCGCCCCCACCAGGATGATGACCAGCGCGAGCAGCAGGAACCCGGCATCGATTGCTAGCAAGTGTGTCTCCCGAAAAGCCGCGAACGGACCTTCAGTTCCGGCGGGATTCTAACCGACGTGCGCTACACCCTGGGCCGCGGCGAGCGCTTGGGCGAACACCTCCGGCGGCTGGGCGCCCGGAAGGGCATAACGGCCGGCGAAGATGAAGAATGGCACGCCGCTGATCTGCAGCTCGGCGGCCGTGGCGAGGTCTTTACGCACTTCTTGGGCGCCGGTTCCGCTCTCGAGCCAGGATGGGATGTCGTCCCGGATGCCGGTTTCGGCGGTGATGGCGGCGAGGTCCCGGCGGTCGCCCAGGTCGCGGCCGTCCAGGAAATACGCCTTGAACAAGGCCTCTTTGAGTTCGCTCTGCAATCCGTAGGTGGCGGCGAGTTTGAGCAGGCGGTGGGCATCGAAGGTGTTGGGGCTGCGGAGGATCCTGTCCCATTGGAACGCGATGCCCACGGTCGCGCCCGCCTGGGTGACGCGCTCGTGGATACGCGTCACGGCTTCTTCGCCGCCGAACTTGTTCTGCAGGTATTCCCGGCGGTCCAAGCCCCCGGCAGGGATATCCGGGTTCAACTGGAAGGCGTGCCAGCGGATCTCCGTCTCGCCAATACCGGCATCGGCAAGGGCCCGGTCCAGGCGGCGCTTGCCGATGAAACACCAGGGGCAGACGACGTCCGAGAAGACATCTATGCGCATTTAACGGTTGATCTTGGCGTAGATCACGCTCGGTTTGTCGCCGCGGCGCGAATAGAGGTGCTCGCGGCTGAATTCCTCGATGGCCTCGTCCCGTTCGTGCTCGGTTTCATACCAGCGGAATGCCTCCCAATCCGGACCCAGGAGATGCGCGGCTGACATGGGGTCGTCGGCGGGAAGGGTGCAGCGGATGCCATAGCGTTTCTTGCGGTTCTCGGTGCTCATACTCAACTCTGGGCAAAGTATTGGGCCAGATATTCCTCGAAGGATAGCGTATCCGCCGCCTCGATGGCGGCCTGTTTCTCCAGGGAAGCGCCGGCCTTGGCGGCAAAACGCCCCTCGCTCTCCGGGGGGAGCGGATGCTTCAGGAAACAGTCCCGATGGGCCTCGGACAGGCGCTTGGCGAATCGGAAAAAACTCTCGCCGTGGCTGCGCATCTCATTGAGGATGCGTGCCGAGGGTGTGCGGTCCGGATCTTTCACCGCGGCTCGCTGGGCGGCGAGGCTCGCGCCGTAGGGCTTCGCGTGATTGTCGCCGTCCAGCAGGGCGGTCACCGGCCCCAGGGCCTCAACGATATCAAGCGCCCACTCCCTTAGGCGTTTCGTTTTACCTTCCCGCTCCAACGCCAAGCCCGGGTCCCGGCCGTGCCGGGCTACTGCCAGCTGGTTGCGGCCGATGGCCGCCTGCTCGTCGTTGGAAGTGGCAGGGCTGTCCATGAGCAGACATAAGGCCAGCAAGGCTTCGATGAATCGCAGCGCCGGTTCGTCTGCGCCGGTGGCATCGTAGGCATTGACGTCCAACGAGCGCACCTCCAGGTACATGACACCGCGGCGTTTCAGGGCCAGTGTCGCCCGCTCGCCCGGGTTGATGGGTTGCTTCGGACGGATGGAGCCGTAGAACTCGTTCTCGATCTGCAGGATGTTGGCGTTCAGTTGGCGCCACTCGCCATCCACCTTCACACCGATGCGCTCATATTCCGGCTCCGGGGTGTTGATGGCGCGACTGAGGGTCGCCACGTACTCCGGGAGACCGTTGTAGGTGACGCCGATGCGCGCCTGATTGCTGTTCTTGTAGCCGATGTCCGAGAGTCTCAGCGAGGTTCCATAGGGCTCGTAGTAGCTGTGGGCGTCGAATTCGGGGAATTGAAGGTCACGGCCGCGCAGGAAGGTCTTGCACATGGCCGGCGAGGCGCCAAAGAGATAGGGCACGATCCAGCCCAGTCGCTGGAAGTTGCGCAGGCAGCGGAAATACCACTCGCTCCTGAAATCGACGGTGGCGCGACGCTCGCCTTCCAGCTCCGCCAGCGCCGGCCAAAGCGCTTCGGGAAACGAATAGTTGAAATGCACGCCGGAGATGGTCTGCATGGTGCGTCCGTAGCGCCAGCCCAGGCCGCGGCGGTAGACGTGCTTCATCATGCCCACGTTGGAGTGGCCGTATTGTGCGATGGGGATGTCGTCGTCCCTCTCCAGGGCGCAGGGCATGCTGGTGGCCCAAAGCATCTCTCCATCCAGGTGCTTGTAAACATAGGCATGGATATCGCCCAGGAAGGCGAGCGTCCGGCCCACCTCGGCGAACGGCGGCGTGACGAACTCCAGGAGTGCCTCGGAGTAATCCGTGGTGATGAAGGGATGCGTCAGGGCCGAGCCCAGGGCACGGGGATGCGGTGCCTGGGAAAGCTTTCCATCGCGCGTGACACGCAGGCTTTCCTTTTCGAGGCCTTTGCCTCCACCACGCAGGAGCGCGCCGCCACCGGCCGCGACCAGTCGATCCAGGCGACGCTCCAGGCTTTTCAGGTCAGGCATGGCGTGGCTCGCCGGAAGGGGCGGTCATGGTGGCGTAAATGCAGTCAAAACGCCAGAGCCGTTGGAATTCAGATGATGGCGTATCGATGCTTACAGTACTTGCCGCCAGGACAGCCGGACGCCGACGCCGGAGGTGCCGACCAGATACGTGCTCTCGAGCACGACGGTATCGCTGGCAGATGCCCCCCAACCCTTGGCGATGACCTTGTAAAGGGTTCCAGAACTGGCGGCGTCCCGATCGCCGGAGGCGTCCGCTTGCGCGGCCATCACCAGGTAGAACCGCGGCACATGAGCAGGCGCCGGATTGAGGCTCCCCTCATAGGGGACTGTCGCAAGGGCCGGGTCGCCGCCGGTGCCGCTCCAATCGGCGGTTTCCCAGGTGATGGCGGCTGTACTCATGTAATGACCGTTCGCACCGTTGAAATCCCCGGGGCTAGCGGCCTGCAGCAGGCTTTCGCCGTCTCTGAGCGCAGCTTCCGCCGCCTGGAACGCCAGGTTTTGATCCTGCTGCCTGAGGGCCATGCGTTCGTCAAAGGTTGTGTTGCGCGAAGCGGCAAGTCCGATCAGGGTCAGGATCAGGAGCAGCAGCAGGGAGATGTATAGCACCACCCCTCGCTGCGAACGGCGGCTGGGGGCTGGAGTCGCGGCTGCGGCTCTCATGGCAGGCGGTTCCTGATGGAGATGGTTTCCTCAAATACCCTGCGGATGCGGCCGTCGGCAGGCACCGCCAATGTCACCCCCCTGGACTGATCCAGCAACTTGTACGAGCTTGTACCGCCTGCGTCGGCGGAGTTTTGCCCGCCGCGCGTCAGCAGGGCGATACGCACGTTCACGACTTGCTTCCAGTCGGCGATTTCATCCGCGGTCAGGAACCGGTTTGGAATGCCGTCATCGTCCGTGTCTACGCCATAGAGCAGTTGCATGCTCTCGACTCCGGACACCAATTCCATCGGTTTCCCCAGCGTGCCGTCGTTCTGCAGGGAGACTTCATACAGGGCGGTGTTCCTGTCCCTGCGCAAGCCTATATAAAAGAGGTGGATCTGGTAGAGCAGCAGTTGCGCATCGGCGCTATGGCCGTCGTTGATGAACCGTCCCGGAACGGCGTTTCCCGGATCCAGATTTGCATCCGGGGAATGAGCGATGCGGTCGCGTGGTCCGCCCTGATAATTTTCGGCGACATCGGTGATCTGGAACAGGTTCGTGTGCGCACAGTCGCTGACAATCGCGAGTTCGCCGATCGACAGGCGCGTGCCTTGTCCCGTCTCGACGAACACTCCATCCGGGTCGTCCGTGGAGGGGTTCGCCAGGGTGACGCCCGAGGGCACAGCCTCGTGGAGCAAGAGGATGTCGCTCCCCGCGACGGCGGCCCCCGCGGCGGTGGAATCGGTCCCAATGGCCTGGCGGATGTCCGGTGGCAAGGACGGAGACCACGCGGCCGCGTTGGGCGGATCGGTTCCCATCGCGTATGTCGCGCCCATGCCTGTCCCGACATACTCGTAGCCTTGTGCCGGCGCATTCAAGCTGTAAGTCGTCAAATCGGTTTTCAGGATGCTTTGCGGCTGGACATCATCGCGGCAACCGAGGAATCCCGCCATGCGTATCCGGGGTTCCAGGAGGCTCAGGGCGGAACGGCCGCTTTTCTGCACTTCGGACAAGGCGTTGTTCAGGCCATAATCTTTTTCGCTGGCGAGATATACCGACACCACGCCCGCGCTCAGGATCGTGCCGAGCAATACCGCCACCATCAACTCCACAAGCGAGAATCCATCTTGGCTTGGGGATCTCAAGGCCGGTTTATTCATAAGCCGGAACTGACAACGAATGTGAGGGTTGAGGCTGCCGGGGCGGTTGTCATGCTGCCGGTGTTTGACGCCTGCCCAGGTCTCTTGTCGTTCCATTGGATGCTGACGGTCACTTGGGCCATCTGACCGAGCGGCACCGTCCGGATGCTGCCGTCACCCGAGGGCAGGATGCTCGAGAGATTGTTTTTCCATTGTGTCAGATCAAGATCCGCGATCTGGGCGGGCGTGCAGTCCGAGGCTGAACCGATGCAGTCG
>JBLNDO010000002.1:0-17849 GCA_050261675.1 Bacillota bacterium
AGCACCAGCACGTGACCCTCGCCGTGGAGCACGCGCTCCGCTTCGCGCAACACCTTCTCCGGTTCCGCGACCCGTTCGAGGGTATGCGGCAACAGCACCGCATCGACGGAATCGCCGGCGAACGGCAGATAGGCGGGGTCTCCCGCCACCGCCGTGCCTGTTTCGCCGCAGTCGCCGACGATCAGGCGTGTGCGGATGGCACTCGCTTCCAGCAGCGCACCGGGTTGTCCCCAGCAACCGGACTGCACCAGGTAATAGCCGAAGATGGTCGGCAGAGCCGTATTCAGCGCCGCACGCTCCTGTTTCAGCAGGTAGGCGCCGGTCTTGCTCTGCCACCAGGCATCCAGTTCCGCTCGCATGTGGGCCGCCTCTTCAGGCGGCGACAGTAACACACTCGCGGAGATTTGGCCGGACCCCAGGGGCTCCGTTAGGATGGGCCATGGATTTTTCGCTCACGCCCCTGCCCGCCTTCAAGGACAACTACATCTGGCTGCTGCGCGGTCCCGGCGATCATGCCGTGGTGGTGGATCCGGGTGACGCCGCTCCGGTCCAGCGGGCGTTGCACACCGCGGGTCTGAAGCTCGAAGCGGTGTTCGTGACCCATCATCACGCCGATCATATGGGCGGCGCCGCCGAACTCGCCCGGAGCCACGCTTGCCCGGTGTACGGCCCGTCTGCCGAGTCCATCGAGGCGGTGAGCATCCCTCTGCGTGACGGCGCCTCGGTGGAGGTTCCGGGAGTCGGGGCCCGGTTCCGAGTGCTGAACGTCCCCGGGCACACGGCCGGACATATCGCCTTCGAGGGTCACGGTATAATGTTCTGCGGCGATACCCTGTTCAGCGCCGGTTGCGGCCGGCTGTTCGAGGGTACCGCCAAACAGATGTACGGGTCGCTGGCGAAGCTCGCCACCCTCCCGGACGGAACGGCGGTCTGTTGCGGCCACGAATACACCCTCGCGAACCTGAGGTTCGCGGCGGCGGTAGAACCGGACAACCGCGACGTTCGTGAATACGCCGCTGAATGCGGCGTGAAGCGCGAGCGCGGCGAAGCCACCCTGCCATCGCGCCTCGGGCGCGAACGCCGGGTGAACCCATTCCTGCGCTGCCGCGAGCCGGCGGTGCAAGCGGCGGCCTCGAAGCGGGCCGGCAGGCGATTGACGGACCCGGTGGAGGTGTTTGCCGCCATCCGAGGATGGAAAGACGGTTTCAGTTGACGGCGTTGGGGAGCGAGATGGGACGTATCCAGGTCATTGCACTGTGCTTCACCGGGTTGCTGCTCGCGGCCTGCGCGGGTCAACCGCAGAAGTCCGCCGCCGTCTCCGCACCACCCGCCATCACCGACACGGCACCCACTGCCGCCAGCGTATCCGTGCCCGTGGAAGCCGGAACACCCATCCCGGACCTGGATTCCGATGACGCCACGCCCGCGGTCCAGTGGGGCGACATCAACATCAACCCGGGTACCCCGCAATACGACGACCTCTGGCAATACCTGGGAAAGAACTTCACGCTGCCCGCGGACGGGGGCGACGGCCGCATCCAGAACGAGTTGGACTGGTTCGCCGCCCACGGCGAATACCTGAATCGCGTCGCCGGGCGCGCCCGCCCCTACCTCTATTACATCGTGCAGCAGGTGGAAGCGCGCAAGATGCCGGTGGACATCGCGCTCTTGCCGGTGGTGGAAAGCGCCTTCGACCCCTTCGCGTATTCCTACGGGCGGGCCTCGGGCCTGTGGCAGTTCGTGCCCGGCACCGGGCACATCTACGAACTCAAGCAGGACTGGTGGTACGACGGCCGCCGCGACGTGGCTGCCTCCACCGGCGCCGCGCTCGACTATTTGCAGGCGCTACATAATGAATTCAACGGCGATTGGCTGCTGGCCCTCGCCGCCTACAACTCCGGACCCGGCACGGTCGAGCATGCTGTCGCGGTCAACCAGCGCCACCACCTGCCCACGGACTTCTGGCACCTGGATCTTCCCGCCGAAACCCGCGCCTACGTGCCACGGCTTATCGCCATTTGCGAGCTGGTGGCCGATCCCCTGCACAAAGGGGTGGATCTGGCGTCGATTCCGAACCAGCCTTATCTCAGCCAGGTGGACGTAGGCGGGCAGATCGACCTCGCCACCGCCGCCAAGCTCGCGGGCATCACCACCGAACAGATGTACCTGCTCAATCCCGGCTACAACCGCTGGGCCACGGACCCGGACGGCCCCTACCAGCTGTTCGTGCCCCTCGAAAACAAGGATGGCTTCCAACAAGCCCTGGCTTCCCTGCCGCCCCATGATCGCGTCCAATGGGCCACCCACAAGGTTCGCCAGGGCGATACGATGGGCGGCCTCGCGCGCAATTACCACACCACCGTGGACGTGCTACAGCGGCTAAACGGGATGCGCGGGAACATGCTGCACCTCAACCAGATGCTGCTCGTGCCCATGGCCAGGGAAACCCTGGCGGATGCGAGCCTCCACGCCCAGGCCCTGGTGGCCGGCATGACCGACCTGCACCTCCCGGGCGGCCGCATCGTCCACAAGGTCAAGAACGGCGAGAACCTATGGATGATCGCCAAGCACTACCACGTCACGGTCGGCGCCATCCTTCACTGGAACAAGATGTCGTCCAACCATGTGCTGCACAAGGGAGACCGTCTGGTCATCTGGCGCGGCGGACGCGAGGATAAGGGTCAGGTCTCCGAAGCCGCCAGCAGCGGCTGATTCCATCCACTCACTCGGGAGCAAACATGGGGTTCCTCTCCGGAAAACGCGCGCTCATCGTTGGACTCGCCAGCGAGCGCTCCATCGCCCACGGCATTGCCGCCGCCTTCAAGCGCGAGGGCGCGGAACTCGCCTTCACCTACCAGGGCGAGCGGCTCAAGGAACGGGTCGAAGAGATGGCCCGGGAATTCGGTTCGAACCTCGTGTTCCCCATGGACGTGGCGAGCGATGCCGAGATTGATTCCGCCTTCGCGGCCCTCGGCAAGCACTGGGCGCACTTGGACATCCTGGTGCATTCCGTGGGTTTCGCACCCCGGGACCAGCTTGAGGGCAATTACGTGGATGTGGTGAACCGGGAGGGTTTCCGGGTCGCCCACGACATCAGTTCCTACAGCCTCGCCGCACTCGCCAAGGCGGCGCGACCCATGATGAAGGGTCATCAAGGTTCGATCCTGACCTTAAGCTACCTCGGTGCGGTGCGCGCGCTGCCGAGCTACAACGTCATGGGCCTCGCTAAGGCCAGCCTCGAGGCCAACGTCCGCTTCCTCGCCTACTCCCTGGGGCCGGAAGGTACGCGCGTGAATGCCATCTCCGCAGGCCCCATCAAGACCCTGGCAGCCGCGGGCATTTCCGGCTTCCGCGACATCCTCAAACACGTGCAGGACCAGACTCCGCTGCGCCGCAACGTGACCACCGAGGACGTAGGCAACGCCGCCGCCTTCCTATGCTCGGATCTCGCCGCCGGCATCACCGGCGAGGTGCTCTATGTGGATGCGGGCTACAGCCACGTGGCCATGAACCTGCAGCAGAAGTGACCTGAACCTACGCAAAATAAAAGGCCGGCGGAAACGCCGGCCTTTTTGTTTTCGGTACCTTATCGGGTCACTGATCAGACTGGTCGATGTTCTTGGCGTTGACCTTTATCTTCGCCTGCTGCTTCAAGGTGGCGAGGTAGGCAGCGAACTCAGCGGCGCCGTCCTCCTGGGAGAGCTCGCGCAGAGCCGCGAGCCGCTGCGGATCCTGCAAGGTCGCGGCATCGCCTGGTTTCACCGCGCTTACCACCAGCACCGCCTGATCGCCCTTGTCCAGGGGAACCGTAAGCACCGTGTGGCCCCCGGGCGCGGGCTGGGCGGCGGTGAACGCCGCCGTCAGTAACGGCAAGGGCACGCCCTGCTGGTTGCGGGAGACCATCGCGGGGGCCGTGTACGTGGCGGCGTTGCCTTTCGCCACCGCGGCCGGATCGCCGCCCTTGTCGATGGCGGCGAGCATGTCCGTGGCGAGCTTGGTGGCGGCCGCGGCGGCTTTCTGCTGCTGCAGGAGGTCGGCGATTGGGCCGCGCACATCGGCGAGCGCCTTGGGCACGCTCGGCTCATGCCCCTTCACGCGGATAACCACCGCATGGTTGGGTCCGATCTGGATGGGCTCGCTGTTGTTGCCCTGCACGAGCACCGAATCGCTGAATGCCGCTTTGCGCACATCCGCGTTGGCGGCGATGCCAGCTCCGCCATCGCGGGTGACGTCGGCCATGGTCTGGATCGGCAGGTTGAGCTGCTTGCTCACCTCGTCCAGCGACTGGGGATGCTCATATGCGACGTTGGCGAGCTGATCGCCGAGCGTGAAATACTCGTCATCCGCCTTCTTTTTCTGGTAATCGGCCACGAGCTGGGCGCGCACCGCGGAAAAGGGCTTCACCTCCGCGGACTTGACGCTCTCCAGCTGGATGATGTGGTAGCCGAACTGGCTGCGCACCGGCCCGGCGATATCGCCGGGCTTGGCGAGCCCGAACAGTGCGTCTTCGAAGGGCTTCACCATCACGCCGCGGGACACCTGGCCGAGTTCGCCACCCTGCTTCTTGGAGCCAGGATCATCGGAATACTGCTCAGCCAATTTGGCGAAATCCGCGCCGCCTTTGATCTGCTTGAGGATGTCGTCCGCCTTCGCCTTGGCGGCGGCGTCCACTTTAGGGTCGTTGCCGTTGACCGCGATCAGGATGTGGCGCGCATCGCGGGTCTCATCCTGCTTGTACTTATCCAGCTGCTGCTGGTAGAGCGCCTGCAGGTCCTCGTCCGTGGGCTGCGCCTGGGAGGCGAGCTTGGCCTCGTCCAGTTCCACGTAGGACAACGTCACCTTCTCCGGCGTCATGAAATCGCCCTTATGGGCGTCGTAATAGGCCTGCACATCGGCGTCCGTGACATGCACCCCGGGCAGGAACTTCTTGGCGCTGACGGTGATGTACGCCACCTCGCGCTGTTGGCCGCGGACGGCATAGGCGGAGGCCAGCTCCGAGGGCGTGGCGATGGCGCTGTCGGCGAGGGAGGCCTGGAACTGGCCTTCCTCGATGGCCTGGCGCTCGCGGCGCTCGAACTCCTGGGGCGACATGCCGGAGCCGGCGAGCTGGCTGCGGTAGACCTGGGCGGAGAACTTACCGGCCACCTGGAAGGCCGGCATCTTCTGGATGTCCTCGACCAGCTGGGCGTCGCCGACGGCATAGTGTCCGCTGCTGACCCGCTGGCTGAGCAGGGTGTCGTTGATGAGCCCGTCCAGAACCTGCTGGTGGAGCTGCTTCTCATCGATCAGTTCGGGCTTGAAGGCGGCACCGTACATCTGCTCCAGGCGGGCGTATTGGCCCTGGTAGACCCGCTGGTACTCGCCCGGATTAATGGGGTCGCCGTTCACCGTGGCGACGGAGTTGTCGCTGGAGGCGGTGAAATACGAATTGATGCCCCAAAGCGCGAAGGGGCCGATGATCAGGAACAGGATCACGGCCGTGATCCACTTGGGGATGTTGTCGCGGAATGCCTGGATCAGCATAGGATTCGACCTCGAAACCGGACTTTCCATACCAGAAGGGCGCCGTGACGGCGCCCTTCTTGTTCATTGCTAATGGCGGAGCGGACGGGACTCGAACCCGCGACCCCCGGCGTGACAGGCCGGTATTCTAACCAGCTGAACTACCGCTCCGCTGTGGATGGTGGGTGCTGAGGGGCTCGAACCCACGACCCCCGCCTTGTAAGGGCGGTGCTCTACCAGCTGAGCTAAGCACCCCTGGGCCGGCAGAGAGCGCGCTAGTTTACGGCATCCTTCAGGGCTTTGCCAGCTTTGAAACCGGGAACCTTGCTGGCGGCGATGTGGATGGTCTGGCCGGTCTGCGGGTTACGTCCGGTGCGGGCGGCACGCTGCTTCACTGTGAAGGTGCCGAAACCGACGAGGACCACCTGCTCGCCCCGGGTCAGGGCGCTGGTGATGCCGCCGAGGACCGCCGCGACTGCGCGGTCCGCGTCGGCCTGGGAGAGTTTCGTAGCTTCCGCCACCGCGTGAATCAGTTCAGCCTTGTTCATGTGGGTATCCTTAGTTGCCTCTGAGCATGGATATGGGTATCCCCTCTTGTGGGGGGCCTGGCGAATCCGATCGTTCCGGCCGCAGCTGCGGCTGTGCGAGAAATCCCGGTGCAACACCCCGTAGCCCGGGCGGGTATCAAGCTAACAAGCGCCGAAAAGCCGTGTCAACCGGAAAATTTTTCGCCAAACCGGGGTTTTCACGGCCGTCAAGCACGGTTATTGAACCGCCCCCGGCAAGTGGCTGACACAGCTGAAAAAGGAAGAGCCACCCACGTCCGCGGAAGCGGCCGTTTTAAGTTAAAACCTCGGGCGCCGGGACGCGCTTTTAGTGCGCCCGCACGCCCTCCGGTTCACCCTTGCCCGCCACGTCGGCCGCTGGCGGCGGCTCCACGGGCTTGGCTTCGGGCATGTGTTGCAGGGCGATCTTGAGCACGTCGTCTACCCAGCGTACCGGCTGGATGTCCAGCGCGCCCTTGATGTTCTTGGGAATCTCGGCCAGGTCCTTCTCGTTCTCCTGCGGGATCACCACGGTCGTCAGGCCGCCGCGGTGGGCCGCCAAGAGCTTCTCCTTGAGTCCGCCGATGGGCAGCACCTCGCCGCGCAGGGTGATCTCGCCGGTCATGGCCACGTTGGCCTTGACCGGGATCTTGGTCAGCGCGGACACCAAAGCGGTGCACATGCCGATGCCGGCGCTCGGGCCGTCCTTCGGCGTCGCGCCTTCCGGAACGTGGATGTGCACGTCGTATTTCTGGTGGAAGTCGGGTTCGATGCCGAGCATCGCGGCACGGCTGCGCACCACAGTCATGGCGGCCTGGATGGACTCCTGCATCACCCCGCCGAGCTGGCCGGTGTGGATGAGCTTGCCCTTGCCCGGGACCACCGTCGATTCGATGGTCAGGAGCTCGCCGCCCACCTCGGTCCAGGCGAGGCCGGTGACCTGGCCCACCTGGTCGTGGTCCTCGGCACGTCCGTAGCGGAAGCGGATCACGCCCAGGTAATCGTCCAGGTTCTTCGGCGTCACCTGCACCTGCTTGTCGCGCGGCTTGAGCAGGAGGTTCTTCACGACCTTGCGGCAGATCTTGGAGATCTCGCGCTCCAGGTTGCGAACCCCCGCCTCGCGGGTGTAGTTGCGGATGATGTCCGTGACCGTCGGTTCGGTGATGGTGAGCTCTTCGGGCTTGATGCCGTTGTTGCGCATCTGCTTCGGCACCAGATAGTTCTGGGCGATGTTGAGCTTCTCGTCCTCGGTGTAGCCCGGCAGGCGGATCACTTCCATGCGGTCCAGCAGGGGCGCCGGGATGTTCATGGTGTTGGCGGTGGCGACGAACAGCACTTCCGAGAGGTCGAAGTCGACCTCCAGGTAATGGTCGTTGAAGGTGCTGTTCTGCTCCGGATCGAGCACTTCCAAGAGCGCTGACGACGGGTCGCCGCGGAAGTCCATGGACATCTTGTCGATCTCGTCCAGCAGGAACAGCGGGTTGCGCACACCCACCTTGGACATGTTCTGCAGGATCTTGCCGGGCATGGAACCGATGTAGGTGCGGCGATGGCCGCGGATCTCGGCCTCGTCGCGCACGCCGCCGAGCGACATGCGCACGAACTTGCGGTTGGTGGCCCGCGCGATGCTCTGGCCCAGCGAGGTCTTGCCCACGCCCGGGGGGCCGACCAGGCACAGGATCGGGCCGCGCAGCTTCTGCACGCGGTGCTGCACGGCGAGGTACTCGAGGATGCGCTCCTTGATCTTCTCAAGGCCGTAATGGTCCTCGTCCAGCACCTTCTGGGCGGCCGCCAGGTCGTGACGCACGCGGGTGCGACGCTTCCACGGCACGTTCACCAGCCAGTCGATGTAGTTGCGCACCACGGTGGCTTCCGCCGACATGGGGGACATGAGCTTCAGCTTGTTGAGTTCGGAGGACGCCTTCTCGCGCGCCTCCTTGGTCATGCCGGCCTTCTGGATCTTGCGCTCGAGCTCTTCCAGTTCGTTGGGCGCGTCTTCGAGCTCACCCAACTCCTTCTGGATGGCCTTCATCTGTTCGTTGAGGTAGTACTCGCGCTGGCTCTTCTCCATCTGCTGCTTGACGCGCGTGCGGATGCGCTTCTCGATCTGCAGCACGTCGATCTCACCCTCGATGAGGGCCATGACGTGCTCCAGGCGTTCGCGCACGTCCTCGATCTCGAGGATCTTCTGTTTCTCCTCGAGCTTGAGTTGCATGTGTGCGGCGATGGTGTCCGCCAGGCGGCCCGGTGCGTCGATGCCGGCGAGGGAGGTGAGGATCTCCGGCGGTATCTTCTTGTTGAGTTTCACGTACTGGTCGAACAGCGAAAGCGCCGAGCGCATCAGCACGTCGGTCTCGCGCTCGTCGTACTGCTTGTGCTGGCGCAGCACGGTAACCATGGCGGAGAAATACGGGCCGTCGGTGATCTGCTGGATCTTGGCGCGGTCGCCGCCCTCCACCAGCACCTTGACGGTGCCGTCCGGGAGCTTCAGGAGCTGCAGGATGGTGGACAGGGTGCCGACGCGGTTCAGGTCCTTGTCCGCCGGGTCGTCCACCTCGGGGCTCTTCTGGGCTACGAGCAGGATCTGCTTGCCCGCCTGCATCCCGTGGTCCAGCGCCTTGATGGACTTGTCCCGGCCCACGAACAGCGGGATCACCATGTGCGGGTACACCACCACGTCGCGCAGCGGCAACACCGGCACGAGCATCGGCTGGCCTTCGAGGAGATCGGTCTGGCGGTTTTCGGTCACTTTGTCTACCTGGTTGGACGCAAGGGCCGGATAAGCCTTCGTATGGCCAGGCCGGCGGATTTCAAGGGCTCGCTACCGTCATTATTCGCGAGCCGACGCGGCAATCTGCTTTTTGCCGCGCTCGTACATGATGTAGGGTTTGTTGTCGCCGTTGATGACCGACTCGTCGATCACCACTTTGGAGACGTTCTCCATGGACGGCAAGTCGTACATGGTGTCCAGCAGCACGTGTTCGAGGATGGTGCGCAGGCCGCGGGCGCCGGTCTTGCGCTCCATGGCCTTGCGGGCGGCGGAGCGCAGCGCGTCGTCGCGGAACTCGAGTTCGCAGCTCTCCATCTCGAAGAGTTTCTGGTACTGCTTGGTGATGGCGTTCTTGGGCTCGGTGAGGATGCGCATCAGTGCCGCCTCGTCCAGCTCCTCCAGGGTCGCGACCACCGGCAGGCGGCCGACGAATTCCGGGATGAGGCCGAAGCGGATCAGGTCCTCCGGCTCCACGTCATGCAGCACCTCGCCCACGTTCTTGATCTCGGCCTTGCCGCGCACTTCGGCCATGAAGCCGATGCCGCTCTTCTCGGTGCGGTGGCGGATGATCTTCTCGAGACCGGCGAAGGCTCCGCCGCAGATGAACAGGATGTTGCTGGTGTCGACCTGCAGGAATTCCTGCTGGGGGTGCTTGCGGCCGCCCTGCGGCGGCACCGAGGCGATGGTGCCTTCGATGAGCTTCAACAGCGCCTGCTGGACGCCCTCGCCCGACACGTCGCGGGTGATGGAAGGGTTATCGGACTTACGCGAGATCTTGTCGATTTCGTCGATGTAGACGATGCCCGTCTGGGCCTTCTCCACGTCGTAGTCGCACTTCTGCAGCAGCTTCTGGATGATGTTCTCCACGTCCTCGCCGACGTAGCCGGCCTCGGTGAGCGTGGTGGCATCCGCGATCGTGAAGGGCACGTTCAGGAGACGCGCCAGCGTCTCGGCCAGCAGCGTCTTGCCGGAGCCCGTGGGACCGATGAGCAGGATGTTGCTCTTGGCGAGCTCTACGTCGTCCTTGTTGCGGGCGCTGCGGACGTCGAGGCGCTTGTAATGGTTGTAGACGGCGACGGAGAGAATCTTCTTGGCGCGTTCCTGGCCGATCACGTACTGGTCCAGGACGCCCTTGATCTCCTGGGGACGGGGGAGCTTGCTGCGCGAGGTCTGGGACTGCTCCTGCATCTCCTCGCGGATGATGTCGTTGCAGAGTTCGACGCACTCGTCGCAGACATACACGGAGGGCCCGGCGATGAGCTTGCGCACCTCGTGCTGGCTCTTGCCGCAGAAGGAGCAATAAAGCAGCTTGCCGTCTTCGCCCTTGCCGCGCGTGTCTTCCGCCATCTCTGTCCACCTCCAGTTCTCACCCGGCCACTCGGTCCATACGAGCGCCTGCGGCAAATGGATTTGCCGCCGTCACGCGGACATCTTGGTCCGCGGGACGGAGAAAATCGTGGATCCACTCCACGATTTTCGACCCTGAAGAAGCCATGAACGGCATTTTTCAGGGTTTTGCCTGGAGCCGCTGTCCCGGCGGCGTAGGCACTTACACTATGGGGTCTTTGGGGTCCGCCTTCAATAGGAGGACCCGGTAAAGACCCCGGATGTTCCCTCAGACCCCCGCCACCAGGGCGGTACGCCGGTCCAATACCTTGTCAATCAGGCCGTACTTCACCGCCTCGTCGCCGCTCATGAAACGGTCGCGATCCGTATCCTTCTGGATCTGCTCCAGGGTCTGGCCGGTATGCTTTACAAAGATCGCGTTCAGGCGCTCGCGCAGATAGAGGATCTCCCGGGCCTGGATCTCGATGTCCGTGGCCTGCCCCTGGGCGCCGCCGTGGGGCTGGTGGATCATGATGCGCGAATGAGGGAGCGCGTAGCGCTTGCCTTTGGCGCCGCCCGCCAGCAGCAGCGAACCCATGCTGGCCGCCTGCCCCACGCAGATGGTGGAGACGTCCGGCTTGACGAACTGCATGGTGTCGTAGATCGACATACCGGCCGTGACCACGCCGCCCGGCGAGTTGATGTAGACGCTGATGTCCTTGTCCGGGTTCTCGGACTCCAGGAACAGGAGTTGCGCCACCACCAGGTTGGCCACGTAGTCGTCGATGCCTCCCACGATGAAGATCACCCGCTCCTTGAGGAGACGCGAGTAGATGTCGTAGGAGCGCTCGCCCCGGGCGGTCTGTTCCACCACGATGGGCACGAGGTTCAGGGCCTGGGTTTCGATCGGGTTCTTCATGTTCGCTCCGTGACGCCGGTGGCTCGTTTCATTAATGCTCGTGGCCATGATCATGGTCATGATCATGCCCGTGCTCATGCAGGTGCATGAGGGCCTTAAATGTGGTCGGCGTGTCGGTGACGGCGGCCTTCGCCAGCAGCCAGTCCACCGCCTGTTCCTCCAGGACCAGGGTTTCCACCTGGTGCATGATGTCCTTGTTGGAACGGAAGCTGCGCACGGCCTCGGCCGGCTTGCTGTACTCGCTCGCCATGCGTTGCAGCCGCTCGTCCACGCGCTTCGGTTCCACCGTGAGCCGCTGCTGATTGATGATCTCGCCCACCAGGAGCCCCAGACTCACGCGCTTCACCGCCTGCTCCTCGAACAGTTCGCGGGGTAATTCCGAGGCCTTCTTGGCATCGCGCACGCCGAGGCGGATCAAGGCATCCTGGCGCAGGCGCTCAATTTCGTCGTCCACGAGGGCCTTCGGCAGTTCGAGCTTGTTGGCCGCGAGCAAGGCATCCAACGCCTGGTCCTTGAGCCTGCGGCGCACGGTCTCGTCCAGTTCGCGGCGCATGTTGTCGGCCACTTCGGAGCGCAGCTTCTCGAGGCCGCCCTCCTGGATGCCGAAACTCGACGCGAACGCGTCGTCCAGCACCGGCAGCACCTGCCCCTCGACGCTGTGCGCGCTCACCTTGAAGCGCGCCTGCTTGCCGGCGAGCTCCTTCGCCTGGTAGTCATCCGGGAAACGCACGTCGAACTCGCGGGACTCGCCGGCCCTGATGCCCTCCAGGCCCTTCTCGAAGTCCGGCAGCATGCGCTTCTCGCCGAGCACCACCGGCACACGCTCGCCCTTGCCGCCGGGGAACGGCGTGCCGCTCTCCGAGCCCTCGAAATCAATCACCACGCGATCGCCCTCCTTGGCGGCGCGTTCAACCGCTTCCCAGGTGGCGCGCTGGTGGCGCAGGTTGTCCACCATGGTCTCGATGTCCTCGGCGGTGACCTCCGCCACCGGCCGCTCCACTTTGATGCCGTCCAGACCCTTGAGCTTGACCTCGGGATACACCTCGAACATGGCGGTGAATTCGAGATCCTTGCCGGGCGCGGCATTCACGGAATCGATGCGCGGGCCGCCGGCCGGGTTCAGCTTCTGCTGGGCCAGGGCTTCGTTGAAGCTCGATTGCAACAGATCGGTGACCACCTCCGAGCGCACCTGGTCGCCGAAGCGCTGCTTCACGACGTTCATCGGCACCTTGCCGGGCCGGAAACCGTCGATCTTGGCGCGCTTGCTCAGCGACTTCAGGCGGTCTTCCACCTCGCGCTCCACGCGCTCGGCGGGAACCTGCACCTTCATGCGGCGCTCGAGGCCGCGGGTCGTCTCAAGTGAAACCTGCATTGAAATCTCTTCCTCTTGATGCGTTTAACGTCTTTAAACCCGGGCGGCTTACGCCTGGTGCGAAAGGAGAGACTCGAACTCTCACGGGTTGCCCCACTGGAACCTAAATCCAGCGCGTCTACCAGTTCCGCCACTTTCGCCTGTTGGGCGGCCACACCGGTGGGCCACCGGCCCCCTCAAGGGCCGGTTCGGAGGGTCCAACTCCCGGCACCACTTATTATACCGGGTAGGCGCAGGAAGCCGGAATTTTGGGGTCAAACCGTGTCAAAACGGGTCGGGAAACGGCGCCACGAGGCATTTTTGTCCCTCCTGACATGGGGATGGAAAGGGAATGTGACAAGTGCAGGGACGGACAAAAGGCACGAGAGATGCTTGGCAGGCGCGCCGCAGAGCGAGGCCGGACAAGGCACCAGGGATGGCTAGAAAACCGAGAGAGGCTTGGTGGGCCGTGTAGGACTCGAACCTACGACCTACTGATTAAGAGTCAGCAGCTCTACCAACTGAGCTAACGGCCCACCAAGCATCTCTCATCAAACCGAAGCCACGCTCTTTCGCTGAGCGACAGCCCCTGCCAGATCAATCTGGAGGAATTTGGGGTGGACGATGGGACTCGAACCCACGACAACCGGAATCACAATCCGGGGCTCTACCAACTGAGCTACGCCCACCATAGCAATCGGTGCCTGCTCACCCGGCGACGCCATATGGCGCGCCTGGGGAGACTCGAACTCCCAACCGCCGGCTTAGAAGGCCGGTGCTCTATCCAGTTGAGCTACAGGCGCTTCGACGTCTCACCAGTCCGGACCCGACCGCACCCGGCCGAACCCGCTTTCGGGGCTCATTCAAAGCGTGAGATTTTATCAGACCCGGGGGCCCCTAATCCATGCCACATGGGTGTTCACAAGCAAGACAGGATGAAAAGCCGGGTGTCCAGGCGTGTTGGTCGGGGTGACAGGATTCGAACCTGCGACCCCCTGCTCCCAAAGCAGGTGCTCTAGCCAGGCTGAGCTACACCCCGGTCGCCAGATGCGCCGAAAGTATATCAGTCCCCCGGCCCCCTCTGGTCCGGGAGACCAGCCGCTGGCAGGCTTCGGCAGCCACATGCGACAATCCGCGCCTCCGCCGGGGAGCCCAAACATCCATGCCCGCCCAGCTCATAGACGGCAAAGCATTCGCGGTCGAGCTCCGCCGGGACATCCGCGGCCGGATGGCGGCCCGCAAGCGTGCCCCGGGCCTCGCCGTGGTGCTGGTGGGCAGCGACCCTGCCTCCCAGATCTACGTCCGCAACAAGCACCAGGCCTGCGAGGAAGTGGGCTTCGTCTCCAAGGCCTATGACCTGCCGGCGGCCACCGCCGAGGCGAAGCTGCTGGGCCTCATCGACGAGCTGAACGCCGACCGCACGGTGGACGGCATCCTGGTGCAGCTGCCCCTGCCCGCCCACATCCGCACCGAGCAGGTCATCGAGCGCATCCGGCCCGACAAGGACGTGGACGGCTTCCATCCCTACAACGTGGGCCGTCTCGCCCAGCGCATCCCCACCCTGCGTCCCTGTACGCCTTACGGCATCATCAAGCTCCTGGAGCACCACGGAGAGAAGTTCATGGGGCGCCACGCGGTGGTCGTTGGCGCCTCCAACATCGTGGGTCGCCCCATGGCGCTGGAGTTACTGCTCATGGGCGCCACCGTCACCGTCTGCCACCGCTTCACCGAGCACACGGAGCGGCACGTGGCGGAAGGCGACATCGTGGTGGTGGCCGTGGGCAAGCCGGCGCTGGTGCGGGGCTCCTGGATCAAGCCCGGCGCCACGGTCATCGACGTGGGCATGAACCGCCTGCCGGACGGCAAGCTGGTGGGGGACGTGGAATTCGAGGCGGCGCGTCAGCGCGCCGCGCTCATTACACCGGTGCCCGGAGGTGTGGGGCCCATGACCGTCACTATGCTATTGGTAAATACGCTGACAGCCGCCGAAGCTCACGACGAAAAATAATTACTTTCTCCGCCAAGTCGTCCCGGCCGCCCCATCCTCGATCACGATTCCGGCGGCATCCAATTCCGCCCGCAAACGGTCCGCTTCCTTCCAGTCCTTGGCCGCGCGTGCCGCCTTGCGGGCCGCGATGAGCTTCTCCACGTCCGCGGCCAGTAGCCCGGCCGTCGTGTCCGCACCCGACTGCAGGTAGGCGTCCGGGTCCGCCTGCAACAAGCCCAGCAGAGCCCCCAGTTCCTTCAAGAGCGATGCCAGGCTGGCCGCTTCCGCCGGCTTCGAATCCCGCAGCGTGTTCACGTCCCGGGCAATATCGAAAAGCACGCTCATGGCCACCGGCGTGTTGAAGTCGTCGTCCATGGCGGCGGCGAAACTATCCCGATATGGACTTTGGGCCGGTGGCTTTGCAACGGGCATGTTGCGCAGCGCGATGTAAAGGCGCCCCAGGGCCGAACGCGCTTGGTCCAGTTGGGCGTCCGAATAATTGATGGGACTGCGGTAGTGGCTGTTGAGGATCAGGTAACGGATCACTTCCGCCGGGTAGCGCTTCAGCACCTCGCGCACCGTGAAGAAATTGCCCAGGGATTTGGACATCTTCTCGTCGTCGACGTTGACGAAGCCGTTGTGCATCCAGAGGTTCACGAAACGCGCGCCGGTGGCGCCTTCCGACTGGGCTATCTCGTTCTCATGGTGCGGGAACTTGAGGTCCATGCCGCCACCGTGGATGTCGAAGGTGTGACCCAAGGCCTGGGTGGACATGGCGGAGCACTCGATGTGCCAGCCGGGACGCCCGGCTCCCCAGGGCGAGGGCCAGGAAGGCTCGCCCGGCTTGGCGCTTTTCCACAGCACGAAATCCAGGGGATCCTTCTTGGCGGCGTCCACTTCCACACGCTCCCCGGCCCTCAAGTCCTCCAGGCGTTTTCCGGAGAGCTTGCCGTAGTCCTTGAAGCGCGACACGGAATAGAACACGTCGCCGTCGGCTCCCTGGTAGGCATAACCCTTCTTCATCAGCTCCGAGATCATCGCCACCATGGATTCGATGAATTGGGTGGCGCGGGGCTCGACGTCGGGCGGCAACACGTTGAGGGCCCGCTCGTCCTCGTGCACCGCCTGTATGAACCGCCCCGTCAGGGACTCGATGCTCTCGCCGTTCTCGGCGGCGCGCTTGATGATCTTGTCGTCGATGTCCGTGATATTGCGCACGTAGCGCAGCCGGTAACCCGAGGCGCGGAGCCAGCGGGCCACGGTGTCGAACACCACCAGGAAGCGCGCGTGCCCCACGTGCATATGGTCGTAGACCGTAAGGCCGCAGACATACATCCCCACGTCAGGGGCATGCAGGGGCTTGAAGGCTTCTTTGCGGCGGGTCAGGGAATTGTAGATTTCCAGCATGGTGTTTTCTTATTTTGAATGCGCCAAGGCCTGATTCAGGCGTTCTTCCACCCGCTTGCGTGGGATGAGTTTCCACAGACGTTCCATTTCCGGCCCGTCCAGCCGGCCCGTGAGCGCCGCCCGCAGGGGCTGGAACAGCGGTTTGCCCGACTTGCCGGTAACCTGGCCCACGGCCTTGGCGTACATCTTGAATTCCATCTCCGGGTCGCCGAGCGCACCCATAGCCGCCTGGAAGAATGCAGGCCCCGCTTCCTTGAAAGCCCTGTTTGCATCGGCCGTAGCGGGTGGCAGCGAGTCGAAAGCCACCCGCGCCCATTCCATGCCGTGGCGCGAACGGGAAACGTTGCCCCGCACCGTTTCCACGAAGGCGTCGCGCTCAGACGCGGGAACCAGCCGTTCCAGTTCCGGGTGTGGCGCCGACATCCATTTCCACAACTCCGCTCCGCTCGCATGGCGCACCGCTTCCCCCTGCCAGTGCTCCAACTGGGCATGGTCGAAATGGGCGGGCGAATGACCGAGATGGCTGAAGTCGAAACCCTGGGCAAGGGCCGGGAAATCCATGAAATCGTTCTGAGCGTAGGTATGGCCAAGGCGGGCCAGGTAGTTGAGCAGCGCCTCGGGCAACAATCCCTCCGCCCGGAGCTCCTTGAGGCTGCCGCCCCCCTCGCGCTTCGATAGCGGCGCACCGCCCTGCCCCACGATGAGCGACAGGTGGGCGTAGGCCGGCGGCGCCATGCCAAGCGCCTGCAACAGCAAGAGCTGCCGCGGTGTGTTGGCGAGATGGTCCTCGCCGCGCAGTACATGGGTAACGCCCATGAGCGCGTCGTCCACCGCGTTGCTGAAGAAGAACGCCGGGCTGCCGTCGGCGCGGCGGATGATGAAATCGCCGATGTCGCGGTGGGCGAAGGTCTGGCGGCCACGCACCAGGTCCATGAACACCGTCTCTCCGGTTTCGGGTACGCGGAAACGCAATGCTGGCTTAAGTCCCTTGGCGAGACGCGCCTCGATCTCGTCGGTCGTCAGCTTGGCGCAGGTGCCGGCATAGCGCGGCGGCTGTCCCGCCGCGAGCTGGGCCTTGCGCGCCACCTCGAGCTCGGTGGCGCTACAGAAACAGGGATAGACCAGGTTCTTGGCGGCAAGCTTGTCCAGGTGCTCGGCGTAGACCGCCGAGCGTTCCGACTGGCGGTACGGTCCATGATCGCCACCCACGTCCGGGCCTTCCTGCCAACGCAGGCCCAGCCAGGACAGATCCTCCCGCAGCGCCTCCTCGAAAGTCCGGTCCGAACGGCTCGCATCCGTGTCCTCGATGCGCAGGATGAACCGGCCGCGGTCACGCGCCGCCAGGAGCGCGCAGAACAGGGCCGTGCGCGCGTTGCCCACGTGCACGTGGCCCGTGGGGCTCGGGGCGAAGCGGGTGCGGGTGCCGTTCATGGGGCGGCATTTTATCAGGGCCGAACCCGAAGGCCCCCGCCGGGTATTGGTTATGATGAGATATCGCCGGCCCCGGAGTGCCCCATGCGCGTCTCGCTCACCGTTCTCCTGACCCTGGTCCTGATTGCCGCCTGCAGCCAGGCGCCGGTGCAGCCCGCTCCGGTGCAGACGGCACCGGTGACCGCTCCGCCGCCGGCTCCGGCCACCACTCCTCCTCCAGCGCCGGCCGTCGCTCCCCCGCCGCAGGTCCAGCCGTCTGCGCCCGCCGCACCCCCGGCGGTGCAGGAAGTGCCGGTGGACAAGGATCACCGCGAGGTGCTGATCCACACCAACCAGGGCGACATCGTGGTGCAGCTCGACGCCGTGCATGCGCCGGTGACGGCAAGGCATTTCCTGACTTACGTCCAGGAACACTACTTCGACGGCAGCGCTTTCTACCGGGTGATACCCGGCTTCGTGATCCAGGGCGGTGACTACAACGCCGACCTGGACTGGCGCGCGCCCAAGCACAAGGCCATCCCCTTCGAGTCGACCACCCTGGCCAACCTGCGCGGCAGCCTCGCCATGGCGCACCTGGACCCGAACAGTGCCAATGGTGCGTTCTTCATCAA
>JBLNDO010000003.1:0-9786 GCA_050261675.1 Bacillota bacterium
GCCGCTCGACAGCGGCGCCCGCGAGCGCGAGTTCGCCGCCATCTACGCGGCCCACGACCGCATGCTGGCCGAGGCGGGGACGCTCGACGCCGGCGACCTCGTCCTGCATGCCTTCCGGGTCCTGCGCGAGCGCCCGCACGTGCGCGCGCGCCTGACCGCGCGCTTCCGCCACGTGCTGGTGGACGAGTTCCAGGACACCAATGCCATCCAGTACGCCTCGGTGCGCATGCTGGCAGGCGAACAGGGCATCCCCTTCGTGGTGGGAGACGACGACCAGTCCATCTACGCCTGGCGCGGCGCCAAGATCGAGAACATCCTGCGCTTCGAGAAGGATTTCCCGGGTACTCGTGTCATCCGCCTGGAGCAGAACTACCGCTCCACCGGCAACATCCTCAAGGCCGCCAACGCGCTCATCGCCCACAATTCCACGCGCCTCGGCAAGAACCTCTGGACCGCGGGCTCCGACGGCGCGCCCCTGCGCGTCTATGCCGCTTACAACGAGCAGGACGAGGCCCAGTTCGTCATCGAGCGCATCAAGCACTGGCAGGAGACGGGCGGGGTGCGCCGCGACGTGGCTATCCTCTACCGCTCCAACGCCCAGTCGCGGGTGTTCGAGGAGCGCCTCATGCTGGAGGCCATTCCCTACCGGGTGTACGGCGGCCTGCGTTTCTTCGAGCGCCAGGAGATCAAGGATGGCCTCGCCTATCTCCGGCTCATGGAGAACCGCGACGACGATGCCTCCTTCGAGCGCGTCATCAACGTGCCCACCCGCGGCATCGGCGCCAAGAGCCTGGATCTCCTGCGCGAGACCGCCAAGCGCGACCAGGTCTCCCTGTGGAAGGCCATGCAGGGCCTCCTGGAGGACAAGGGCCAGCCGGCGCGCCTCACATCGGCTTTCGCCAAGTTTTCGAAACTCCTGCACGAGATGGACGTGGCGGTGCGCGGCCTGCAGCTCTTCGAGCAGGTAGACCACGCGCTGCACGCGAGCGGCCTCGTGGAGCACTACAAGGCGGAGAAGGGCGAGCGCGGCGAAGCCCGGGTCGAGAACCTGGAAGAGCTGGTGAGCGCCGCCCGCAGCTTCATGCCGGAGGAACTGGAGGGCATGTCGCCCTTGGCCGCGTTCCTGGCCCACGCCGCGCTAGAGGCGGGCGAGGGCCAGGCGGAAGCCTGGGAGGACTGCGTGCAGCTGATGACCCTGCACTCCGCCAAGGGCCTCGAGTTCCCCCTGGTGTTCATCTGCGGCCTGGAGGACGGCCTCTTTCCCCACGAGCGCTCCGCGGACGACCTGGAAGGGCTCGAGGAGGAGCGGCGGCTTTGCTACGTGGGCATGACCCGCGCCATGCAGGAGCTGTATCTCAGCTATGCCGAGCAGCGGCGCCTGCACGGCGTGGACAACTACGGTGTGCCTTCGCGTTTCCTGCGCGAGCTGCCGGCGGAGCTGGTGGAGGAGATCCGCCCGCGGGTGCAGGTCTCGCGCGCGTACGGCGTGGGTGCCCCCACGGCCACGGCGTACAAATCCTCCGCCCCCACGGGCTTGCACCTCGGTCAGCGGGTGCAGCACCCCACCTTCGGCGAGGGCGTGGTGTTGGATTACGAGGGTGACGGTCCCCAGGCCCGGGTGCAGGTGAACTTCAAGTCGGCGGGGTCGAAATGGCTGGTCGTGGCCTACGCTAATCTCACCACGCTTTGAATCAATCTTCCGGACGCCCCAGGTCGGCGCCTTCCAGCGTCTTGGAATAATCCGTTTCCAGGATTTTCCGCGCAGCGTGCTCGTTCTCGCGGCTCACGCGCAGCTTGATGCCGCCCACGGCGAGGGCGTAGAGCCAATCCATCTGCACCATGTGGTCGTCGAAGAGTTCGGCTTCGATGCCTTCCGCGAAAAGCCGGCCGAGGGCGATGTGGGCGTCCAACACCTTGTCGTAGGTGGCGATGGTGATGAACTCGTCCGGGGGCGCGCCGATCTCTCCGGGCTCGGCCGGTTCCCGGGCACGACGCCACCCCTGCGCGTCCTCCGCGAGGGTGGACGCCAATGCCTGGGTCAGGCGGGCCAGGGCGGCGATGCCGATCACGGGTTTCCCCCGTCTTGGGGCCTCGTCTTGATTAAAGCACAACCGTGGAAAAGAGGAGTCCGAGCGGTAGGCATGGCCTGCCGCTCGGCCATCGAAGACAGATAAAAAAAGCCCCGGCGGCAAGGGGATACCGCCGGGGAGAGCCTTCTTGGCTGGAGGTGATTGATGCTACTGCATCAACGATGGGCAGCCGTCCTTGGATTCAGCCTTGCCCCGGTCCATTGAAAACATCCGTGTCCCGCCGTCCATGGCGGATCAGGCAGGGCTACTTTCCCACCCATGCCGGGATGCCGATGCCAGCCACGGCCGACAGGATTTGTAGGACAATCCCTACAGGCCCCGCCCGGCGGGGGACCGCTAGAATTGGGCTTTCAGGCCCTCACCCGGGAATGCCTGCCCCATGGCCGACTACTATCCGACCCTGGAGCCCTACGTGAGCCACCGTCTGCCGGTGGACGACCCCCACGAGCTCTACGTGGAGGAGTGCGGCAACCCCAAGGGCATTCCGGCGGTGTTCGTGCACGGCGGCCCCGGCGGGGGCTGCAACGGCGACAGCCGGCGCTTCTTCGATCCCAGGCGCTACCGCATCGTGCTCTTCGACCAGCGCGGCTGCGGCCGCTCGAAACCCCACGCGGAACTCGCCCGCAACACCAGCCAGGATCTCGTGGCCGACATGGAGAGCATCCGCGAGCGGCTTGGCATCGAGCGTTGGCTGGTGTTCGGTGGCTCCTGGGGCTCGACGCTCGGCCTGCTTTACGCCGAGACCCATCCCGAGCGGGTGCTCGCCCTGGTGTTGCGCGGCATCTTCCTCGGTACCCAGGCGGAGCTCGACTGGTTCTACCAGTCCGGCATCAACAACGTGTACCCGGACCATTTCGCGGAATTCGTCGCCAACATCCCCCTTGCTGAGCGCGGCGACCTGCTGCGCGCCTACCATCGGCGCCTCACCCACCCCGACGCCGAGGTGCGCCGGCGCGCGGCCGAAGCCTGGTCCATCTTCGAGGCACGCTGCTCGACCTTGCTGCCCAGCGACAGCCTGGTGAACTACTTCACCGAGCCGGACGTGGCCATGGCCGTGTCGCGCATCGAGAGCCACTACTTCGTGAACCGGTGCTTCCTCGAGCCCGAACAGCTGATCCGCGACGTGGCGAGGGTGCGGAAGATTCCGGCGGTGATCGTGCAGGGTCGTTACGACATGGTCTGCCCCGCGGTCTCCGCCTGGCGCCTCAAGCAGGCCTGGCCGGAGGTGGAATTGCACATCATCCCCGATTCCGGCCATTCGGCGAGCGAGCCCGCCACGCGTTCCGCGCTCATCGAGACGACGGACCGCTTCGCGCGCGAGCTGAAGCTAGCGTGATCGCGCTACTGCAAAGAGTGAGTGAGGCGTCGGTGACGGTCGGCGGTGGCCGCGTCGCCGACATCCGCCGCGGACTCCTGGTGTTCATCGGCATGGAACAGGGCGACAGCGAGGCCCAGGCAGACCGGCTGCTGGAACGGGTGCTGGCCTACCGGGTTTTCCCCGATGCGGAAGGGAAGATGAACCTGGACCTGAAACAGGCCGGGGGCGGCCTGCTCCTGGTGCCGCAGTTCACCCTGGCGGCGGACACCAGGAAGGGCAACCGGCCGAGCTTCACGCCCGCGGCCTCCCCGGAAGAGGGCGCAAGGCTGTACCGATATATATGTGTGATGGCGGCGTCCTTGCACGCACCCGTGGCCTCCGGGTTGTTCGGCGCCGACATGCAGGTGGCCCTGGTGAACGACGGCCCGGTGACCTTCTGGCTGCACGCCCCGCCGGAGCCCATCCCCGCACAGTAAACGGGGCACATTGACCGGGGCAGCTTTTCGCCTATGCTATAGAAACCCCCCACCGGACCTCCGGCGCTTTTTCTGCAACTCCCCGCCCGCATCCCCATGTGACCCCATGCTGCTGATACCGGCCATCGAGATCAAAGGCGGCAAGTGCGTGCGCCATGGAAAAGCCAAGGACAACGCCGCCTACAGCGACGACCCGGCGGCGATGGCGCGCCAGTGGGTGAAAGCCGGCGCGCGCCGGCTGCACCTCGTGGATGTGGACAGTCTCGTCACCGGCAAGCCGTCCCAGGCGCCAAGCGTCGAGAAGGTGGTCGCCGCCTGCCCGGGCGTCCAGGTGCAGGTGTCGGGCGGCATGAAGAGCGAGGAATCGGTCCAGGCCTACATGGACGCAGGCGCATCCTTCGTGGTGCTCGGCATCCGCGCGGTGACGACGCCGCATCTCGTGAACGACCTCTGCCTCGAGTTCCCCGGCCATATCATCGTGGGTCTCGAATCCAAGGACGGCAAGGTTTCCACCGAGGGCTGGTCCAAGCTCGCCGACGCCGACGTCAACGGCGCCGCCGAACACTTCCAGCGGGAAGGCGCCGCCGCCATCCTGCACACCGCCCTCGGCTGCAGCGCCGTCGACGGCGCCCAGGTGCAGGCGGCCGCGGCCCTGGCCCGCGCCATCGCGATTCCCGTGATCGCCGCGGGCGGCGTCGCCCGGCTCGAGGATGTGCGCACGCTCTGCGCCGCGGGCCAGGAACTCCTGGGCGCGCTGGTGGCGGAGCCCCTGCAGGACGGCCTGGACCTCGCCGCTGCGCAGAAACTCGCCGACTCACTCGCGCGCTGAAGCGCGCTCGCTCGTCTTCCATTCACTTTGAAAAGGCCTTCCTGGCCTTTTAGCTCGCTCACGCGGTACACGCCCGCGCTTCGCTCCGCCCCCAGGCTTCGCCTGGGGCGCTGGGTCTTTCCGCCACGCTCCTGGCTTCGCGGAAAGTCCAGCCGCACATCCTGTGCGGCGTTCGCCGCTTTCGTGGCTTACCCTTGTACCCAGGCGTCCCATGGGCTTTATTCCCGAAGTTCCGTTATTCCCCGTGAGCCGGAGGGCCCGGCGGCGCGGTAAAATGGGCTTTCTGCGCCCACATCACGCACTCATAGGATCGACCGATGGAAGGCTTTGGTTTCTGGAAACTCCTGCTGCTCTTGATCATCATCGTGCTGGTGTTCGGCACCGCCAAGCTGCCGAAGATCGGCGAGGATCTGGGCAAGGCCGTGCGCAGCTTCAAGAAAGCCGTGCATGAGGGAGACGAGGGCGCTTCCGGCAACACCGACGGCTCCAAGGGCGACAAGCACTGACCGGATGAGCCGAGATGTTCCAAGGCAGCTTCTGGGAGCTCTCGTTCATCTTCCTCCTGGCGCTGGTGGTGTTCGGGCCGGAACGCCTGCCGGGCCTCGCCCGCACCATCGGGCTGTGGGTCGGCCGGGCCCGGGCCCTGTTCCGCAACTTCAACGAGCAGCTGGAGCGCGAACTCGCCGCCGAGGAGATGAGACGCGCCGCCAAGGCGGCCCGCGAGGCCGTCACGGGGGATGAAACGACCCGGCGCGGCGCGGACACGACCCAGCAGGGCGCCGACGCCACCGAGCGCGGGCCGGAAACCACGGTGAAGCGTGAACAGCCCTGAGGAGCCGCAGGGCGAGTCCCTGGTGGGCTCCAAGCTCATCGCCCATCTCCTGGAGCTCCGCCGCCGCCTGCTCCTGTCGGTGCTTACCCTGCTCGTGGTCTTCGGCTGCCTGTTCCCGTTCCAGAACCGCGTCTTCGCGCTCGTCGCCCTACCGCTCGTCAAGAAACTGCCGGCCGGCAGCAGCATGATCGCCACCGGTGTGGTGTCGCCCTTCATGACGCCCATGAAGCTCGCGCTGGTGGCGGCGCTGTTCCTCTGCGTGCCGGTGTTCCTGTATCACCTTTGGCGCTTCGTCTCGCCCGCCCTCTACAAGAGCGAGCGGCGCATGTTCCTGCCGCTGCTCGTGTCCAGCGTGGTGCTGTTCTACTCGGGCGTGGCCTTCGCTTACTTCGTGCTGTTCCCGGTGGCCTTCGCCTTCCTCACCACCGCCGCACCCGAGGGCGTGAAGGTGATGACCGACATCAACGCCTATCTCGATTTCGTGCTGACCATTTTCTTCGCCTTCGGCATCGCCTTCGAGGTGCCGGTGGCCATCGTGCTGGTGGTGTGGTCGGGCTTCGCCTCGCCGGGGCGTCTGAAGAAGGGCCGGCCCTACGCGCTGGTGGGCGCGTTCTTCCTGGGCTTCCTGCTCTCGCCGCCTGATGTGGTCTCCATGACCATCTTGTCGGTGCCGATCTACCTGCTGTTCGAGCTCGGGCTCATCATGGCGCGGATCCTGGTGCCCGGTTCCCGCGAAGTGGATGCGCAGCACGAAGCGGGCCAGGTGCAATGAGCGGGCTGCTCATCCGGCCGCCCAAGGCAGCGGACGCCGAAGCCCTGGCGCGGCTCGCCACCCAGCTCGGTTATGCCAGCGAGACCGCCCAGATGAGCGCGCGGCTGGCCCATTTGAAGGATCATCCCGACATCCGTGCCCTGGTGGCCGAATCCGGCGGCCCCATCGCGGGGTTTATCGGTCTGATGGTGTTTCCGGCTTTCCACCGCGATGGCCTGCACGGCTACGTCACCGCCTTCGTGGTGGACGAGAAACAGCGCGGCGGGGGCATCGGTGCCGCGTTGCTCAAGGCCGCGGAGGCCTGGTTCGCGGAGCGGGGCGCGAAGCGCGTGAACCTCACCACGGCGCTCTACCGCGAGGACGCCCACGGTTTCTACGAGAAGCAGGGTTACACCTTTACGGGCAAGCGCTACACCAAAATCCTCTAGCTGAAGCAGCTGCGCTCGCCAGGGCGTTGTCAGTAGCAGGATGCGTACGTGCCGCGGAGCACAAGGACGTGCGAGAGCGGCGAGCACGAGGCTCGCAAGTAGTTACTTTCCTTCCATGGAGCTGTGCCAGCCCCGCCATCCCTCGCGGGGCGTTCGTCGCATGCGACGAACCTTCGCTCGCGACGCTTCAGTCTGATTCTGTCTTGTTGACGTGAACCCCTGAAACCGGGATGCTCAGGCGCAGTCATTCCGGGTCCGGGGAAATCCATGGCGAATGCTGCATCCGAGAAGACCCTGTTCGGCCATCCGCTGGGTCTCATGAATCTTTTCTTCACCGAGGCCTTCGAGCGCTTCAGCTACTACGGCCTCAGGGCCATGCTGATCCTGTATCTCGGTGACGCAGTGGTGAACCATCGCGGCGGCCTCGCCCTCGACGACAAGCAGGCGGCCGGCATCTACGCCCTCTATGTGGGCTTCGTCTATCTGCTGGCACTGCCAGGGGGCTGGATCGCGGACCGGCTCATCGGCCAGCAAAAGGCGGTGTTCTACGGCGCCATCCTCATTGCCTGCGGCCAGTTCGCCCTGGCCGTACCCTCCGGCGGCTTGCCCTGCGCGGTACTGGGCCTGGTGCTGATCGTGCTCGGCACCGGGCTCCTCAAGCCCAATGTCAGCGTCATCGTGGGCCAGCTCTACCCGGAAGGCGGCGTACGCCGCGATGCCGGCTTCTCCATCTTCTATTCCGGCATCAATCTCGGTGCCTTCGTGGCCCCGCTGCCGGTGAGCTATGTGGCCGAGACTTACAACTGGCATTGGGGCTACCTGCTCTGCGGTGGCGTGATGCTGGGCGGCGCTTTGTGGTTCCGCTCCACCCGGCATTGGCTGGCGGGGGCGGGCGGGGAGCCCAGCCACAGCGGCGGTGCGGCTCGGGTCGCGGCCCTGCAGCGCCGTGGCTGGACGGCGGTCGCCGTCGCCCTGGCCGCGCTTGCGCTGGCCGGGTTCGCACTCTTCAAGGGGTGGTTCAGCTTCGACGTGAACACGGCGGCGGGCTACACCGGCTGGGGCATCTTCACGGCGGCGGTGTTGTTCTTTGCCTCCATCCTTGCGTTCGGCGGGCTCACCGGTATCGAGAAGAAACGCGTGGTGGTGATCTTCCTGCTGTTCGCCGGTGCCGCTTTGTTCTGGACCGGCTTCGAGCAGGCGGGCTCCTCCCTCAACATCTTCGGCGAGCGATATACCGACCGGAACCTGCTGGGCTACGTATTCCCGGCCGGCTGGTTCCAGAGCGTGCAGCCCTTCTTCATCATCACCCTCTCGCCCTTCGTCGGTTACCTTTGGATAAAGCTCGCCGCAAAGAACCTCAATCCCTCGACACCGGTGAAGTTCGGTCTGGGTCTCCTGTTCATGGCCCTGGGATTCCTGGTGATGGTCGGCGCTGCCCACGTGGTGACGGGCGGCAAGCTGGCGCTGCCCTACTGGCTGGTGGTGACCTACTTCTTCCACACCGTCGGCGAACTGCTGCTGAGCCCGGTGGGCCTCTCCGCCGTCACCAAGCTCGCGCCGCCGCGCTATGTGAGCCAGATGATGGGCACCTTCTTCATGGGCCTGTCGCTTGGCAACGTGTTCGCGGGCCTCATGGGTGGCAAGCTGGACCCGAGCCAGCTCAGCCAGATGCCGGACGTGTTCATGCAGATCGTGTATCTCGGCGTGGGCGCGGGCTTGATGTTCCTGGCGTTCAGCGCGCCCATCAAGAAGCTCATCGGCGGCGCGGAATGAGATGCTGACCTACCGTGCCCATCAAAAAAGAAAGCCCCCTATAAGGGGGCTTTCCGTCTCTGTACCTCTTCCGTATCAGGATTTAGCGAGCTTCTCCGCCCAGCGGTAGGTGAGATATACCACGGCCGCGAAGCCGATGCCGGCGGCCAACATTGTGGCGTTGATGCCCATGATCGCGTAGTTTGCCGCATCGTCGCTTAACAGCCCGGCGGGGAAAGGGTTGCCGCTGAAAGCCACCCAGGCCGTGAAGCCCACCGCCAGCACGCTCTCGCCCACGATGAGTCCCGAGGCCAGCAGCACGCCCAGTTGTTTCATGGCGTCCGGCTTGGCGGTCCGGTCCGCGCGCTTGTCGAACCACCAGCCCACCAGCGAGCCCACCGTCACCATGAGGGTGGACACGGTCGGGAGATAAATGCCGAGACCCACCGCGAGCGGCGGCAGGCGCAGGGAGCGGGTGGTCTTTGACAGGGCGAAATCGAGGGCGATGATGACCACGCCGATCACGGCACCGACGCCCATGAGCTGCCATTTTTCCGGGTCGTTCTGGATCACCGCCGAGCCCAGGGCGGAGATGAGGCCTGCTTGGGGCGCCGGCAGCGCATGGGCCCCTGCGCCTGGTGCCCCCGCGAAACCGTAGGCCTTGTTGACCAGGTCCAGCACCGGCGGGATCACCAGCGCGCTCGCCAGCACGCCGATCACCAGCGACCACTGCTGCTTGGACGGTGTGGCGTCCACCAGCTGGCCGGTCTTCAGGTCTTGCAGGTTGTTGTTGGCGATGGCCGCCACGTTGAACACCACGGCGGTGACGAACAGCGAGTAGGCCACCAGCGCCTTGCCCATCTCCGGCGGCAGGGAGGATTTCACACTCACCACCAGGAAGAGAGCCGTGGTGGCCACCACCAGGATGCCGATGCCCGAGAGCGGGCTGTTGGAGGCGCCGATCAATCCGGCCATGTAGCCGCAGACCGTAGACACCAGGAAGCCGACCACCACCACGATGATGATACCGCCGACGGTGAGCAGCAGCGCGTGCTCGCCGAGGCCCGCATTGGTGGCGAAGTTCCACAAGAGCCAGCAAATGGGCAGGATGCAGAGCAGGGAGACGATGCCTACCTGGTCCACCGGGATGTCGTGTTCGGTGCGCGCTAGGCTGTCGCCTTTGCCGGCCTTGCGGGCCTTGGACGAAGCCATGGCGCTCTTCAGGCCGCCGATCACCGGCTTTACCAACTTGATAAGCGTCCAGATGGCGGACACGGCGATGGTACCCG
>JBLNDO010000004.1:0-4798 GCA_050261675.1 Bacillota bacterium
TGTTCGAAGCGCCGGCGCTGCTCGGCGGCGTCGCTGAGCTCATGGAAACCGTTGGCGAGTTCCACGCCGCCGAGGAAAGCCTCGAAACGCTCCGCCACGGGAGGATCACCGGGCCGGATCCGGGCAAGGGCCGCTTGGCTCGCCGGGTAATCATATATAAAGGTGAGGCAGCCCTTCCCCAAGGCCGGATAGACCAGCTCCCCCGCCAGAAGATCCAGCCAGCCGTCCCGGTCCAGCTCGCTCTCCTTGGGAGGGTGGCGGCCGGATTTCGTCAGGGCCGTCAAGCAATCCCCGGGGGACGCCACAAAGGGGTCGAGCCCCGCATGACGCAGGAATGCCTCTCTATAGGTGAGAGCTTCCGGTTGGGCAGTGAGTGCCGGCAACAGGGCGCTGACCAATTCCGCCACTTCCTGCATCAGGCGATGGTGGTCGAAACCCAGCCGGTACCATTCCAGCAGGCTGAACTCGGGATTGTGGCGGCGCCCCGCCTCGCCGCGGCGGAATACCTTGCACAGCTGCCAGATGTCGCCGCTCCCCGACGCCAAGAGGCGCTTCATGGGGAATTCGGGCGAGGTGTGCAGATAAAGCGGGCCCCGCTCCGCTTCCACTCGGAAACTGGGGATATGGCGATCGGTGGCACCCGCCGCCGACAGGGCCGGGGTGTCCACTTCCAGGACATGGCGCGCGGCGAAGAAAGCGCGGAGCTTCGTCAGAAGCTCTGCGCGCAGTCTGAGGTTTTCGAGAGAAGCGGTGGGTTGCCAGTCAGTCATGACTGACCATGCGGCTCATTTTGCCCGAGCCACATACTCCGCGGATCGGGTATCGACTTTGATCAGCTCGCCTTCGTTGATGAACAGCGGCACTTTCACGATGGCGCCGGTCTCGAGTTTCGCGGGCTTGCTGCCGCCCGTGACGGTGTCGCCGCGCACGCCGGGATCGGTCTCGGTGACCTTGAGGATGGCGAAGATGGGCGCGGTGACCGCCAGCGGCTTGCCGTCCCAGAGCATGATCTTGCAGAGTTCCTCGCCCTTCAGCCAGTTGGCGGCATCGCCCATGGCGGTGGCGTCGGCGGCGAGCTGCTCGTAATTCTCCGGGTTCATGAAGTGCCAGAACTGGCCGTCGCTGTAGAGGTATTGCACGTCCAGCTCGGCGATGTCGGCGGCCTCGACGGTGTCGCCCGACTTCATGTTGCGGTCCAGCACCTTGCCCGTCTTGAGGTTGCGGATCTTCACGCGGTTGAAGGCCTGGCCCTTGCCTGGCTTCACGAACTCATTCTCGAGGATGGTGTAGGGGTCGCCGTCCAGCATGATCTTGAGGCCGGCCTTGAATTCGTTGGTGCTGTAGCTGCTCATGGAAATATCCCGATGGACGCCAAGTGATAAAATGAAATGACGGGGCCGGAGCCCCAAAAAAGCGCGTCATCATACCCTAACGCCCGTCCTCGGGCAGCCCTGCAAGCATGACCACCCGTTGGCAGACCGAGATGGCGGAAGCGGTGCGCGACCCCGGCGAACTGCTGTCCCTGCTGGAACTGGACGAAGCCTGGCTTGAGCCCGCGCGGCGCGCGGCTGCGGCCTTTCCCTTGCGGGTGCCCCGCCCGTTCCTGGCGCGCATGCGCAAGGGCGACCCCAAGGACCCCCTGCTACGCCAGGTACTGCCCCTGGGCGAGGAACTCCGGGAGGTGCCCGGTTTCAGCCACGACCCGGTCGGCGACATGCGGAGCCGCAGTGCCCGCGGGTTGCTGCACAAATACCGTGGCCGGGCGCTGCTCGTCGCCACCGGCGCCTGCGGAGTGCACTGCCGCTATTGCTTCCGGCGCCACTTCCCCTACGCCGAGGAAAGCGCCCGCCCCGACGATTGGCGCGAGGCGCTGGAGTACCTGCGCACCGACGCGAGCGTGCACGAGGTGATCCTGAGCGGCGGCGACCCGCTCACCCTGAGCGACGCACGCCTCGGAGAGCTCACCCGGGCGCTGGAAGCGATCCCGCACATCCAGCGGCTTCGCATCCATACCCGCCAGCCGGTGGTGCTGCCTTCGCGGGTGGACGCGGGGCTCCTGGTGTGGCTTTCCGCCTGCCGTCTGCAGAAAGTGGTGGTGCTGCATGTGAACCATGCGCGGGAGATGGATGACGCGGTACGCGAGGCCTGTGCGCGCCTGCGCGGCGCCGGCGCGACGCTCCTCAACCAGTCGGTCTTGCTGCGCGGGGTGAACGACTCCGCCGACGCGCTGGCGGAGCTGTCCGAGGCGCTGTTCGCCGCCCAGGTGCTGCCCTATTACCTCAACTTGCTGGATCCGGTGGCGGGTGCCGCGCACTTCGACGTGCCGGAAGCGGAAGCGGTCGCGATCATGGCGACGCTGCGCGCACGCTTGCCGGGCTACCTGGTTCCGAAGCTGGTGCGTGAAGTGCCGGGAGCCCCCTCGAAGACGCCTATTCACGGCTGAAACCTATATATAGGCGATCGGCCCCGGAACCGCCCCGTGTCACTGGAAATGGCGGCGGGGATGACGTTAAAGTACCCCTCCAGAATCAGCGGGTTATATCGGACTTGTGAGGACACCTTTTGTCGCCACGCAACGCCCTGCCCGTCCTGGTGGTCGCGCCCTCCCAAAACGACGCCGAGACCCTCAATAGCACGCTGCGCAGCGCGGGCCACGCCGTCCGCCCCATCTGGGTCTCGACCCTCGACGCCGCCGAGAAAAGCGTCAAGCAGCAGAAACCCGATCTGATCCTCTGTTCCACCAGCGTCCCCGCCGCGCCTTTCAACGACATCGTGCGTATGCGGGACATGGCCCTCCCCAACGTGCCCATCATCGCCATCGGCAAGAGCTTCACGCCCCGCATCGCCGCGGAGATCATCAATACCGGCGCGCGCGACATCGTCTCCATGGAAGAGACGGAGCACCTGCAGGCGGTGGTGTCCCGAGAACTCGAAGTATTGCGGCTGGCGCGCGACCTGGAGCAGACCAGCGTCAAGCTCGGCGAATACGAGAAACGCATCAACCTGGTGGTGAAGGAATCCAAGGACGCCCTCAGCTACGTGCACGACGGCATCATCCTTTCCGCCAACCCGGCGTTCCTGGAACTCTTCGGCCACAAGGAAAGCGGCGACATCGAAGGCACGCCGATCCTGGAACTGTTCGAAAGCGAATCCCAGATCGCCATGAAGGAGGCCCTGCGGCTCGTGGGTAAGGGTCAGGCGGCGGAACCGCTCAGCGTGAAGGCGAGGCACACCGGCGGCAAGACCTTCAAGCCCACGCTGGAGTTCGCCAAGGTGGAAGTGGACGGCGAACCCGCCATCGCCATCTCCATCCGCGACGACAGCAACGCCAAGGAAGCCCTCGCCAAGAAACAGGAGGCCCAGCAGCTGGCGGTGAAGGTGCACGCCAAGGCCCAGGAGAAGGAGGAGACCTTCACCCAGCAGATCGAGACCCTCAACCAACAGAACGAGGAACTCAAGCAGAAACTCGCCGCCAGCGTCCAGCAGCTGACCACCTATCGCAACCTGGACCTGTTCACCGGCCTGCTGAACCGCAACTTCTTCCTCGAAGTACTGAACCAGGCGGTGCAGAAGCCCCTCAAGGAGGGCGTGCGTGCGCTCTTGATCATCAAGCCGGACAAGTTCACCGCGGTGGCCGAGAAGGTGGGGGTGCTCGCCAGCGACAACATCATCAAGGCCCTGGCGGACATGCTCCGTGCCGCCGGCGCCAAGGAAGACCATTTGGCGCGCTTCGGCGGCACGGTGTTCATGGCGCTGGTGGCGCGCCCCAAGATCAATGAGGTGGCGGATTGGGCGGATCGGCTGCGCACCGCCGCCGCCGGACGCATCTTCCAGGCCGCCGGCAAGTCCACCAACCTCACCATCAGCATCTCCTACGTGGAGATGGACGCCAGCCGCACCAACATCGAGAAACTGATGGAGGATGCGGAAAGCGCGCACCGCAGCGCCCTGCAGGCGGGCGGCAACAAGGTGGTGGGCTGGACGCCGCCCACCGTCGACGCCCAGGGGCGCGTCACCGATACCGAATGGCAGCGCCGCATCACGGAAGGCCTCAAGACCAGCCGCTTCATGCTGGCCTTCCAGCCGGTGGCGAGCCTCACGGGGGAGCCCACCGACCTGCACGACGTGCTGGTGCGCATGCGCGGCGACAAGGATGAGGAGATTCCGCCGAAGGAATTCCTGCCCGCCGCCGAACGCATCAGCATGATGACGGCCATCGACCGTTGGGTGGTGGAGAACGCCGTGCGCGCCCTTCTGGAGCGCGCCAAGCAGAACCTGAAGAGCAGCCTGTTCGTGCGCCTCTCGGACCAGTCCCTCACCGACAAGAACTTCCTGCCCTGGATCGAGAAACTGCTGGCCGCCGCGCCGGGTATCCAGCCCCACCACCTGATCTTCGAGATTCCGGAGAAGTCAGCGGAGAAATACCTGACCGACACCAGCGCTTTCGCGGAAGGCGTGAAGAAGCTCAAGTGCGGTTTCGCCCTGGAGCACTTCGGCATCGGACACAACCCGCTGCACACCCTGGAGCTCATCAAGGGCGTCGACTACCTGAAGATCGACGGCTCCATCAGCGCCGTGCTCGCCACCGACCCGCGCAAGGGCGAGGTGGTGAAGAGCTACGTGGAGAAGGCCCAGGAGGCGAAGATCAAGACCGTGGCGGAGCGGGTGGAGAAACCCGAAACCATGGCCGTCCTCTATACCCTCGGCATCGAATACATACAAGGCAACATCGTACAAGAGGCGGAAGTTGTCATGACCGACGCCCGAGCCCCCCGCTAGTTATTCCTTCTTGCCGCCA
>JBLNDO010000005.1:0-3947 GCA_050261675.1 Bacillota bacterium
TTCACTACCCCCGTCAGGTCGCGGAGTGCACCCAGCACCGTTATTTTCCCACCCGCAGGTTGCTGATGCCGTGCGGCACGTGGCCCGTCGCCACGTGGCCCGCGGCCGCCTCCACGTGGCCTTTCTGGTCATCGAAGAAGATATCGGCCCCGAAGGTCTTGAGGAACTCCCCCTTGGGCAGCCCGCCCAGGAACAGCGCCTCGTCGATGCGGATCTTCCAGGCGCGCAGCGTGCGGATCACCCGCTCGTGGGCGGGCGCGGAACGCGCGGTGACGAGCGCGGTGCGGATGGGCGAGCGATCCGACGGATATTCCGCCTGGATGCGCTGCAACGCCGCCAGGAAGTTCTTGAACGGCCCTCCGCTCAGGGGCTCCCGCGCCTGGGCTTTCTCGCTGGCGGCGAAAGCTTCGAGGCCGCGCTCCTGATAGACCCGCTCCGCCTCGTCGGAGAACAGCACCGCGTCGCCGTCGAATGCGATGCGCAACTCGCCATCGTCCCGCGGCGCGCTCCGCGAGGGTACGATGGCGGCGGCGGCGTAGCCCGCGTCCAGCGCCTTCACCACGTCCTCCGCTTCCGCCGAGAGGAACAGGTCGGTGCTGAAGGGCTCCACGTAGCGCCAGGGCGAGGCGCCGTTGGTGAACGCCGCTAGACTGATGTCGAGGCCGTGGTGCTGGATGGAATTGAACACCCGGAGGCCCGTGTCGGCGCTGTTATGGGAAAGCAGGATCACCTCCACCCGCTTCTGCTCCGCATCGCGGTTGAGGCGGAGCAGCTTCTGCACGAGCGGGTAGGCGACGCCCGGCGTCAGCACCACGTCCTCGTGCTCGATCTGGTAGCGGGAATAGGCGTCGACGCCCTGCTGCACGAAGATCCGGTGGCTCTCCTCCAGATCGAACAGGGCGCGGGAGGAGATGGCCACCACCAGGCGGTTTTCAAGACTCTGAGCCATGTCCCGGTTCCCAGTCGAGGAAACGCTTGAGCAAGGGGAAATAGAGCGCCACTCTAACACGCCGCGCCTCGGTGCCCCGCATCAACGCGGCGTAGCGTTCCAGTTGCGGCGCATAGCGCTGCTTCTCCCGCTCCAGGAAACCCTCGAGATCTGTGCCGCTGTGGCGGCTCGTCTTGTAGTCCACGATCCAACGCACGCCCTCCGCATCCACGAACGTCCGGTCGATCACACCCGTCTCGAGCCTGCCGTGCGTAAGCTCGCTTAGGGCGTATTCGCACCGCGCCTCCGGGTGCGGTTCCAACAGCCAGCGGCCGCGCGCGTCCTCGAGAGTGTTCGCGAGCGCGCGCATCACGTCCGCGAGCGCCCGGTCCAGTTCCGCCTCCCGGATACCCGCCTGGATCAGGAGTTGCCGCGCCAGAGGCTCGATGCGCTTCTGCCGCGCCGCGTCCCAAGCCGTGCCGCCTTCTTCCGCGGCGCTCTGCAGGAGACGGTGCACCGCTGTGCCCACGTGGCGCAGTGTCTCGCCCACCCAGGCGAATTCCGGCACCGGCTCTTGCGAGCCGAGCACCGTGCTTCCCGCCCAGCGCACATCGGCACCCGGTTCCGGAAGCCGCCAATCCTGCTTCAGCCTTGTGAAGGGCGGGATCGCG
Source organism: Bacillota bacterium (assembly GCA_050261675.1). Taxonomy (GTDB): domain Bacteria; phylum Pseudomonadota; class Gammaproteobacteria; order Natronospirales; family REEB76; genus DASUBN01. Next base: position 1,600 of record JBLNDO010000005.1, read on the forward strand.
CCCGGCGCCGCGGCTGCCGGCGCCGTGGCGACATGAGATTGCAATGTCCGTTCGAACTCCGAAGCGAGTGCAGGCCAGAGCAGTGCCAGGAGCGAATCCTGGCGCGGTGCGGCCGGCAGGCGTTTTCCGTCCTCATGCTTCACCGCCACGCAACCCAAAAGATGCAGCTCCTCCCGGGCGCGCGTCGCCGCCACGTAGAGCAGGCGCCCGGTCTCGAGCCTTTGCTGCTGCTTGCGCAATTCCCGCACCCAGGCGTAGAGCGCGTCCTTCTCCTGGCCGGGGGCATCCAGGGGCGCCAGCAGGATGTCGGCATCCCCCTCCGCCCGCGGGCGTTCGAGCCACACCAGCAGATCCGGATCGTCGCGCTGCGTGGAAGCGTTCAAGCCCGGCAGGATCACAACGTCGAACTCCAGGCCCTTGGACTTGTGGATGGTCATGAGTTGCAGCCGGCCGTCCGCCACCGGGTCCGGCCGCGCAAACAGCGCCGCGAGCCGCCGCTCCAGGTCGCCCGTGCTCGCGAGCATGCCGCCCTCGTCCACGTCCTCCAGCAATTCCAGGTAAGCCTCCGCGTCCGCGAGCGCCTCCACGCCGGGCAGCGCCGCCGGGCCGCCGAGCGCGATCCAGGTCCTCTCCACGTGCTCCCGCAGGCTGCCGCGTCCGCGCTGGCGCAGCGCCTCGAGCAATACCGTCCGGGTAAGTGCGAAGCGTGCGTGCCGCGAGGCGAGCTCGTCCGCCGCGAGCAGCCGCGCCGGAATTGCGGCATCCGCATCCGGCGCCGCGAGCGTATGCAGCTCGGCGAGGTTCAGGCTGCACCAGGGAGCCCGGAGCACCGCCAGCCAGGCGGTGCGATCGCCCGCGTGGGCCAGGGCGCGGGTGAGCGCGAGCAGGTCCTGCACCACCGGCTGCCCGCCGAGGGTCTCCACTTCCACCGCCTGGAAGTGCACGCCGCGGCGGCGCAGGCCGCGCACCGTGGCGGCGAGATGGGTCTTGGCACGGGCCAGTACCGCGATGGTGGCTTCTGGATCGCGCGCACGGGCCGCGTCGATGAGACTGCAGATGCGCTCCGCTTCCTGCTCCGGGGTGCCTTCGAACAACGGGTGAACCTGCACGCCGGCCCGCGCGCCCGCTTCGCGCCGCGCCGCCGAGTCCACGTACGGCACGGCACCGCTCGCCACGTCGGCTTGCGCCGGAAAAGCTCCGGGAAAGACATGGTTGTACCAGTCCACAAGGGCCGGACGGGAGCGGAAGTTGGCGTGGAGTTGCAGCGGCTTCAGGGCCACGCCGCCCAGCCCCCGTTGCCAGGCCTTCAGGAACAGGCCCACTTCCGCCTCCCGGAACCTATAGATGGACTGGGCCGGGTCCCCCACCAGGAACAGCGTCCTCCCGTCCCCCGACTGCCAGCCGGCGGTCAGCATCTCCAGGAGCCGGAACTGGTTCACCGAGGTGTCCTGGAACTCGTCCACCAGGATGTGACGGATGCGGTAATCCAGGGCCAAGGCGAGGTCCGTGGGCGCATCATCCTCGCCGAGTGCCTGCAATGCGCACAGGGCAATCTCCGCGAAATCCACTTCGCCTTGCTCGGCGAACGTGAGCCTTAGTTGCGCCACGGACAGGGGCAGCAGCTTCAGCAGCGCTTCCAGCACCCGCCATTGCTGGTCGGCGTAATGCGGCTGGGGCAGCCTCGGTACCGCCGCCAAGAGATCCCGCAACAGATCACGCTCCTGGAAGCGCCGCAGCAATTCCATGCCTCGCGCCTTGGCGGCGCTCTCTTCCGGCGGCAGGCCCTGTTTCTTGTCCAGCTTGCGGCGCCATTCCCCGTCCTTGGTGAGCAGCAATTCCGCGATGCCGCGCCAGGCGGGAAGCGCCGCGGCATCCGTCCCGGGCAGTGCGGTGAGTTCCACGCAGGCGCGGAGATTCGATTCGCTCCCCTCCCGTTGCAGCGTCTGCCCCGCCTGGGCTGCGAGCGCGGCGAGTTCGGCGCGGCAATCCTCCGGCACCGCCGCCGCGAGCCGCACAAGGTGGCCGTTCACTTCCCGGGTCAGCGCGGCCTCGAGTTCGGCGCGGCTGCTCCCCATGTGCCGGCGCCACTGGTCCCGGCGCGCCAGCATGCGTGTGAGCAAGCGGTGGATGCGCGGCAGATCGTTGTCGAGATGCTGCGCGAGATCGCCCACCGCTTTCGCCTGTATTGCGTCGCCCTCGTCCAGGAGCCTCAGGCTCGCCCGCGCCGCCCGCTCGTAGAGTTCCTCCGGCCGCTCGTTCACCCGCGGCTGCGCGCCGAAGCCCGAGAGCAGCGGCATCTGGCGGGTGAGTTCCGCGTTCAGGGAATCGATGGTCTGCAGGCGCATGCG
>JBLNDO010000006.1:0-11861 GCA_050261675.1 Bacillota bacterium
GTGGCGACCTACCAGGCGGTGTCCGGCGCCGGGCGGCGCGGTATCGAGCAGCTTGCCCGGGAGACTGCGCTCTTGCTCAACGGCAAGCCCCTGGAAGAAGGCGGCAAGTTCCCGAAGCAGATCGCTTTCAACGCGCTGCCGCAGGTGGACGAGTTCCAGGACAACGGCTACACCCGCGAAGAGATGAAGATGGTCTGGGAAACCCAAAAGATCCTGGGGGACCCGGGCATCCGGGTGAACGCCACCTGCGTCCGGGTGCCGGTGTTCTACGGCCATTCCGAGGCGGTCCACATCGAGACCCGGGAGAAGATTACCGCCGACCGGGCCCGGGCCCTGCTGGCCAAGGCCCCCGGGGTAACCTTGCTGGACGAGCGCCGCCCAGGGGGCTATCCCACGGCGGCCACCGAGGCGGCCCAGGGGGATGCGGTCTATGTAGGGCGCGTCCGGGAGGATCTGTCCCACCCCTTGGGGCTGGACCTTTGGGTGGTCTCGGATAACGTCCGGAAGGGGGCGGCCCTGAACAGCGTCCAGGTGGCTGAGTTATTGGTGAAAACCTATTTATAAGCTATAGTTAGCCCATCATTGTAAAGAGCGTTCTTAGCTTGACCAGGTAATACCCGGCCTCAGGGGTCCTTGGGGGACGGGGGGTTGGGGGAGAAAGCGTGATGAGCAAGAAGCTGACGTTTGCACTCTCGCTGGCGCTGGCGGCGCTGCCGTTGACGGCGCGCGCCCTGGGCTTAGGCGAGATCAAGCTCAACTCTGCCCTCAATGACAAGTTCAGCGCGGACATCCAGATCGTGGGGGCCACCAGCGACGAGCTGGACAGCCTCGACGTCAAGCTCGCGGACTTCGCCAAGTTCAGCCAGGCGGGTCTCGATCATCCCGAAGTGCTCAACCAGCTGCAGTTCGTCGTGGTGCGTAACCCCGACGGCACCGCCTACGTGCACATCAGCAGCCTTCAGGCGGTGCGGGAACCGTTCCTGGATTTCCTCATCGATGCCAACTGGAATAACGGCGAGTTGATCCGTGAATACACGGTGCTGCTGAATCCGCCGACCTTCCAGTCGGCGAACGCCGCGAAGCCCGCTCCCGCGCCTGCCGCCGCCTCGGCTCCAACCGCCGCTGCCGCGCCCACGCCGGTTCCGGTCCCCGCTCCGGGGCCGAGCGTGACGACGCCGACCCAGACCACCGCACCCGCCGCCGTGGCGGTTGCGCCCCAGGCTCCACCCGCGGCGGCGAGTGCACCCGCACCCGAAGTCGCCGCCTCGCCGCCTCCGGCGCCCGCGCCCTCCGCAGAACAGGCGCCCGCACAACGGGCGCTTGGCGCGAATTACGGCCCGATTCATCGCGGTGAAACGCTCTCCGGCATCGCCAAATCGGTGCGCCCCGAGGGTGTGACGCTCAACCAGATGATGATCGCCATCTATCAGGAGAACCCCGAAGTCTTCATGCACAACATCAACCGCATGAAGGCGGGCTACATCCTGCGCATGCCGACCGCCAGCGATGCCCAGGCGGTGAGCGTGACGGATGCGAACGCCCAGGTGCGCGAACAGATGGAAGCCTGGCGCAACAAGACGCCGGCCGAGGCGACTCCGCCGCCGGCGAGCACCGCCGTGGCGGCCGCTCCGGCGGCGCCCGCGCTGCAGCTCGTGGCGCCGAGTTCGGCGGCATCGAGCAACGCACCGGTACCCGGCGCCGAGAAGCAGGGTACGGGCGTGACCGCGACCAAGGGCGGCAAGCCAGGCAAGAAGGGAGTCAGCGCCGCCGCTCCGCCGCCGCCCACCCCGTCTGCGAGCCAGGCTCCGATTTCCGTGAACAGCAATTCCATGGCCGCGGTGCAGCAACAGGCGACGCAGCAGAACGTCGCGCCGACCCCGCCGCTGGTGCCGCCGCCGTCCGCCGCGACCAACGTCCCGCTGCCCAAACCCGCGGTGCCGAGTCCGAAACCCGCGGTGCCCGCCGCGCCGGCCGAGTCCGGCGGCGGCATCATGGATTACGCCATCTACGGCCTGCTCGCGCTCATCGGCATCGCCGTGCTCGTGCTGCTGGTGGTGATGGTGAAGAAGCGCAAGGGTAAGGCTTCCACCGGAGCGACGCCCGGGCGCATCAAGGGCGCGGATTGGCTGAAGCAGGAACAGGTAGGCGCCGCCGATACCACCGAGGGCTCATCCACGACCCGCACCAAGGCGGGCAAGGCCAAGAAAGCCGCCGCCGTGGAAGACATGGAGAAGACGGTGCTGACCGACTCCGCCACTGAAGTGGCGGGCGGAGGCGACAGCGACAAGACCATGCTCATGGCGTCTCCGCCGCCGATGCCCACCGGCGACACCATGGTGGGTGGCGCCGCCGCGGGCGGCGGCGCGGCGAAGCTCGACGTGTCCGATCCCATGGCGGAAGCCGATTTCCACATGGCGTACGGCCTCTACGACCAGGCGGCCGACGTACTCAAGAAGGCGCTGCGCCAGGAACCGGGTCGCCGCGAAGTGCAATTGAAGCTGCTGGAGGTGTTTTTCACCGCCGGCGACAAGGCGAATTTCGTCGGCGAAGCCAAGAAGCTGCGCGCCGGCATGGGCGACACGCCGGACAAGGACTGGGAGAGCGTCGCCATCATGGGCCGCCAGGTGGCCCCGGATGAAGCGATATTCTCCGCCGCGGGCGCGTCCGTCGGCGCAGGCGCGGTGGACATCGCGCTGGATGACGGCGGCACGGGCACCGTGGTGGGTGATCTCGATGCCTTGGGCGGCGCCTTCACCGCCGAGCCTCCGCCCGCCCCGCCGACCCAGGTCACGCCCGCTCCGGCTCCGGCCGCGGACAACGCCCTGGAATTCTCGATCCCCGACCTGGAGCCGGCGGCTGCCCCCGCGCCGGCTCCGGCGCCTGCCGCCGCCCCGGCCGATGGCGGCATGGAATTCAACCTGGGCGACCTCAACTTCGAGCCCACTCCTGCGGCGCCCAAGGCCGAGGCGAAGAAGGCTCCCACCATGGGCACCGACGAGCCCACGGTGGCCACGGACTTCGGCACCGACTCCCAGGTGGAGTTCGACAAGGCGCTGAACGACCTGGCGTCCTTCGTCAACACCAACGTCCCGCCCCAGCCGGCGGATATGGATACCTCCGAGACGCACGACAAGACCCTGGCCATCCGGCCGCCCAAACCCGAGGGCGCGGCGGCTGAACCCATGGCCGCGGCGGCGGAACCCGCCGGGGGCGGCAGCATCAGCGAGATCGGCACCAAGCTGGATCTGGCCCGTGCCTACATCGACATGGGCGATCCCGACGGCGCCAAGAGCATCCTCGAGGAGGTGGTGGCCGAAGGCAATGCGCAGCAGAAGCAGGAAGCGCAGGAGCTCATGAAGCACGTGAGCTGAGGCTCATCGCCCCGACAGACGGATAGCCGGACAACGCCGCCGCAGTCTCCCGCCGGGGAGCTGCGGCGGAATCATTTCGACTCCCGGCCAGGTTGGACGGCACCCGCATGACGCGCTTTGCGATCGGGCTCGAATACGACGGCACGGAGTTCATGGGTTGGCAACGCCAGACCCACGAAGGCCGCACCGTGCAGGCCTGCGTGGAGGAGGCGTTGGCGAAGGTCGCCGACCACCCAGTGGAGATCACCTGCGCCGGACGTACCGACGCAGGCGTGCATGCCAGCGGCCAGGTGGCGCATTTCGACAGCGATGCACGCCGCGACCTGCGTGGCTGGCTGCTGGGAGTGAATTCCAACCTGCCCGCGGACGTGACCATGAACTGGATACGGGAGGCAGCACCGGACTTCCACGCCCGCTTCAAGGCCACCGCGCGCCAGTACCGCTACGTCATCCTCAACCGTGCCACGCGTCCGGCACTTGCGCGCCAACAGCTCACCTGGGTGCACCGCCCGCTGGGCGAGGCGCGCATGCAGGCGGCGGCGCAGCACCTTCTCGGCAAGCACGATTTTTCGGCGTTCCGATCGGTGGAGTGCCAGGCGAAACAGCCAGTGCGCACCCTGAAGCGCCTGGACGTGCGCCGCGAAGGGGAGAAGGTCATGGTGGATGTGCTCGCAGACGGGTTCCTGCACCACATGGTGCGCAACATCATGGGGGTGCTGATCGCCGTGGGTGAAGGCAAGCGCGAGCCGGACTGGTCCAGGCAGGTGCTGGAGGGGCGAGACCGCACCCTCGGTGGCGTGACGGCGCCCGCCGAAGGCCTCACCCTCACGGCGGTGGAATATCCGGCGGAGTTCCTGGTTCCTGTCCCTGTGGGAGCGCTGTTTTCTGCTAACCTTGCAGCTCCCTCGAAACTGGAGTGAAGGCTTGCGCGTCAGGATTAAAGTCTGCGGGATGACCCGGGTGGAGGACATGACCGCCGCTGCGCGTTCAGGCGTGGACGCGGTCGGTCTGGTGTTCTATCCCAAGAGCCCTCGCCATGTGAATCTCGAACAAGCCCGGACACTGGTGTCGAGCCTGCCGGCATTCGTCACGGTTACGGCGCTGTTCCTGGATCCGGACGAGGGGCAGGTGCGTGACGTGCTGGACAAGGTGCGTGTGGAGCTCCTGCAGTTCCACGGCGGCGAGCCGGCGGAATTCTGCAGGAGTTTCGGGCGCCCTTACATCAAAGCCGTGCCCATGGGCAGCCGTGCGGACCTGGCGGAATACGCGCGCCGCCACGTGGGCGCCGCGGCGCTCTTGCTCGACAGCCATGCGGCGGGCCAGAAGGGCGGCACGGGTGTGAGCTTCGACTGGGGTTCGGTACCCAAGGTGGAGGGGCCGCCGCTGATCCTGGCGGGTGGCCTCACGCCGGATAACGTGGCTACCGCGATCCGCATCGTGCGTCCCTATGGCGTGGACGTGTCGAGCGGCGTCGAGAGCCGGCCGGGCATCAAGGATGTCGCCAAGATCGAGGCCTTCGTGCGCGAGGTGAACAGTGTCGCGGCCGCTTGAACATCCGAGCCTCAAGGAATCCCTGCGCCGCTTGCCGGACGCGGGCGGACACTTCGGCCGCTACGGCGGGCGTTTCGTGGCCGAGACCCTCATGGGCCCGGTGGAGCAGCTGCGCGTGGCCTACGAGCAGGCGCGTCGCGACCCGGCGTTCCAGGCGGAGTTCAAGGCGCACCTCAAGGATTTCGTGGGCAGGCCCTCACCCCTGTACCTGGCGGAACAGCTCACGGCCCGCTGCGGCGGCGCCAAGATCTGGCTGAAGCGCGAGGACCTGAACCACACCGGCGCCCACAAGATCAACAACGCCCTGGGCCAGGCGCTCCTGGCGAAACGCATGGGAAAGAAGCGGCTCATCGCCGAGACCGGCGCCGGGCAGCACGGCGTGGCCACCGCCACCGTGGCGGCGCGATTCGGTTTCGAGTGCGTGGTGTACATGGGCGCCGAGGACATCCAGCGCCAGGCCATCAATGTCTACCGCATGAAGCTCCTGGGCGCGACCGTGGTGCCCGTGACGGCCGGCTCGCGCACCCTCAAGGACGCGCTCAACGAAGCGATGCGCGATTGGGTGACCAACGTCGACGATACCTATTACATCATCGGGACGGTGGCGGGACCCCATCCTTATCCCATGATGGTGCGCGATTTCCAGGCTTGCATCGGCGAGGAGGCGCGCCAACAGATCCTCGCGGCGGAGGGCAAACTGCCGGAGGCACTGGTGGCCTGCGTGGGCGGCGGCTCCAACGCCATCGGATTGTTCCATGCGTTTCTTGACGATCCCGTGAAGCTGTACGGCGTGGAGGCGGGAGGGGAGGGGCTTGCCAGCGGACGGCACGCGGCATCCCTGAACGGCGGACGACCCGGCGTGCTGCACGGCAACCGCACCTACGTGCTGGAAGATGCGGACGGGCAGATCACCGAGACCCATTCCGTCTCCGCGGGGCTCGATTACCCGGGCGTGGGCCCCGAGCACGCCTGGCTCAAGGACATCGGCCGCGTGAGTTACGAAGTGGTGGACGACGGCGAGGCGCTCCAAGCGTTCCACACCGTGACACGCAGCGAGGGCATCATGCCGGCGCTGGAATCGAGCCATGCGCTGGCTTATGCCATGCGCATCGCCCCCGGCATGAAACCCGCGGCGAGCATCGTGGTGAACCTGTCCGGCCGCGGCGACAAGGACATCCACACCGTGGCCTCGCGGGACGGGATCAAGTTGTGAGCCGCATTGCCAAACGTTTCGCAGAGCTGAAAGAAACGGGGCGCAGCGCACTGGTGCCGTACATCACCGCCGGCGATCCGGCCAAGGACGCGACGGTGCCGCTGATGCAGGCCCTGGTCAGGGCCGGCGCGGACGCGTTGGAACTCGGCGTGCCATTCTCGGACCCGAGCGCCGACGGTCCGGTGATCCAGGCGGCTTGCGAGCGGGCGCTTGCGGCCGGCACCACGCTGAAGGACGTGCTCGCCATGGTGCGCGAGTTCCGGAAATCGGACCGCGATACGCCGGTGATTCTCATGGGCTACCTCAATCCCATGGAGGCCATGGGCGCGGAGAGCTTCGCCGCCTCGGCCGCGGACGCAGGCGTGGACGGCGTGCTCACGGTGGACATGCCGCCGGAGGAGTCGGAGCCCCTGGCGGGGTTGTTGCGCACCAAGGGTCTGGACCCCATCTTCCTGCTCTCGCCCACCACGGACGCGGTCCGCGCCCGGCGCATCGCGGAAACCGCCTCGGGCTTCGTTTATTATGTATCCCTGAAAGGCGTGACCGGGGCTGCGCGCCTGGATGTGGACGCGGTGCGCGAACGCCTTGCTGGCATCCGCCGCCATACGGCGCTGCCGGTGGGCGTCGGATTTGGCGTGCGCGACGCGGCTTCCGCGGCGGCGCTCGCCGGCGTCGCGGACGCGGTGATCGTGGGCAGCGCCATCGTGGGACGCATCGCCGAGCACCGCGGGAACCCGGAACGCATGCGCTCGGAAGTGGCAGGTTTCGTCGCCGGCCTGCGGCGCGCCATGGACGCCGCCCGGCCTTGAGTTCATCCATCGAGGGGCCAGCATGAATTGGTTCAAGAAGATCGTCCCTTCGCGCATCAACACCGAGCAGCGCGCTGCCCGGCGCAGCGTGCCCGAGGGGCTGTGGACCAAGTGCGACGAGTGCAACTCGGTGCTGTATCGCGCCGAGGTGGAACGCAACCTGTTCGTCTGCCCGAAATGCGGCCACCACATGCGCATGACCGCGCGCCAGCGGCTGGATTCCTTCCTGGATCCCGGCACCGGCGTGGAGATCGGCGCCAGCGTGGAGCCGGTGGACATCCTCAAATTCCGCGACAGCAAGAAATACAAGGACCGCATCAGCGCGTCCCAGAAGGCCACGGGCGAGAAGGACGCGCTGGTGGCCATGAAGGGCCGCCTCAAGGGCATGCGGGTAGTGGCCGTTGCCTTCGAGTTCCGCTACATGGGCGGGTCCATGGGTTCGGTGGTGGGCGAGCGCTTTGTGCGAGCCGCCAACGTAGCCTTGGAGGAGCAGGCCCCGCTGGTGTGCTTCTCGGCAAGCGGCGGAGCGCGCATGCAGGAAGCGCTCATCTCGCTCATGCAGATGGCCAAGACCAGCGCGGCCTTGGCGCGGATCTCCCGCGCCGGCGTGCCATTCATCTCCGTGCTCACGGACCCCACTACGGGCGGCGTGTCCGCGAGCCTCGCCATGCTGGGCGACGTGAACGTGGCCGAGCCCAAGGCGCTCATCGGATTCGCCGGCCCGCGTGTGATTGAACAGACGGTGCGCGAGACCCTGCCGGAAGGCTTCCAGCGCAGCGAATTCCTCATGGAGCATGGCGCGGTGGACATCATCGTCGACCGCCGCGAGATGCGCGACCGGCTCGCGGCACTGCTCGCGACGCTCACCCGCCAACCGGCGCCCACCGACGCAGATACCTGATTCCAACGCGCCGCTGACGCGGCAGGCCCATGCGCTTCAATACCCTCCAAGAATGGCTGGCTTGGCAGGAGCGACTGCACCCCAACGCCATCGACCTGGGCCTCGAGCGCGTGCGCCGGGTGCTCAGGAACCTGGGGCTGGCGCGGCCGGCGTTCCCGCTGCTCACCGTGGGCGGCACCAACGGCAAGGGTTCCTGCGTCGCCTATCTCGAATCCATGCTGCGTGCCGCGGGGTACAGGACCGGGGCCTACACCTCGCCGCACCTGCTCCGCTACAACGAACGGGTGCGGGTGGACGGTGAGGAAGCGACGGACGGGGAGTTCTGCGAATCCTTCGAGCGTGTGGACCGGGCCCGCGGCGACATCAGCCTCACCTATTTCGAGTTCGGCACCCTGGCGGCGCTCGATATCTTCACGCGCCGCGGCGTGAAGGTTGCGGTCCTGGAAGTGGGCATGGGAGGGCGCCTGGACGCGGTCAATGCCGTGGATCCGGAGGGAGCACTGGTGGCCTCCGTGAGCCTCGATCACCAGGAATGGCTGGGCCCGGACCGGGAAAGCATCGGATTCGAGAAAGCCGGCATCTATCGCGGCGGCAAGCCTGCCGTGTGCGGGGACCGCGTCCCACCCGCTGCGTTGTTGAAGCAGGCCGCCGACATCCATGCGGACTTGCGTCTCCTGGGGCGCGATTTCGACTGCACGCTGGAAGAGGATGCCTGGAACTGGCGCGGCCCCGAAGGGGCGTTGCGCAGTTTGCCGCCGCCCGCGCTTCCCGGGCGCATCCAGTATGACAACGCCGCTTCGGCGATTGCGCTCTTGAAATCCGTAGCGATGGGTTTGCCGGTGCCGGAAGCCGCCATCCGGGAGGGACTGCGCAGCGTACGGCTCACGGCCCGTTTCCAACGCATCCCCGGGGAGGTGGAGACGCTCCTGGACGTGGCCCATAACCCGGACGCGGCCCGGGTATTGGCGGCCAACCTGCAATCCGATCCCGCCCGGGGCAGGACCCTCGGAGTTATGGGCATGTTCAAGGACAAGGCGGTGGAGGAGGTGGCCGAGGCCCTGGCGCCCTGCCTGGACCGTTGGTACCTGGCGGGCCTGGAGGGGCCGCGGGGGCAGGACGCGGGACAACTGGCGGCGCGGGTGTTGAGCCGTGTGCCCCGAGCGGCGCTGCAGGAATTCCCCGCGGTTCCGGCGGCCTACGCGGCGGCGCGGCGCGAGGCGCGCCTCGGCGACCGCATCGTGGTATTCGGTTCCTTCCAGACGGTCGGCAGCGTCCTAAAGTCTTGGTGAAAGACGCTATACTCCCGGCGCGGCGCGGCCGCGTCTTGACCGGGAGCGAGCATGGAGATCGGACTCAAGGAACGCGTCATCGGCGCCGTGGTGCTGGTGATTCTGGGCGTCATCATCATTCCCTTCTTCATCAAGAGCTCCCCGGCCCCGGACACGGCGGCGACCCAGGCCTTGAGCCTGGCCCCGGCCGGTGGCACCTCCGTGCAGCAGGTGACCCTGCCGCTTGGCGCCCCGGCGAGCGGCACGGTGGTGGCGGCTTCCGCCGCGCATGCGGTGGCTGCACCTTTCCCGGCTCCCGCGACGGCCGCCACGCCCAAGCCCGCGGCGCGCCCCATCCAGCGTCCCGCCGCCGCTCCCGCGGCGCCGGCCGGCGCATGGCTGGTGCAGGCCGGCAGCTACGGCAGCGAGGCCAATGCCGGCCGGGTGGTGAAGGCGCTGCAGCAGCACGGGTTCCACGCCTCGGTCAGCCGCATCGAGAAATCCGGCAAGACCTTGTTCCGCGTGCGCGTGGGCCCCTATCCGGAACGCGCCGATGCCGAGAAGGCCGCCGCCGCGGTGGCGAAGGCCTACGGCGGCAAGGCGGAAGTGGTGCCCAATTCTTGAGCGTCGATACGGCCAGGTGATGCGTCTGGTAAAATAGGCATCCGACGCTTACCAAAGCGGCACGCCACAACAGCGGGGCGCGCATGACTTGGGCCGATTACACCATTCTTGCCGTCATCCTGGCCTCGGCCCTCCTGGGCCTGCTGCGCGGTTTCCTGCGCGAGACGGCCTCGCTGCTCATCTGGATCCTGGGTTTCTGGCTGGCGGCGCGTTACGCCGCCGCCGTGGGCAACGCCTTCCAGTTCGTGAAAAGCGCCGAGGACCGGCTGATCATCGGCTACGTGCTGATGCTGGTGGCGATCCTCGTCGCCAGCACCGTGGCGGGGATGGTCCTCAAGAAGCTGGTGGAAAGCTCCGGCTCCTCCGCCGGCGACCGCTCCCTCGGCACGCTTTTCGGCGCTACCCGGGGCGTGGTGGTGGTGACGGCACTCATCCTCCTGGGCAGCCAGGCACTTTCGCCTCAGCCCAAATGGTGGCGCGAATCGAAGCTCATTCCCTATGCGACGCCGTTGTTGAACATCGCGCGGCGTTTGGTCCCGGCGCAGGTGGATTTCCACACCCTGCAGCCGGCCCCCAACCTGGATCTGGGTTAAGCGGCCTCAAGGCGGGCACATGTGCGGAATCGTAGGCATCGTCGGCAAGAGTGACGTCAACCAGCTCCTGTACGACGCGCTGCTGGTGCTGCAGCACCGCGGGCAGGACGCCGCCGGCATCATGACTGGCGACGGCGGTCACCTGTACCTGCGCAAGAGCAACGGCCTGGTGCGCGACGTGTTCCACGAGCGCCACATGTTGCGCCTGAAGGGCGCCATGGGCATCGGCCACGTGCGTTATCCGACGGCCGGCGGCGCCCATTCCTCCGAGGCCCAACCGTTCTACACCAACTCGCCCTACGGCGTGGCCCTGGGGCACAACGGCAACCTGACCAACGCCCGCGCGCTCAAGGAACTGCTGCTCAGGGAGGATCTGCGTCACCTCAATACCGGCTCGGATTCCGAAATCCTGCTCAACGTGTTCGCCCACGAACTGCAACAGGTGGGCGGCGTGGAGCCGGATGAACATGCGATCTTCAAGGCGGTGAGCGCGGTGCACAAGCGCTGCCGGGGCGGCTACGCCATCACCGCCATGATCGCGGGTTATGGCGTAGTGGGTTTCCGTGACCCGTTCGGCATCCGCCCGCTGGTCTACGGCAAGCGCGAGACGGATACCGGCACGGAGTACATGATCGCTTCCGAGAGCGTGGCGCTCGACGTCTGCGGATTCCAGCTTGTACGCGATGTGGCGCCGGGAGAGGCGGTGGTCATTGACCGCGACGGGAACATCCACACGCAGCAATGCGCCGACCGGCCTTTGTATTCGCCTTGCATCTTCGAGTACGTATATTTCGCGCGCCCTGATTCCACCATGGACGACATCTCGGTGCACAAGGCGCGCATGCGCATGGGCGAGAAACTCGCCGAGAAGATCCAGCGGGAGTGGCCGGAGCACGACATCGACGTGGTCATCCCCATTCCCGACACCAGCCGCACCAGCGCGCTGCAGCTCGCCAACATGCTGGGGGTGAAGTACCGGGAGGGGTTCATCAAGAACCGCTACATCGGCCGCACCTTCATCATGCCCGGCCAGAAGCTGCGCAGCCAATCCGTGCGCCAGAAGCTCAATGCCATCGATCTCGAGTTCCACGGCAAGAACGTGCTGCTGGTGGACGATTCCATCGTGCGCGGCACCACCTCCCGGCAGATCATCCAGATGGCCCGGGACGTGGGCGCCAACAAGGTGTATTTCGCCTCCGCCGCACCGCCGGTCCGCTTCCCGAACGTCTACGGCATCGACATGCCCACCGCCAAGGAACTCATCGCCCACGACAAGAGCCCGGACGAGGTCGCCAAGTTCATTGGTTCCGACAAGCTGATCTACCAGGACCTGCCCGATCTCATCGACGCCGTACGCCGCGGCAACCCCCGCATCCAGCGCTTCGACACCTCGGTGTTCACCGGCGAATACATCACCGGCGATGTGACCCGCGACTATCTGGCCTCCCTCGAGCAGGAGCGTTCCGACGAGGCCAAGGCGAAGCGCAAGTCGGGGCGCTCAGTCATCGAGATGTACAACGTCTCCTGAAAA
>JBLNDO010000007.1:0-24294 GCA_050261675.1 Bacillota bacterium
AGATGGGCCACACGCCGAAGCTCCTCAAGGAGAGCGACGTCGAGGACCAGATGCTCCAGGTGAAGCCTGTGGAGCAGGGCGAGGAGATCACCCGCGCCCCGGTGGTCACGGTCATGGGCCATGTGGACCACGGCAAGACCTCGCTGCTCGATTACATCCGCAAGACCCGCGTCGCGGCCCGCGAGGCCGGGGGCATCACCCAGCACATCGGCGCTTATCACGTGCAGACCCCGAAAGGGGCCATCACCTTCCTGGACACCCCGGGCCACGCGGCCTTCACTGCCATGCGCGCCCGCGGCGCCAAGGTGACGGACATCGTGGTACTGGTAGTGGCGGCGGACGACGGCGTCATGCCACAGACGGTGGAGGCCATCAACCACGCACGCGCCGCCGAGGTGCCGATCGTGGTGGCGGTCACCAAGAGCGACAAGCCGGAAGCGAACTTCGACAAGGTTCGCAACGATCTATCGCAGCACCAGATCATCCCCGAAGAATGGGGCGGCGAGAACATCTTCGTGCAGGTCTCCGCCAAGACCGGCGCCGGCGTGGACAAGCTCCTGGACTCCATCCTGGTGCAGGCGGAGGTCATGGAACTCAAGGCCGTGGCCGACGGCCCGGCCACCGGCTTCGTGCTGGAGTCCAGCCTGGAGAAAGGCCGCGGCACCGTGGCCACGGTGCTGGTGCAGAAGGGCAAGCTCAGGACCGGCGACATCCTGCTGGCTGGCCATGAATTCGGGCGCGTACGCGCCATGTTCGACGAATCCGGCGAGCGCGTCGAGGAAGCCGGCCCTTCGATGCCCGCCCTGGTGCTCGGCTTGTCCGGCACGCCGAACGCCGGCGATGAAGCCTTGGTGGTGGCCGACGAGCGCAAGGCCCGCGAAGTGGCGCTGTACCGCCAGGGCAAGTTCCGCGACGTGAAACTGGCGCGCGCCCAGGGCCAGAAACTGGACGACGTATTCCAGCAGATGCAAGAAGGCGGGCAGAAGGTCCTCAACCTGCTCATCAAGTCGGACGTGCAGGGCAGCGCCGAGGCGCTACGCGACGCCCTCACGGCGCTGTCCACCGACGAGGTCAAGGTCAAGGTCATCTCCAGCAGCGTCGGCGGGATCACCGAATCGGACGTGAACCTGGCGGCCGCCTCCAAGGCGGTGATTATCGGTTTCAACGTGCGTGCTGACGGCGGTGCGCGCCGGCTGGTGGCCGAGTCCGGCATCGACGTCCGCTACTACAGCGTGATTTACGAAGCCATCGACGACGTCAAGAAAGCCATGAGCGGCATGCTGGCGCCGGAGATGCGCGAGCAGATCGTCGGCCTCGCCGAGGTGCGCGACGTGTTCCGCTCCTCGAAGATCGGCGCCATCGCCGGCTGCCTGGTGGTGGAGGGTTACGTCAAGCGCAACAACCCCATCCGTGTGCTGCGCGACAACGTGGTCATCTTCCAGGGCGCGCTGGAGTCCCTGCGCCGCTTCAAGGACGACGTCAACGAGGTCCGCGCCGGCACCGAGTGCGGTATCGGCGTGAAGGACTACAACGACGTCCGCCCCGGCGACATGATCGAGTGCTACGAGCGCGTGGAAATCGCGCGCACGGTCTGAGGCGGAGCACCGCGCGATGCCCAAGGAATTCCAGCGGTCCGCCCGGGTCGCCGAGCAGCTGCAACGCGAGCTCGCGGGCCTTATCGGCCGCGTGCTGGAGGATCCGCGCGCTGGCCTGGTGACGGTCACCGCCGTGGAAGTCTCGAAGGACCTGGCGTACGCCAAGGTCTACGTCTCCTCCCTGGGCCAGGGTCTCTCGCACGAGGAACTCACGGCCGCCCTGCAGCAGGGCGCCGGCTTCCTGCGGCACGAATTGGGGCGGGTGATGCGCCTGCGCGTCATTCCCGAGCTGCGCTTCATCTATGACGAGACCGAGGAGCGGGCTGCCAAGCTCGAGGCCCTGATCGCCCGAGCCAACAATCCCGGCGACGGGAAAGAGCCCCGGTGACGGCGGTGCAGGCGGCGGAAGGTGCCGCGCGGCCGCGCGCGCCGCGCCGCGATGTGCACGGGGTGCTGCTGCTGGACAAGCCCGTGGGGATCACGTCCAACGACGCACTGCAGCGGGTGAAGCGCCTGTTCCAGGCGAAAAAGGCCGGCCACACCGGCAGCCTGGACCCCCTGGCTTCCGGCCTTCTGCCCATCTGCTTCGGGGAGGCCACCAAAGTCTCCGCCTTCCTCCTGGACGCGGACAAGCATTACCGGGTCACCTGCAAGCTGGGGGAGCGCACCGCCACCGCCGACGCCGAAGGCGCCGTGGTGGAGCAGAAACCCGTGCCGAGGCTGGATGCGGGTTCGATAGAAAAGGCGCTCGCCAAGTTCTGCGGCGAAATCCTGCAGGTCCCGCCCATGTATTCGGCCTTGCGCCACCAGGGCCAGCGGCTCTATGACCTGGCGCGGGAAGGGATCGAGGTTCCGCGGGACCCCCGGCCGGTGACCATCTTCGAACTCGCGCTCCAGGACTGGAGTCCCGACAGCCTGACGCTGGAGGTGCGCTGTTCCAAGGGCACCTATATTCGCACCCTGGTGGAGGACGTAGCCGTCGCGCTCGGCACCTGCGGGCACGTGACGGTGCTCAGGCGGCTGGCGGTGGGGCCCTTCGGCCGGGACTCGGCGCTCGTGAATTTCGCAGAGCTGGAATCCCGCGCCCCCGGTCCTGAGCTGGATGCGTTGTTGCTGCCGGTGGACAGCGCCGTGCGCCATTGGCCCGAGGCGCGCTTGAGCGGCGATGCCGCCTGGTACTTCGCTAAGGGCCAAGCCGTGTTCGTGGCGGGAGCGCCCAGCGCGGGCCGTTTGCGCGTCTATGCCGAGGGCCGATTCCTGGGGGTGGGCGAGATCCAGAGCGACGGCCGGCTCGCGCCCCGGCGCCTCATGAACCTGCCTGCCGGCACGGGCGGGACAGAAAGCACGGCTTCCCGCTGATTTCATTGGATTTTTGCTTGTCCGGACCGGGTCGCCCGGCTACAATAGGCGGCTCACCAAGGGTTAAAAACAGTCTGACTGGAGTTTGAACGAATGGTTTTCACGGCCGAGAAGAAACAGGAAGTCATCGCCGCCTACCGGCGCGATGCCAAAGACACGGGTTCCCCGGAAGTCCAGGTGGCGCTCCTCACGGCGCGCATCGACGGGCTGGGCAACCACTTCAACGAACACTCACAGGACCATCACTCCCGTCGTGGGCTGCTCAAGATGGTGAACCAGCGCCGCAAGCTGCTGGATTACCTCAAGAAGACCGACCAGAAGCGCTACGAGTCGCTCATCGAGCGTCTCGGCCTGCGCCGCTAAGCGTCGCCTTCAGCAACAGCCACACGAGGGATTCCCAGTGACCGTATTCCGCAAGAGTTTCCAGTACGGAGACCACACCGTCGTCATGGAAGCGGGCGAGATCGCCCGCCAAGCCGACGGTGCGGTGATGGTGACCATGAACGACACCGTGGTGCTGGTCACCGCAGTGGCCTCCACCAAGGTGGTGCCGGGACGCGACTTCTTCCCGCTCACCGTGAACTACCAGGAGAAGACCTACGCCGCGGGCAAGATCCCCGGCGGCTTCTTCAAGCGCGAAGGCCGGCCGAGCGAGAACGAGACGCTGGTCTCCCGCCTCATCGACCGTCCGCTGCGGCCGCTGTTCCCCAAGGGCTTCTTCAACGAAGTGCAGGTGGTCGCCACCGTCATGTCCAACAACCCGGACGTGAACGCGGATATCCCCTCGCTGCTCGGCGCCTCCGCGGCGCTGGCCATCGCCGGCGTGCCCTTCGGCGGCCCCATCGGCGGCGCGCGCGTGGGTTACATCGGCGGCAAGTACGTGCTGAACCCCACCCGCACCCAGCTCTTGGAATCGGACCTGGACCTGGTGGTCGCGGGCACCGAGAACGCCGTGCTGATGGTGGAATCCGAAGCCGACTGCCTCTCCGAAGAGGTCATGCTGGGCTCCGTGGTCTTCGGCCACGAGCAGATGCAGGCCGCCATCAAGGCCATCAAGGAACTCGCCAAGGAAGCCGGCAAGCCCGCCTGGGACTGGAAGCCGGAGGAGAAGGACAAGGGCCTCGCCGGTGCCGTGTCCGGCGCCTTCGAGAAGGCCCTGGTGGATGCCTATCAGATCGCCGACAAGCAGGCCCGCTACACCAAGATCGACGAGATCAAGGCCGAGACCATCGCCAAGTTCGCCGGTGAGGGCGAGGGTAAATATGCCGAGCCCCTGGTGGCCGGCGCTTTCGGCGATCTGGAGAAGAAGATCGTCCGCGGCCGCATTATCGAGGGCAAGCCCCGCATCGACGGGCGCGACACCAAGACCGTGCGACCCATCGCCATCAAGGTGGGCGTGCTGCCCCGCGCCCACGGCTCGGCGCTGTTCACCCGCGGCGAGACCCAGGCCATCGTGGTCACCACGCTCGGCACCGGCCGCGACGCGCAGATCATAGACGCCATCGAGGGCGAGCGCAAAGAGCCCTTCATGCTGCACTACAATTTCCCGCCGTACTCGGTGGGCGAGACCGGCATGATGGGTTCGCCGAAGCGCCGCGAGATCGGCCACGGCCGCCTCGCCAAGCGCGGCATACAGGCCGTGATGCCGGACATGACCACCTATCCCTACGTGGTGCGCGTGGTCTCCGAGATCACCGAATCCAACGGCTCCAGCTCCATGGCCTCCGTCTGCGGCACCAGCCTGTCGCTGATGGACGCGGGCGTGCCGATCAAGGCGCCGGTGGCCGGCGTCGCCATGGGCCTCATCAAGGAGGACAAGGGTTTCGCCGTGCTCACCGACATCCTCGGCGACGAGGATCACCTCGGCGACATGGATTTCAAGGTGGCGGGCACCGCCACCGGCGTGACCGCCCTGCAGATGGACATCAAGATCCAGGGCATCACCAAGGAAATCATGCAGCAGGCCCTGGCGCAGGCGAAGGAAGGCCGGCTGCACATCCTCGGCAAGATGAACGAAGTCATCTCCAAGCCCCGCTCCGACATGTCCGAGTGGGCGCCGCGCATCGTGGTCATCAAGATCGACCCCGAGAAGATCCGCGATGTCATCGGCAAGGGCGGCGTCGTGGTGCGTGGCATCCAGGAAGAGACCGGCACGACGATTGAAATTGAGGATGATGGGACGATCAAGATCGCCTCGGTGGACAAGGCCCAGGGCGAAGCCGCCCGCAAGCGCATCGAGGACATCACCGCCGACGTGGAAGTGGGCAGAATCTACGAGGGCAAGGTGGTGAAGCTCATGGACTTTGGCGCCTTCGTCACCATCCTCCCGGGCCGGGACGGCCTGGTGCACATCTCCCAGATCTCCGACGAGCGCGTCGAGAAGGTCAGCGACAAGCTCCGCGAGGGGGACGTCATCAAGGTCAAGGTGCTGGAAGTGGACAAGCAGGGCCGCATCCGCCTCAGCATGAAAGCGGTGAACGCCGCCTGATCGGTATCACCGGACGAAAAAAGAAGGGGCCGCAAGGCCCCTTCTTTTTTCCTGACATCAGGAAGGCAAGTGCTCTCGCAGGTGGTCCACGATCCGGTCGTCCATCCAGCGGCGCGGCCGGAACAGGGAGCCGTTGATGAACCCCACGTGGCCGCCCTGGTGGCTGAGTTCGAGGCGGATGGCCTGGGAAAGCTCTGCTTCACGGGGCACGGTATCCGGGGTCATGAAGGGATCGTCCGCCGAATGGATTACCAGCGTGGGGCGGCGGATGTTTTTCAGGAACTGGCGGCTGCTGCAGCGCGCGTAGTAATCCTCTGCATCCTTGTAGCCGTGCAAGGGCGCCGTCAGGGCGTCGTCGAACTGCCGGAAGGTTCGCAAGGCGCCAATGTCCGGCAGCGGGAAGGGTGCTTTGATGCGGCTGAACTTGAGCTTGGAATTGCGTCGCATGCGTCCCATGAGCTCCCACATGTAGACCCGCGAGAAGCCGCGCTCGATGGCTTCCGAGCAGGCGGCGAGGTCGAAGGGCACGGACACCGCCACGCCGGTGACCAGCCGTTCCGTGTGGGGGCTTTCCCCCAGCCATTTGAGCAGCACGTTGCCGCCCAGGGAATAGCCCACGGCGGCCAGCGGCGTGCCGGGTTCCCGCTGCTTCAGTAGGCCGCTGAAATACTCCAGGTCCTGGGTGAAACCTGAGTGGTAACCGATGGGCAGCCGGTTAGGCTCGCCGCTGCAATTGCGGAAGTAGGGCAGTGCCCCCCGGAAGCCCATCTCGTGGATGCGCTTCATGATGTTGCCGGCGTAGCGGGAACGGATAGATCCCTCCAGGCCGTGCAGCACGATGACGATGGGCCCCGATTTGCCAGTAGTCCATTCCACGTCGATGAAGTCCCCGTCCGGGAGCTCCAGGCGTTCGCGCCTGAGCTCAAGCTTGGGGCGTGGGAAGAAAACATTGGGGACGATGGTCTGTATATGCCGGTTGCTCCACAGGGGACCCGGCTTGAACTCGCTTTCGACGATCATGCGCTCTTTAGTTCCCTCCCGATCGTTCTCTGGCCGGCACGGGGCACCGTGCAGTTTCAGCCGGCCGCTGGGCGTCCTTCCGCCTCGGCGCGCCCCTCGACGAGCCTGTCCACCACCGTCGGATCCGCCAGGGTGGTGGTATCCCCCAGGTTGGACAGGTCGTTGGCGGCGATCTTGCGAAGGATGCGCCGCATGATTTTGCCCGAACGGGTCTTGGGAAGATAGGCGGTCCACTGGATCACGTCCGGTGAGGCGAAAGCCCCGATTTCCTTGCGGACCATGGCCACCAGGTCCTTGCGTAGCGCCTCGTCTGGCGTCACGCCGGTCATGGTGGTGACGTAGGCGTAGATGCCCTGACCCTTGATGGGGTGCGGATAGCCCACCACCGCCGCCTCGGCCACCTTGGGGTGCAACACCAGGGCGCTTTCCACCTCGGCGGTGCCGATGCGGTGGCCAGAGACGTTGATGACGTCATCCACCCGGCCAGTGATCCAGTAGTAGCCGTCCGCGTCGCGGCGTGAGCCGTCGCCGGTAAAATAGCTGCCAGGATAGGTCTTGAAATAAGTATCGATGAAACGCTGGTGATCGCCATAGACCGTGCGCATCTGGCCGGGCCAGGGGAACGTGATCACCAGGTTCCCGCTGGTCGCCCCTTCCAGTACTTTTCCGGCCCCGTCCACCAGGGCGGGGCGTATCCCGAAGAAGGGCAGGGTGGCCGAGCCGGGTTTGAGGGCCATGGCGCCCGGGAGGGGCGTGATGAGAATGCCGCCGGTTTCGGTCTGCCACCAAGTGTCCACGATGGGGCAGCGGTTCTCACCCACCACGCGGTAATACCATTCCCAGGCTTCGGGATTGATGGGCTCGCCCACGCTGCCCAGGATCCGCACCGAGGTCCGGGAGGTATTTTTCACGGGCCCGTCGCCATGCGCCATGAGGGCGCGGATGGCGGTGGGAGCGGTGTAGAAAATATTGACCTGATGCTTGTCGATGATTTCCCAGAACCGGGAGGCGCTGGGGTAGTTCGGCACACCCTCGAACATGAGGCTCATGGCGCCGTTGGCGAGGGGACCGTAGACGATGTAGGAATGGCCCGTGACCCAGCCCACGTCAGCGGTGCACCAGTAGACGTCCCCCTCCTGGTAGTCGAAAACATATTTATGGGTGATGGCGGCGTAGAGCAGATAGCCGCCAGTGGTATGCAGCACGCCCTTGGGCTTGCCGGTGGAGCCGGAGGTATAGAGGATGAACAGCGGGTCTTCCGCGTGCATGGATTCCGCGGGGCAATCGGCGGATTCCTTGGCAAGGGCCTCGTGGTACCAGGCGTCCCGCTCGGGGAACCAATCGATCTTGCCGCCGGTGCGTTTCAGCACCAGAACGCTTTTCACATTGGGGCATTGGTCCAGGGCCTGGTCCACGTTGCCTTTCAAGGGAATCTTCTTGCCGCCCCGGACGCCCTCGTCGGCGGTGATCACCACCCGGCAGTCCGAGTCCAGGATGCGGTCTTTGATGGACTCTGGCGAGAAGCCGCCGAACACCACGGAATGCACCGCGCCGATGCGTGCACAGGCCAGCATGGCGGCGGCGGCCTCCGGGACCATGGGCATATAGATGCACACCCGGTCGCCTTTCTTGACACCCAGGTGCTTCAAGGCATTGGCCAGGCGGCAGACTTCCGCGTGCAGCTCCCGGTAGCTCAGCCTGCGGCTGTCCTTGGGGTCGTCCCCTTCCCAGAGGATCGCCGTCTGGTCGCCGCGCTTCGCGAGGTGCCGGTCCAGGCAGTTGGCACTGGCGTTGAGACGGCCCCCCTCAAACCAGCGTATATGGGCCCGTTGGTAATCCCAGTCCAGCACGCGGTCCCATTTCCGCTCCCAGCTCAGGAATTTTTCCGCCTGCTCCGCCCAGAAGCTCTCCGGGTCGTCCACGGAGCGCTTGTACAGGGCCTGGTACTGGGACCTGTCCAGCAGAGGTTTGCGTTTCGAATGGGCAGGGACGGGATAGACCTTGTCGTCGGACATGGAAACCTCGGCTCTTGGGGTTCTTTCCGGAGATTTCTTTCTAAAGCCCTAACCTTAATACAGGCCATGCTGGGCTCGAAGCGCCATGGTAGTAAATCGGGTTGATACCTTAAAACCAAATATATAAGTCATTAAATAACAATAAGATAAGTAGTATTAGTCATGTAAACTCTTATTCGATTTCCAGGCTTGGTCGTCCCTTCAAGGGCTCGATCCGCCAATGGGCCGTCGCCCATTCCCAGAGCGCCTCCATCGAAGCCTGCCTCAATTCCAGTGGCGGCAGCTGACCCAGGAAGCGCAGCGTCCGCCACAGGGCCTCCGCCGGGTCGAGGCCGTCCACGGCGAGGGCCCCGGTCTGTTTGCTGAGTTTTTCGCCGGCTTTGTTCACCGCCACCGGCAGATGCATATACGAAGGGTGGGGAAGACCGAGGCATGCCTGGAGATGCAGCTGGCGGGGAGTGGAGAGCAGGAGGTCGGCCCCGCGGACCACGTGGGTGACGCCCTGCCAGCCGTCATCCACCACCACCGCGAGCTGATAGGCATGGCAGCCGTCGGTGCGGCGCACGATGAAGTCCCCCACGTCCCGGGCCAGATTCTGCCGGATATCTCCCTGCAAACCATCCTCGAATACGATGACCCTGTCCGGCACCTTGAGGCGCAACGAGCGCCCCTCCTTGCCCGACGGGTGTCCCTTGCGGCAGGTGCCGGGATAGACGGGGCCTTCAAGCCCCGCCAAGCCGCTGTCGGCGATTTCGCTGCGGGTGCAGGCGCAGGGAAACACGTCGCCCTGGCTCACGAGCCTGTCCACGGCGGCGGCGTAGGCCTCCCGCCGGCGGCTCTGATAGACCACTTCTCCATCCCACTGGAATCCCAATTTTTCCAGCGTGCGCAGGATGCCGTCCGCGGCACCGGGCATTTCCCGGGGCGGATCCAGGTCTTCCATGCGCAGCAACCAGCGGCCGCCGTGGCGGCACGCTTCCAGATAGCTTCCCATGGCGGCCGCCAGGGACCCAAGGTGCAGGGGGCCGGTGGGCGAGGGGGCGAAACGGCCGGTGTAAGCCATCGAATGATAGTACTAAATGAAAAAGGCCCCAGAGGGGGCGAGCTGTAAAGCAGAGAGCGGGCTGCCGGGAGCAGCCCAGGTTATTCCGCAGGGATGCTTAGCCACTAGCCCTCAAAAAGAAGAAGGCCCCGGAGGGGCCTTCATGATTTGGGGTCTTAACCCCCCATTTGTTTCTCTCGTATCTCATCCAGCTGCTTGCAGTCGATGCACTGGGTCGCCGTGGGCCGGGCTTCCAGGCGGCGGATGCCGATTTCCACGCCGCAGGAATCGCAGTAGCCGTATTCGGCGGCATCCAGGTTGGCGAGCGCCTCGTCGATCTTTTTGATGAGCTTGCGCTCCCGGTCACGGGTGCGCAGCTCCAGGCTGAACTCGGATTCCTGGGTGGCGCGGTCGTTCGGGTCCGGGAAGTTGGCGGCCTCATCCTGCATGTGGTGCACAGTACGGTCCACTTCCTCCATGAGCTCGCGTTTCCAGCCCTGCAGAATGGCCTTGAAATGGGCCCGCTGAGCGTCGTTCATGTACGGCTCGCCCTTCTTCAGCGGGTAGGGCGTAAAGCCGCGGAACATGTCGCCCGCGCTGCTGCGGTGGCTCTTGCGGGGGGCGGGTTTTGGGGGAGCTTTCTTGGCGGCAGGCGCCTTAGACACGGTCTTGGCAACCGGCTTTTTGGCGGGTTTGGCGGCGGCTTTCTTCTTAGCCGGCATGTGAAAACTCCTAAGACCTGGTTAAAAAGCGCGCGGTGTTATACAGGATTGCCCCCGGGGGCGCAACTTGCTTCGGGAGGATGCCATGCGGGGGCGGGCCCTGGACATCGTTGGCCGCCGCGGTCAGGGGAGAGCCACCGGGGCGGGAGAAACCCAACCCGGCTGGCGGTGTTCCGCCACCACGCTGGTATAGATGCCGCCGCGCACGTTGAAGTCCGCAGACAG
Organism: Bacillota bacterium; assembly: GCA_050261675.1. Classification (GTDB taxonomy): domain Bacteria; phylum Pseudomonadota; class Gammaproteobacteria; order Natronospirales; family REEB76; genus DASUBN01. The sequence goes on from JBLNDO010000007.1 coordinate 10,467, forward strand.
GCGCATGAACTTGGGGGCGAGCGTATTTACCAGGTCGTCGAGGATGCGGTTGGTGACGTCCTCGTGGAAATGTCCCTCGTCGCGGAAACTCCACATGTAGAGCTTCAAGGCCTTGAGTTCCACGCAGAGCCGATCGGGAACGTATTCGAGCGTCATCTCGGCGAAATCCGGTTGGCCGGTCTTGGGACACAGGCAGGTGAACTCGGGTACGTGGATGCGGATGGTATAATCCCGGCCTTCGCGCGGGTTGGGGAACGTCTCGAGTTCTTTGCTGGGTCGGGTGGTCATCAGGGGCCGCGCGGCTCTGCGTTTCCGGGCGCCGATACTTTACACTACAGGGCTGTGTCAGGCCATTTTCCGGGCACCGGCGAGGCAAATGCGGCTATCCAAGATCAAGCTCGTGGGATTCAAGTCCTTCGTGGACCCCACCCAAGTCCACTTTCCGAGCAACCTCGTCGGCATCGTCGGTCCCAACGGCTGCGGCAAGTCGAACATCATCGACGCCGTTCGCTGGGTGCTGGGCGAGACCTCCGCCAAGCATCTGCGCGGCGACTCCATGGCAGACGTGATCTTCAACGGTTCTTCTGCCCGCAAGCCGGTGGGCACCGCCTCCATCGAACTCACCTTCGACAACTCCGACGGCGCCATCGGCGGCCAGTACGCCAATTACGCCGAGGTCTCGGTGCGCCGCGAGGTGGTTCGCGACGGCACCTCCAATTATTTCCTCAATGGCGTGCGCTGCCGCCGCCGCGACATCACCGACCTGTTTCTGGGCACCGGACTCGGACCCCGCAGTTACGCCATCATCGAGCAAGGCACCATCTCGCGCCTGGTCGAATCCAAGCCCGACGAGCTGCGCATGTTCCTCGAGGAGGCGGCGGGCATCTCCAAGTACAAGGAACGCCGCCGCGAGACCGAGAACCGCATCCACCACACCAAGGAGAACGTAGAACGCCTGAACGACCTGCGCGACGAGGTCGACAAGCAGCTGCAGCACCTGCAGCGCCAGGCGAAAGCGGCGGAGCGTTACAAGGAATTGGCGGAGGAGAAGCGCCGTTACAAGTCCGAGCTCCTCGCGCTCAACTGGCGGACGCTGGACGCCGACGTGGGCGAGAAGGACAACATCATCCGCGAGCGCGAGACAGCGCTCGAGGCCGCGGTGGCCGAACAGCGTTCCATCGAAAACGACATGGAGAAGGCGCGCCAGCGCCACGACGAAACCACCGACGCATTCAATGCCGTGCAGGGCCGTTTCTACGAAGTGGGCGCCACCATCGCCCGCGCCGAGCAGACCTTGCAGCACGCGCGCGAGCTGCGCAAGCGCCAGCAGACGGACCTGGAACAGGCCGATGCGCAATGGCGCGAACTCGAGGGCCACATCAGCCGCGACAAGAAGCAGATCGAGACGCTCGCCCACGAACTCGCGGCGCTGGAGCCCGAGCTGGCCAAGGCGAAACAGGCCGAGACAGGCGCCTCCGCGATCTTGGCCCAGGCAGAGCAGGCCATGCAGGATTGGCAGGCGGGATGGGAGAGCTTTAACAAAGACGTGAGCGACCAGACCCAGACCGCGGAGGTCGGCCGCGCGCAGGTGGAGCAGCTGGAGCGCCAGCTCATGCAGATGCTGCAGCGTCGCGAGCGCGTGGAGGCGGAACGCCAGCAGTTCGCGGCCGACAGCCAGCAGCAGATGCTGCTGGACCTGGACGGCCTCGCCCAGGCGGCGGAAGCCAAGCTGCAACGCCTGCAGGGCGAACTCGGCCAGATCCAGGCCGAATTGGAAGCGCGACGCAACGAAGAACAGCAGACGTCCCGCGCCCTGCACGAGCTGCGCAGCGAGCTGGAAGACCGGCGCGGCCGCGTGGCCTCCCTGGAAGCCTTGCAGCAGGCGGCCCTCGGCAAAAGCCGTGAGCAGGTCGCGGCCTGGCTGAAACAGAAGAAGCTCGATTCCGCACCCCGCCTCGCCGAAAAACTGCACGTGGATGCCGGATGGGAGCGGGCGGTGGAAACGGTGCTGGGTTGGCACCTGGAAGCAGTGGTGGTGAACGAAACCGCGCCGCGGGCGGAAGAACTGTTGAGCCTGAGCGCCGGCTCTATGACCTTTATCGAGGCGGCGTCGGAAGCCACGGCCGTCGCCGGCTCTCTCCTGCAAAAGGTCAAAGGTCCTGCCGTGCTGGCGGAGTTCCTGAAAGGCGTGCGCACCGCCGATTCCATGGCGGAAGCCCTGCAACAGCGCTCCAAGCTCGCCGATGGTGAATCGGTCATCACCCGCGACGGCCTGTGGCTCGGACGGCACTGGCTGCGCGTCATCCGCGAGAGTGACGAGCGCGCCGGCGTGCTGGCCCGCGAGCAGGAGCTGCGCGCCCTCAAGCAGGAGCTGGCGGACAAAGACAAGGCCGTGGCGGATCAGGCGGCGAAGCAGGACGGCCGCCGTGCCGACATTAAGGAACTGGAGACCCGCCGCGAACTCCTGCAGATGGACGTGAACCGGGCCAACCGCGAGGCCGCCGACGCCGGCGCCAAGCTGAAATCCGCCCGCTCCAGTCAGGAGCAGGTACAACAGCGCATCAGGGCCCTGGAAGCCGAAGCCGCTGAGCTGGCCGCCCAGGTGGCCCAAAACGAACAGGAGACCAAGAATGCCCGCGGCCGCGTGGAAGCGGCGCTGAAGGCCCTGCAAAGCTGCGACGCGCGTCGCGCCGGCCTGCACACGGAGCGTGACAAGCTGCGCGAGCGCCTGGAATCCGGCCGCGCCTCGGCCGCGGCGGCCCGCGACGGCGCCCACGAGGTGGCGCTCAAGCTGGAATCACGCCGTTCCCAGAAGACCTCCACCGAGCAGGGCATGGGTCGCATGCAGAGCCAGGTGACCCAATTGGAGACGCGCCGCAAGGAACTCAAGCAGGCGGTGGAACAGGGCCTCGAGCCCTTGCACGCCCAGGAGCAGGAACTCAAGGTGCTCCTGGACAAGCGCAGCCGCGTGGACGGCGAGCTCGCCGAGGCGCGCCGTGCCGTCGAAAGTGTGGCCGAGCAGCTGCGTCAGCTGGACCAAGCGCGCATCGTGCGCGAACGCAAAGCCGAAGCCCTGCGGGAGGAAGCCCAGCGGCTGCGCATGGACAGCCAGGACATCCGCATCAAGCGAGAGACCATCGTCGCGCAATTGAAAGAAGACAGCCTGGACCTGCAACAGGTGCTGCAGTCCATGGCGCCGGAAGCCGAGGTGGGTGCCTGGGCCGAGAAGCTCGCTGAAACCGAACAGCGCATCGCCCGCCTGGGCGACATCAACATGGCGGCCATCAACGAGTACGCCGAGCAGTCCGAGCGCAAGCAATATCTGGACGCTCAACTCGCGGATCTCACCGAGGCGCTCAACATCCTCGAGAACGCCATCAAGCGCATCGACCGCGAGACCCGCACGCGCTTCAAGGAGACCTTCGACAAGGTCAACGGCGGCCTGTCCGCGAACTTCCCCAAGCTCTTCGGCGGCGGCCACGCCTACCTGGAACTCACCGGCGAGGAATTGCTGGATGCGGGTGTCGCCATCATGGCGCGGCCGCCGGGCAAGCGGAACAGCAGCATCCACCTCCTTTCCGGCGGCGAGAAGGCGCTTACCGCCGTGGCGCTGGTATTCTCCATCTTCGAACTCAACCCGGCGCCGTTCTGCATGCTGGATGAGGTGGACGCGCCGCTCGACGAGGCCAACATCGGCCGTTTCTGCGACATGGTGCGCAGCATGTCCGACCGGGTACAGTTCATCTTCATCAGCCACAACAAGGGCACCATGGAGATGTCGAACCAGCTCTTGGGCGTGACCATGAACGAGCCGGGCGTTTCGCGCCTGGTGGCGGTGGATGTGGAGGAAGCCGTGCGCATGGCGGCCGTGTGATGCCGGATGGAACTGCGCTTCATACTGCTTCTCATCGGCGCGATCATCATCGCGGCCGTATGGCTGTTCTCGCGCCAGAAATCCCCGGCTGAACCCCCGACCCAGCGGGCCGTGCCGAGCCTCGTGAACGACGAGGACTTTCCCGGCGACGACCTGCCTTCCAAGACCGTGCCCGGTGCCTCGCAGCACACTGCACCAGTGCGGGAGCAGGGGGAGCAGCTGATCCTGGCGCTGCACGTGATGTCCAAGAACGGCGACAATTTCGAGGGTGCCAAGGTGCACGCCGCCCTGGAGGCTTCCGGCCTGCGGCACGGGCGGTACCAGGTGTTCCACCGCCTGGAAGGCGCCCAGTCCGTGTTCAGCGTCGCCAACGTGATGGAACCGGGATCCATCGATCTCGTGAAGCTCGACGCGGCCACACTCCCCGGGCTCACGCTGTTCATGGTGCTGCCGGGCCCGCGGGGCGGCGTGGATGCCTATGCCGACATGCTTGCCACGGCGCGTCGGCTGGCGACGGCCCTGGATGGCGAAGTGCTCGACCAGGATCGCAGCACGCTGACGCGCCAGACCGCGCGCCACATCCGCGAGCGCATCATCACCTACGAGCACCAGCTACGCCTGCGGCGCCCTTCCTGAGACCGAATCCTTGAGCGGCCGGCACGACGTCAGCAAGCGGGCGCAGGAGTTGCGCGGGGAGCTGCAGCGCCACAATTACCTGTATTACGTCCTGGATGCGCCCGAGGTCAGCGACAGCGAGTACGACCGACTGATGCGGGAGCTCAAGAAGCTCGAAACCGAGCATCCCGAACTCGTCACCCCCGATTCCCCCACCCAGCGCGTGGGTGCGGCTCCGCTGAAGGAGCTGGGCGAGGTGCGCCACACGGTGCCCATGCTTTCCCTGGACAACGTCTTCACCGAAGAAGACCTGACGGCGTTCGACCGGCGCGCTCGCGAGAAGCTGGAGGTCGACGAGGTCGAGTACACCGCCGAGCCCAAGCTGGACGGCCTCGCCATCAGCCTGGTCTACGAGCGCGGCGTGCTGACTCGCGGCGCCACCCGCGGCGACGGCACCACCGGCGAAGACGTCACCCAGAACCTGCGGACGCTGCGTTCCATCCCCTTGAAGCTGATGGGCAAGGGCTGGCCTGCGCTGCTCGAGGTGCGCGGCGAGGTTTACATGCCGAAGAAGGGCTTCGAAGAACTGAACAAGGCGCTGGCGGCCCGCGGCGAGAAGACCTACGTCAACCCGCGCAACACCGCCGCCGGGAGCATCCGGCAACTGGATCCGCGCATCACCGCCGAGCGGCCGCTGGAGTTCTACGCCTACGGTCTCGGCGAGGTGCGGCCCGACACGCTGCCGAAGCGCCACAGCACCATCCTGGAGAAGCTCCGCGACTGGGGCCTGCGCGTCAGCCGCGAGATACAGCTGGTCAAGGGCGCTGCCGGCTGCCTCGCCTACTACGCCCGCATCGGCAAGAAGAGGGATTCGTTGCCCTTCGAGATCGACGGCGTGGTCTACAAGGTGGACCGCCTGGACTGGCAGCAGGAGCTCGGCTTCGTCTCCCGCGCGCCGCGCTGGGCGGTGGCCCACAAGTTCCCAGCCCAGGAGGAGATGACCCTCCTGGAGGCGGTGGACTTCCAGGTGGGACGCACCGGCGCGCTCACGCCCACGGCGCGGTTGAAACCCGTATTCGTGGGCGGCGTCACCGTCAGCAACGCCACGCTGCACAACATGGACGAGATCGAGCGCAAGGACATCCGCATCGGCGACACCGTCATCGTGCGCCGCGCCGGCGACGTCATCCCCGAGGTGGCGCAGGTGGTCTTGTCGCGGCGCCCCAAGAGCGCGAAGAAGGTGAAGCTGCCCGCGAAATGCCCGGTTTGCGGTTCCGAGGTGGTGCGTCCTGAGGGGGAGGCCGTGGCCCGCTGCAGCGGCGGCTTGTTCTGTGCCGCCCAGCGCGGCCAGCTGGTGCGCCACTTCGCGGCGCGCCGTGCCATGGACATCGAGGGCTTCGGCGAGAAGCTCATCGACCAGCTCGTCGAGAAGGGTCTGGTGGAGACGCCCGCCGACATCTACAGGCTGGACCTGAAGACATTCGCCGAGCTGGAGCGCATGGGCGAGAAGTCGGCCCAGAACCTCATGGACGCCATCGAGAAGAGCAAGACCACCACCCTCAGCCGATTCCTCTACGCTATCGGAATTCCGGACGTGGGCGAGACCACCGCCGCGGACCTGGCGGCGCATTTCGGCAGCCTCGAGAGACTGGAGGAGGCTGCCCTGGCTTACGAGAAGGAACGCCTCAAGCTCGCGGACGCGGAACCGAAGGAAGCAGAAAAGAAGCTGAAGGAGTCGGACCTGAGGAAGGTGGAGGGTATCGGGCCGGTGGTGGCGGAACAGGTCGGCGCCTTCTTCCATCAGACCGGCAACCGCAAGGTCATCGCGAGCCTGCGCAAGCACGGGGTGCACTGGCCCGACTCCAGGAAGCATGCGGCGGGGCCGCAAACCCTGGCCGGTAAGACCCTGGTGCTGACCGGGACCCTGCCGTCCATGACCCGCGACCAGGCGAAGGATCTCATCCTGGCGCATGGCGGCAAGGTGGCCGGTAGCGTGTCGAAGAAGACCGACTACGTGGTGGCCGGCAGCGAAGCGGGCTCGAAACTCCGGGAAGCAGAACGGCTTTCCGTGACGGTCCTGGACGAGGCGGCTTTCCTGAAGCTGCTGAAACACTGAACGCGGGGGTGTTTGCTAGAATGGCCCGGTCACGGTTTCACGGTCCCAGGATGCACAGACTGAGTTCAAGCACGCTGCCGGGCCTGTTGGTCCTCGGTGCTTTGTTGGCGGCGGCCGGCTGCACCAATACCGTGGTGCCGGATTACGGCCCGCGCGAAGGCCACCTGCCGCCGTGCCCGCCCAACAAGGACTGCGTTTCCAGCCAGGACACGGACCCCAAGCTCTACATCGCGCCCATGCCCTACGTCGCCATCACCGGTGACCTGCAGGGCACCCGCGACAAGGCCCACTCGGATCTGGTGAGCGCCATCAACGCCGCCGGTGCCGCCCGCATCGTGTCCAACCGCCGCAATTACGTGCGCGTCGAATACCCCGCCGCCGGCGAGACGCAGCGGAAATCCGATTATTATTACCAACCGGACGAGGCGGTGGACGAGATACAGTTCTACCTGTCGCCCGGCAGCCGCCTCATCGAGATCTATTCGGTGGGCAAGCTCGGTGTGTTGGACAACAGCGACGCACGCGACCGGGTGGAAAAAATCCGCGTTATCTTCCAGCAGCTTCAGCAGAAGCCGCCGAAGTAATCGATGTACTCCAAAAGAAGAGGCCGGCTTTCGCCGGCCTCTTGCTTTCGGTCGTCGGCGGATATCAGTGCGCGGGGGCCGGGGCGGGAGCGGGTGCCGGTGTGCTGGCCGGCGCCGGCGCAGGAGACTTGACGTCCACCTTGGCAGTCGCGCGCAGCTGGTCGAGGTGATCGTTGAATGCCTTGCGCTTGAGATCGTCCCCGAGCTGGTCGTGGAGCTGCTCCAGGCTCGGCGCGGGTTGGGTGCGCACGTCCTCCAACTGGATCACATGCCAGCCGTACTGGGAGTGCACGGGCTGCTGGGTGATCTCGCCCTTCTTGAGGCTGGCCAGGGCGGCGCCGAATTCCGGCACCATGGTGCTGGAGGAGAACCAATCGCCCAGTTCACCGCCATTCGGCGCGCTGCCGGTGTCCAGGGAGTTCTTCTTGGCGAGGGCCGCGAAGTTGGCGCCCTTGTTCAATTGCGCGATGAGGCCCCTGGCCTGGTCCTCGCTCGCCACCAGGATGTGACGCGCCTTGTACTGCCGCAGGTCCATGGTCTTGATGTGCTGATCATAGGCGGCCTTGATGTCCGCCTCTGTGGGGGAGTGCTTGTCCACGTAGTCCTGGGCGTCCAGTTGCGCCAGCACGGTGCTGCGGCTGATGGAGAGGTCCGCCTGCACATCGGGCTTGCGGTCCAGCCCGTTCTTCTCCGCCTCGGAGGCCAGGAGCTGCATGTTCACCAGCAGTTTGACGGCCGCTTGGCGCTGCACGTCGTTCAGGTTCATTTCCTGGCCGTTGTTGCGCTGGCGCTCGAGGGCCTTGAGGGTGCTCTCGGTGATGGGCGTGCCGTTCACGGTGGCGAGCACGGTGCCGTCGGTGGAACCTCCGGATTGCTTGCAGGCGGCGAGGGCGCCGCCGAGCAGGGCGATGAGGATCAGGCTGTGGGAAATGCGCATGGGGATTCCTTGATGGTTTGGAAGCTAATGGATTTCTTCGGGGGTCAATGCGGCGATAGAGAGGGCATGGATGTCGGTCTGCATGAGCTCGCCCAGCGCCTCGTACACCATCCGGTGCCGCTCGATGCGTGGCCGACTCTCGAAGGCCGACGAGACGATGCGCACCGAGAAATGGCCGCGGCCGTCGCGCGCGCCGGCGTGGCCCGCGTGGGCGGCGCTGTCGTCGCGCACCTCGAGTTCCAGCGGCGCGAAGCGCTGCTGGAGCCGGTTCACGATCTCGGCGCTGCGGTCCATGTTCAGGGCAGCGTCCGGCGGAAAGGCTTGACCATCACCTTGGCGTAGACACCGGCCGCCGCGTACGGATCCGCTTCGGCCCAGGCCTGAGCCTCGCTCAGCGAGGCGAACTGCGCCACCACCAGGCTGCCGGTGAACCCGGCGGGTCCCGGGTCCTCGGCGTCAATGGCGGGGTGGGGCCCGGAGAGCAGCAAGCGGCCCTCGCGCTTCAGCTGTTCGAGTCGCGCCAGGTGCGCGGGGCGGGCGCCGAGGCGCTTCGACAGGCTGTCCGGAAGGTCCTCGGCGAGGATGGCGTACCACATCAGCGTTTGTCCTCCATGGGCATGTGGCGGCTGAGGTACAGGGCCTGCAGGAAGGCGAACACCAGCAGCAGCGCCGTCACGCCCCAGACCTTGAAGCGCACCCAGGTTTCCGTGCTGAAGGCGTAGAGCACGTAGACGTTGAGGGTGCCCAGGAACAGGAAGAACAGGCCCCACATGAGGTTGAGTCGCGCCCACACAGCGTCCGGCAGCTGGATGCGACTCTCGAGGGCCCGTCGGATGAAGGGCTTGCCGCCGATGAACGGGCTCGCGAGCAAGGCCGCGCCGAACAGCCACTCCACCACCGAGAACTTCCACTTGATGTAGACCGGGTCGTGCAGCACCAGCGTGACACCGCCGAGGATGAGGGCCAGCACCGCCACCGTGAGCGGCAGGGGCTCGATCTTGCGGGTGCGCCACCATGACACGGCGAGCACCAGCACGCTCCCCGCCATGATGACGGCGGTGGCGGCATATATGCCTTTCCAGAGGTAGCTCAGGAAGAACGCGGCGAGCAGCAGGAATTCGAGCAGCGAGGACATGGTTTATGCCGGGGCACGGGGCGCGGCTATCATAGCGTATAGGTCATTAAATGAGCCAATATTTCGTCCTCCATCCCGTCAATCCGCAACTGCGCCTCATCCGCCGCGCCGTCGAGATCCTGCGCGTCGGGGGCATCGTGGTCTATCCGACGGATTCCTGCTACGCCCTGGGCTGCCACCTGGGGGACAAGCAGGCCATGGAGCGCATCCGCCGCATCCGCCAGGCGGACAAGGACCACAACTTCACGCTGGTCTGCCGCGACCTCTCGGAGATCGCCACCTACGCCAGGGTGGATAACCCCACGTTCCGGCTGCTCAAGGCCCACACCCCCGGGCCCTACACCTTCATTCTGGAGGCCACCCGCGAGGTGCCGCGGCGGCTGCAGCACCCGAAGCGCAAGACCATCGGCATCCGCGTGCCGGACCACCCGGTGCCGCGGGCCCTCTTGGAGGAACTCGGCGAACCGGTGATGAGTTCCACGCTGATGCTTCCGGGAGACGAGCTGCCCCTCACGGATCCGGAGGAAATGCGCGAGCATCTGCAACATCAGGTGGACCTGGTGATGGACGGCGGCCCCTGCGGGTTCGAGCCCACCACGGTGGTGGACCTCACCGGCGAGACGCCGCGGGTGGCGCGCATGGGTCGGGGCGACCCTGCGCCCTTCGGCGGCTGAGGCGGGTCTGTATAATGCGCGCATGCCCGATCTGAGCATCGTCCAAAAGGTCATTATCTGGGTCATTCCGGTGTTATTCGCCATCACCGTGCACGAGGTGGCCCACGGCTGGATGGCCAGCAAGCTCGGGGACCCCACCGCCAAGATGCTGGGGCGCCTGACCCTCAACCCCGTCAAGCACATCGACCCGGTCGGCACCGTGCTGGTGCCGGGATTGCTGCTGCTGTTCACCGGCGGCCGCTTCATGTTCGGCTGGGCGAAACCCGTGCCCATCGGCACGCGCAATTTCCGCCATATGCGCCGCGACATGGCCATCGTGGGCGCCGCCGGCCCAGGCGCGAACCTGCTGATGGGCATCATCTGGTGCCTGGTGGCGCGGTTTGCGCCCGGAGTGAGCGGCCTCGCGCCGAACTTGGTGATGCCGTTGACGCTGCTCGGCGTGGCCGGCATGTACATCAACGTGATGCTCATGGTCCTGAACCTCATCCCCATCCCGCCGCTGGACGGCGGCCGGGTGCTGAGCGGCCTGCTGCCGAGGAACATGGCCCTGGCCTATGACCGCATCGAACCCTGGGGCATGTTCATCCTGATGGCGCTGCTCGTCACCCGGATCCTGGATTACATCATGGGCGTCCCCGTGGGTTTCATGCTCGGCGTGCTGTCGGAAGGCGCGGGCCTCGGGCCCGAAAATTTCGTCTCACTGCTCAACGTGCTGATGTGAACCCGGAGCCCAGGCGAGCCACATGAACAGTCCCATGCAGGCCAATCACCGCGTCGTCTCCGGCATGCGCCCCACGGGCCGCATGCACCTGGGCCACCTCCACGGCGTGCTGAAGAACTGGCTCAAGCTGCAGCACGAGTACGAGTGCTTCTTCTTCGTGGCCGACTGGCACGCGCTCACCACGGGCTACGCCGAGGTGCAGGGCATCGAGACGGCCATCGAGGAGATGCTCGTCGACTGGTTCGCCGTGGGCGTGGACCCCGGCAAGTCCAACATCTTCATCCAGTCGCGCATACCCGAACACGCGGAGCTGCACCTGCTGCTCTCCATGATCACGCCCATCGGCTGGTTGGAGCGGGTGCCCACCTACAAGGACCAGCAGGAGAAGCTCACCGACAGGGATCTTTCCACCTACGGGTTTCTGGGCTACCCGGTGTTGCAGAGTGCGGACATCCTCATGTACAAGGCCGGCTGGGTGCCGGTGGGCGAGGACCAGGTGCCCCACGTGGAGCTGACGCGGGAAATCGCGCGCCGTTTCAACTACGTGTTCGGACGCGAGCCGGATTTCGAGCTCAAGGCCGAGGGTGCGGTGAAGAAGCTCGGCAAGAAGAACGGCAAGCTGTATTCGGAACTCCGCAAGCGCTACCAGGAGCAGGGCGACCAGGAGGCGCTCACCACCGCCGCCGCTATCGTCACCGGCAACCAGAACCTGACGCTCGGCGACCGGGACCGGCTCTTGGGCTACCTGGAGGGCGGCGGACGCCCGATCCTCACGGAGCCTCAGCCCCTGCTCACGGAGTCGCCGCGCATGCCGGGCCTGGACGGGCAGAAGATGTCCAAGTCCTACGGCAATACCATCAGCCTGCGGGAGGACCCGGCGGCGGTGGAGCAGAAGCTCAAGACCATGCCCACGGATCCGGCGCGCGTCAGGCGCAGCGACAAGGGCAACCCGGAGAAATGCCCGGTGTGGGAATTCCACAAGGTGTATTCGGACCAGGCGACGCGTGACTGGGTGTGGAAGGGGTGCACGACGGCGGGCATCGGCTGCCTCGACTGCAAGAAGCCGGTTATCGAGTCGGTGCTGAAGGAACTCGGGCCCATCCGCGAGCGCGCCCGGGAGATCGAGGCCAATCCCGAAATCGTGCGTGCCGCCGTGGCCCAGGGCTGCGAGGCGGCGCGGGCGGTGGCGCGCGATACCATGGACGAAGTCCGCCAGGCCGTGGGCCTGGCCCAGCGGTGAGCCTCTGATGCAGCAGGACGACAACAAGCAGATACCGGATCAGGCGCCCCTGCAGGCGGAGATGCCCTTCGCCATCGTGCAGGGCGAGCCCTACACGACGCTGCCGCGGGACCTCTACATCCCGCCGGACGCCCTGGAGGTGTTCCTGGAGGCTTTCGAGGGGCCACTGGATCTGTTGCTGTATCTCATCCGGCGCCAGAACCTGGACATCCTCGACATCCCCATCGCCGAGATCACGCGCCAGTACATGGAGTACATCGAGCTCATGAAGGAGATGCATCTCGAGCTCGCGGGGGAATACCTGGTGATGGCCGCCATGCTCGCCGAGATCAAGTCGCGCATGTTGCTGCCGCGCCCGCCCATCGAAGAGGGCGAGGAAGTGGACCCGCGCGCCGAGCTGGTGCGCCGCCTGCAGGAGTATGAACGCTACAAACAGGCGGGCGAGGACGTCGACGCCCTGCCGCGCGTGGCCCGCGACGTGTTCCCGGCCGCTGCCGAGATCCGCGACCGCAAGGTGGTGCAGCTGGTGCCCGACGTGACCATGAAGGAGCTGCTCCTCTCCTTCAAGGAAGTGCTGCACCGCGCCGACATGTTCTCCCACCACCACGTGGGCCGCGAGCAGCTCTCGGTGCGCCAGCGCATGTCCGACGTGCTGGCGAGCCTGCAGGGCAAGGATTACTGCGAATTCACCACGCTGTTCACCCCCGAGGAGGGGCGGCTCGGCGTGGTGGTGACCTTCCTTTCGCTCCTGGAACTCATCAAGCAGGCGCTCATCGAGCTGGTGCAGGCGGAGCCTTACGCCCAGATCCACGTGAAGGCCGCCGCGGGAGCGCATGAAGTGAACCTGGATGCCATCGAGATCGACGTGGACGGCGAGGAGTCGGCGCATGAAGCCTGAGAAGAAGAAGGAACTGAAGAACATCGTGGAAGGCGCGCTGCTGGCCGCCGGCCGGCCCTTGAGCCTGGACGAACTCCTGGCGCTCTTCGCCGACGACGACCGGCCCGGTCGCGACGACCTGCGCAAGGCCGTGGAGACGCTCGCCGAGGAATTCAAGGATCGGGGCATCGAAATTAAAGAGGTCGCGAGTGGCTTCCGCATCCAGGTGAAATCGGACCTGGCGCCGTGGATCTCGCGCCTGTGGGAGGAGCGGCCGGCGCGGTACTCCCGTGCCTTGCTGGAGACGCTCGCGCTCGTGGCCTACCGCCAGCCCATCACCCGCGGCGAGATCGAAGACGTGCGCGGCGTGTCCGTGAGCACCCACATCATCCGCACTCTCCAGGACCGGGGCTGGATCCGCATCGTGGGCCACCGGGACGTGCCAGGCCATCCGGAGATGTTCGGCACCACCAAGGAATTCCTCGACTACTTCAGCCTGAAGAGCCTCGACGAACTGCCGACGCTGGCGCAGCTCCGGGACATCGAGAGCATCAACGCCGAGCTCGATCTCGGTATCGAGCCGGTGCCGGCCGCGGCCGCACCCGCCGCCGCGCCGCGTCTCGCCGACGACGAGGCCTCCGCCATGGACGAGGAAGGCGAGGCCGGCGTCACGACCCACTGATGAAGCCGGAAGCCGACAACGGGGAACGGGTCCAGAAGGTCCTCGCTGCGGCCGGCCTGGGATCCAGGCGCGAGATCGAAGGCTGGATCACCCAGGGCCGCGTCACGGTAAACGGAAAGCCCGCCAAGCTCGGGGACCGCATCGGCCCTCAGGACCGGGTGAGCGTGGACGGCAAACCCGTGAAGGCCCTGGAACGGAGCAGCGACACCCGCCGTCGGGTGATCCTCTACCACAAGCCGGAAGGCGAACTCACGACACGAAAAGACCCGGAGGGCCGTCCCACCTTCGCGCGCCACGCGGGTGACTTCACCGGCAAAGGCGTTGAGCTGGTCCACCATGGTGTTGATGGTTTCTTTCAACAGTAGAATTTCGC
>JBLNDO010000008.1:0-35877 GCA_050261675.1 Bacillota bacterium
TGCCAGGAAGGGAAGGGGAAGAAGAACGCGGCGCCCGCCACGTAGGTGGCGATCAGGGCGATCCAGGGCACACCGTGGCGGTTCAGGCGCGCCACGGCCGAGGGCGCGCCGCCCATTTCCCCGGTCGCCATGACGATGCGCGGGCTGCCGGTGATATAGATGAAGGCGGTGCCGAGCGGCGAGACCACCGCGTCGAAGTACAGCACCCAGGCCCACCAGGCGGCACCCACCGTGAACAAGATGGCTGCCAAGGGGCCGAACATGCCGGCGAAGTGCAGCTTGGTCCAACCCTCGCTGATGTCGCCGGGCTGCAACGCCACGATGAAGGCGTACTGCAGGCCGAGGTAAATGACGAGAGCGATGACCACCGAGCCGATGAGCGCGATGGGCACGTATTTCCCGGGGTTGCGGGTTTCGCCGGCGAGCGCGATGGCCTGCTGGAAACCCAGGAAGCTGAAGATGATGCCGGCCGTGCCCACGGCGGTGAATATGCCGCTCACCGGGGTGCTGTCCAGGTGCGAAGTCATGTTCCCTGGATGGAAGGAGTAGGCCATGAGGATGAAAATGGTGGCCACCGGCACCAGCACCTTCCACCAGGTGGCGACGCTGTTGATGGCGATCACCGAGCGGATGGCCATGAAATTGAGTGCCACCACCAAGCCCAGCATGACCAGGGCGCTGCCCGTCCCGAGCGGAGTGAGCAGGCCTTGGGCGTCCAGGAACCCGGGTTTCAAGGTGTTGCTGTAGGTCAGTACCGCGATGACCTCCACCGGCGGTACCGAGACGAAGGCCAGGAACAGGATCCAGCTCCAGATCTTGCCGAGCATGTCGCCATGGCTTACGTGCACCATGTGCACCAAGGCACCCGAGTTGGGGAACATGGTGGAGAGTTCCGCGAACACGAAGGCCAGGAAGAGCACCGCGCCGGCGCCGATGATCCAGGAGAACATGCTGAACGGGCCCGCCTGCAGGGAGGCGTTCAGGGCGCCGAAAAGCCAGCCTGACCCGATGATGCTGCCCAAGCTGGCATAGAGAAGTCCGATCACCCCGGCTTCGCGTCGGACCTTGTCGGGAGCTGTCATGTCATGTGACCCCTATGGCGGTTTGGCTGTTGTGTTCTGAGGCTGAAACCATCGCGGGACCGGGCGATATTAGACGAGCGGGGGAGTCGGGACAACCGGAACTTTCAGTGCAAGCGCCGGTCCTCTCCGGCGGGAGCCGACCGGGTCAGCTGCAGGGTGTCCGGCGTCACCGAGGCGCCGCCACCGAGGATGGTGACGCCTTCCGGGTGGTCGAGTTGGACTGAGACCACGCGCCGGCCCGCCAGGGCGGCGCGCCCCTGCCAGCGGTCCTGCCCGGTGCCGCTGAAATCGAAGGCGTAGACGCGGGTGAATTCCAGCCAGCCGTGGCCATTGCGTGCGATGCCGATTTGCGTCAGCACCACGCTCTCGTCCAGGAACTGGACCCGGAGTTCGCGACAAAGGCGCGAGCACGTGTCGAGCATGCACTCCCGTGCCCGCAGGCTGTCGTTCCAGAACAGGAAGGCCGCTGCGGCTGCCAGCAGCAGCACAATGGCCAACACCGTCCCTCCTGCATCGAGAAACATGCTCAAGCCCCGCCCAGGTTCACGCGGTTTCGGCCCGCATGCTTGGCCGAGTAGAGCGCCTGATCCGCGGCCTTGAGCACGGTCCAGGGCTCGTCGTGCTCAGCGTTGTTCTCCGCCGCGCCGACGCTGACGGTGATGGAAAGCATGTTGCCGTCCGCGTCCGGGCCGGTGCCTTCGCCACGCCGCTCTCCCCGGCGCAGGTCGAAACGGCAGGATTCGATGTCCGCTCGCAGCCGCTCCAGTTCCTCGCTGATTTCGGCGAGCCCGCGGCCCCCGTACACCATGCAGAATTCCTCGCCGCCGTAGCGGTAGGGTTTGCCGGCGAGCGCCGGTTGCTGCAGGCGGGAAGCGACGAAACGCAGCACCTGATCGCCCACGTCATGGCCGAAGCGGTCGTTGAAATGCTTGAAATGGTCCACATCCAGCATGGCAATGGCGTAACGTCCGCCGAGCTGCCGCAATTGCTCTTCCAGAGCACGGCGTCCGGGCAGGCCGGTGAGTTCGTCGAGATAGGCCATGCTCCAGGATTCCTGGACCACGGCGTACCCGCAGGCGAGGCCCGTGGCCGCCAGGAACGGCGCCACCGCGGCAAGCGGGGCGAAATGCAGGATGGGCACCGTAGCCACCAGGGCACCGAAGAACGCCGCGGTCTCGGCGCTGTGACGGCGCAGCAACCGGTCGTTCAGCCATACGAGGCCGAGGCTTGTCGCCAGCAATCCGGGCTGTGTGAGACGCGTCAACGCCGGCATGCCGAGATGCACGAACTCCACGTGCAGCGCCTGGGCCAGCTTGGGGCTTGGGAATGCCGCCATGCCCCAGCAAGCCATGAACTCCACGGCCAGGAGCGTGAACCACAGGCTGCCATAACGGCTGAACACGCCGCGCTCGCCGATACCGCTGAACAACAGCAGGTCGATGGGCAGGAACAGCCCCAGGGCGCCGCTCAACGACGTGCGCACCACCGGGTCCGTGACCCGCGTGAGTTCGAATAGGCCTAGGTAGGATGAGAAAAGCGCGAGCAGCGCGAAGAAGACGCGGCTGCGGTTGAATTGGGCCGAGAGCCCCAGCGCTGCGAGCAGGATGGCCGTTGTACCCAATTCCACCGCTGTTTGCCCGGAACTGGGGAAGGCACCCGCATGCACCGCCAGCAACGCGGCGACGCCCAACAACAGGATCTCGGGCAGCAGTGTATACAGCACGCCGACGGCGATCTTCATGGATTATCCAGTCGTAGTCGTGTCAGGCGAGCAGCCTTAGGTTTGCACCTGCATGCGGTCGTGTACCTCGTGAACCCCGGGCACGTACCAGCAATCGTAGATGGCCATGCGGCGCTGTTCGGCGCTGTGCACGGATCCCTGCAACGTGACTTCGCGGTTTTGGGTATGCACTCCGAGGGTCTCAGCGTGCAACAGCGGGTCCTTCTCCAGCACCATGCGCACCGCGTCAGAGATCTCGCCGTCGTTGTCTTTTTCCGCCGGGTGCACACGCACATGGTTGTGCACGTCGCAGCTACCCGGCACCCACCAGGCGATGACCTCCGCCAAGCGCCGGTGGGAAAGGCTGCCCACGCGGCCGTCC
The DNA here is from genome assembly GCA_050261675.1 of Bacillota bacterium. Lineage (GTDB taxonomy): Bacteria > Pseudomonadota > Gammaproteobacteria > Natronospirales > REEB76 > DASUBN01. Next base: position 3,185 of record JBLNDO010000008.1, read on the forward strand.
AACCGCACCCTGCAGCCGTCCACGGAGATGCCGAGCCAGTCCCGCCCGGAGCCGTCGGATCGGCAGGGGCGCACCGTCAGATCCCGGAATGCAGGTTCCTGGGAGAGCGCATCCACCGTGGCGTCCAGGAGCGCCTTGCCGGTGCGCCGCTCGCCGGGACGTAGCTTCAGGCGGTCCTCGATATCGGGCAGGCCCGAGAGCCGCATAGCGATCCGCCGCGCCTTGCGTTTGACGATGATGTTGGCCACTTCGCCTTCCAGGCGCAGGCTGTCATGATAGGTCACATGGATGGGGGATTCGCGCAGATTGATATCGGGGTCCTTCTCGAGGGCCGCGAGCAATGCAGCCACCAGGTCTTTCTGCGGCATGTGTCCACCTTGCCGATAGGGGAGGGCCTGCGTATAAGGTTGAGCCCGTGCGGCAATGTTGGCAAGGGGGCCTGAAGGCTTGAAAAAGCGGACAAATGACAAATCCCGCCACGACGTGAGGCCCGCGCTGCGCTATCTTCGGCGCGCCGATCCGCGTCTCGCGCGCGTCATCGCCGACGTCGGGCCCTGCCGCCTGGAATACCTGCCTATGCGCAGCCCTTTCCACACGCTGCTGCGCTCCATCACCTACCAGCAGCTTTCCGGCAAGGCTGCCGCCACCATACTAGGGCGCGTGCTGGCCCTGTTCCCCGAAGACCCGGGGCCGACTCCGGATGCGCTCCTGGAGATGCCCCACACCCGCCTGCGCGGCGCTGGCCTGTCGCGCAACAAGACGCTGGCCCTGAAGGATCTCTCAGCCCGGGTCCTGGACGGCACCGTACCGACGGCGAAGGTGCTGCGGCGCCTTTCCGACGAGGAGATCATCGAACGCCTTACCCAGGTGCGCGGTGTGGGGCGATGGACCGTGGAAATGCTGCTGATCTTCACCCTGGGCAGGCCCGACGTGCTGCCGGCGACCGACCTCGGCATACGCAAGGGGTTCCAGCAGGCGTACGGCATGAAACGACTGCCAGCGTTTTCGACCCTAGAGCGGGCCGGGCGGACCTGGGCGCCGTACCGGTCATTTGCTGCGTGGTATCTCTGGCGGATCGTGGACGGTTGACCGTGCGCTACCCCCACCTCCTGGCGCCGCTCGACTTGGGGTTCGTGAAGCTTAGGAACCGGGTACTCATGGGCTCCATGCACACCGGTCTCGAGGACCGGGCGCGGAATTATCCGAAGCTCGCGGCGTATTTCGCCGAACGCGCACGGGGCGGCGCGGGGCTCATGGTCACGGGCGGCATCGCCCCCAATTTCGCCGGTTCCCTCGCTCCCTTCGCCTCCAAGCTCAGCCGGCCCTGGGAAGTGCGCCGCCATCGCCTGGTGACTCGCGCAGTGCACGCCGAAGGCGGCCATATCTGCATGCAGATCCTGCACGCCGGCCGCTACGCCTATCAGCCTTTTTCCGTGGCACCCTCCAGGATCAAATCGCCCATCACGCCTTTCACACCCCGCGCTTTGAGCGCCCGCGGCGTGGAGAGGCAGATCGTGGACTTCGTACGTTGCGCCGCCTATGCCCGGGAGGCGGGCTATGACGGCGTCGAGATCATGGGTTCGGAGGGGTATTTCATCAACGAGTTCCTCGCCCCCCGCACCAATACGCGCGACGACGACTGGGGCGGCGATGCGGAACGGCGGCGGCGTCTGCCCGTGGAGATCGTGCGCCGCACCCGCGAGGTCCTGGGCAAGGATTTCATCCTCGTCTACCGCCTCTCTATGCTCGACCTGGTGGAGCAGGGAAGTGATTGGTTGGAAGTTGTCGCCCTGGCGAAGGCCGTCGAAGCCGCGGGCGCGACGCTCATCAACACCGGCATCGGCTGGCACGAAGCGCGCATTCCGACCATCGCGACGCGCGTGCCCCGCGCGGCGTTCACCTGGGTCACCGCCAAGCTCAAGCCGGAACTCAAGCTGCCTCTCGTCACCGCCAATCGCATCAATATGCCGGAGGTGGCGGAGCGTATCCTCGCTGCGGGCGAAGCCGACATGGTCTCCATGGCACGTCCCCTGCTCGCCGATCCCGAGTGGGTGAACAAGGCCGCGGCCGGGCGCGAGGACGAGATCAACACCTGCATCGCCTGCAACCAGGCCTGCCTCGATCAGATCTTCGAGCGCGAACGCGCGTCCTGCCTCGTCAATCCGCGTGCCTGCCGTGAGACGGAGCTGGTCATCGCTCCGGCGCGGGTGAGACGTCGCATCGCGGTGGTGGGTGCCGGACCCGCGGGCCTCGCTGCCGCGGTGACCGCCGCGGAATGCGGCCACGAAGTCACTCTGTTCGAGGCCTCCGGCGACATCGGCGGCCAGTTCAACATGGCGAAGCGCATCCCCGGGAAGGAGGAATTCGAGGAAACGCTGCGCTATTTCCGCCGGCGCCTCGCGCTCACCGGGGTGCACGCCGAATTCGGCCGCGAAGTGGATGCGCCTCGTCTCCTGGCCGGCGGTTTCGACGCCTTCATCCTCGCCACCGGGGTGCGTCCACGCAACCCCGGGATACCCGGCATGGATCACCCCAAGGTGCTTTCGTATGTGGATGTGCTGCTCCACGGCAAGCCGGTGGGCCCGCGGGTGGCGCTGGTGGGTGCGGGCGGCATCGGCTTCGACGTGGCGGAATTCCTCACCCAATCCCCGCCTTTCCCTAGCCTGGACCGGGAGCGTTTCCTCAGGGAATGGGGGGTCGATCAGGCTTATGTGAAACGTGGCGGCCTCGGCACGCCTGCGGTGGAGGCTCCGCCCCGCCGGGTATGGCTTCTGCAAAGGAAACCCGGCCGATTCGGAACGAGCCTTGGCAAGACCACGGGCTGGAGCCATCGGGCCGCCCTGAAGGCCAAGGGAGTCGAAATGATCGGCGGCGTGAGTTACGAACGCATCGACGAGGCCGGGTTGCACCTACGGGTGGATGGTACGCCACACCTGCTGGAGGTCGATAGCGTGGTGATCTGCGCAGGGCAGCTTTCCCGGTCCGAGCTGACCGTGGTCCTCCCCCCGGAGCGCACCCACCTTATCGGTGGGGCGCGTCTGGCGGCGGAACTGGATGCCAAACGGGCCATCGCCGAGGGCACCGGACTCGCCCTCAGGCTCTGAACGTCGCATATGGAAACTGAAGCCGATTCGTTTGGAATACGACCCGAATCGCCCCGTGGATTATGTCGGGCCAACCGACTATGATTCTGCCAGGCCCGCGGGGCCTCAAACCGCACCACCACCAACGACCAAGGATCGATGCCATGACCATCCGTGCCATTGTCCAGTGGATAGTCCGTGCGGGCGCCGTGGGCGCTCTGCTGCTGCTGTTCGGGTGCTCATCCGGGAAACCGTATTCCCTCGTCGCTTCACTGCCATCCACCGATCACGTGGTGATTGGTACCATCAATGTGCATGACGGCCAGTGCGATGTGCACTTCGCCTCGCTGGACTGGGCGGATTTCTACGCGCCTGCCTGCAAGGTCCTGAAGGACCAATCCGGCTTCAAGAGCTTCAACATCGGCGGCACCGAAATCCAGTTCGGCGCCGTGGACAACGGCTTTAAGGTATTGAACGCCGCGCCCAAGCTGCCGGCGCCGAACGTGAGCGCCGCTCCCGCGGCCGGCACCGGCAAGGCCGCCGCCGCGGCCACCAAGGCGCCTGCGCCGTCCACCGCCGCCGTGGCGAGTGCCACCGGCGAGGACTTCCCCGTCCAGTGGATCGTGGCCCCGTATCCCGGCGACGCCAATCTCGCCGGCCAGAACCCGGGCTACCTGCTCTCGTCCAACAAGCTCACCATCCAGGGCGGCAGCGCGGAACTGAACGTGACCTTCAAGGCCGCGTACAAACCGCTGCACTTGTTCGCCATCGTGTCCTCCAACGACCACGGCGATTTCCGCCTGGTGTTCAATCCGCATGTCACCTCGAGCCTGACGAGCGGCGGCAACTACGACGTGGAACTGGTGTCGGAGGGCACGGGCATCTCCGGCAATATCTGGGATTCCCACGGGTTCGATTCCTGGACGCCGTCACTGCCCCCCACCTGGGCGGTATTGTCCGACGAATCGAAATAAGGACCTTCAGCTCTGATGGAAACGGCCCGCGCGAGCGGGCCTTTTCCTTTATGGTTCAGTCCGCGCGCGCGAGACGCAGCCGCCGGGTGTCGGCTCGCGCTGCCCGCTCGGGGAGCGTGGCCTTGAGACGCGCCATGACCCGCAGGGCATCGGCGCGGTAGGAGGTGAGCTTGCCGCCGAAGAGGCTCACGGCGCGCGGGTGATATTCGTGGTCAGTCGCAAGTATCAATTCACGGCCACGTTCGAAGGGCCGAGTCCGGTCGTGTGGTAATACCCGCAAGCCCGCGAAAGCTCCGGTGACGCGGCACTCCTGCGCCGGGAAATAACGCTTGAATACCCGCAACAGGTAATCCTCTTCGCCGCTGAGCGGTGCCACCTGCGCCGGATCGTGCCCCGGATAGGGCGTTTCCGTGGTACCCAGCAGGCTCTTACCTTTCCAGGGCATCAGGAACACGGCGCGCCCGTCTTCCGGTACTTCCAGATAATACACACAGTTGCGGCTCGGCAGATCGAGCACAAGATGGGTGCCTTGCACCAGGTCCGAGGTGACATCGTGTTTCATGGGCGCGATGCGCGCCGCCACGTCAGCGACCCAGGGCCCCGCGGCGTTCACCAACACCCGCGCGCGGCAATGGTGTTCCCTGTCGTTTTCGCGGTACCAGGCGCTCACACCGTTATTGTCGGGCTCCGCTTTCAGGAATTTCGCCGGGAGCACGAGCTCGGCGCCGAGGCTCTGGGCGGAGGCGAGCACTGCCCGGGTGAGGGCGTCGTCGTCGGTCTGGGCGTCCCAGTACTGGAATACGGCTTGGAGACCCCGGATGTCGAGCCCATCCAGGTGCTCCCAATCCTTGCGCGGCAGCGTGGTGAAGCCGGTATGGTTGCGCAGGCCCGCCAGCAGGGCGTAGAGGCTCAGGCCGGCGCGAAGCTGCCAGGGCCGGCGCCGTGTCTCGGCATACACCGGTATTCGGAAGGGCACGCGCCGCACCAGTTCCGGCGCCAGCTGCAACAAGAGCTCCCGTTCCCGCAGGCATTCCGCCACCAGGCCGAATCTCGCCTGTTCCAGATAGCGCAGCCCGCCGTGGATGAGCTTGCTGGAGCGGCTGGAGGTGCCGCTGGCGACGCCGTGCTGTTCCAGTACCCGCACGCTGTGCCCGGCCGCCGCCGCCGCCTGGGCCACCCCGGCGCCATGTATGCCGGCGCCGACAACCAGGACATCGCAGTCCACACTCATGCAGGTTTGGGCGTGAAGGCGGCAAGCATCTCGCCGACGGCGTCGGTCTCCACCAAGTCCGCTCCCTGTTCCGTGAGTTTCACTGCGTAGTCCGGGTCCTGCACCTGGTACACGGCCCATTTCCAGGGTCCATTCAGGGCCACATGGGCTTCCGCGAACAGCGCATCGCCGACGAACAGGTATTCGGGTTTGAATTCCGCCGCCATCTTCACCGTGCGAGGGGAGGCATCTTCCAGCGCCCAGCCCACGGGCCCCGCTCCCAGCTGGCGCGCCAGTTTCAGGCAAGGCGCGTCGAAGGAGATGATCACGCAGCGTTCCAGCACCGGCTGTACCGCACCCATGACCTGTTTCACCACCAGTGCGTGGCCGAAGTGTTCCAGGCTCTCGGCCTTGATCTCCACAAATGCCCGCGCGCCCGGCTGTTCCTTGAGCCATTCCGCCAGATCCATGAGCGGCGTGGGTGGGGTGCCGGTGAAACGCGCACCAAAACGGGCGCGCTCTCCCACGTCGATTTCCCGGAGCTCCCGTGAGTTGAGATCGAAAATGCTCCGGCGGTCTCCCGCGGTGCGTTCCAGTGTGTCGTCATGGCAGAGATAGGGGACATGATCTTTGGAGAGCTGCACGTCGAACTCGAACCAGCGGGCGCCGGCTTGGACCGCGGCTTTTATCCCCAGCAGCGTGTTCTCGGGATAACGACTGGGATAGCCGCGGTGGGCGACGAGGGTGGGGATGGTCTTCACGACCATGGTGAGCGCCCGGCGTATTTGGGGTTACTCGTATCTTAAGGCATCGATGGGGTCGAGTGCGGCCGCCTTGGCCGCGGGCGTGATGCCGAAGATCACGCCGATGGAGGTGGAGAAGCCGATGGCCACCAGTGCGGCCCATATGGGCACGTGTGCACCGCGGAAGGCGGGTACCGCATAGACGATGAGCGTGCCGATGCCGTAACCCAGGATCAGCCCGATGACCCCCCCCAGCATGGATAAGGCCACCGCCTCCAGCAGGAATTGCACCAGGATGTCGCTGCGCCGGGCACCCAGGCTCTTGAGTATCCCGATCTCGCGGGTGCGTTCCGTGACCGACACCAGCATGATGTTCATGATGCCGATGCCACCCACCAGGAGCGACACGCCGACGATGCCGCCCAACACGAAGGTCAGCATGTTGAGAATGCTGTTGAAGGAGTCGGTGACCTGGGACGCGGTTTCGACCTTGAAGTCGTCATCCTGGCCGGTCTTGAGGTTGTGTTCGCGGCGCAGGAGCTGCCTGATGCGATCGGAAGTCGTATCCATCTGGCTGGTGTTATTCACCTTGAGTTGGATGACGATGTTCTCCTTGGTGGCGCCGCCGAGGAGGCTATGGGCGGTGCCGTAGGGGATCAGGACCTTGTTGTCCTGGTCGTTGCCCAGGATCGAACCTTGCTTATGCAGAACTCCGACAATCTTGAACCACTGACCGTCAACCTGGAAGAACTCGCCGAGCGGGTCGATTGGCAGGTGCAGGTTGTCGATCACCGTCTGGCCCACCACCGCGATGCGCCGGTGAGAAAGGTCATCCGAAGGCGTGATGAAACGCCCTTGGTCAGGATAGATGTTGAAAACCTGGGCAAAGCCCTGGGTGACGCCCAGGATCTGCGAAGAGTTTGCCTGGCCCTTGTACTCGATGGTGCTGCCGAAGCGGCCGAGTTGGAGGAGCGGCGTGACCCCGCTGATCCCCGGGATTTCGTGTTGGACACTCAACATGTCTTGGGGGGTGATGTAGGCGGTCTTGCCTTGTAGCTGCTGCTTGAACGGCAGGTAGGCGCGGATGGTGAGGCTGTCGTTGCCGAAGCCCGAGAACTGGCTGTTGATGGATTGGCTGAAGCCCTGGATCAGGGATACCACCGTCACCACGGCCATCACGCCGATGATGATGCCGAGGGTGGTGAGAAAGCTGCGCAGCTTGTGGGCGCGGATGGCATACAAGGCAGAGCGCAGGCTTTCGGTAAGAGCGTACATGGCTATTCGTAGCGCAGCGCTTCGATGGGGTCGAGGGCCGCCGCCTTGGCGGCCGGGGCGATGCCGAACACGATGCCAACCCCCATCGAGAAACCCATGGCGAGCGCCACGGTCCAGAAGGGCACGTAAGCCCCTTCGAACGCGGGCACCAGCTTCACCACCATGAGACCGATGCCGTAGCCCAAGGCCAGGCCGATGAGCCCGCCCAGGAGCGACAGGGTGACAGCCTCGATGAGAAATTGCAGCAGGATATCGCTACGCCGGGCGCCCAGGCTCTTGAGTATCCCGATCTCGCGGGTGCGTTCGGTGACCGACACCAGCATGATGTTCATGATGCCGATGCCGCCCACCAGGAGCGCTATGCTGACGATGCCGCCCAGGATGGCGCTCGCCACGTTGAAGATCTGCGCGATGCTCTCGGCGAGCTGGGCCGCGGTCTGGATCTTGAAATCGTCGTCCTGGCCCGGTTTCAGGTGGTGCTGGCGGCGCAGCACGTTGGCAATGCGTCCCGAGGTGGCGTCCAGTTCCTTGATGTCGTTGATGTCCATGTCGATCTGGATGTCGGGGTTGGTGGCGCCGCCGAGCAGGCTATGGGCCGTGCCGTAGGGGATGTAGATGCGGCTGTCCTGGTCGAAGCCCAGGAACGAGCCCAGTTCCTTGAGCACGCCGATGACCTTGAACCACTGGTTGTACATGCGGATGTAGCGGCCCTCGGGACTGTCACCCAGGTTCAGGTCCTTGACGACGCTCGCGCCCACCACCGCCACGCGCCGGTGGGCAAAGTCGTCGCTGGGCGTGAGGTAGCGTCCCTCCACGGGATAGAACTCGGTGTTCTCGGCGTGGGTGTAGGTAGTGCCCGCGATCAGGGAGTAGGTGGTCTGGCCCTGGTACTGCACCTGGCCGTTCAGGAAGGCCATGATCAGCACCGGCGTGATGCGGCTGATCCCCGGCACCTCGTGCTGGATGGCGAGCAGGTCGTCGGTGGTGATCTTGGCGGTCTTGCCGGCGAGCTGGTCGTTGCGAGACAGGTACGAGGTCACGAACACAGTGTTCGAGCCCATGCCCTTGAAGTTGGCGGATAGGGCCACGCTGAACCCCTGCAGCAGCGATACCACCGCGATCACCGACATAACGCCGATGATGATGCCGAGGGTGGTCAGCACGCTGCGCAGCTTGTGGGCGAAGATCGCCGTGAACGCCGCGCGCAGGCTTTCAATGAAGTTAGACACGTGCCGCTGCCTTGGCCGGCTTCCCGGGGTTCGTGGTATCGCCGATGACCTTGCCGTCTTTGATGCGGATCACGCGCCAGCAATGAGAGGCGATGTCCTGATCGTGGGTCACCACGATGATGGTGTTGCCATTCTTGTGCAGCTCGTCGAACATCGCCATGACGTCCCGCGCCGTCGACGAGTCCAGGTTGCCGGTGGGCTCGTCCGCCAGGAGGATCGAGGGTTTTCCCACCAGTGCGCGGGCGATAGCCACGCGCTGGCGCTGGCCGCCCGAGAGCTGGTTGGGCAGGTGGTGCAGCCGCTCCCCCAGGCCCACCTGGGCCAGGGCCTCGGTAGCCATGCGCCGTCGCTCCGCCATGGGGATGCCGCGGTAGATGAGAGGCTGCATCACGTTGTGCAGCGCGTCCGAGCGGCCCAAGAGGTTGAAGTTCTGGAAAATGAAGCCGATCTCGCGGTTGCGGATCCGCGCCAGTGCGTTGTCATCCAACTGCGACACTGGCGTGCCATTCAGCACGTACTCACCGGAAGTGGGTTTATCCAGGCAACCCACGATGTTCATGAGCGTGGACTTGCCGGAACCGGAGGGGCCGATGAAGGCTGCGTACTCGTTGCGCTTGATCTTGAGGTCGATGCCGTCGAGCGCATTCAGCACCGCATCGCCCATCACGTAGCGCTTCGTGACGGCGCGCAGTTCCAGGACGGTGTCCGTGCTCATGGGCTTTTCTTGGTGTAGCCCTTGGTGGAGGCGGCAGGGGCGGGCGTCACCGCCTGGCTGTCCGCGAGGTGGTGCAGGGTCTGGTAAGGGCCGCTTACCACGATGTCGCCCTTCTTGAGGCCCGAGGTCACAGCCTGGTAGGTGTCGCTGGACACCCCAGTGGTGACCGGTGTCTTTTTCGCCTTGCCGTCCTCTACCACATAGACGTAGGCACCGGAGGTCGGTTCCAGGTTCTTGGAGCCGGGGTCGTTCTCGTAGAGGACGGCCTGCACCGGAACCGAGAGCGTGTCCGGAGTGCTCTGGGTGAAGATTTCGGCCCGAGCGCTCATGCCCGGCTTGAGCACGCCGATGTTCTTGTCGCCGATGGCGATCTTCACCTCGAAGGTGCGTCCCTGCGTCGCGCTCGTGGCGCTGGTGAGCGTGCTGGTGTCGGTGACCGAGGAGGCCACGAACTGCACCTTGCCGTGCAGGGTGCGGTCCGGGAACGACACCGCATCGATGTTCGCATCTTCGCCCAGGTTCACGTTGGCGATGTCGGCCTCGTCCACCTGCACGTCCGCCAGCACCTCTGAGGGGTCGGCGATGTCCATGAGCGTGGACCCGGCGATGTTGGTGCCGGTGATCACCGTCTCACCCACTTTCACCGGCAGGCTCGTGACCATGCCGTCCAAGGGCGAGGTGATCACGGTCTTGTTGAGGTTCTGCTGCGCCTGGCTCAACTGCGCCTGGGCGATTTCCAACGCCTGCTCCCGCGCCTGCATCTCGGTGGTGGCCAGGTCCAGCTGGTTCTTGAGGTTGTCGAAGCTGTTGGCGTCAACCAGGTGCTGCTTGTAGAGCTGCTGCTGGCGGTCGTACTGCAACTGCAGGTTCGCCACGGTGAGCTTCTGACTCTGGATGGCGATTTGCGCCTGCTGCACCGCCGCCTGTTGTTGCGCCACCTGGGCCTTAAAGAGCTCGGGATCGAGACGCAACACCACCTGGCCCTTGTGCACGCGCTCACCTTCCACCACCGGGATGGAGCTGATCTTGCCGATCACCTCGGGCTTCAGCTCCACTGGGTCCTTGTACTGGAGTTCACCCGAGGCCAGGATCGAACTCCGGATGGTGCGGGCATCCACCTGGGCGATTTCCACTTTCTCGCCGCCCCCATGGCTGCCCAGACGCGCGATCACCACCAGCAGCACGATGCCGCCGAGCACGGAGAGGACCACGATGAGTTTGCGTTGCTTCGTCATGTTTGCGTTCCGGATCTCTTGCCTGGCTCAGCCGCGCAGCACGGCCCACCCGATCCAAACTGCGTAGCAGATCAGATAGGGCGAGAGCACGGCGACGGCGGACTTCACTGTGTCCTTGCCGGTCCAGGCGGACACGCCGATGACCATCAGCACCCAGGACCAGATCGTGGTCAGGCGCAGACTGGAGGCGAGCGCCTGGCCGTTGTGGGCATAGGGAACGTGGAACACCAGCGTATTCAGCGAAGTCACATCGATGTCCACAGGGCTGATCTGCCTGGAACTAGTGGACAGCATGTAGGCTGCACTGGCGACGAAGCCGAGGATGCCGGGCATCGAGGTCCAGCCGATGAAATTGAACCAATTGCCGAAACCCTGCTGCTGCCAGCCGCCGACTTTGGCCGCGAGCATGAAGTACAGCGCCTGGATGAGGTACCAGATAGCGATGAAGACGCTGCCAATGACGCCGAACACGATCATGCTGGTCGGCGTGAAGCGCGCGTGGGCATCACGCAACTGGTCGGCGGTCATGTTTGCGGCCTGGGGTGCCAGGGTCTGGTCGGCGAACCAGGCGATATCCACGCGGCTTGCGTACCACACCTGGAAGACGATGCTAAGGGCCAGCACCAGGAGGAGCGGCACCCACCACCAGGAGGCATGGCTGCGCAGGTCTTCGAGCGTCTTGCGAGGCTCGAGAAAGATGTTCACAAGGCTGCCGAAGGCGGAAGGGTTGGCGTCGTTCATGGCGATCTCCCCGGTTGGTCATTCTGAAAGCGGTTGGGCGGCCGGTCTTATCCGTTAAAGACAGCGGCGCGGGCCCTGGGTTCTGTCGCGACGGAAGACATCATAGGCAGCCGCCGGGCGGATCCGGTAGTGATGGTTGTCAGCAAAGCCGGCGGACCCCTGTCACGAAGGCGCCAAACAAAAAGCCCATGTCCCGGCCCTGGCGGGCCGGGTACATGGGCTGTCAAGTCAGCTAATGGGTTAGGAAGCTGACGGCTTACCAGCGGCCGCGGCCACCGCCGCCACCGCCACCGGCCTGACGCGGCTGCGCTTCATTCACGCGCAGCGGACGGCCGCCCATGTCCTTGCCGTTCAGTTCGCGGATAGCGGCCTGCGCGGCGGACTGGTCCATCTCGACGAAGCCGAAGCCGCGGGGGCGGCCGGTTTCGCGATCGGAGATCAGCTTCACCGAGTGCACGGCGCCGAACTGCTCGAACTTCTGACGGACTTCATCTTCATTGGCGGAGAAAGGCAGATTGCCCACATAAATAGACGTCATACGATTAATCACTCTCTTGCGATAACTTGAAGAACACGCCACGGGACCGAAGAGTTTGAATCTCCTGACCGTGGTTTACCTGCGGCTGACCTTGGCTTCGCACCACCTCACGGCGGAATGGAGCGTGGGTAACCGCTTATTGTTCGAAGCTTGAGTCAGCATCCCCCGGCGTGGCAGCAGGTCATCCCCGAAGACGTCGGCTAAGCGTTGACAGGTCCCGAACGGCCGAAGAGCTTACGCGAGTCAGGCCACCCTGTCCAATGCCCGGAACCCCTTGTCCGGATTGAAAAAAACGGCGGTTTTGGGCCGGTTTTTGGCGGCCTTTGCCGGTATAATTCGGCGTTTTTCCACAGCCCCCCGCACCCGGATTCCGCCCGTGATCGAAAATCTGCGCAATATCGCCATCATCGCCCACGTAGACCACGGCAAGACCACCCTGGTGGACTGCCTGTTGCGGCAATCCGGCACCCTGGACGCCCGCGCGCCCCAGACCGAACGCATCATGGATTCCAACGATCTGGAACGGGAGCGGGGCATTACCATCCTGGCCAAGAACACGGCCATCCGCCTGAAGCAGGGCGATGCGGAGTACCGCATCAACATCGTCGACACCCCCGGCCATGCCGATTTCGGCGGGGAAGTGGAGCGGGTGCTGTCCATGGTGGATTGCGTGCTGCTGGTGGTGGACGCGGTGGACGGCCCCATGCCCCAGACCCGTTTTGTCACCCAGAAGGCCTTTTCCCACGGCTTGAAGCCCATCGTGGTCATCAACAAGATCGATCGGGACGGCGCCCGGCCCCACTGGGTGCTGGACCAGACTTTCGACCTGTTCGACAAGCTTGGCGCCACCGACGAGCAGCTGGATTTCCCGGTGGTCTACGCCTCGGCCCTGAATGGTTACGCCACGCTCGACACGGATGTGCCCGGCAAGGACATGATGCCGCTGTTCGAGACCATCCTGAAGCACTGCCCGCCGCCGCCCGTGAACCTGGACGGCCCGTTCCAGCTGCAGGTGAGTTCCCTCGATTATTCGAGCTATGTGGGCGCCATCGGCATCGGGCGCATCGCCCGGGGCCGCATCTCCCGCAACAGTTCGGTGATTGTCACCGATGCGGACGGCAATACCCGCCGGGAACGGATGCTGCAGATCTTCGGTTTCCTGGGCCTAAACCGCGTGGAGGTTCAGGAGGCCCAGGCAGGCGACATCATCGCCTTCACGGGCATCCCCGCACCGCGCATTTCTGAAACGATCTGCGACCCGGAGCACGTGGAGGCCCTACCTTCGCTCAGCGTGGACGAGCCCACCATCAGCATGGTGTTCGAGACCAACAGCTCGCCGTTCGCGGGCCAGGACGGGAAATACCTCACGAGCCGCCAGGTGCGCGAGCGCCTTTACCGGGAGACCCTGCACAACGTGGCCTTGCGGGTGGAGGACACCGAGGACGCCGAGAAATTCCGGGTCTCCGGCCGCGGCGAACTGCACCTCTCGGTGCTGCTCGAAACCATGCGCCGTGAAGGCTATGAGATCGCCGTGTCCCGGCCCCAAGTCATCTATCACGAAGTGAACGGGGAACGCCACGAGCCCTTCGAGATACTCACGGTGGACGTGGAGGAGCGCCACCAGGGCGGCATCATGCAGGCCTTGGGCGCCCGGGGCGGCGGCCTCCAGGACATGCGTCCGGACGGTCGCGGCCGGGTGCGCCTGGATTACGTGATCCCGGCCCGCGGCCTCATCGGCTTCCAGACCGAATTCCGCACCCTGACATCCGGGTCGGGCCTCATGCACCACGTCTTCGACAAATACGCGCCGGCCAAGCCCGTGGGCGTGAACCAGAGGGCCAACGGTGCGCTCATCTCGAACGCCTCGGGCGAGGCGGTGGCCTATGCGCTCTTCAACCTGCAGGAGCGCGGCCGACTGTTCGTGGCACCCGGCGAGCCAGTGTACGAGGGGCAGATCGTCGGCATCCACGCCCGCGACAACGACCTCACGGTGAATCCGCTCAAGACCAAGCAGCTCACCAACATCCGCGCCGCCGGCCGGGACGAGAACATCCTGCTCACGCCCGCCCTGCGCTTCACCCTGGAACAGGCGCTGGAGTTCATCGAGGACGATGAGCTCGTGGAGATCACGCCGCAGCATATCAGGCTGCGCAAGCGCAACCTGAAGGAACAGGACCGCCGCAAGGCCGCGCGCTCGACCGAAGCCGCCTGACCACGAGGAGCGGAATGGACGTCTACGCCGAAGCCGTCGAACGTTTCCGCAGGCTCTACGCCGAGGCGCAGGAACTCGATATCCCCGAGCCTACCGCCATGAGCCTCGCGACGGTGGATGCGGACGGGCGGCCCTCGGTGCGCACTGTATTGCTGAAAGCCTTCGACGAACGCGGCTTCGTGTTTTACACCAACAAGCAGAGCCGCAAGGGGCGGGCGCTCAAGGCCACAGGGAGGGCCGCGCTGTGCTTTCACTGGCAGCCGCTCATGCAGCAGGTGTTGGTGGAAGGCGAGGTCGAGGACGTGACCGACGCCGAGGCGGAGGCATACTGGGCGTCACGGGTGCGCTTGAGCCAGATCGGCGCCTGGGCATCGGAACAGTCCGGCACCATGCCTGACAAGGACGCCCTGCAGCGCCGCTTCCACGAATTCGAAAGGAAGTTCGAAGGCAAACCGGTGCCGCGGCCGCCCCATTGGTCCGGATTCCGGATCAAGCCGGATACCATCGAGTTCTGGTCCGCCCGTCCAGGTCGCCTGCACGAGCGCGAGCGCTATAAACGGATTGACGGGGCATGGGCCCATGCCTGGCTTTACCCATGAGTGCCGCGATTCAGTCCCATCGCGTTTCAGTGGCGCCGATGATGGATTACACCGATCGGCATTTCCGCTATTTCGTCCGCCTCATGAGCCGGCACGCGCGGCTTTACACCGAGATGGTCACCGCCGGGGCGTTGCTGCATGGCGAGCACCGGCGTTTCCTGGAATTCCATCCCGCCGAGCACCCTCTGGCCTTGCAATTAGGCGGCAGCGAGCCCGAGGCGCTCGCCGCCTGTGCGCGCCTCGCCGCCGACTATGGCTACGATGAAGTGAATCTCAACGTGGGCTGTCCCAGTGAGCGGGTGCAATCAGGCCGGTTCGGCGCCTGCCTCATGAACGAGCCCAAGCTCGTAGCCGACTGTGTCGCCGCCATGGCGGCGGCCAGTGACGTGCCCGTGACGGTCAAGACCCGTATCGGCGTCGACGAACGCGACAGCTACGAGGAGCTCGTGGAGTTCGTTGGAGCGGTATCGGATGCAGGCTGCCGCGTCTTCATTATCCACGCCCGCAAAGCCTGGCTGAAGGGCCTCTCGCCAAAGGAGAACCGCGAGATTCCACCGCTGCGCTACGACGTGGCGGAACGGCTCAAGCGGGATTTTCCCGCGCTCACCGTTGTTGTGAACGGCGGCGTGAAGACTCTCGATGCCATGCAGCAGCACCTGGGCGCCTTCGACGGCGTGATGGTAGGGCGCGAGGCGGTGAGCAATCCCTATTTCTTCGCCGCCGTGGACAAGCGGTTTTTCGATGCGAATGCACGGGTGCTTTCGCGCAACGAGATCCTGCAGGCTTGGCTGCCCTATCTGGAGACCCAGCTGCAGGAGGGGGTGCCGCTCATGCGCATGACCCGCCATGCCCTCGGGCTGTTCCACGGTTGCGCAGGGGCGCGGCAATGGCGCCGCGCCTTGAGCGAGGAAGGGAGCCGTCCCAGCGCCGGCCTCGCGGTGCTGCACGCCGGACTCGCATCCCTCAAAGCGGCGGCCTGAGCCATGCGACGCAAGCCCGCCGCCACGCGCACGCCGCGCTCGAAACACCCTGCCACCCTGGCCGAGCGCGCCGACCGGCATGCGCTCTATCAGAGGGCGGTGCAGGACCCTTCCTGGGAAATCGGTTTCATGGCCGCCACGTTCCATGCCGTACGCGGCCGGCCCGCGCAGGTGTTGCGGGAGGATTTCTGCGGTACGGCCTTGTTCGCCTGCGCCTGGGTCAAGAGCGCACCGGAACGCCACGCGGTCGGCGTGGACTTGGACGGCGAGGTGCTGGCCTGGAGTCGCGCCCATAACATGGCCCGCCTGGCGCCTTCGGCGGCCCGCCGCCTCACGTTGATGCAGGCCAACGTCCTGGAAGCGGTCACCGAGCCCGCGGACATCGTGGCTGCGTTCAACTTCAGTTATTGGATCTTCCGCGACCGGGACACGCTGCGGGCTTATTTCGAGCGCGCGCGTTCGGCGCTCAAGGACGACGGCATCTTCATGTTGGATGCCTACGGCGGTTACGACGCTTTCCGCACCATGCGCGAGCGGGAGGATTTCGGCCGCTTCACCTATATATGGGACCAGGCCGATTACGATCCGGTGAGCGGCGAGACCACCTGCCACATCCATTTCGCCTTTCCGGATGGCTCGAGGCTCAACCGGGCATTCAGCTATCACTGGCGTCTGTGGACCCTGGCCGAGCTCCGGGAAGTGCTCGCGGAAGCCGGATTTAAGGCCAATACGGTGTATTGGCAAGGTACGGACCCCCGGACCGGGGAAGGGACGGATGAGTTCAAGCCCGCCAAGCGCGGCGACCCGGATCCCGCCTGGATAGCCTATATAGTGGCGGAGAAGTGACCATGGGCTGGTCCGACGGTTCATATATTGGTAAATTGACCGCACCGAGGGGGCGGGCAAAGAACTGGGGCAGCTCTTCGAAGGGCCGATGAAAGAGACTAAACTCACCATTTTGTTCGCCGACGTCTGCGGCAGCACCAAGCTGTACGAGACCCTGGGCGACTCTATGGCGCGCGATACCGTCGCCAAGTGCGTCTCCATCATGGACGAGGAGACCAAGCGCCAGAAAGGCCGGGTCGTGAAGACCATCGGCGACGAAGTCATGTCCGTGTTCGACGACCCGAGTGCCGCCGCCGATGCCGCCTCGGGCATGCAGGAGCGCATTTCCAGCGGGCTCGTGGTGCAGGGCAAGAGCATCGCCATCCGCGTGGGATTCCATTTCGGTCCCGTGATCGTCGAGGCCGACGGCGACGTTTACGGCGACGCCGTCAACACCGCCGCGCGCATGGCGGGCCAGGCGAAGGCCGGCCAGACGCTCACCACCGCCGCCACCGTGGACAAGCTGTCCGACCTTTGGAAAGCATCCACCCGTCAGATTGACCGGGCCGCCGTGAAGGGCAAGAAGGACGAGATCGACATGATCGAGCTCCTGTGGCAGCGCGAGGACGTGACGCGCATGTCCACCTCCTTCAAGCCAGCTGGCGGGGGCGAGACCAAGAAAGCCAAACTGCATCTCCGTTACCGCGACCAGTCGGTGGAGGTGAATGAGCTCAACTCGTCCATCGTGATGGGGCGCGCCGACGAGAACGACCTGGTGGTCAAGAACACGCTAATTTCGCGTCTGCACGCCCGCATCGAGTATCGCAAGGGCAACTTCGTGCTGGTGGACCAGAGCATCAATGGTACGTACGTGCGCACCAGTTCGGGCGAGGAGCTGTTCGTGCGCCGCGACAACTATCCCATCAAGGGCAGCGGCATCATCGGGTTGGGGCAGCGCTTAGCCCCCGAGTCGCCCGATGCAATCTCGTTCAACAGCGAGGAATAGGCGAGCCGTCGCCGAATGGCTTTGGAGCGAGCTTGCGCGTCCCTGATCAGGGCGTGGCGGGGATGCCCAGGTCCTTGGCAACCTTGGTGAGTTCGATCAGGTGGGCGTCCGCTCCGCTCATGGAAGACGCTACCGCCTTCTCCGACGTGATCTGTCCACGCAGACCGGCGACCAGCCGCGGATACAGCATGCTGTCCTTCGCCTTGGCCTGATCATCTGTGCCCAGCGTCTGCCATCGCTGGGCGAGACTCTCGAGGCTTCCATCCGACCAATCATTGGTTTCGACGAAGCTGCGCACCAGGTCCGGGCCGGGTGCGGGCAGGGGCGGGGGAGCCGCGGGCGCGGTCGCCGCTTCCGCCGTGCCCTTGCGCGGGCTGTGGGTCGCCTTCCAGGTGAGCCTGAGCGCCACCCCCGCCAGGATCACGACCACTGCGGCCACCGCCGCGAGCTTGAGGCGGTTGTTGCGGCCGGGGGCCCGCACTGCCAGTTCCTTGTATACCAGCGGCTGGGAACCGTCCGCCACGGAATCGATGAGCGTCCGCCGCTGGTTGCGGTAGTTCTCCTGGCTCAGCTGGCCGGCGGCGTAGCGCCTGGCCAGTTCCCTGACCTGCGAGGATTTCACTGGTTGAGATCCCTCGCCACGCGGAACCCGGTCAAGGGGTCGGCGGTGCCGTTGCTGGGACGGATCAGCGAGGTGGTGCAATCCGCCAGCGGGTCCTGGTAGTCGCCGCCTGCGGCACCGACCCCGGCGCCGGTGGTGACGAACTGCTGCACGTTGCCCACGGCGTTCACCAAGCCCCAGTTATTGGCCTTGCCGGTGCTTACCGAGACGATGGACAGTCCCTTGATGACCTGGTCGCCCAGGGTCACGTGGCAGTTGAAGTCGCGGTTGGTGTCCGTACCTCCGGCACTTGCGGCGTACTGCCACTGGTCCTGGCTCGGAATGTAGTAGTGGATGCCGCTCTTCTGGGTGAGCCAGGCGGCATAGGCTTTGGCGGTGGCAAAGGACACGCTGGTGGCAGGCATGTCGGCGTTATCGCCGGAAGCGTTGCACTGGCCGCTGCTCTTGCAGTAGGCGTTGAGGTCGCCCACCGACACCTCGTACTTGCCGATCGCGAAGGGCGAGGCCTGATTGCCACCCGCCGGCACCACCACCATGGTCGGGCCGTGGATGCTGCCGTCGATCATGTCGTAGCACTCGGCGCGGCCCGAGCGCCCATAGGCCGCGAGATCGCTGGTGCAGGGCTTGCTGCCGTTGGCGCTGCGCACCGGTTGCTGGGTGGTGGTGAATTTCTTGTTCTCGGAGAGCCAGCCCGGGTTATCCGCCCAGCGCCGGATCGCTTCGGCGAGGTACTGCTGTGCCTGTTGTGTCTGGCCCGCCTGCTGGTACTGCTGGTAGGCGACGAAGTATTGCGTCGCGTCCGCCTGCGCCTTCTGCAGGCTCTGTTCGAACTGCGCCAGGTCCTGATTGCCGGCTTCCTGCTGATTGCCCTGGTCGGCGTACCCCTGCGCCTTGGTGAGCAGGTTCTGCTTCATCGCGTCGCGCCCCAGGCCCGCGAACTTCGAAGGCCGCGCCGGCGGCGAGATCTTCAGGTTCTGGATCTGCGCCGCTTCGGGGAAGGCGGCCTTGGCCGCGTTCCACAGGTCGTAGGCGAGCCCGGCGTCGGTGTCCTTCAGGCCGTCGATGTGCTGCGCGAGGCGCTTGACCAGGTTGTCGGAGATGGTCTGCGATTCACGCGGGAATTGCTTCTGTACGTCGGCGAGCTTGGCTTTCAGGTCGCCCATGCCCGAAGCCTGCAGGGTATCCACCATGGTGAGCAGGTCACCCTTAGACTGCTGGGCCTGATAGTCGCTCAGCGCTTTCTTCAGGTCGTCCAGGGGGGCGTACTGCAATCCCGTTTTGATGAGTGCCACCGCGCCTCGGAAGTCGTTGTTGGTGGCACGGCCTTTGGCAAGGTTCAGGTAGGCGAGGGCGTAAGCTTTCGGCGCGGTATCGCTGAAGAACGGATCGTTGGCCGGCAGCGACTGCTGCAAGCCCGCGTAGGTCTTCTTCGCATCGTCGATCTGGCCGGCGTTTAACTGCGTCTGGAACTGGTTCTTGGACGCATCGATGGATGCCACGCGCAGTTTCTCGGCCTGGGCTTTCTTAAAGGCATCCTGCGCGGAAGCCAAGGCCTGCTCGGCCGGGTCGAAGTCGGCGAGCTGCGGCGAATAGAGCTTGCCGCTCGCCAGCAGGTTCTGGGCGGCGTCGAACCGGCTCTGCTGGATCATCTGTTGCGACAGCTTGATGTAGGTCTTGGCCACGTTGTCGCGCAAGCCGGCATACCAGTCCATGTCGCTCGGCTGCAGCAGCGCGGTGGTCTCCTGGAACAAGCCGAGCAGCTGGTTATCCCAGTCGCTGTCGTACTTGGCGTTGCCCAGCATGCCTTCGACGGAATCGCGGTGCTGCTTGATCTGGGTCAGGCGCGTCTGCAAGTCCGCGGGGACATAGCTCGCGCTCACTTCCGCCTGGTTCAAGGCCTGGCGCTGCGAGAGCACATCCTGCAAGGGCAGAAGATGCGAGTAGGCGTACAGGGCCTTCTCGGCATCTTCCCATTTCTTTTGTTGCGCATCGGTGTTGATTGCGGACGACAGCGCTGCTTTCAGCGGATCGTTCATGCGCTGGATGACGACATCTCCGGGATTCAAGCCGTGCAGTTGCTGCATCTGTTCACGCACCTTGTCGAAGTCGGCGAGCGTGCGCATCCCGGGCGTCGCATCCTTGAGCTTGCTCTCGAGCTGGGCGATGAGCTGCGCGTCCTGCTCGCGCTTCAGTTCGCGCTTCACCTGGTCTTGCAGGTTGAGCAGCGCGGAGTCGGTGGGCGCGTAGTCCAGGCCGACCTTCAACACGTTGTTGGCGGCGGCGTAATCCGAATTGCCGACGGACGACTGGACCATCTGCGCGTAACGGTTGGCGAGACGCGCGTCCTTCAACATGCTGTTGGCGGGATCCGCCACCCTCAGGATCTTGACGACGCCGGTGATGTCGTCGCCGTTGCTCGTGGGCATCAGCTTTCCGGCGGTCAGCATCGAGTTGAATTCGGTGGTCAACTGGCTGATGAGGGTGGCCTTGCGCTGGTCAAGGCTCACCTTCTCCTGCGCCAGTTCCGCGGAGTCCGGATAGTAGGTGTTCGCTTCCTTGATCGCGTCCTCGGCCACGGCGTAGTTGTACTGTCCCTTCGTCTGGTCGATGTTGTCTTCCGCCTTCTTTTCGTAGTACTTGATGATCTTGTCCTTGGCGTTGTCCAGGATCGTCTGGTACTCGTCCTTCTTGAAGTTGGTGGTGATCATCTTCAAGGTCGCGGGGATGTCGGTCGTGCCAGCTTCGATCTGCGCCACGATCTGGTTGTCGCGACGCGCGTGGATGTAGCTCACGATCGGGCTATAGAGGGCGAGCACCAGCACCAAGACCGCGGCGATCGAACCGCCGACGATCTCCTTCGTGCGGCTCTTGCGCGGTCTGAGTTCATCCCAGAATTCCTCAACCGTCGCGGTGCGGTCGTCGCGGCGCAATGCCAGCGCCTTGAACAGCGCCTTGTTCTGGCGGCTGGTGACTTTCGGCACCAGAGCAGGCTTTAGCCCCTTCTCGAGCACCTTGGGCGCCGAGAGTTTGTTGAACGGGTGTTTGCCGGTCAGTAGTTCGTAGGCGACGGCCGCGAGCGCGTAGATATCGTCGCGCGGATCCGGGTCCATGCCCTCGAACATTTCCACCGTAGCGTAGGCGGGCGTCAGCGCGCCCAACTGACCGGGATCGAACACCGTGGTCTCACCGACGGTGTCCTTGCGCGTCTTGGAGGCGCGCGCGATGCCGAAGTCCAAGAGCTTCACCGTCCCGTCTTTGGTCAGGAACGCGTTGCCCGGCTTGAAGTCCGAGTGCACCAGCTGCTTCGAATGTGCGTAGGCGAGGCCGTCGCACAACTGCTTGATGATGTGCATCGCCTCCGGCACCGGCAAGCCGCCGGCCGGCAGGTGCTTGATGTACTTGGCGAGCTCGTCGCCTTCCATCAGCTCCATGGTCATGTACACGGTGCCGCCGTCGCGGTCGAAGTCGTACACCGTGGCGATGTTCGGATGCGCAAGGCGTTGTGCCTTGCTGGACTCACGCTGTAGCGCGATGAAGGATTCCGGATGCTGTTTGAAGTCGCCGGTCAGGGTCTTGACCGCGATGTACGGGTTCTTGTCCTTGGCTTCGACCTTCAGAAGGTCGCGCGCCTTGTATACCTTGCCCATGCCGCCTTCGCCGAGTACGTCCATGAGTTCGAAGCGGTCCTTGAGCACCGAGCCCGGTCCCAGGTTGTCGCCGCCACCGCTGGCCTTGAGTCCGGAACTCGTGCGCCAGCTTGTGCCCGTCGTCGGGCCGCCGGTGCGTCCTGAAGTCGGCTGCGAGTCCATGGCGAAGGGATCGGTCTCCACACGCCGGGTCGCTCCGCGGTTCGTGGTCGGGTCTTCGCCCTGGTTGCCGGTACGGGTGATCACCGTGCGGCCCTTGTCGGTGCGCATAGTGATGCTGCCTTCCTCACCGGCGGGCTGCTGGATGGTGGTGCGGTCGCCGCCGGGCGCGGTCATGGTGCGCTCGCCGCTGCGTCGCGTTGCCTCGTTCGCCGGCGCGGTGATCTGGGTCTTCTCGCCACCCTTCGGCTGCAGCTGCGTTTTTTCGCCGGCCTTGGGTTGTAGCTGGGTTTTCTCAGCGCTCGGTTTGGGTTGGATTTCAGTCTTCTCGGCGCGGCCCGCGTTCGGTTGCTCCTCGAGCTCGAAAGGGAAATCGCCGCCTGCGGGTGCCGCAGCCGGTGCCGCGGATTCGATGTGGGTGCGTATGGCGCGCGCGACGGGTTCGGAGAGACCGGCGGATTCCGCTTTCTCGAGGGAGGCGAGCAGGGTCGCGTGATCGCAACCCGGTTTCGAGAGATTCTTGTCCAGCCAACCGCGCAGCGGGGCCAGGTTGCCCTTGCCTTTGAGCACGTCATTCAGCAGCTTTTCAAAATCAGTCACTGGGCATCTCCCGAATCAAGCATGGGCGCCGGCAGACGCCCGCAGAATTCATTTGGTAAAGCGCACCGCGATCACCGTCACGTTGTCGCGCGCGCGGCGTTCCAGGGCGAGATTGATGAGCGCGTCCACGGCCTGCTCGTTCCCGTTTAGCGTCTTGCCGATTTCTGCGTCCGTCAGTTCCTTGTACAAACCGTCACTGCACAACACATAAATGTCATCCGACTCCAGGGCGAAAATCTCCACGTCCACGAACAGGCCCGGCATCGCCCCGATCGCGCGGGTGATACGGTTTGCCTGAGGGTGGCTCACTGCCTCGTCGCGCGACATGAGCCCGCTCGAGACCAGATCCTCCACCATCGCATGGTCTTGGGTCATGCGCTCGACGCGCCTGCCGCGTAAGCGATAGGCACGGCTGTCTCCGGCCCACAGGCAGGCCACGTGGTTGCCGCGGGCGAGCAGCGCCACCGCCGTACTGCCGATGGTACGCTGATGCTGGTTCACCGCCAGTGCAAGCAGCCGGCGGTTCGCCTCCAGCAGGCGGTCTTCCACCGCATCCACCATGCCGCTCAGGCTGCCGTTGGTGGGGACCTGCGACAGGCATTCGATCACCGTCTGGCTGGCGACGTCGCCCGCCGCATGACCGCCCATGCCGTCCGCCACCACCCAGAGCCCCAGGTCCGGGCGGTGCAGGTATGCGTCTTCGTTGTTTTTACGCACCGCGCCGACATGGCTGATGGCGCGCGAATTCCAGCGCAGGGATCGAGACTCCGACATGCCGATTACCGCCCGTTTGCCCCGTGTAGGACGGCCCGTCCTTTAGGACACAAAAGCCGCCGGAACACATGTTACATAACTGAACAGGCCCTGTCCCCCCGGTTTCAGCTTTTCCTGAGGGATTATGCGGCCGGAGGACACAGTCTAAGTCCCTGAAAACACGGGGCATAGATATTACATATGTTGCAAAGCCCCCCTCGAGACGTTATCTTGTGGCCCGGGGGCTTACCGGCTGAAATGCCTCAAGTTCAGGGCCTGGAGACTGCTCGTTAGCCACGCGCAGACCGGGGGGGGATGAATGATTATTTTCATCAAGGGCTAACGATGCAGGCCAGGCACTCAGTCCGTTCGCGATTCATGCATATTCGTCCGTGGCTCGTGGGCCTCAGCCTCGCGGTCACATTGAGTGCGATGGCGGCGCCGCCGCCGCTGCCACCGCCCTTGCCGCCGCCGTTGCCCTCCGGTGCGCAGCCCGGCGGCGCACAGCCTGTGATGCCGCCGCCCACGATTCCGATCCCCGAGACCAATCTCGATCTCTCCGTGCCGCCCGTCTACGAGCGTCCGCTCGGTGCCGAAGAGGGCGAGCGTGTGTTCGTCAAGCGTTTCGTCATTACCGGCGTGGTCGGTGACCGCAAGGCGGGCATCAATCCCGCCGACATCCAGGCACAGGTGGACCAGGTGTTCGCCTCGATCCAGAAGATCGTCGAGCAGCAACGCCTCACCAAGGAGAACCTGGAGAAGCAGGGGCCGGAAGGCTTCACGCCCGAAGAGCAGGAAAAGATCATCAAGTTCATGCAGGGCGCCGTGAAGACCTCGTCTCCCGAGGACCAACAGAAGCAGTATCAGGAATTCATCCAGCAGCTCATGCTGGAGCGTTTGCAGCGTCTACAGGGCCTCACCATCGGCCAGTTGCAGCAGGTGGCGGACACGGTCACCAAGTATTACCACGACAAGGGTTACTTCCTGGCGCGCGCCGTGATTCCCGCCCAGGAGATCAAAGACGGCGTGGTGAACATCCGCGTGCTCGAAGGACGTCTCGAAAAGGTCCAGACCGCCGGCAACAAGATGTATTCCGACAAGGTGCTGGCTCTGCCATTCAAGTCTCAGCTCGGCGAACTTGTCACCATCGATCGCACCGAGAATGCACTGCTGACGCTCACCAAATACCCGGGTCTCTCCGCCGCCGGTGTATTCCGGCCGGGCGATGACGTCGGTACCACGGATATCGTCGTCAACGTACAGAACGAGAAACGAGTGGATGGCAGTGTGCGTGTGGATAACGATGGCACCGAGTTCACCGGCCGTGATCGTCTCATCGCTGTCGTTGATGTGAACAACATCACCGGCGATGCCGATCTGTTCACTGCTACGGTACTGAAGACTCATGGCTCGAGCACCACGACCACGACCAAGTCCGGCACGACTACGGTCACGACCACCACGCCGGGCGGCAATTCGACCTATGGTGACTTGCGTTACGAGCGCCCGTTCTACGACGCCTACAACAAATGGGCTGTTGACCTCAGTCGCAATACTTTCAGTGTCGGTAGCGTTGGCGGCGTCGGCGGTACCTCGAAGATCGGTGAGTTCTCCTATGAGCATGACTATTTCCGTTCGCGCACCAGCAACCTGATCGGCACGTTCGATCTGAGCCGCAAGCGCGCGGACACCACCAACAATATCCAGAACAATCCGAAATTCGGAGATGTCACGGCGCGCGATGATCTCGCGGTGCTTGGCGCTCAACTCAATTACGACAACATCAGCACCGAGAGCAACATCATCTCCACGTTCACTGGCCGCTTCGAACACGGCTTCGCCGGCATTCTCGGCGTGCCTACGGCCACGACGGTGGAGCAGCAGTACCTGCTGTTCCTGAAAAACAAGGCTGATCGTCCTCCACCGAGCCGCATCGGGCCGAACTCGAATCCCATGTCGCCGGCATTCAACAAGCTCACGTTCAACTATCAGCTCTACAAGAATCTGCCGGCGAACCAGGGTCTCTTGTTCCGTTTCAGCGGACAGTATTCGAAGAATATGCTTTCCTCGCTCGAGCAGTTCGTGATGGGTGGTCCCGACAGCGTGCGCGCGGCGCCCACGTCCCAGTTCCTGGTGGACAAGGGCGTCTTCAGTTCCTTGGAATACAGCGTGAGCGCGCCCGGTTTCTCCGATAAACACGCCTTTAGCAGCTATACCTGGGGACAGGTGCTGCGCTTCCGTGTGTTCACCGATGCGGCGATCGGCTCCGACAACCAGCCGACCGTCACACCGAACCGCCAGTATTTGGCGGGCAGCGGAGTGGGGCTCGTGTTCACCATTCCGAACACGATGACAGCGAACCTGCAGTGGGCGCGCCTCAACGGCGGCAGCCGCACCGGCGGCCCCACCAATCCTGAGGCGATCAAGGATTCGTCTGAGACGTGGCTGGACGTCACGTTCAATTTCTAGAGCCGGGAGGGCGTGGTTCGCCGTCGCGATCCGTGCCCCTCGACTGGTTCGAGACCCGGCCCGGAAGGGGCCGTTGGTCGGCGACTGGCGGCCGGGTGGGCATAGGCCCGGCTGCTAGAATTTATTTACATATGCCGCCACCAAAGCGGCTTCAGCTGTCTTACGCGTAGCACATATATATAGAAGGCGAGGCGCGATGATGACACGGAACCAGGGCACGCCCACGAGACGGGCGGGGTACAGGGGTTGGGCTTCGGGGCTGCGCCGGGCGGGCCTGATGTTGCTGGCGGCGAGTGTCGCCGGCGCGGCGCTGGACGCCCAGGCCAATCCGCAGGGCGGCCAGGTGGTGGCCGGTCGCGGCAGCATCAGCGCTCCCAACAACAACCTCACGGTCATCAACCAGAATTCCAACAAGCTCGTCATCAACTGGTCCAGTTTCAACATCGGCGCTGGCCAGACCGTCCAGTTCATTCAGCCCAGCAAGAACTCCGCCGCGCTTAACCGCATCTTGAGCGAGAGCCCCAGCCAGATCTTCGGCAACCTGCTCGCCAACGGCCAGATCTACCTGCTCAACGGCAACGGCATCTTCTTCAGCAAGGATGCCTACGTGAACACCGGCGCCCTGTTCGCCTCCAGCCTCAACATCAGCAACGGCGATTTCCTTGCCGGTCGCATGGATTTTTCCGCACCCTTCGGCCAGGACGGTGGCCCCATCGTCAATCACGGCACGCTCATCGCCGCCAACGGCGGCTCTGTCAACCTCATCGGCGGCTCCGTCTATAACGACGGTGTCATCGAAGCGACCCTCGGCCAAGTGGACATGATTGCCGGCCATGCCGTCACCGTGGACTTCGACGGCGACGGCCTCATGTCCTTCGTGGTCACGGCGCCCGTGATGCACAAGATGCTGGACGCCCAGAGCGGCAACGCCGTGGATAACGAGGGCACGGTCGAGGCCAACGGCGGCGCGGTGCTCATGACTGCCAACGTCGCTCGCGACGTGTTTGCCGCGGCCGTCAACAACGGCGGCGTGGTGGAAGCCACCGGTGTGCGGGAGAAGCAGGGCAGCGTGTTCCTCACCGGCCCGGACTTCGGTTCCAATGGCATCGTTGGTCGCACCCAAGCCGACCATTCCGACCAGAACGCCGATGTGGTGAAGAGCGGCAGCATCACCTTGTCCGGCAAGAACGGCAACGTGGTCAATACCGGCACTTTGGATGCGGACAACGCCTACGGCAACGGCGGCCAGGTCGTCTTGCAATCCAATATCACCACCATCACCCGTGGCGACAGCCTTATCACCGCCCAGTCATCCACCGGCATTGGCGGCGAGATCGACCTGCTCGGCGCCAACGTCGGCGTGTTCGACAGCGCAATTTTGAACGCCTCGGGCGCCTTCGGCGGCGGCACCGTGCTGGTGGGTGGCGATTACCACGGCGAAAATCCGGACGTGCAGAACGCCTTCCAGACTGTGGTCGGCACGGGCACCACCATCGATGCCAACGCGCTCTATAGCGGCAACGGCGGCAAGGTCATCCTCTGGTCCAACAACAGCACCGGATTTTTTGGCAGCATCAGCGCCCAGGGCGGTGCCAACGGCGGCAACGGCGGCTTCGTCGAGACCTCCACCCACAGCAATTCCCTCAACATCGGCGGCGTCGTGAACACCCTCGCGCCCGCCGGTACCGCGGGCAACTGGCTGCTGGACCCGATCGACGTGACGGTGGCCACCGGCGGTACGGCCACGCTCGCCAACGTGGCGACCTTCGCCGCGGCGACCTGCACCAACTGCACCATCGACCCCTCGACCATCAACGGCGCGGCGGCCAACGTGGTGATCCAGGCCCAGCAGGACATCACCGTCACCAACGCCATTGCCATGACTGGGGCGGGCATCACGCTCACCATGCAGGCGGGCCGGAGCATCATCGACAACGCCAGCATCTCCACCAACAATGGCAACATCTCCCTCATCGCCAATAACACCACCAACAACGACACCAACGCGGCGGGCGGCGCCTTGACGGGTTCCGGCGGCACCAACCGCGGCGGCAGCGGCAACAGCGGCGTCGCGGCCGGCGGCACGGCCACCCTCACCGTGGGCAGCGGCGTCACCATCAATGCCGGTACCCAACGCATCAAGCTCCTGGTCAGCAACGCCGCCGGCGTCGGCGCCAGCACCAGCGGCGATATCGTCATCAATTCCAGTGCCTCCCTTACCACCACCGGCGGTAACGTCATCATCAGCACCGGTTCCAACGTCTCCGGCGCTGCGGGCGGCGTTGCCACCCAGGGCGGAAGTATCTCGACTGCGGGAAACTCGGCGGCTCTCGGCACTGCGGGTGGTAGTGTGACCATTGACGCTGGCGCCAACAGTGGCAGCGGCGGCGTGAATCTCGGCAGCATCACTACCACTGGCGGCACCAGCAGCGGCAACAACGGTGGTGCGGTGGGCGGCGCCATCAGCATCGGCACCACCGCCAACGACGCCACCACCAGCATCAGCCTGGGCGCCGTCAACTCGGCCGCCGGCAATTCCGGCACCGGTACGCATACCGGCGCGGCGGGCGGGGCGGTCGCTCTCACCTCCACCGGCGCCGTCACGCTTACCTCCACCGTGACCACCACCGGTGGTTCCAGTGTCGGCGCCCGTGCCGGCGGCACGGCCGGCGCGCTGACCATCACCGCCAATGGCGAGGTGGACCTCGACGGCAGCGTGAGCATGATTGGCGGTGCCGCGGGCGGCACGGGCACCGATGGCGCCGGCGGCGCCCTCACCATCAAGAACACCGGCAACCTAGTTAAACTCAATGACAACATCAACTTGTCGGCGGGTTCCGGAGGCGGCACGGGGAGTACCTCGGGTACCCTCGCGCTCGGTTCCACCGGCGTAGCGGCGAACCAGGTGGGCAGCGTCACCCAGACGGGCATCATCACTGCGGGCGGCCTGACCGCCGATTCCACCGGCAGCATCACGCTCGGCAGCGCCTCCAACGCCATCAGCACCATCACCGCCGCCAACGTCATCACCAACGGCGCCTTCGTCCTCAACAACGGCACCACACCCATCACCTTGACGGGCAGCGTCACCACCAACGGCGGCGCCTTCACCCTCACCGACGACCAGATGACCTTGACCGGCGGCATCAATGCCGGCGCCGGCCTCGTGACCCTGGAGGCGAGTTCCGCTTCCACCACCATCACTATCGGCGGTAACACGGCGGACAGCGCCGGCAGCCTGGAGATCAATTCCACCGACCTTTCGGCCATCACGACTTCCGGCGGCCTGACCATCGGCTCCAGCAGCAATACGGGCGGCATCAGTACCGGTGCCAACATCACCGGTTCCGGCGGCATGCTGAACGGCGTCACCGGCGGCACCATTACGCTGATCACCGGCAACACCTCCAGCACCAGCGCCATCAACATCGGCAACACCATCGACACCAATAGCCGGCCCCTGACCCTGATCGCCGACACCATCAACATCACCAAGGCCCTCACCGCCGGCACCGGCCACGTCACCATCACGGCGAACGACGCCGCCGACCAGATTCTCCTCGGCGGAGCCGACGTGGCGGGAAGCAAGCTCGGCCTTACCAGCGCCGAATTGAACTTCATCACCACCACCGGTGGCTTGACCATCGGCAGCACCAGCAACACCGGCGGCATCGATCTCAATACCGCCGGCGCCCTGAGCTTCACCGGCGTCACCACGGCGACCAGCACCATTACCCTGCTCACCGACGGTGGCATCACCGACAGCGCGGGCGGCAGCCTGACGCCCGCCAGCAACGTCAATCTGGCGTTCTCCGCGGGTACCTCCGTGGTCCTGCCCGCCCTCACCACCCTCGGCACGGGCACGCTCGCCGCCACGGCGAGCACCGTCTCCGCGGGCTCCATCACCCAGGCCGGCATCCTCACCGTGGCGGGGGCCGCGACTTTCACCACCGGCGGCGCCCTCATCAATCTGAACAACACCGGCAACGACTTCAGCAGCGTCAGCCTCACCAATACCGGGGCCAATGCCATCACACTGGACGACAAGAACAGCCTGACGCTCACCAGCGTCACCTCCGCGGGCGTGGTGAACATCAACTTTGGTCAATCCGGCGGCTCGACTTTGACGCTGGGCACCACGGGCAGCATCAGCGGCAGCAGCGTCACCTTCACCGGCGGCGCCGGCAGCGACACGATCATCGGACAGACCGGCAACCACACCTGGACCGTGACCGGCTCTAATTCCGGCACTTACACCGACGGCGCCTCCACCTTCAATTTCAGCTCGGTGGAGAACCTCACCGGCAACAGCGGCAATGACGCCTTCGTAATCGCCGGCGGTACCCTGAGCGGCTCCATCAACGGCGGCACCGGCACCAACACCCTGCAGGGCGACAATCTCACCAACAGCTGGACCATCACAGGCGCCAATACCGGTACCGTCACCGGCGTCGGCGGCACCTTCAGCAACATCGGCAGCCTCACCGGCGGCAGCGGCAGCGATACCTTTACCTTCTCCTCCGGCGCCCAGCTCACCGGCAACGTGGACGGCGGCAGCGGCACCGATACGCTCGATTTCCACCTCAAGATCAACAGCGTGGTCGTGACCCTCACGGGCTCCACGGCCACGGGCTACGGCGGCAATACCACCGGTTCCACCACCAATCCGATCCTCGGCACCTTCAGCGGCATCAACTCCATCACCGGTGGTAGCGCCAGCAACACCCTGAACGGCGAAAACGTCGCCAGCGCCTGGAATATCACCGGTTCCAACAGCGGCACCTACAACGACAACGCCGGCAACGGCACCCTGGCGTTCTCCGCCTTCGCGACGCTGAACGGCGGCACCAACAACGACACCTTCACCGTTTCCGGCGGCGGTACGGTCTCCACCATCGCGGGCGGCGGCGGCACGGACACGCTTGCCGGCGACAACCTCACCAACGCCTGGTCCATCACCGGCGCAAATGCCGGCAGCTTGGTAAGCGCCAGCGGCACCGTGAACTTCACCGGCATCAGCAGCCTCACGGGCGGCACGGGTAGCGACACGTTTACGTTCTCCTCCGGCGCCTCCCTGTCGGGAAATGTGAGCGGCGGCACGGGCTCGGATACGCTCGATTTCCACCTCAAGACCAACGCCGTGGTCGTGACCCTCACGGGTTCCACCGCTGCGGGCTACAGTGGCAACACTACCGGCTCCACCACCAATCCGATCCTCGGCACCTTCAGCGGCATCGAGTCCATCACCGGCGGCAGTGCCAGCAATACCCTGAACGGTGAGAACGCCACCAACGCCTGGGGCATCACCGGCAACAACAGCGGCACCTACAACGACGGCGCCGGAAACGGCAGCCTTACCTGGAGCGCCTTCGGCACGCTCGTCGGCGGCACCGGCAACGATACCTTCACCTTCACGGACGCCAAGACCCTCACCGGCACCATCAACGGTACCTCCGGTACCGACAAGATCGATTACACCGCCTACACCACGGCCACCAACGTGGTCCTCACCGGCAATACGGCCAACGGCCTGAGCGGCACCGACGGCGGCATCACCGGCGGGTTCAGCAACATCGACAACATCGCCGGCAGCGGCACCGCTTCGAACACCCTCACGGGTGAGAATGTCGGCAACACTTGGATCATCTCCGGCGCCAACAGCGGCACGGTCAACGATGGCACCGTGACGCTCACTTGGAGCAATTTCGGCAGTTTGACGGGCGGTTCCAATACCGATTCCTTCACGCTCGCCAGCGGCACGCTCACCGGTTCCATCAACGGCGCCGGCGGCAGCAACACCCTGACCGGTGACAACGTCTCCAACACCTGGACCGTCACCGGCGCCAATACCGGCACCCTGACCGGCATCGGCGGCAGCTTCAGCAACATCGGCACCCTCGTCGGGGGCACCAACAACGACAACTTCGTATTCAGCAACGCCGCCACCCTGAGCGGCACGCTGGACGGCGGCGCGGGCGGCGCCAATACCCTGGATCTGTCCGCCTACAACACCGAGGTGGATGTGGCCTTGAGCGGCTCCGGCGCGCACGGCTACACCGGCGCCACCTCGGGCGCCACCAATCCGATCCAGGGCGGCAATTTCAGCGAGATCACCAGCCTCAAGGACGGCAGCGCCGCCACCAACGTGCTCACGGGGGAGAACACCGCCAGCACCTGGAACGTCACTGGCGCCAACAGCGGCAACTACAACGACGGCGCCGGCAACGGCACCTTCGCCTTCAGCGGCATCTCCGACCTGATCGGCGGTTCCAACACCGATTCCTTCACGCTTGCCAGCGGCACGCTCACCGGTTCCATCGACGGCGGCGGAGGCAACAACACCCTGCAGGGCGACAACGTCGTCAACAGTTGGACCGTGACCGGCAGCAACGCCGGCACCGTGACCGGCGTGGGCGGTACCTTCACGAACATCGGCAGCCTGGTGGGCGGCAGCAACAACGACACCTTCACCTTCAGCAACGGCGCGACCGTCACCGGTACGGTGGATGGCGGCGCGGGCGGGGTGAATGTCCTCGACCTTGGCGCCTATACCACCGTCGTCGACGTGGCTCTCTCGGGTTCCACGGCGAATGGCTACAGTGGAACCACCTCGAAGGTTGGCGCCACGCCGAATCCCACAGGCGGCTTCGCCGACATCACCAGCATCGCGGACGGCTCCGGGGCCAACACCCTCACGGGCGAGAACGCGGCCAGCACCTGGAACATCACCGGTGGTAACAGCGGCACGCTGAACGACGGCACCGCGACCTTGACCTGGAGCGGCTTCGGCAGTCTCACCGGCGGTTCCAATAGCGATGCCTTCACGCTCGCCAGCGGCACGCTCACGGGTTCCATCAACGGCGGCGGCGGCAGCAACACCCTGCAGGGCGACAACGTCGTCAACAGCTGGACCGTGACCGGCAGCAATGCTGGTACCGTGACCGGCGTGGGCGGTAGCTTCACGAACATCGGCAGCCTGGTGGGCGGCAGCAACAACGACACCTTCACCTTCAACAACGGCGCGACCGTCACCGGCACGGTGGACGGCGGGGCGGGCGGGGTGAACGTCCTCGACCTC
>JBLNDO010000009.1:0-14444 GCA_050261675.1 Bacillota bacterium
ATGTCGGCGGCGATATCCTGCAGCAGCTTGAGCTGCGCGGCCAAGGCACCCTTGGCTTCGGTCCTGGAGACCCTCGGATCGAGAGCGACCATGAGGGACTGCGCCGACGTCTCGCCGCCCGCCGTGAGCTTCACGGTATAGCGGCCCGGCAGCACCAGCGGCCCTTCCGGCAGCACCAGGCCGCCCTGCCCGTACACCGCGGCGATGGAATAGTCGTAACCCACCGCCAGGGGCCTGGGGTAGCGCAGGTTCCAGACGAAGCGGTGCGCCCCGGGCGCACCCGGCAGCGATTCCGGCGGCGAGAGCCAGTTCTCGCTGAAATACGGCTCGGCCTCAAGTTTCTGCGGCTTGGCGTCGCTGGAGAACTGGCGCACCGGCTTGCCGGCGGCGTCGTAGATGATGAGCGTCACCGGTCCTTGCACGCCCTGGCCGACCCAATAATCGAGGATCGCGCCCTCGGGGGCGTTCTGCCCTGCCGGTATCTCCGGCGGCAGCGGCGTGTCCTTGTTCTCGTTGCGCCGCACCCGCACCGCCATGGCAGGCGCGAACAGGTGCGCGCGGGTGGCGAGCAGCGACGCGGCGGCCTGACGGAGCGGCGTCACGTCGTCCAGCACCCAGATGGCGCGTCCCTGGGTTCCGGCGATGAGGTCGTCGCCGTGCACCGCCAGGTCCCGCACCCGCGCGGTGGGCAGGTTGAGCTGCAGGGGCTGCCAGCGGTCGCCGTCGTCGAAGGACACGTAGACCCCGGCGTTGGTGCCGGCATAGAGCAGCCGGGCGTTCTGCGGGTCCTGCCGCACCACGTAGACATACTGGGAAGCCGGGATGCCGGTGGTGATGGATTCCCAGGTCTTTCCGTAGTCGTGGGTCCTATATATATAAGGAGCGAATATGTCCTGGCGGTGGAGGTCCACGGCCGCATAGGCCGTGGCCGGGTCGCTGGGGGAGGCCTCGACCTGGTTCACCCGGCCCCAGAGGGGCATGTCCTTGGGGGTCACATCCTCCCAGTGGCGGCCGCCGTCGCGGGTCAGGCTCACCACCCCGTCGTCGGCGCCGGCCCAGATGATTGAGTCCTTGCGCGGCGAAGGCGCAATGGTGAACACCGTGCCGTAACCGCAGTCCTTCGCGGTCTTGAGATCCGGAATCTTGGCGTCGCAGCCCTGGGCACCGTCGCGTTTGCCGGTGAGATCGGGGCTGATGGTCTTCCAGTGCAGGCCGCCGTCGGTGGTCTTCCACACGTACTGCGAGCCGAGATAGAGCGTGTGGGCCTTGTGGGGGTCCGCCACCAGGGGATAGAACCAGTTGTACCGGTATTGCACGGTGGTCGGGCGCCGTGCGTAGCTCGAGACGGGCCAGGCGGAGACGTTCTGCACCTGTCCGGTGCGCTTGTCGAAGCGCGACACGTGGCCGCCGAGACCTCCCACGTAGACGATGTCGGGATCGCCGTTGTCCGGGATCACGTAGCTGCGCTCGTCGCCGCCCACCGGGTTCCAGTCCCGGAAGGTGATCTCGCCGTAATCGCTGCTGCTCTCGGTCTCGACGGTGCCGCTGTCCTGCTGGCCGCTATAGATGTGGTAGGGGAAGCGGTCGTCCGTGGCCACGTGGTAGAACTGGCCGGTGGGCTGGTTGTACCACTCGGACCAGGTCTTGCCACCGTCCACGCTCACGCTGGTGCCCTGGTCGCTGGCCACCGCCATGTGGCTGGCGTCCAGCGGATTAATCCAGATGAAGTGGTAGTCATCGCCCCCCGGCGCGCCCTTGAACCAGGTGAAGCTCTTGCCGCCGTCCACGGAGCGGGCCACGGAGCGGTTCACCACGTAAAGCTCGTCCGGGTTCTTGGGGTCCACCGCTAGCCGGTCGAAATAGGAACTCACCAGGTCCGGCGAACCCATGTCCTTCCAGCTCGCACCGCCGTCGTCGGAGCGGTAGAGCCCGGTCTTGTCCTCATCAGCCGACTCGATGGCCGCGTAGACCCGCTGATCATTGCTGCCCGGCGCCACCGCCAGGCCAATGCGGCCGAGTGCGCCCGCCGGGATGCCGTTCACGAGACGCGTCCAGGTCTTGCCGCCGTCCACCGACTTCCAGATGCCGCTTCCCGCCCCCTGGTCCGGGATGTAGTAGGCGAGGAAGGGATAATTGCGCGCAGCCCAAGTGGAGGCAAACAATACATCCGGGTGCGCCGGGTCCGCGGCGATGTCCACCGCACCCGTGTCCGCATCCACGTACAGCACCTTGCTCCAGTGCGCCCCGCCGTCCTCGCTGCGGAACAGGCCGCGCTCCTCGTTTGGGCCGAAGATGTGACCCAGCGCGGCCACCAGCACCACGTCCGGGTTGCGCGGATCCACCCAGATGCGGCCGATGTGGCGCGTGTCCGCGAGCCCCACGGATTTCCAGGTCTCGCCACCGTCGTCGGAACGGTACACACCGTCGCCGTCCACGATGTCATAACGGGTCTCGGGCTGACCCGTGCCTATATAAAGGATCTTCGGATTGGAAGGGGCAATGGCGAGCGCGCCAATGGAGATGGAAGG
Organism: Bacillota bacterium; assembly: GCA_050261675.1. GTDB lineage: Bacteria > Pseudomonadota > Gammaproteobacteria > Natronospirales > REEB76 > DASUBN01. The sequence goes on from JBLNDO010000009.1 coordinate 2,529, forward strand.
TGCGTCCTGGAACTGCGGTTTCCAGGTGAGGCCCGCGTCTTCGGTCTTCCACACGCCACCGTCGGCGCCGCCGAAATAGAACGTGTTGGGTTCGCCCGGCACGCCCTCCACCATGGTGGACCAGCCGCCGCGGAACGGCCCCACGAGGCGCCATTGCATCTGGCCGTAGAGCGGCGCGAGCGAATCCTCGGCGCTCGCCTGGACGGCGAAACCGAAGCCCAGGCAGGAAAGGCAAAACAAGGCGAGGGAAAAGCGGCGTTGCATGGCGGCTCCCGAAGATCGGATGGGGCTTGGACCGGGCAAGGCGTTTAAAGTGCCCGCAGCATTAGAACAGCCGTGGCACACACTGGCAACCGCAGGATATGTAAGCAGATGGACCCAAAGAGGGTGGATCAGTCACGCTCTTTCTTCACGCCATAAACGCAAAGACCGGCTTCGAGCCGGTCTTTGCGTTTATGGCGTCCCCAGGGGGATTCGAACCCCCGTTACAGCCGTGAAAGGGCTATGTCCTAGGCCTCTAGACGATGGGGACGGGTTTACCTCTAAGCATAAGGGCGTCCCAAGGACGCCCTCTATATAAAGCTTGGTGGAGCTAGCCGGGATCGAACCGGCGACCTCTTGCATGCCATGCAAGCGCTCTCCCAGCTGAGCTATAGCCCCAAGCTGAAGGGGCAGCATTTTCGCTTCAGCGCCGGTCGCTGTCAAGGTAAAAACCCGCATTCCCGGGTGTTTTTCCGCTAGAAACAGCGCCTTAGGAAAAGCGGCGTTGCCAGCTTGCGTAAATCGGCGATTCAACGCGGAGGTTTGGCGGGAGCGAAACCCTGCTTCGCTCCCGCCTCACCTTGCCGCTGCCCCACTCAACCCTCTCGCCCATATCCCACAAACATGACGGCTTGACGTCCTACTCGCAGCGCCGGCCGGTACGCATCAGAAATTGATGGTAATGGTGATGGTGTCGCTATAGCTGCATCCCGTGACTGTGCAACCGGCGTAGGCGTCCTGGTTGGCCGGGATCTGGCCGTACACGGTCACGATCAGGGTATTGCCGCCGTGACCCGCCGTGGTGCCGCCCGGATCCAGGGTGCCCGCGGTGCCGTCGCCCCAGATGCTGGTGGAAGCGTAGGTGGCATCCACGTACAGGTTGTAGTTCAAGGTGTTGGCGCCGGTGGTGGTGTCCTTCATGAAACGCTGGGAGAACACGCCACTGTCGCCGGCGCTCAGCTGTATGGAGATGATGGGGGTGGCGGTACCGCCGCCACAGGTGACGGTGATGGTGCCGCTGCTGGTCACCGCCGCTCCCGAGATGGGATCGTAATTGCCGAAGCTCACACCGGTGCTGGTCACCGTAGCACCGGGACAGACGGCCGCCAAAGCCGCATGGGGCAAGCATGACAGAGCCAGCAGCAGGCCGGCTAGTGTGAAGATTTTCCGCATGAGTTGATTCATGGCTTTGTCGCCTCGCAAGTAAAGATTCCCAGATCCGGCAGCGGGTCCTTGCTGTCGCCCGGGATGGTAACGGTGAATTCGCATGCCTGGTCGGCCCAGTCGGCTTTGAGCCTGACCTCACCGGAAAGGCCGGTGACGTAGGCCTCCCCGTCATAGCCCACCGGGAAGGGCTCGCCCTGCCCCGGCGCCGTGATCTCGGCGCCCGCCGGCAGGAAACTCCCGTCCGGGAGCTTGACGGTGAAGGTCACGCCCTTCACAGACTTCACCGGGAATGTCACCAGGACACCACTGCGGTAATAGGGCACCACGTCCATGGTGGCATCACCGATGTCGGTATCCAGCGACAGGTTGCGTGGGTCATAGCCGATATGGTTGTCCTGATAGGCGTTGAGCCTCGGGATCACGGCGTAACCCTTGCTGTCCGTATGCGCCACCACCTGGTTCTGGGCATAGATGTCCACGTCCGGCTGACCCGGCACGTCCACCACGGCGAAAGAATCGGTGATCTGGCGCGAGGCGAACAGGTCCCCGCCCAGGAAGCCCACGCCTCCGCCGACGTCGGCCGTGTACAGCGTCTGCCCGCCGACGCGGTATGCGGACACATCGTAAGTTCCCACGTCGTTCTGGTAATCCAGCGAACCCTGGCTGGCCGCGTTATTGCCGAACTGGGAGGCCAACAGGTATCCGAACCCGGTGCCGGACGGCAGGCTCTGCTGCACCTGGGCAAACGGAGTGGTCGAACCGCCCTGGTGCGAGACACCGAAACTCGCGCTGCTCTGAGTGCTCAAGGGCACGGTCAACGAGAGATACATGTAATTGCCAGATGCGCCGCTCAGATCGTGCACCACGTTGAGGCTCAGGAACCCCGCCTGCCCGAAGGATTTGGTGTAATTCGCAATGGCGAGCCGGACATCGCCCAGGACGGGATCGCTGGTGTGCACGTAGTTGAGACTCACGGAGCCCGCATCTCCCATGAACGCGCCGAAACTCCCGGTCGCCTGCCGGCGCGGCGCGGTGGTGCCGGGGAGATATCCCAGCTGGGTAAACCGCGGGCTGGCGAACTGCAGGTTGATGCTGCCGTTCAGTGTCCGGCCAATGGCCTGATAGCCGATCTGGCCGAGCGTTCCGTTCCCCAGCGGACTGTGGCTCGCAGCGGCGGCAAGATTGAAGATGCCGCTGTTGGCCACGGCGAAGAAGCCGCCCGCCCCCACGGTCTGCTGGCCCGGAGCGGCTTCGGCGCGGACTTCGCCGGTCAGGCTGTCGGTGAAACCACGGCGGAACATCATGCTGCCCACCGTCGGCCCGTAGTCGTTGCTCTCCACTCCGAAATTCTGGCGCTCGCGACCCAGGGAAAACGAAAAATCATCCAATCCCTTCGCCAGGAGTGAGTTCGTGGCATAGAACGGTGCAGTGATGACCTGCCGCCGCCCGAGGATGTCTGTGATAACCATTGTGATAAGGCCGGGCCCGCTCGCCACGGGAACGGTCGGCACCTGAAAGGGACCCGGCGGGACTTCCTGGGTCCGCTGCAGCACACCGTTCACATAGAGCTGCACGGTGGAGGGCACGGCCGCGGAACCGCCGATGCTCGGCAGCGGCAGGGTCACGAGGCCGGGCTGGGTGGCGAAATTGGTGGCGTATTGGACACCGCCGAAGCGTGTCGCCAGTCCCGTCATACCTCCGTCCGTGATGGCGTCACCGATCTTGATGCTCGCGCGGTCTTCCGGATGATCCTGCGTCAACGTGGTCTCGAGGCGGATCCATTGACGCGCCGGACCGTCCAAGTCATTTCCAAGATAGCTCGTGGTACCCACGCCCCAGGCATTGAAGAGCCCCAATTCAGTGTAGGCGTTGGTCGTGGTGGCGCCGCCGGAAGGACGCGAAGCGAACAGGTTGTAATTCAGGAACCCACCCAGGGGTGAGGGCGTGGGCTTGCCGTTGGCGGTATAGAATCCGCCGATCACCGTACCTTCCAGCCCGGTGGGCGGAACGGTAATGAATATGGTTTGGGTGGCAGTATCGATCCGATAACTGCTGCCAGTGATGGCGCTCAAGGGATAGAAATCCGCGCCTTCGTAACTCAGTGGCCGGCGCTTCGGCAGGAGCACCCGCCACTTGCGCAGGTCATCCGCCCCCGCCAGGAGCTCGCCCGAGGACGTTCGCAGGAACAAAGCGGATTCCTGCTCATCCTGATCATTGAGATGGACCTCAAGGAGCAGTTCCGCGTACGCACTCGCCGCAGGGACGGCCGTTGTCGCCGACGGAACCGGCGTTTTACCCGCAGAAGCATTCATGGGAGCCGTGATCCCGTTCGAAGCGGCACCCATCGCGAGCCACGCGGCTGCCAGCAGCTTGCAGGCGATCCGCACGCGTATGACGCGCGGGCGGTGGCGGGCGGCGGCTCGACTCTCGAACACAGACTTTCCCCTCGCGGCTGGCGTCCGGCCAGACGGCGGAATGGGTTCCAAACGACATGGAGACGCCTAGCTCCCGTGCTAGCAACCGTTCTCCGTCTATGGCAGCACCGGCTGAGCATTCAATGCGCCCTGATCGGTGTCTGCCGTAAGCTTGAACTTGCCTGCTTTCTCGGGCTTCGGGACCGGCACCCGCCAACTGCGGTTCGCGCCCGGCAGCACATAGGCCGCCTGCTGCACCGCCAGCGTTGCGCCGTTCGGATCCGTGAGCGTGATCTGCTTCACTTGCACATGGGCGTTACCGTCGTTAACGGCGTCCAGTTCCAACTCCTTGTCGGAAACGCGTTTCAGCGTCCACTGCAGGCTCGGTTTCAGGGGCGCGATGGGCGCCACGAACACCGGCACGCCGATGCGCAAGGCCATCTGCACACCCATGCCCTTCAGCTCCAACGCCTGCGGCACTTCCTTCAGATACAACCGGAAACTGCGTTCCCGCACGGGATCGGGTTTGCTCCTCAACCCCAGGCGGATGATCTGCTTGGCATGCGGCTGCACGGTGAAAATGGGTGGCGTGGCCAGCAGGTCACGGGTGGAGGCATAGACATCCTCGCCCTTGTCCTGCGACCACGCCACGGGTTCCAACTGCACCGTCGCCGGAGTGTCTCCGGAATTGGTCAGCGTCACCACCGTGATGGTGTTCTGAGCAGAGAACACCACGCGGATGGGATCCACATCCAGGGAAGCTGCCCGTGCGAAGACAGGCAGGACCAGAAGACTCAGTCCCAGTATGTGACGCATGCGACGATCGTCCTTCTAAGAGCCCGCAGGGGCTTAGAAGTCTACCGTAACATTCACCGTATCGTTGTAGGCGCCGGCCGGCACGTCCTCGGCGGCGGCGGAAACCAGGCCGTAGACATTGAAGGTCTGGGCCACCACGGCGCTGGTGAAGCCGGCATAGCCCGCGAACTGGGAGCTGGCGCTGATGGTGGCACCGTCATCACCCCAGGCGGTCGAATGGGCATTGTCCTTGTAGAGCGAATAGGCGACGAAATCGCCTGAGCCATCGCTCATCTGGCGCGTGCCGCTCGCGAAATTGCCGCCGGCGTCCAGCTTGATATCCGTCAAGGTGGTGCCTTTGGTGCACTTCACGCCGATGCTGCCGCTGCCGTTGGCGGCGGTGCCGAGCGTCGGATCCACGGTGCCGAAGCTTACCGAGGAGCTGGCCGTGATATGGCAATTAGTATCGATGACCAGGCTGGCACCGACGGTGCCGGTGGCCGGGCTATTGGGGCTGCCCGCGAACGCCACGCCGGCGAGCGCGAGCCCGCTGAGCGTGAGAACGAGTTTTTGAATTGACTTAGTCATGTTATTCACTCCGTAAAGTTAAGTTGGTAACCCGTTAATCAATCCATCATCCCTTCAAGCTCGGATGACGGTCATGCATCCTTTTCCTTATCACCGGACACCACGCAAGCGGTCCCGGTCCATAGTTTCCAGAAACATTAAAAATCCACCGTGATGGCGATGTTGTCCGTATAGGTACCCGCGGGCACATCTTCGTTCGCCGCCAGCACACGGCCGTAGACCGTGAAGGTCTGCGGCGTATTCACGCTGCTGAAGGCGGAAAAGCCGCTCGACAGCGCATTGCCTATGCCCGTGGTCGTGCCGTCGCCCCAGGAAGTGGTGTAACCCGCATCCGTGAACAGGCCATAAGCGACATTATTCGAACCACTGTTCAGTTGCCGGGATCCGCCGGCGATCTGATGCGCGCCGGGCCCCAGCTTGATGTCAGTCAGTGTCGTCGCCTTTGTGCAGGTAACTGAAATCACCGTGCTGCCGGTGGAATCAACGCCTGCCGTGGGATCCACCGCCGAGAACGTCAGCGTCGGTGAACTCACCGTGCAATTGGTCGTCACCGTGGCCGACAGGCCAAGGTTGCCGCCAGCGGTGCCCGCACTGGCGCCACCCGCAGCCCAGACCCCGAGCCATGCCGCTGCGGCGAAGCTCGCCAGTTTCCCGGTATTCAGCGTCATGTGTGACGGCTCGCTTCAGCGAGGACTTAGAAGTCCACCGTCACGGCGACGCTGTCCGTATAGGTGCCCGCCGGCACGTCCTCGGCGGCGGCCAGGATGTAGCCGAACACCGTGAAGGTCTGGGCGGTGTTCACGCTCGTAAACGCGGAGAAGCCCGTGCTCAGTTTGCTGCCGATGCCCGTGGTGGTGCTGTCGCCCCAGGGAGTCGTACAAGGCACGGCGCTGTCGGTGCACAGGGCATAGGCCATGTTGTTGCTGCCGCTGTTCACCTGGCGGGAACCGCTCGCGATCTGGTGCAGGCCCGGGCCGAGCTTGATGTCCACCAGCGTCGTTCCCTTGGTGCACTTCACCGACAAGGTCGCGGAACCGGTGGAATTGCTCCCGGCCGTGGGGTCGATGGCGGTGAACGTCAGGGTCGGCGAGTTCACTGTGCAGTTGGTGTTCACCGTGGCGGAGACCGAGAGGGTGCCCGAAGCGGTGCCGGCGAAGGCAGCGCCCGTCACCAGGCCCAGGATCACGGCGCTCAAGGCCAGAAAGCGGATACGCAGCGAGACGTTCATTTGCAGCTCCTGTTTAAAACCCGAAATTGATGCGGTTCAGTTCACACAAAACTGTCAGTTACCATAATCAGAATCCGGTGCACAAAACCCCCTGCATCGCTTCGGCAAGCTGCGCACGCTCAGCATGCGCAGCCCACATCCATGCGACGGGACACATTCCTTCGCGCTGAAAGCGCCCTCCCACGATCCCTGAAGGCGCCTGGTTTGATCTTCACTACTGCAGAAACACCGATGAGTCCGGCGATCCTGCTATCTCACCTTTGCCGGCCCATATTTAAAGGCCGGAATACTTCGCGTCAAGCTATAGTTTGTATACGTAACACTTTAATTTTGTTGTAAATTCTTTCAAGAATTCTGGGTTATTACGCGCTTCAGCCTCGTTTATTTTGAGCTCCACAAACTCTCCGAGAGACCTGCGCCAAGTCTCTTGGTTACATTATTGTTAAACGACCAGCACTTGTCAATATGTAAAACCAATTACTTTACATATTTATTTAATAGAATATAACCCACTGTTTTAAAATGAATTTTATTCACTGAAATAATACCTTCACGATCTAATAAATATTATTAAGATCCTGCCCGCGCCAGCCATCAGGATTCCCATGAATCTCCTTAGATGTTTTGCCTGGTTTTTTAACAACTTAGCTTCGCTCCCCTCCCCTCAAGTCTTTAAGCCAGGATTTCTCCTATCCCATCATCAGTCATCCCCTGATAGGCATGCTTATCCCACCGGTGCTTTAGTGGGGACAAGCCGCAAGGGCTCCACGGATTGGGAGACACCGCATGAAAAGGAACTTCGGAAAGCAGGGCTGGCTCGGGCTGGCCCTCTTCCTGTGCTGCGCCTTGGTGGGCACCGCCGCCCAGGGTGGCGATGCCTCCGGCCGGCTCGGGGTGGGAATCACCATTCTTGAAACCTGCCACTACCTGGCCTCTGTCGCGGCTGCGGTGCCGTCCCAGGCAAGCGTGACTCTAAAATGCACGCCGGGGTCAGCCTATACCGTCCAGATCAGCGCCGGCGGCGAAAGCAGCCCCGGGAACCCCGTAGAAGGGATAACCACCGTCACGCTGCGCTTTTGAGGTTTCCCCGACACTTCCCGGCCCGCGGGCTGCTTGCCGCCGCGTTGCTCGGCGGGACCGCCTGCCTTGCCGGCGTTTACACGGTGGATCCGGTGAGCATGACGCTGAGCACCTCCGCGCCCCAGGGCGAATTCCGCGTGCTCAATGAGAATACCCGGACGCTGCGGCTGCAGGCGGACGTGGAGCGCTGGACGCAGGACGCGAACGAAAATGTGCAGGCGCCGAGCACCGACTTCATCGTGTCACCCCGCTTCGTCGACGTCCCCGCCCAGGGAGGCCAGACGGTGCGCATAGCCTGGCGCCACCCCCAAAGCAAGGCAATCGAGGGCAGCTACCGGGTGATGTTCCGGGAGGTCATGGGTCCGGACGACAGCCGCGCCGTGCATAAGACCGCTTTGAACTACAGCATTCCCCTCTTCGTGGAGCCGTCGGCCGGAGGCAACGCCGTCCTGGCATGGACGGCGTTCATCCTGGCGCCACGTCAGGTGCGGCTTAGGGTGGAAAACCGGGGCGCGGTGCACGCCAAGCTGGCCTGGCATGCGTTGCAAGCGATCGGAAACCCGGGTGTGGAATTGGCCGGTGAGGAGGATTTTACGGCGCTCACGCGCGTTTCCCCTATGCGCTATGTGCTCGCCGGCGCATACAGGGAATTCGACATGCCTGTGCACGGCAAGATCAGGGTCGGAGACCAATTGAGCCTATGGGTGGACATCGATGGCATACGGAAAATCATTGTGTTGACGGCACAATGAATTCTCAATGCCCGGTCTTGCGGATATGGGCGATCGCCCGGTCCAAACGCTGCAGGCTTCGCTCACGCCCCAGGAGCGCCAGAGTCACGTCGATGGGCGGTGAAACCCCTCCGCCGGTAACCGCCACCCGCAAGGGTTGAGCCAGTTTCCCGAGTTTCAAACCGAGGCTCTCAGCGGCGGTGTTCAGGGCGCCGTGCAGCGTCTCCTTCGACCACTCTTGCAGGCCTTCGAACCGCGCCTTAAGCGCCTCGAGACCCGGCAGGGTCTCGGCGATCAGGTTCTTGGCGGCGGCTTCCGGATCGAATTCCTTGGGCTCTTCGAAGAAGAAACGGCTGCTTTCCGCCATCTCCTTGAACGTCTTCGCCCGCTCCTGCTGGGCTTGCACCAATTTTTCGAGCGAAGGCCCACGCGAGACATCCACTCCAAGACGCGCGAGATGCCAGCCTAATTCGGCGCCCAGGCGCTTAAGGTCGCCGGTCTTGATGTAATGCTGGTTGAGCCACAGGAGCTTCTGTGGATTGATCGCCGAAGCGGAAGCATTCACGTCCTTGATATCGAAGAGGTCCACCATTTCCGCGCGGCCGAACACCTCTTGGTCGCCGTGGGACCAGCCGAGGCGCACCAGGTAATTCAATACCGCCTCCGGCAGGAAACCGTCCTCCCGGTACTGCATGACGCTGACGGCTCCATGGCGCTTGGAAAGCTTGGTGCCATCCGGACCGAGGATCATGGGTAGATGGGCGTACTGGGGCGGCGTGACGCCCAAGGCCTTCAGGATGTTCATCTGCCGCGGGGTATTGTTGAGATGGTCATCACCGCGGATCACGTGGGTGATGCGCATGTCCATGTCGTCCACCACCACGCAGAAATTGTAGGTGGGCGTGCCGTCGGAACGTTGGATGATGAGGTCGTCCAGTTCCTTGTTGTCGAACACCACCCGGCCCTTGACCGCGTCCTCCACCACGGTCTGCCCCTCCTCGGGGTTCTTGAAGCGGATCACGGGCGTCACGCCGGGGACCGGGGCGGTACGGCGGCGGCAGCGGCCGTCGTAGCGGGGCTTTTGCTTGCGCGCCATCTGTTCCGCCCGCATGGCCTCCAGTTCCTGCTTGCTGCAATAGCAATGGTAGGCGTGGCCGGAAGCCAGGAGCCCGGCCGCCACCTCCCGGTAACGGTCGAAACGCTGGGTCTGGTAGAACGGCCCCTCGTCGGCCTGGAGGTCGAGCCAGGCCATGCCGTCCAGGATGGCCTGCACGGCCTCCTGGGTGGAACGCTCACGGTCCGTATCCTCGATGCGCAGGACGAACTGCCCCCGATGGTGGCGGGCATAGAGCCAGCAGAAAAGCGCAGTGCGGGCACCGCCGATGTGCAGGTAGCCGGTGGGACTGGGTGCGAAGCGGGTGCGGACGGTCATGAATCCTCTACGTGAGGCGCGGCTTGAAAGCGGGCGATTTTAACAGACAGGTAACATCGATTTCACTTAATACATGGAGCGCATCGTCTCGCGGCTGATAGAACTGCTCTTCGTCACCGGATTGCCTTTATGTCAAGCACACACCAGCTGTCACGTATCACATTGAGAGCGTTTGTTTGTTGCTAGAATCAACCTCACATAGGGGCCGTCGACCAACACCCGCAGGAAACGCCATGTTCACCCACCTGGGCACGCACAAGGGCCAGATGAAGAGCGAAGAAAAGGCCATCATCCATACGCTCAACGTCGGCGGCCAGGATGTCACGGTCTCCAAGTTCTACGGCACGACCGTGGACCTCTCGGCGCACATGGTGAAGATCCGCACCAGCAAGAAGATGCAACTCGGCGGCAACGTCGAGGTGATGCTCAACGTCGAGGGACACCGCAAGCCGTTCCATCTGTCCGGCGTGATCACCGGAATCGAGAGCCCGAAGAACGACGCCGGCTTTCTCATCCACATTTCCATCAACCAAAAACCCGACGGCGACAGTTCCCTGTGGAAGAAGATCTTCCACTGATGGCCTGAACACCCGCTGCTGGCCCCGTAACCCGTCAATCGGGTAATAACCCCAATCTCAGATTGAAATCACCTGCCTGGCCGCGGTTTGCGTCCGCTGCGGCTGGGTGCCGCCTGGGTCGGATCATCCGGCCACTGGTGCTTGGGATAACGACCCTTCATCTCCTTCCTCACCTCGGGCCAGGTACGCTGCCAGAAGCCCTTGAGATCCTGTGTGACCTGAACGGGCCGCTGCGCGGGTGACAGGAGGTACAGCATCACCGGGACCCGGCCACCCGCGAGACGCGGCGTGTCCGCCTGGCCGAACATCTCCTGCAGTTTCACCTTCAGCACCGGGATATCTCCGGCGGCGTAATCCACCTTCAGGTTCGAGCCACTGGGGACGGTGACGTGGCTCGGCGCCAATTCCTCGAGTTCCCTCCGTTGGCGGTGATCGAGCAGACCCAGCATGGCATCATGCAGGGGGAGTGCCGACAAATGAGACAGCCGGCTCATGCCGGCCAACCAGGGTGCCAGCCAGCGGTCCAGATCCTTCAGCAGTGCTGCATCGCTCACGTCGGGCCAGGTCTCACCCAACACTCGCCGGAGGAACCCGAGGCGCGCCTGCAAGTTGCGCAAGGCCGGTGTCCAGGGAAGCACATCGAGGCTGCGCCGCCGCACGGCGTCGAGCAAACCCCGCGTGACGGCCTCGGGCGAAACCGAAGCGGCGGGTGCATCCTCCAGCACGAGCGCGCCCAAGCGCTTTTGGCGGCGTGCCAGCACCGCGCCGTTCGCTTCATCCCAGCTGACGGACTCGGTTTCCTCCAAAAGCCCGATGAAATGCTTCTCCAGGTCCCCGCGGCTGAGATGGCCCGCCATGAAGATACGCGCCTCGCGTGCTTCGCCGTCCAACTGCGCCACCGCGAGCCAAGGGGACTTGGACAGGGTGTCGCCTTCCGGCAGTGCCGCGCCGCGTCCATTCGCCAGGAGATAACGCGGCGCGGCACCCGGGCGCCGTTGGGCGAGCCGGTCCGGATAGGCGAACCCGAGCAGCACGCCCTCTTCCCCCGGCCCCTGGTCGCGGGCTTCCACGCCGGCGAGCCGCTTCAAATCCGCGGCCACCACGCGCATCTGGCGCGTCTTCTGCTGCGCCTCGCGGGAACCGGAGCGCAGCAGCTCAAGCCTTGCATGCACGTCGGCCGAAGCCCCATTCCCCGGCCCACGCAGAGGATCGCGCTCGCTCAGGATCGCCGCCAGCTCGCAGGCGAGCGCGCCCCATCCGAGCGCCCTGCCTTTGATCACCATGTGGGCGAGACGCGGGTGCAGCGGCAGGGTCGATAACTCACGGCCGTGGTCCGTGATGCGCCCCGAGGCATCGAGGCCGCCCAGTTCCCGCAGCAGTTCCCGCGCCTGCGCGTAGGCGGCCCCGGGAGGCGGATCCAGCCAGCGCAGTTCGCCCGGCGCGGCGCTGCCCCAACGGGCGAGCTCCAGCGCCAGTTCCGCCAGGTCCGCCGCCAGGATCTCCGGCGTGTTGGCCGGCGCGAGGGTCTCCGATTCCTTCCACAACCGGTAACAGACACCGGGCTCCAGCCGGCCGGCGCGGCCGCGGCGCTGGTCGGCGGAGGCGCGGGACACCCGCAGGGTCTCGAGCCTGGACATGCCGC
>JBLNDO010000010.1:0-4803 GCA_050261675.1 Bacillota bacterium
CATTTAAAGTGGTACGCGAGCTGGGTTCAGAACGTCGTGAGACAGTTCGGTCCCTATCTGCCATGGGCGTTGGAGATTTGAGGGGAGCTGCTCCTAGTACGAGAGGACCGGAGTGGACGTATCTCTGGTGTACCGGTTGTCACGCCAGTGGCACTGCCGGGTAGCTATATACGGACGGGATAACCGCTGAAAGCATCTAAGCGGGAAGCCCACCCCAAGATTAGATCTCCCTGGACTCTTGAAGTCCCTAAAGGCCCGTCGAAGACTACGACGTTGATAGGCTGGGTGTGTAAGCGCAGTAATGCGTTCAGCTAACCAGTACTAATTGGCCGTGCGGCTTGGCCATATAACCTCAAGTGGTTTGTATGGTTCAAGATTTTGATGCTGGTCTCCGTGAGAGACTGACATGCTTGAAGCACCAACAACTTTCCCCTGACCGCGGGGCTTTGCCTCGCGACAGTGAACCGGTTTGCCTGGCGAACATAGAGAGTGGGTACCACCCGATCCCATCCCGAACTCGGAAGTGAAACTGCTCATCGCCGATGTTAGTGTGCGGTCTCCGCATGCGAGAGTAGGACATCGCCAGGCTCTATACTCAAAGGCCCGTCATTCGAAAGAATGACGGGCCTTTTCCTTTTCCTTTTGGGTTTTCGGCGATGTACTGCTCTCGCATGCGCATGCGCATGCGGGAGTAGGGTCGGCTCAAGCGATGCACAGCATCGCTCGGGCGAACGCCCCGCCGTGGACGGCGGGGCCGGGGTTATTAAGCACACGCATGCTGTGCCAGGGATGGCGACTACACAATGTCTCTCGCCTGGCGATACTGATTGAATTATGCGGAGACTGCACGCCTGATATAACCGTGTGCGGTCGCGTCGCCGCACCCGCTCGCTGCGCTTCCTGCTCCGCTCGCGGGCCAGGGCGCACATCCTTGTGTGCCCGCTCGAAGCTATCGCTTCTCGCCCCTGGCCAGGCGTTCGCCGGCGTGAAGCGGTGCTTCACGCTCGGCTCACCCGCATACGCATGCGAGAGTAGTGAATCAACAACCCGAACCCCGATGCCGCTGGCTTCGGGGTTTTCTTTTTCCAAAGGAGAACACCATGCCCGAGACCACGAAGCTTTGCCGAAACCTCACGCTCGCCGGTGCCAAGCAAATCCGCGACGCCGCCCTCGCCGAGGCTGCCAGGCTCGGTATTACTATCTGCGTCGTGGCGGTGGATCGCGGTGGGACGATCCTGCTGGTGGAGACCTAGGACGGTGCCGCGCCAGGCTCGGTGGAAGCCACGCTCATGAAGGCCAAGGGCGCGGCTCGTTACCGGGTCGCGACTCATAGGACCGCGGAATTCCTGACGGCCCTGCCGCCGGACGTCGCGGCCCACGCCCTGTCCCTGCCGGAGGTCTGCGCCTTTCAGGGTGGCGTGCCGTTGCAGGCGACGGGGGAGACCGCGGGGGCTGTCGGCGTGTCGGGCGGAACCGGTGCGCAGGACGTGGCGATCGCGGAAACCGCCGCACGGAATTTTGACTAGTTAGCGAACAATTTTTCTAGCCATTCCACCACCGCTTTCCAGGCGATACCTTTCGGGTCCAGGTGCTCGAAATGCCCCATGCCGGGGAAGGACACGTAGTCCACCGGGTCTCCCGCCTGCCGCGCCGCCTCGGCATACTCGCGGCCGATCTCCACGATGACGGTGTCGTCCGCCTCGCCATGGACGATGAGTTGCGGGATGCCGAGGGGCAGTAGCGCCCGCGGCGAGCCGTAGTAATAGCGTTCGGGATGTTGCTCCGGCGTGCCCGCGAGTTCCCGCGCCACCCCGTTCGAGCAGCCGAGTTCATAGATCTTTTTCAGGTCCGCCGCCGGGGCTTGGCCCACGGCGGCCATGACTTTGACCCTGGGCGCGGCGTCGCCCGCCGCGAGCTTGCGCGGGCCGCCGGCCCACAGGGCCAGATGGCCGCCGGCGGAGTGGCCCACGGTGACCACCCGGGTCAGATCGAGATCGGCGCCTTCTGCCTTCAGCTTCGCGAGATGGTCTACGCCCAGGGAGACATCTTTCAGCGTATTGGGCCAGCCGCCGCCGGCCTCGCCGAGGCGCCGGTATTCCAGGTTCCAGGCGGCGTAGCCCCGGCTCACCAAGTCCCCGGCGATGGGCGTGTACTGGTCGTAGCCGTAGGGCAGGCGCCAGAAGCCGCCGTGCAGCAGCACGACCACCGGCGGATTTTTCGCCTGCGGCAGGTGCAGGTCGCCGACCTGCGACGGCGCGGTGCCGTAGCGGCATGTCTCCATGCTTCAGCGTCCAGTGGGCCGGTAGTCCGTGGGATTCATCTGCTGGCCTTCGCCGAAGAAGAAGCCCAAGAGGGCGTAGCGGCTGCCCTGGGTCACCGGCATCACTTCGTGCAAGAGCGAGCAGGAGAAGATGGCCGCGGCGCCGCGCTCCGGCGCGTAGAGGTCCGGGCCGAACTCCGGGAAATGCAGCTCGCCGCCCTGGTAGGCGCCGGTATTGAGGTTCAAGGTCATGGCGAAGCGCCGGTGCTGGGTGTCCCGCGACTCGTTGTCCCGGTGGGGGCGGAAGTAGCCCGCGCCTGCGTCGTAGCGGATCACCTTGAACACCTCGTGCTGGGTCACCTGGAAGTTGAAGCAGCGGTTGATCTCCGGCAGCACCCGCCGCACCAACGCGTCCTTCACCCGCTCGAGCCACGATCCTTCCTGGAGGTAGATGTCACGGCGCATCTTCACATTGGGATCGGGCTTCCAGTCCGCCTTGTCTCCCTGCACATAGGCGGTGCCCGAGGGAGTCCCGCCGGTTTCTTCGAACAAGCCGATGAGCCCGTCGCACATGGTGGCGTCGAGCACCCGCGGGATGAGAAGCACCGGCGCCTGTTGCCGGAAGGTCTTCGCTTCCGGTTGCCGGCGTGCGGCATAAAGCGCCGCGATCTGCTTCACGAGGGCTTCCGGCTCGCCCTGTCGTTCCAAGCGGTCGGTGATGCGCAGGTTCTCGTCCAGCACGAAGGCGGTCATGCTTTTGGCGGGCCCGCCCAGGAGATGGGCCGCGAAGGCGCCGTCGTCCGCCATGAGCGTGATGCCGGGTTTCAATGCCGTCGCGAGGGAGGCACACTCCGCCGGCGTGCCCTGCACCAGTACCACCCGGGTCACTTTTTCCCAAGCGGGGTCCGCGAGGCCGAGCGCAGCGAGCCCGGCGCGGGTCCCGGGATCGGCGGCTACACCTAAGGCCACGAGCACGATGGGCTGGCCGAAGTAGAGGTCGTAGAAGAGGCAGGGCTTGCCGTCGGCCCCGGGGCGTGCGAAATCCGGTATGCGGTCGCCCGGCGTCAATCCCGCCATGGATGGCTGTTCCCGGTGGTTTGGATGCGTAGCGATACTCTAGCATCCCGGCGGCACACGGCTGGGGTAAGATTTGCGCCCAGTGTAGGGGCACTGCACACAACGATGAACGCACATCAGGACAGCCAGGCCGCGACCGCGGTGCTCATGATCCGCCCGGCGAACTTCGCCGCCAATCCGGAGACCGCGGGTTCCAACGCCTTCCAAAAGAGCGTGGCCCAGGGCGCCGAGGTGCAGGCCCAGGCCCGCGCCGAATTCGACGGCCTGGTGGAAGCCCTCGCCAAGGCCGGCGTTCTCGTGGAAGTGTTTGAGGACCGGGTCGAGCCCGTCACCCCCGACGCCGTATTCCCCAACAACTGGGTGAGCTTCCACGCCGACGGCAGCGCCTGGCTCTATCCCATGCGGGCCGCGAACCGTCGCTGGGAGCGGCGCCCGGATATCCTCGAGACCTTGGGCCGCGAGCGGGGCTACCGCCTCGGCGAGGTGCGCGACTTTTCCTCCGCCGAGCTGGACGGCCGGTATCTCGAGGGCACCGGCAGCCTGGTGTTGGATCGGCCACACCGCATCGCCTACGCCTGCCTCTCGCCGCGCACCGATGCCCGCCTGGTGCAGGACTGGGCCGAGGCCGCGGGCTACACCGCCGTCGCCTTCCATGCCCGCGACACCAAGGGCCGCGCCATCTACCACACCAACGTCATGCTCTGCGTCGGCACCCGGTTTGCCGTGGGCTGTTTCGATTGCATCTCTGCCCCGAAGGAGCGGGAGCGGGTGATGAAGCAGCTCGCGGACACCGGCCACGACGTGCTGGCCATCAGTCCTTATCAGATGGAGGCCTTCGCCGGGAACATGCTGGAGCTCAAGGCACGCTACGGCGAGACCCTCGTCGCCATGTCGTCCAGGGCGGAACGGGCGCTGCAACCGCAGCAGCGCAAGACCCTGGAGAAGTACGCCCGCATCGTCTCGGCACCGATAGACACCATCGAGGATTGCTCCGGTGGCAGCGTCCGCTGTATGTTGGCGGAGATACACCTGCCGAGGACCTGAAGGAAGTGTGATGGAAGGCAAATCCCTGCAAGAGACCTACGCCCCCCACAACGCCTGCTTCGGCTGCGGGCCGGCCAACAAAAAGGGGCTCCACGTCCGGAGCTTCGTGCAGGGGGACGAAGTAGTGGCGGAATGGAAGGCCGAGGAACACCACGAAGCCTTTCCCGGAGTGCTGAACGGCGGCATCGTCGGCTCGCTCCTGGACTGCCACTGCAACTGGACCGCCGCCTGGCACCTGATGAAGACCTCCGGCGCCGCCACGCCGCCCTGCACCGTGACCGCGGAGTATTCCATCGTCCTGAAGCGGCCTACGCCCACGAACGGGCCCATCCAGCTCAAGGCCCGGGTGGTCTCCTCCACGGAAGACCGGGCGGTGGTGGAAGGGGAACTATGGGCCGGCGGGAAACTCTGCGATACCTGCA
>JBLNDO010000011.1:0-23808 GCA_050261675.1 Bacillota bacterium
AGCGCATGCAGGAGATCGCCGGCGCCGTGCAGGAAGGCGCGCGCGCCTACCTGAACCGCCAGTACAGCACCATCGGCCTCGTGGGCCTGGCGCTGTTCGTGGTGATCGGCCTCGCCCTCAACTGGTATACCGCCTTCGGCTTCGCCGTGGGCGCCTTGCTCTCGGGGGCCACCGGCTACATCGGCATGAACATCTCGGTGCGCGCCAACGTGCGCACCGCCGAGGCGGCCCGCAAGGGCATGAACGCGGCGCTCGCCGTGGCGTTCCGCGGCGGCGCCATCACCGGCATGCTGGTGGTGGGCTTAGGGCTTCTGGGCGTGACCGGCTACTACCTGGTGGCCAGCCGCCTCGCCGGCTCCGAGACCGCGTTGCACGCGCTCGTGGGTCTGGCCTTCGGCGGCTCGCTGATCTCCATCTTCGCGCGCTTGGGAGGCGGCATCTTCACCAAGGGTGCCGACGTGGGCGCGGACCTGGTGGGCAAGGTGGAGGCCGGCATCCCCGAGGACGATCCGCGCAACCCGGCGGTGATCGCCGACAACGTGGGCGACAACGTGGGTGACTGCGCCGGCATGGCGGCGGACCTCTTTGAAACGTATGCGGTCACCGTCGTGGCCACCATGGTGCTGGGCGGCCTCCTGGCGTCGGATTTCGGCGAATACGCCGTGCTCTACCCGCTGGCCTTGGGCGGCGCCTCCATCGTCGCTTCCATCATCGGCACCTTCTTCGTGCGCGCGAAGGAAGGCGGCAAGATCATGAACGCTCTGTACATGGGCGTGATCGTGGCGGCGGTACTGGCGGCCATCGCCTTCTACCCCATCACCACCCAGCTCATGGGCCCGAATGCCATGCACCTCTATGGTTGCGCCGTCATCGGCCTGGTGCTCACGGGCGTGATCGTGTGGATCACCGAGTACTACACCGGCACCCAGTTTGGTCCGGTGAAGCACGTGGCCGCGGCCTCCCAGACCGGCCACGCCACCAACATCATCGCGGGCCTCGGCATCTCCATGAAAGCCACCGCGCTGCCGGTGCTGGCGGTCTGCGCCAGCATCTGGGGCGCCTTCGACTTGGCCGGCCTCTACGGCATCGCCGTGGCAGCCACCGCCATGCTCTCCATGACGGGCGTGGTCGTGGCACTGGACGCCTACGGCCCCATCACCGACAACGCCGGCGGCATCGCCGAAATGGCGGGCCTGCCGAAGGACGTGCGTGCCATCACCGATCCCCTGGACGCGGTGGGCAACACCACCAAGGCGGTGACCAAAGGTTATGCCATCGGCTCCGCCGGCCTCGCGGCCCTGGTGCTGTTCGCGGACTACACCCACACGCTCAGCGCCCACAACGGCGGCGCGACAACCGCCTTCGATCTTTCCGATCACATGGTCATTATCGGCCTGTTCATCGGCGGCCTGGTGCCCTACCTCTTCGGCGCCATGGCCATGGAGGCGGTGGGCCGCGCCGCGGGCTCGGTGGTGAACGAGGTGCGCCGACAATTCAAGGAGATCAAGGGCATCATGCAGGGCAAGGCCAAGCCGGATTACTCCCGCGCCGTGGACATGCTCACCAAGGCGGCCATCAAGGAGATGCTCATCCCCTCCCTGCTGCCAATCCTGGTGCCGGTGCTGGTGGGCCTGATCCTGGGCCCGAAGGCGCTCGGCGGCGTGCTCATCGGCACCATCATCACCGGTCTCTTCGTCGCGATCTCGATGACCACCGGCGGCGGTGCCTGGGACAACGCCAAGAAGTACATCGAGGACGGCAACTTCGGCGGCAAGGGCTCCGACACCCACAAGGCCGCCGTCACCGGCGACACCGTGGGCGATCCTTACAAGGACACCGCGGGTCCGGCTATCAATCCGCTAATCAAAATTATCAATATCGTTGCTCTGCTCATCGTGCCTTTGCTGGGCCACATCTGAGAAGGATCCATGATTTGAAATTGCGAGGCCGCCCAAAAGGGCGGCCTCTTCTTTTTTACTACCGTAAGTCTACGTCAAGATTTCAGGACGCTTTCTTCAACTGCGTGATGCCGAGGGCCTTGAGCACGTAGCGCTCGTACACGGGCTCGGTGCCGCCGCTCTTCACCTTGTGCAGGAAGTACTTTTCGAAGGCCACCTTGGCGTAGTGCACCCACTTGCCGGTCTTCGCCCAGGTGACGTTGCGCGGCGGAATCTGCGGTAGCGCCACGAAGGCGATGCCGTCGTCCCCCATGTCTGCGAGGCAGATGGCGTTCCAGGTGGCTTCCGCCGTCTGCACCTTGCCTTTGATATCGTCGGCGATGTTGTGGACGATGGCGGAAACCATGGACTCGATCATGTAACCGGTCTTGGGGGTGCCGGTGGCGATGGGCGTCTGCTCCACCGGCGGGATGGCCACGCACACCCCCGCGGAATACACGTTCGGGTACTTGGGGTTGCGCTGGTGCTTGTCCGCCAGCACGAAGCCGCGCGGATTGCACATTTCCTTCACCGCCGCCACCGGATCCACACCCTTGAAGGCCGGCAAGAACATCGTGAATGCTGTGGACAGCTTGTGCTCGCGCACCGGATTGCCCCGGTCGTCGTGCTCCGCCACCGTCACCTCCTTCTCGGCCACGTTCAGCACCTTGGCGTTGGTGATCCATTTGATGTGCCGCTGACGCATCTCGGACTCCAGCAGCCCCCTGGAATCGCCCACACCCCCGAGGCCCAGGTGGCCGATATAGGGCTCGCTGGTGACGAAGGTCATGGGCACCTTGTCGCGCAGCTTGCGCTTGCGCAGGTCCGCATCCAGGATCATGGCGAACTCGTAGGCCGGGCCGAAACAGCTCGCGCCCTGCACCGCGCCGATGACGATGGGGCCCGGCGCCTCGAGAAACCGTTCGTAGGCCGCCCAGGCCTTCTCCGCGTGATCCACGGTGCAGATGGAATGGCTGTGCCCTTCGGGCCCGAGACCCGGCACTTCCTCGAAGGCGAGCTTCGGCCCGGTGGTGATCACCAGGTAGTCGTACGGGAGGGTCTTGCCGGAGGCGAGGGAAACCTGCTTCATCTCGGGATCGACGGCGGTGACCGCCTGGGGCACGAACACGACGTGCTTGCGGGCGAGGTACCGGGCCAGCGGCACGGTGATCTGCTTGCGCTTGCGCCAACCCACCGCCACCCAGGGATTCGAGGGCGTGAACTGGAAGTAGTCCGTGGGGTTCACCACGGTGATTTCGTGCTCCTTGCCGAGCAGGCTGCGCAGCGAATAGGCCGCCGAGATCCCGCCGATGCCGGCGCCCATGATGACGATGTGTGCCATGGCTGTTTACCTCGCGAATGTCTCAAATACACTTCGTTTGATGCTCCGCCTCGCGGGCGGATCCCGCCTTGATCCAGGTCAAGTGTCCCGACCCCCGGGCCACGTCCTCGTGCCACTTCGTGCGCTTGCCAGCTACGCCCGTTCACTCCGCGTCCATGCTTCGTGAACGGGTCCGGCCCGCACATCCTTTGCGGTCGCTCGCGGCTTAGCCGCTCGCCCTGCTACGCTGGCAAGTCCAGGGCGGGCTTTCCTGCCCGCCCGCGCGCCGCTTCGCGGCGCGCCCACCAGAAATAAACCAGTGGAATGACGAACAGGGTCAGCAGCGTGGACGCGAAGGTGCCGAAGATCAGCGAAATGGCGAGACCGCCGAACACCGGATCGCTCACCATGACGATGGATGCGGAGATGATGGCGAGCGCCGTGAGCAGGATGGGCCGGAAGCGCACCGCCCCCGCCTCCATGACCGCCGTCGCCAGGGGGTGGCCCTGCTTGAGGTAGTCCAGGATGAAATCCATGAGCAGCAGCGAGTTGCGCACCACGATGCCGGCGAGGGCGATCACGCCGATCATGGAGGTGGCCGTGAACGGCTGGTGGAGCAGCCAATGCCCCGGGAACACGCCCACCAGGGTCAGGGGAATGGCGCCCATGACGATGAGCGGCATGAAAAACGACTGGTAGTAAGCCGCCAGCAGGAGATAGATGAACACCAGCGCCACGATGAAGGCGGAACCGAGGTCCCGGAACACGTCCAGCGTCAGGCGCATTTCCCCGTCCCAGCTCAGCTGGTAGCGGGACACGTCGTCGGGCGTGGCCGCCGTGAATCCCAGGTTGCCCGCGTGCAGCGTCGCGCCCTCCGGCGGTCCGGCACCGTCGAGTTTTTCCTGCAGGGCCAGCACGGCGTTCACCGGGCTGCCGGAGAGGGTCTCGCCGCTCACGTACACCACCGGATGCTGGTCCTTGCTGTAGAACGGCTTCTGCAGCACCCGCTCCTCCACACTCACCACGCTGCCGAGCGGTACGGTGCGGCCGTTGGCGGCGGTGACACGCAGGTCCATCACCTGACGGATGAACCCCCGCTCACCCTGGGGCACGCGGACCCGCACCGCCACGGGCTCGCGGGCATCGTCCACGTGCAGCATGCCGAGCTTGAAGCCGGCGAGGTAATCGTGGAGCGTGCGCGCCACCGAGGCGGCCTGCACGCCCGCGAGCGCGGCCCGCGCCGGATCCACCACCACGCGGAATTCGTCCGCGTCTTCGGTCACCGAATCGTCCGCGTTGATCATGCCGTAGGTATGCTGGAAAGCCTCACGCACATAGGCGGCGTTGCGCCGCAGCACCTCATAATCCGGGCCGTAGAGTTCCGCCAGCACCTGGGCACGCACCGGCGGTCCGGGCGGCGTCTCGTAGAGCTTGATGCGGGTACCGGGATACTCCGCCGCCAGCGCCGCAAGACCGGGTTCCAGTTGCTGTGCCAGGGCGTGTGAACCCGGCTGCTCTTCCTTGGGCACTAGGTTCACGCGTATCTGGGCGAAGTTGTGCCCGCCCCGCAGAGGATCGCCGCGCACCAGGGCGGCGAAATCCGCCGGCGCCGGGTTGCCGATGAATGCCTGGAAATCCTTCACATACGCCGTGCCCGAGAGCAGCGCCCCCACGCGCCGCGCCACCTCGTCGGTGGCGGCGAGCGGCGTGCCCGCCGGGGTATCCACTTCCAGCAGGAAGGTGCTGGTGTTGTCGTCGGGAAGCATCTTGAGGGCCACACCCCCGAAGCTCACCGGCCCGTCGATGCCGCGCGGGCGAACGAACTGCCACAGGGGCTGCAGCATGGCGAGCAGGAGCAGGGCCGCGACCGTTCCCACGAACAGTCGGCGGCGGCGCGACGAATCCATGAGCGGTTGCATCGCCCGCAGATAAAGGCCGCGCAGCCGGTCGGCCTTCGTCTCCCCTTTCTCCTCCAGCGTCGGTTCGCGCAATTCGCGCATCACCGCGGCCGCCTTGCCGCGCAGCCAGCGGCGCGCCACCCAGGGCACCACCACGTAGGCGGTGGCCAGCGACACCAACATGGCCACCGGGGCGTTGATGGGGATGGGCCGCATGAACGGCCCCATCATGCCGCTCACGAAAGCCATGGGGATGAAGGCCAGGATCACCGCCAGCGTGGCGATGTTGGTGGGCCGGCCGATCTCGTTGGTGGCGAGCACCAGCCGTTCCCGGAATCCCAGCCGGCCGCCCTGGTGCAGGCGCCGGTGGATGTTCTCAATCACCACGATGGCGTCGTCCACCAGGAGACCGAGGGACAGGATCAGCGCGAACAGCGTGATGCGGTTGATGGTCTGGCCGATGACCCATCCGACCCCCAGCACCACCCCCAGCACCAGCGGCACCGTGAGGGTGACGATGGAAGCCTCGCGCCAGCCGAGGAACACCAGGAGGATCAATGCCACGGAGAACACCGCCACCCCCAAGTGCTCGATGAGGGTGTTCACCGCCTCGTTGGCCTTGGCGCCGTCGTCACGGGTCACCGTCACGTCCACGCCTTGGGGGATGGCGCGCAGCTCCAGCTCGTTGAGTTTGGAGAGCACCGCATCCGCCACGTCCACGGCGTTGGCGCCGGCGCGCTTATCGATGGCGAGCGTCACCGCCGGGTCGAGCGCGTGTTTCGCCTCTCCGCCCACCGCCCCCGGGCCCAGGCCGATCCAGGAATATTGCTCCGGCTCCTCCGGTCCGTCCTCGATCCTCGCGACGTCCTTGAGGTACACCGGCTTGCCGTTGGGCGTGCCCACGATCACGTTCCCCACGTCCGCGGCGTCGCCCAGCACACCGGACACGCGCACCGTGCTCTCGCGGCCGCCGCTCGTGAGCTCGC
The DNA here is from genome assembly GCA_050261675.1 of Bacillota bacterium. Lineage (GTDB taxonomy): Bacteria > Pseudomonadota > Gammaproteobacteria > Natronospirales > REEB76 > DASUBN01. The sequence continues at coordinate 6,143 of JBLNDO010000011.1, forward strand.
TGCCGGGCAGCGCCACGTTGGCGGCACCCAGCTCGGCTTCCACCGTGTCCAGCGCCAGCCCGGTGGAGGCAAGACGGCCGGCGTCAATGTAGGCGGTGACGGTGCGCGGTGTGCCACCCACGATCTGGGTGTCGCCCACGTCGGGCAGTGCGCGCAAGGGCTCCAGGAGGCGCAGCGCCAAGTCCCGGAGATCGCCCTGGGTCAGCTTCGCCGAACTCAGGGTGACGGTCACGATGGGTGCGTCGTTGATGCCGATGGACTTCACCAGCGGCGGGCTCACGCCCGGCGGCAAGCGGTCCAGGTTGCGGTTGATCTGGTTGTAGAGCTTGACGAGGCTCTTCTCCTCGTCCTCCCCCACCTTGAACTGTACCGTCACCACGCCGAGATCGTCCGCGGCGTAGCCATAGGTGTGGTCCACCCCGGGCAGGGCCGCGAGCAGCGCTTCCAGCGGCTTGACCACCTGGTTCTGCACTTCCGGGGCGGTGGCACCCTGGAATGAGACCAGCACGTTGGCGGCCGGCACGCTGATTTCCGGGTTGTACATGCGCGCCGTCGAGGCCACCGCCATGAGACCGAACAGCGCGGCGCCCAGCATCAGGAGCACGGTGATCTTGGAATCGATGAAGAGGCGCGTCAGCCGCCCGACGGCGTTCAGCTTCTCCGCCTCATGGGCCGGCTTCATGAGGCACCGCCCGCTCCCGCGATGCGCGTGCCGTTGCCAACGTCAGCCGCCGGAGCGACCACGATGCGCTCACCGGCGGAAAGGCCCGACTGGATATCGACGCCGCCGTCCGCCGGCGCGCCGGGCCTCACCAAACGGAAGCGTGCGCGGCCCTCCGCGTCCACCACGAACACGCCGGTGATGCCGGCCCGCTCGGTGAGTGCGCTCGCGGGAATACGCACCCGTGGTTCGAACCCGGTAGGTATATCGAGCTTCACATAGCGGCCGCTCATGAGCCCGCTGCCGGTGGGCACGCTCACACGGATGAGATGGGTGTGGGTCTGGGAATCCGCCGCCTCCACCTTGGACTGCAGCGTGCCGGTGAAACTCTTTTCTTCCGTGGCGAAGGGCACCGCCTCGCCCACCTTGAGTGCGGCATAGAGCTCATCCGGCACGTAGCTCTGCACTTCAAGCGTGCGCTCGTCTTCCAACACCAGGAGCGGCTTGCCCGGGGTGGCGAGATCCCCTTGGTCGGAGAGCTTCTCCACGATGACACCGGCAAACGGTGCATGTATATCCGCGTAACCGACCGCGGACTGGGCCATCTGCAGTGCTGCCTTCGCCGTGGTGTACTGACGGGTGGCGTCGTCCAACTGCACCCGGGTCGCCACCCCTTTCGAGTAGAGATTGGTGGCGCGCTGATAGTTGACTTCCGCCTCGTCGAATACCGCTTGGGCCTGCTGCAGATTGCCGGTGACGTCGCTGGCGTCGATCTCCAGGAGCGCTTGTCCCGCCTGTACCCGGTCGCCTGCCTGCACATTGACACTGCGCACGTAACCCATGAGACGCGAGGCGATTTCCGCGCGACGCAGGGAGACCACCGTGCCCGGCACCACGGCATAGGCCTGAGCAGGGCGTTCCTGCACCGTGAGAGTCTGGGCGGCGATGCCGGGCCCGGCATCGTCGGATGCGGTGCCGCGGTCCGCGTGACAACCGGCCATGAAGAGCGCTGCGGCGGCAAAACCCAGGATGGCGGTGCGCGGCGTCATCACGGGCTCAGCTCCGTGCCGCGCCAGGCACGGCGCAGCAGAAATTGTCGTAGAGCACCCGGATGATCTCCAGGGAGGGCCCCGGTTTCACGGAGTAATACACCGTCTGGCCTTCGCGGCGAGTGCCCACGAGGCCCTCGTGGCGCAACACCGCCAGATGCTGGGACAGGGCCGATTGGGCCAGCGGAACCTTCTCCAGCAGCTGGCTCACGGACTTCTCGCCCTGTACCAGGCTGCAGAGCACCATCAGACGGTGCTCGCTCGCCATGGCGCGCAGCAGCGCGCTCGCCTCTCCGGCATGCTTCTCCATGTCCCGGGAATTGAACTTCGCCGGTTTGAGCACGCGGGCCGTCTGGCGCTTGCTCACTTGGGTGCCTCAGCGGCACCGCCTGGGAACGCGGCACCGGGTTTGACGTCGAGCTTCGCGAGCAGCTTCGCCAGCGGGCAGAACCCGGTGAACGAGGACTGCAGCATGTTGGCGCCCACGAAGGCGGTGAGCAGCAACCACCAGGGGCTCACCCACCAGCCGAGCGCCAGGCTCGCCAGGATCATGACCCCGGCGAAGCGGAATACCAGTTTGTCGATGTTCATGGCCTCTTCTCCTTGTCCGGGGGCGTCCCGGGTTTATATATTAGTATATTCTAATCTTCTAATATATCAAGCCTCGCGATAGTGGAATCTTCTGCCGCACAGGAAATACACGCCCTGACCTGGATCAAGGGAAAAAGAAGCCGGCGGATGCTCAGCCGAAAAGGGTGTTGATTAGATTCACAAAGTTGTGGAACAGCACGCCGGGCCAGACGCTGCCGGTACGCTCCCGGAGCCAGGCCAGTACCACCCCCGTGAGCACCGGGAAGATCATGCCGCTCCAGTAGATGTGGAAGTCGCCGAAGGATGTGGCGTCGATGCCGTGCAGGAAACCGAACATAGCGGTGACGATGACGAAGCCCCAGCCCAAGCGGATGCCGGCGAACTTCCAGGGCCGTCCGAAGGCTTCGTTGAGGAGCGCGAGCAGCACGCCCCGGTAGGCGAATTCCTCGGCGAGGCCCGGCATGGTGCCTTCGTATACGTAGGCAGGCAGGTCCGCACCGAACTTGGGGTGCCCGCCGGCCAGATAAAGCAGCAGCGGCACCATGACGAGGACGTACAGCAGGCACGTGTAACCGAGGATGCGCCAGCTCCGCGGCTCCCGCGGCAGCGTGAGCCCGATTTTGGCCGGGGCAAAGGCGGTCACACTGAACGCCAACAGCACGGGCCAGGCGGTCTCGAGGACCTTGCCCTGCCAGTTGTAATGGCCCCAGGACGGGATAAACACGGCGAGCTTGAACAGCCAGATGCAGGCCATGTCCAGCACGAAGAATGCCACGAACAAGAGCGCCGGCCGCAAACCCGGACGCGGCTTCGTCAGCCCATAGGCCGCGGCGAAGAACGGCACCAGAAATGCGAGGTTGATCGCTGAGGCGGCAAGCAACCGCATCAGATAGGCTTCCATTTTTGATCCCTTTTATCGCGTTCGTCGACGGCGGACTATGCTCGTCAGAACTTGCCCACCGGAATCTTGAGATAGACCACGCCGTTGGCTTCCGGTTCCGGCAAACGGCCCGCGCGGATGTTGACCTGGATGGCGGGGAGCAGCAGCGCCGGCACCGGCAGGGTCTTGTCCCGGCCCTCGCGCAGCCGGATGTAGTCGTTGCGCGAGGTCTTGCCCTTGAGGTGGATGTTCTCCTCCCGCTCGTCCCACACCGTGGTCTCGTGGCGGTGTTCGCGGCCGCCCGGCGCGTAGTCGTGGCACATATAGAGATGCGTGTCCTCGGGGAGTGCCAGGATCTTCTGGATGGAATCGAAGAGCTGTCCCGCATCGCCGCCCGGGAAGTCCGCCCGTGCGGTGCCGGAATCCGGCATGAACAGGGTGTCGCCCACGAAGGCGGTATCGTCGATCACGTAGGTGACGCTATCGCTGGTATGCCCGGGCGTCGCCAGCACCCGTGCTTGTAGTTTGCCGATCTTGAAGGTCTCTCCGTCCTTGAAAAGATGGTCGAACTGGCTGCCGTCGGTCTTGAACTCGGGTCCCAAATTGTAGAGTGCCTTGAAGGCCTGTTGCACCTTCACGATGCCCTCGCCGATGGCGATCCGGCCACCCGCCTCCTGCTTCACAAACTGCGCGGCCGACAAGTGGTCCGCGTGGGCATGGGTCTCGAGGATCCAGTCCAGGATGTAGCGGCGCGCCTTCAGATGTTCCACCAGGACCTGCGCCGAGGCCGTGCCGCTGCGGCCCGAGGCGGCGTCGTAATCGAGTGCCGGGTCTATCACCGCCGCGTAGCGCGTGGCCTCGTCCGCCACCACATAGGACCAGGTGGACGATGCCTTGTGAAAGAACGCCTTCACTTCGACGGTCATGCACGCCTCCCGAATACGCCGCTTAATGATAGTGGATTTATACTTCGTGGATGCCGGAACATGCTCCAGACCACGACCATTCCCATCACTATAGTCAAAAGCATTTTTGGCTCGGGTTCGCCATTACCCTCGGTTTCGCCGCCGTCGAGGCCCTGACCGGTTTCCTGTCCCATTCCCTGGCGCTGCTTTCCGACGCGGGCCACATGGCCACCGACGGCGCGGCACTGGCGATCGCGGGCATCGCCGGTTGGGTGGCGGGCCGCCCCGCCTCGCGGCACCACAGCTACGGCTTGGGGCGCGTGGAAGTCATGGCGGCCTTGCTCAACACCCTCTTGATGCTCGGCATCGCCGCCGGGATCGTGTTGGAGGCGGTATCGCGCTTCCGCCATCCGCCGGAGGTGCATGCGCCCCTGGTGATGGCGGTGGGCGCCGGCGGCGTGGCGGTGAATTTCCTGCTCTACAAGGTGCTGCAGCACGGCCGGCAGACGCTGAACGTGCACGCGACGTTGCTGCACGTGCTGGGGGACATGCTGGGCTCGGTGGCGGCCTTCCTGGCGGGGCTCGTGATCCTGCTCACCGGCTGGCTGCCCGTGGACCCGCTGCTGTCGCTGTTCATCGCCGTGCTGATCGTGATCTCGGGCCTGCGACTGCTGCGGGATGCCACCCAGGTGTTGCTGGAGGGCGTGCCGAGCAATCTGGACCTGGAGGAGATCGGCCGCAGTATGGCGGGCGTCGAGGGCGTGGGCTCGATCCATGACCTGCACGTCTGGTGCGTCTCCTCCGACGAGGTGGCGCTCTCGGCGCACGTGGTCATCGAGGACATGGGTCTGTGGGACGCGGTCTACCAGGGATTGAGGGCGCACCTGCACGACGCCTACCGCATCGACCACATCACCCTGCAGCCGGAGCCCCGCGTACTAGCGCGGGTGGCGGTGCAAGACATACGCCGTTGAACGGTTTTATAGAAGGATGACGGTCAGCAGCAGGATCACCAGGAGCGCCACCACACCACCCACAATTTTGAATTTGTGGCGCTCGAAGAAAGACGGTGGTACATATCCGGCGGCGGGTTTGGTCGGCAGGCTTCCCGTGCCGGCACGGGGCATGGTGGCGTCCACGCTGAAATCCCGGTAGGTCTCCATGGCCACCTGCTGGGTCTGGTACATCTTGCGCACGTCCGGCGGCATGGAATCCAGGCTCTCATATTCCTGGCCGTTGAATACCAGCTTCACCTGGGCGGCGGCGTGCTCCTGGTTGCGGGTCTCCACCGCCAGTTCATAGACACGGCGCACTTCCGCCGGCATCTCCTCGATGCTGGCGTAGGACTTGCCCGCCACCACGATCTTTTTCTTTTCCGCTCCCACCTGCCGAGACTCCCTGACTCCGAATCCCAAGTCTAGCCGAACAGCGCGGCGGCCAACCACAGCCACAGCGCCGCCAGCACGGCATTGCTGGAGGCATAGGCGGCGAAACGGTAGAGGATGCGGTTGTAGGCCAGGTGGATGACGGTGTGAACGAGACGCAGCACCACGTAGGTCCAGGCCAGATAAAGTGTGACGGCGGTCACAGTATGCGTGACATAGGCCGTGAGGCAGGCCGCATAAAAAAGTACCGGCGCCTCCAGGAGATTCATGAAATTGCGGTTCACCACCGCCACGTCCGGCGGCACGTTGGCGCTTTCGCCGTAACGGAAATCGTGGGCCCTCACCCGCCCGGCGAAACCCGCACCGAAACGCTTGAAGCCCATGTAAAGCATGACCGCGAAGGTCAGGAATACCAGCACGAGGACAGGCGCGAAGATGGATTCGGGACGCATGAAAACTTCCTGACGGGATTTTTCACAGTCTAACCGCGGGGGTTATTTCGTATGCTAATTATGTCAAGCCTTGGCGCGAAAAAAGAAGAAGGGCCCGGACTTCTGTCCGGGCCCTTTTCAGCTTGTGGATATCGGATCGTGATCAGAAGCGGTACACGACTCCAACGCTCAACAGATTGACGTCGTTTTCACCGGTCTTGTCCTGATTGCCTAGGCTGCTGTACTGGTCAAAGCCGGCCCGCAGAACCCAGTTGTACGTGAGCTTCCAGTTGACGCCGAGACCGTAGGTCACCTTCCAGTCGCTGCTCGACGGGCTGTCGGTGCTCGAGGCCAAGGAACCGGTGCCGGTGCCGTCGATCGCCACGTGGCCGAGAATCCCGCCGAAACGCAGGAAGCCGGACCAGTTATCGCTGAAGGGGTAGGTGCCGGTGCCCGCGAACACAAAACCATGGACCTTGCGCTTCGCCGAGAAGGTTCCCGCGCTCGGCGTGGTCACTGTGACGTTGGCCTCGCCCTGACCGAAGTCCACATAACTTGCTTCCGCACCCCAGTACTGGTTGAACTGGTAACCGCCGGTGAAGCGATAGCCCGTATCGCTATCGCTGGTGTGGCTCACGCCGCCGAAAGACTGCACCTGTCCAGTCAAGCCCGAATAATGGGCCTGGCCGGCGTCGGCCGCCAGGTAAAAGCCCTCGTCCGCCGCGTGCGCGGCGAGCGGCAGGCTCAATCCCGCCAGGGCGGCGGCGATGAAAAACAATTTGGTTTTCATGATTACTCCTTACGTGTCACACGTGGGGTTTTCCAAATTGACGCCCGACTCTAGGCTCCGGTGGGGACGGCAAATTTGATTCAGATCAAACGGATGTCACACGGCTGAAACATTGGTGCCTGCAAGGCATCCGGATGATGCAGATCAATGCGCGGCGGATACGGAGGTGGGAAATTTAAAGGTTTTGCCCGTGCGGGCCCCAGCCATCCCCCGGTTGATCCAGGTCAGTGCTCCCGGATAGCCGCCTGGCTTAGCGTGGGCGTGAATAGACAGGATATGGAGGAACGCCGTCATGATCAGCGTCAAAGTTCATGTGCCGCCGTCCGTCGGCGAGTGGTACCTCGATCGGGAAACCGAGGAGGAATTCGAGGTGGTGGACCTGGACGAAGATGCCGACCTCGTGGAAGTCCAGTACCTGAACGGCGAGATCGGCGAGTTCGACCGGGAGGAATGGAACAGCCTGGAGCTTTCCAAGATCGAACCGCCGGAGGATTGGACCGTGGCCCTGGAGCCCGTGGAGGAAGGCGACGTAGGCTACGACGCGGAATCCTTCGAGCCCTCGCCCCAGCCGAAGCCCGTGCCGGGCTTCGAAGAAGAGAGCGTGCTGCGTGCCGACGAAGAGGACCCGCACCGCGAGTTCTTCGGCTCCGACCCGGAAGACCTGGAGTAGACGGTCCGGTTCCTCAGCCCGTCAGCGCGTAGGCCCTGACGGGAAAGGTGCCCATACCCTTCACTTTCACCGGCGCCGGGGCAAAGATGGATTCGGGACGCATGAAGGCCTCCCTCCAAGCTGCCCCAACTCTAGACGAGTGCCGTCAGTCCGCCGAGCCCTCGTCCTGCGCGTGGATGGAGCCGGCGCACACATCGCCCACGGCCGCTCCCTCCAGCCAGCGGCGCAGCTCCTGGCTGCGCCGCTCGATGAGATAGGCCGCCGCCCCCGCGTTGCAGGTGGGGAAGCCGGAACCGTAGGCGGCCACGCCGCGCGGGTCGGGATAGAGCGCCGCCATCTCGGCGTCGAAGTAGGCGGACCAGGCGGCCTGGGATGCCTTCAGCTTGGTGATGAACTGGGTATCCGCGGCGTAGCGCTGCAGCACCTGTTGGTAGACCTGCGCCATCTCTTTCTTGGCCATAACCAAGTCCAACTGGGCACAGCGCACTTGGGTCTGTTCGTCGAGGCCGGGTCGGCCGCAGCCCAGGTCGGCATAGAGCTTGTCATCCGCCGTAGGCGCGGAATCGGCCGCTGCGGCACTGCCGCAGGTCAAAAAGAGTATCAGCAGGATGAAACTGGGACGCATGGTGGACACTCCGGCGGGGTGACACCGGAAGTCTAGCCCAGCCTTGCTCTATATGACTGCGTAAGCCCGGACCGGAAAGGTGCCCATGCCCTTCACCTTCACCGGCGCCGCGTGCAAGCGGAAGCCGGAATCCGGGAGCTTTTCCAAGTTGCACATGTGCTCGCAGATGGGAATCTCTGCCCCCAGGAGCACCGTGTGCACCGGCCGCTCGCCCGTGGCTGTGCTGTCTATGTTCAGGGAATCGATACCCACGAAGGCTGCGCCTTGGTCTCTTAACCACACGGCTGCCGCTTCCGTCAGGAACGGGTGACCTTCGAAATATTGGTCGGTGCGCCAATGCCGTGCCCAGCCGGTATGGACCAGCACCGCCTTGCCCTTCACCTTGGCCTTGCCGAACAACTCCGGCCCGTTGGAGCGTTCCTGGGTATGGAACACCAGTCCTTCCAAGTCCACCAGGGATTCCAGCGGCAGTTCGGATAAGTCCTTGCCCTTCTCGTAGCGGTGGAAAGGTGCATCCACGTAAGTGCCGGTGTTGGCCACCATCTCGATCTTGCCGATCTGGAAGGTAGTGGTCTCGGAATATTTCTTCTTGGAGGCTTCGCGGGAGAGGAAATCGCAGACGATGGGCGCCGGCAGGCCTTTGTAGGTGATCATGCCGTGTTCGACGGCGTGGCTAAGGTCAATAAGCTTCATTTACGAAGATTTAATTCGATATAAGGACAGTAACCAACACGAGGAGCATATGAAAATAATAAATATGCTTTGGTGATATTCTCAAATGGACCGAATGAAACTTCATTTAGTGCAACTTTATAAGTTTCGTAATCTATCGTAAGTTCATCTGTATGAATCACAATAACTACATCGCTATACGGACCACCGTAATAACGTTTCTTATCTTTTTCCAGCAGCCTTGACCTTAGTTCGTCTGCTACTTCAGGCACCTTCCAGTTTTTATACACCCGCTTATATTCGGACTTTGCATTTTGATTGATTTCAATTGCTTCTTTAGAGACAAGTTCCGTTACCTCAATTGCAATCAACTTTTTCGATTGGGTGTGCGCAACACAATCAGGTGCTTTGTAGGAGCCTGGTCCAATGTCTAAGTTGCCGAACCAACCAACCTCATTTTCATCTAGCGCTTCATGAAGGCTTTCCACTATCCCTAATTCTTTGGTTTGCTTATCAGGCCATTCAAAAAAAGAAGCGTATTTTCTGAGGCCTAATACAGTCACTTTTAGTCTTTTCAAATCCATCGTTTTTCGACTTTACCTTCACTCAGGTTGGTAAATATCTCCTCCCTTATCGAGGAACTCCCGCGATTTCTCCGCCATCCCCTTCTCCGCATACTCCCGGACATCCTGAGTGATCTTCATGGAGCAGAAATGGGGTCCGCACATGGAGCAGAAGTGGGCGAGCTTGGCGGCTTCCTTCGGGAGTGTCTCGTCGTGGAATTCCTTGGCCTTCTCGGGATCGAGGCCGAGGTTGAACTGGTCCTCCCAGCGGAACTCGAAGCGGGCCTTGGAGAGCGCGTTGTCCCGGGCCTGGGCGGCGGGATGGCCCTTGGCCAGATCCGCCGCATGGGCGGCGATCTTGTAAGCGATGATGCCGTCCCGCACGTCCTGCCGGTTTGGCAGCCCCAGGTGCTCCTTCGGCGTCACGTAGCAAAGCATGGCGGTGCCAAACCAGCCGATCATGGCGGCGCCGATGGCGCTGGTGATGTGGTCGTAGCCCGGGGCGATGTCGGTGGTGAGGGGCCCGAGGGTGTAGAACGGCGCCTCCTGGCAGACCTTCAACTGCCGCTCCATGTTCTCCTTGATGAGCTGCATGGGCACGTGGCCCGGACCCTCGATCATGGTCTGCACGTCGTGCTTCCAGGCGATCCGGGTCAGTTCGCCCAAGGTGTCCAGCTCCGCGAACTGGGCCCCGTCGTTGGCGTCGGCGATGCAGCCGGGGCGCAGACCGTCGCCCAGGGAGAAGGCCACGTCGTAGGTCTTCATGATCTCGCAGATGTCCTCGAAGTGCGTATACAGGAAATTCTCCCGGTGGTGCGCCAGGCACCACTTGGCGAGGATGGAGCCGCCGCGGGAGACGATGCCCGTGACGCGCTTGGCGGTGAGCGGCACGTAGGCGAGCCGCACGCCCGCGTGGATGGTGAAGTAATCGACGCCTTGTTCGGCTTGTTCAATCAGCGTGTCCCGGAAGATCTCCCAGCTGAGTTCCTCGGCCTTGCCGTCCACCTTCTCCAGGGCCTGGTAGATGGGCACGGTGCCGATGGGGATGGGGGCGTTGCGGATGATCCATTCGCGGGTCTCGTGGATGTGCTTGCCGGTGGAGAGGTCCATGAGGGTGTCCGCGCCCCAGCGCGTCGCCCACACGAGCTTCTCCACTTCCTCGGCGATGCCGGAGGTGACGGCGGAGTTACCGATGTTGGCGTTGATCTTCACCAGGAAGTTGCGGCCGATAACCATGGGCTCGCTTTCCGGATGGTTGAGGTTGCAGGGGATGATGGCCCTTCCCTTCGCCACCTCGTCCCGCACGAACTCCGGCGTGATGAGCCGGGGGAGAGTCGCGCCGAAGCTTTCGCCGGGATGGCGCTTGAGGAGATGGGCTTCCCGGATAGTCTCGATGCGTTGATTTTCCCTGATCGCTATAAATTCCATCTCGGGCGTCACGATGCCCCGCTTGGCGCAATGCATCTGGCTCACGTTGGCGCCCGCCTTCGCCCGGCGCACCGGCCGGCGACGCTCGAAACGCATGTGGGCGAGCTTGGGATCGGCTTCCCGGCGGCGCATGAACTCGGACGTGGGCGCATCCAGGCTCTCGGAATCGCCCCGCTCTTCGATCCATTTCGCCCGCAATGCCGGCAGGCCTTTCAGCAGATCGATCTGCGCGTCCGGATCCGTGTAGGGACCGGAGGTATCGTAGACATAGAACGATCCATTCGTTTCGGCGCCGAACAAGGCCGGCGTGTCCGTGAGCGCGATTTCGCGCAGGGGGACCCGGATGTCCGCGCGGCTGCCCGGCACGTAGACCTTGCGCGAACGGGCGAAGGGCCGCGTGGCCTCCTCCGTGAGGGCCTGGGTGCGGCGAACGAATTCCTCGGGGACGGCACTCATGTTCGAATCCTCGTCGTGCGACGAGGGAATACCCGGGCGATGCCGCGAAGCATTCCCTCGCCGGTGGTGTCCGGACGGTGTCCGGATCACTGTCCGGAAACCATCCTGCGGCCAGGTTCCAAGGGTGTGTTCTCAGCTCCCTTCAGGGAGCACCCCCAGCTTCCGGAGGCATTATACGCCCAGGCAGAAACTGGCTGGATTCCACGGACCGTCTGACATTTGTAACCTGCACCGGTGACAGATTTCCTTGCCTCGGAGAGCCCGAGCGCTTAACCTTTGTGCCTGGAAACCTCCATGTTTCTTCGCTGAAATTCTTATGGATATCCAAACCGCCCGTACCCAGATGGTCCATCAGCAGATCCGCGCCTGGCACGTGCTGGAGGATCGCATCCTCGCCGTGTTCGACGCGCTGCCGCGGGACAAGTTCGTGCCCGAGGCCTACCGCAACATGGCCTATGCCGACGTGCAGCTGCCCCTGCCCCACGGCGAAGTCATGTGGGCGCCGAAGGTGGAAGGCCGCGCCCTGCAGGCGCTGGCTCCGCAACCCCAGGAAACGGTGCTGGAGATCGGCACCGGCAGCGGTTATTTCGCTGCCTGCCTCGCCAAACTTGGACGCGAAGTGCTCACGGTGGATATTCACCCGGACTTCGTGGAGAACGCCGGCAAAACCCTTAAGGGGTTGGGCGTCAAGAACGTGCGGGTCGAGACCCGCGACGGCACCCGGCTCGACTGGTGCACGGAACGCTACGACGTCATCGCCGTCACCGGCTCGTTGCCCACCTACGACCCGGCCTATGGCGCACGCCTCAACGTGGGCGGCCGGTTGTTCATGATCGTGGGCACCTCGCCCGTGATGGAAGCCCTGCTGGTCACACGCACCGGCGAGGACGCCTGGCGCACCGACTACCTGTTCGAGACCGACCTGCCGGCGCTCAAGAACGCCGCCCAGCCGCGGCATTTTCGGTTCTGACATGGGCGCGGTGGCCCAGCTCTCCCCGCAGGCGGCCCAGGCCTTGCTCAAGGAAACCCGCGCGACCCTCCTGGACGTGCGCGAACCCTGGGAATACGACGAAGTGCACGTGGAGGGCTCGCTCCACATCCCCATGGGCGAGATCCAGAACCGCCTTGAGGAATTGAACTCCGCCCATAGCTACGTGGTCATCTGCCATCACGGCAACCGCAGCCAACAGGTGGCCACCTTCCTGGTCTCCAAGGGCTTCTCCCAGGTAGCCAATCTCCGGGGCGGCATCGATGCCTGGGCCCAGGAGGTGGACCCCGGGCTTCCCCGGTACTGAAGGCCGGACCCCCCAGGGATTCCGGGCCTTGCCAGACTAGAGATATGGTGTTATATTTGACTACAACACTTACCCCACGGAAGCGACCTATGCGCAAGACGACCCTCGCCCTCGCCATCGGCGGCCTGCTCAGCGCCGCGGCCGCCCCCACCCAGGCGGCGGACCTCTGGGACATCTACCAGCTGGCCCTGAAGAACGACCCCACGTTCCTCCAGGCCCAGGCCAATTACGAGGCCACCACCGAGAACAAGGCCATCGCCCGGGCGGGCTACTTGCCGAGCGTCGGGGTGACCGGGTCGCGGACCATCACCCGCACCAGCGGACAGGTGCCCATCACCTATAACCCGACCACCAACTCCTATATCCAGGCGGAGACCACCTCGCACGACTACGACACGCGCTGGACCGCCCAGCTCACCCAGCCAATCTTCAATTGGGCCGCCTGGCAGGCCATCGACCAGGCGGATGCCCAGGCCGCCCAGGCGGATGCCGAGTTCACCGCGGCCCAGGAGAGTCTGATCCTGCGCACCGCCACCGCCTACTTCAACGTGCTGAATGCCCGCGACACCCTGGCGGCGGACCACGCCGCCACCGAGGCCAATGCCAAGCAGCTGGAGCAGGCCAAGGAGAAGTACGAAGTGGGCATGAGCGCCATCACGGACGTGGAGAACGCCCAGGCGGCCTATGACCAGTCCGTGGCCAACGAGATCACCGCCCAGCAGCAGGTCACCACTGCCGAGGAGAACCTGCGCGCCATCACAGGTCAGCAGGCGGGCGAACTCATGGAGCCCACCGAGGACATGCCGACCCGAGGCCCCGAACCCGCTAACGCCCAGCAGTGGGTGGACCAGGCCCTGAAGCAGAACCCCAACGTGTTGGCGGCCCAGTCTCAGGCGGACTCCGCGGATGCCAACGTGGGCATCAAGCGCGCCGGCCACTATCCGACGCTGGCCCTGACCTTGAGTCATACCAAGAACACCGACAGCAATGTCTCCTCGCTGCCGTCGCTGAACGCCTTCAACGTCGGCCAGCTGACTGACATCAGCGGCAACGCCGCCATGCTGCAACTCTCGATCCCGCTGTTTGAAGGCGGCGGCACCCAGGCCCAGTTGAGCCAGGCGGAGCGCCAGTACGATGCCGCCATGGACAACGTGAAGCTCGTCACCCGCCAGACCGAACAGCAGGCGCGCACCGCCTATCTCGGCGTGCTCACCGGCGTGTCCCAGGTCCGCGCGCTCCGGCAGTCCGTGAAGTCCAACCAGACCTCCATGGACGCCACCCAGACCGGCATGGAAGTGGGCACCCGCACCATCGTGGACGTGCTCACCGCCCGCCAGAACCTGCTCACCGCCCAGACCGGCTTTTCGAACGCCCGCTATACCTATCTTGAAAGCCTCATGCAGCTGAAACAGGCAGCCGGCAACCTGACGGAGAGCGACATCAAGCAGATCAATGCCTTGATGCAGGTGAAGGTGCCGAACGCCGACATGGCCCTGCCGGAATCCGGCGCCGAGACCCCGGCTCCTGCCACGGGCACACAGGCCGCGCCGGCCACGGCAGCGCCTGCACCGGCCACCACGCCGGCTCCGGCGGCGAGCACCAAGCCGCCACATGCTTGAAACGTAAACAACAGAACCGATAAAAAAACCCGGCTTCGAGCCGGGTTTTTTTATGGGAACCTCGGCCTCTCCGAGGCTTCTATTGCCGCCGATTGAGCTGGGCTTTGACGAGATCCAGGGCCCTGTCGAGGGCGCCGCGGTTCTGCATGACCTTGGCGCGCGCCATCTCGCCCACGCTCTTGCGCATGGCGGGGTTGCCCAGCAGCCACGCAGCCGCGTCCGCCAGAGTGGCGGAATCGTCCACCCGCGTGAGCACGCCCGCTTCCTGCATCATCTCCGCCACGTCCCGCACGTTGTCGAGATGGGGCCCGGCAAGCACCGGCAAACCCAGGGCCGCGGGTTCCAGCAGGTTGTGCCCGCCCACCGGCACCAGGGTGCCGCCCACGAAGGCCACGTCGCCGGCGGCGAAGAACCGCATGAGCTGCCCCAGCACGTCCACCAACAGCACCTCGCCCGGTTTGAGGGAGACTTCCCCGGCGCTCAGGCGCCGGAAGCCCAGGCCGGCGGCAGTGATGGCCGCGGCCACGGCATTGGCCCGCTCCGGGTGGCGCGGCGCCAGCACCAGGATGGAATCGGGGTGTTTCTCCAGCACCCGGCGGAAGGCCTCGAGCAGGAGCGGCTCCTCGCCCTCCCGTGTGCTGCCCGCCACCCATACCGAAGCGCCGCCGAAGAGCTTCTGCCGCAGCGCCTGGCCCGCTTCCACGAGTTCCGGTCCGGCCTGCACGTCGAACTTGAGGTTGCCCATGACCGAAAGCTGGTCCTCCCGGGCCCCCAGGGCCCGGAAACGGGCCGCATCCGCCTCGCTCTGCACGGCGATAAGCTTCGCCTTCGAGAGGGCCGAGCGGGCCAGGGAGGCGAACGGGAGGCCTTGATAACGCTGGAAAGCACGCGCCGAAAGCCGCGCGCTCACCAAAAGGAGCGGGACGCGGCGCTTGGCCAGGGCCGCGTAGAGGTTGGGCCAGATCTCCGTTTCCAGGATCACCGCGACGGCGGGTTGGGTGCAGTTGAGGAAGCGGCTCACGAAGAACGGCAGGTCGTAGGGTATGAGCGAGACCACTACTTTCTCGCCGAACAGCTTGCGGGCGTGCTGCCGCCCGGTGGCGGTGAAGGTGGTCACGAGCAGCGGCCGGTCCGGATACTTGCGATGCAGGGCCTGCACCAGCGGCGCGGCGGCGCGGATCTCGCCCACCGAGGCACCGTGCACCCAGATGGCGGTGCCGGGATGCAGGTAGGGCGAGCTGCCGAGCCGCTCGCCGAGCTTGTCCGGCGAGCCGGTCTGGCGCAGCGCCCGCCAGGCGAACCAGACGAACGCGAACGGCGCGAGCAACAACAGGGCGAGCGTGTAGAAAAACCGCAAGGGAAACTCAGGATTTCCGCTGGATGGTCTTGATGGTGTTGGTGGTCGATACCCCGTCCACCAGCGGGATAATCTTCACTTCCCCGCCGTTCTGGGTCACACATTTATAACCCGCCACGTCCTCGGCATTGTAATCGCCGCCCTTCACCAGCACATCCGGCAGGAGCTTGCAGATGAGCCGTTCGGGCGTGTCCTCGGAGAAGGGCACCACCCAGTCCACGCAGGAGAGCGCTGCGAGCACCTTCATGCGGTTTTCCACGCTGTTGACCGGCCGCGTCGGGCCCTTGAGGCGCTTCACCGAGGCGTCGTCATTCACCGCCACCACCAGCCGGTCGCCCAATTTGCGGGCCTCCTCCAGGTAGGACACATGGCCCACATGCAGGATGTCGAAAACGCCGTTGGTCATGACGATGCGCTCGCCCTGGCTCCGGGCATGGGACAAGGCGTCGGTGACGGCGGCTTCGGAGAGCACGCCGCTGCCGCTGCGGCTGTGGGCCGTGAGCCGCAGTTCCGTGGAGGTGACGCTGGCCGCGCCGAGCTTGCCCACCACGATGCCGGCCGCGAGATTGGAAAGCGCCGCCGCGTGGGCGAAATCCAGGCCCGCCCCGAGACCCGCCGCCAACACCGCGATCACCGTGTCGCCGGCGCCGGTCACATCCGAGACCTCCAGGGCCTGGGTGGGGAGATGCAGCGGCTTTTGGCCTGCTTCGAGCAGCGTCATGCCGTGCTCGCTGCGGGTGACGAGCAGGGCCTTGAGACCGAGGTCGTCCCGGAGCTTTTCGCCTTTCTTGACGATGGTCGCCTCGTCCGGGCACTCGCCCACCACCGCCTCCAGCTCCGCCAGATTCGGCGTGATGAGGGTGGCGCCCCTGTATTTGGTGAAGTCGCGGCCCTTGGGGTCCACCAGAACCGGCTTGCCGGCCGTGCGGGCCGCGGCGATGAGCTCCTGCACCTGGGAAAGGCTGCCCTTGCCGTAATCCGAGAGGATCACCACCTGGGTGTTCTTCACCTCCGATTTGAAGGCCGGCAGGAGCGGCGCGGACTCGAAGTGGCCGAAGGTCTCCTCGAAATCCAGCCGGATCAATTGCTGGTGGCGCGACAGCACCCGCAGCTTGGTGATGGTCGCGGCGTTCTTCAGGCGTGTGAAATGGCAGCTGACGCCGCGCTTCTGCATGGCGTAGATCAGACTATCGGCCACGGCGTCGTCGCCGGTGATGCCGAGCACGCTGGCGTGCACGCCCAGGCTCGCCAGGTTCACCGCCACGTTGCCGGCGCCGCCGGGGCGCTCCTCGGTGTTGCGCACGTGCACCACCGGCACCGGCGCTTCCGGCGAGATGCGCTGGGTGGCGCCGAACCAGTAGCGGTCCAGCATCACGTCGCCCGCCACCAGCACGCGCACTTGGTCGAATTGCGGAACGCTGACCTGCATGCAAGCACCTGAAATCCAATCGAAAACCGCGGGGAATCATAGCATGCGAGGTGCAGAGCAATTTATACTGCGCCCACGATGAAGCGCGCCTTCCTCAAACCCCGCTACTGGCCCGTCTGGCTGCTGTTGGGATTCGTCCGGTTGGCGATACTCCTCCCCTATCCGGTGCAGCTCGGCCTCGGGCGCACCCTCGGTTGGCTGCTGCGCCACGCCGCCAAGCGCCGCTGGCGCATCACCCTCGTGAATCTGGAGCGCTGCTTCCCGGAGCTGGACGCCCCCGCGCGCGAGGCGCTCGCGCGCCGGCATTTCGATTCCCTGGGGATGGCGTTCCTGGAAATCGGCATGTGCTGGTGGGCGGACGCCGCGCGTCTCAAGAAGCTCGTCCATATCGAGGGGGTGGAGAACCTGCATGCCGCCCGCGCCAAGGGCAAGGGCGTAATCCTGCTTTCCGCCCATTTCACCACCCTGGAAATCGGCGGCCGCCTCCTCGGACTCGCCACGGACTTCCACCTCATGTACCGCCCCAATCAGAATGCACTGATCGAGGAGGTCATGCGGCGCAGCCGCGAGCGCCATTTCGACCGCGCCATCCCGCGTAACGACGTGCGCCTCATGCTGAAGAGCCTCAAGGACGGCAAACCCGTGTGGTACGCTCCCGACCAGGGCTACCGCGGCAAGAACAGCGAGATGATCCCCTTCTTCGGCATCCCGGCCCCCACCAACACCGCCACCTCGCGGCTGGCGCGCGCCAGCGGCGCGCCGGTGGTGCCGTTCTTCGTGGAACGCCTGCCCGGCACCCAGGGCTACGCGCTGTCCTTGGAGCCGGCGCTGGAAGGCTTTCCAGGGGATGACCCCGCGGC
>JBLNDO010000012.1:0-12999 GCA_050261675.1 Bacillota bacterium
TTTGCCATGGTGGGCTCCATCATCGGTTTGCACGGGAGGAACCCAAAGCATAGTCACTGTTTTTTTACAGGAGCGTGAATGCACATGACAATAAGTAATGTAGCCATAAGCTGCGCCGCCACGAAACCCGCCACGTCCGCGGGCCGGATGCCCGTGAAGGTATCGGTGAGACTGCGGGCGAGCGTCACGGCGGGGTTGGCGAAGGACGTGGACGAGGTGAACCAATAGGCCGCGGCGATGTAACAGCCGACGGCGTAGGCCACCGCCTCGGGCCGGCTGCGGGACACCCGGTGCACCACCAGCAGGAGCCCGACGGTCGCCACGAATTCCGACCACATTAGGTTAAAGTCCGGTCGGGCCTTGGCGGCGGTCTCGAGAAGCGGCAAGCCGAACATGGCGTGAGTGGCTAGCACCCCTGCCACGGCGCCGAGGCACTGGGCCAGGGCGTAGACGGGTACGCTCTTCCACGGCAGTTCGCCCCGCCGTGCCATGAGCAGGCTCACCAAGGGGTTGAAGTGCGCACCGGAGACGGGCGCGAAGGCGAGGATCAGCGCCACCAGACCCGCACCGGTGGCCGTGGAATTCACGAACAGCACCAGCGCGGCGTTGCCGCCCGCCAGGCGCTCGCCCATGATCCCCGAGCCGACTATAACGGCCAACAGGAATCCGGTGCCGAGGAATTCGGCGAATAGCTTCTCGCTGAATTTCATCCCCTACCCCTTTTTAAGCCGAGCGACTTTAACCTGGCGCCAGGGATTTGACCATGAAGGCGGAAGAGCTGGGGCAGAGCTTGGAGAACTGCTCGGTACCGGCGATGCCCGCCGGGGCCTGGTCCCGCGGCACGCTGCGGTAACCCATGCCCGCGAAGAAATCCTCCGCCGTGGTGGTGAGAAGATAGAGTTCCCGCACACCCGCCGTCTTCGCATGCTCTTCCATGGCTTCCACCAGGCGCTTGCCTAGCCCCAAGCCCCGGTGGGGCTCGTCCACGGCCACCGAGCGCAAGAGCCCCGCCTCGCCGTGGACCTCCAGGCCCGCCGCCCCCACCACGTGATTGTCCGCACGGGCGGTGAGGAAATGTTCCAGTATCTCGGGCTCGATGTCCTCGGTGGAGAGATCGCAGGTCTGCAGCAGGATGGAAAGGGCGATCTCGTCCTTGGGATTGAACGGCGCGATGACGACCGTGGCCATATCAGTGCGGCGGGATGAGGTTCTGGATGCCGCTCACGGCGATCTGCAGGCCCACGCAGAACACCAGGAAGGCGCTCAGGCGGTTCATGATGAGCGCGCCGCGGTCACCCACACGCTTCAGGATGTAGGGGGTGTACGCATAGCTCAAGTACACCATGGCGCAGATCACCGCCACTGCCATGATCAGGGCCGCCATGTTGAGGAAATACTCCACCATGGAAGGCTCGGCGCCGGCGTGGGCGTCGGCGCTCAAGGTCAGCAGCACCGAGATGCTGCCGGGGCCGGTGGTCATAGGGAAGGCAATGGGATAGAACAGCCGGTCCTCGAGATCGCCCTGGCTCTGCTGTGCCGGCGTGGCGCGGGCGTCAGAAGGACCGTCGCTGGACCCCAGGAGCTGCCAGCCCATGTGGCAGATGACAATACCGCCCGCGAGCTGCACCACCGGCAGCGACACGCCGAAAATCTTAAAACACCAGCTGCCCACCAGGATCACGCCCACGCAGAGTGCGAAGCAGTAGAAGGTGATCTTGCCCGAGACCCGGTGGCGCTCCTTGCCCTCGATGCCGCCCAGCATAGGCTCCACCACGAGGGCGGTGCCCAAGGGATTCACCGGCGCGAACTGCGCGATGATGCCGGCCACAAGAATGTGCAGGAACAGAGCAGTGTCGTGCATTACTGCACTGTACCCGATGTCGGCGGTTGGCGACGGCGCAAGAGAGAGTTACGGAGCGCCCATTCGTTCTCCGGAGACACCTCTTCCAGGAACTTCACGTCCTCCGCCACCTGCACCGCCACCGGGACCCCGTCCCGGTACAGCACCCGGTTCTCCCCCGTCACCGGCACCCGCGGGCCCGGAGTGACGATGCCCACCAGGTTCAACAGGTCCGCCGCGGAGATCGACACCAGTTCGCCGTTCTTCGGCCGGCGCCGCGCCTCGCGCAGGGCGCCGACCGCGTCCGGCAACGCGAACTGCTCGCCGGCGAAGCCGTCCACGAAGCGCCCGCCCCGCACCTCGCCCCGGGCCTCCAGGCGCCTATATATATAGAGCAGGTCCCGCCAGGGGGGCAGCGCGCCCTCCCGTTCCAGGACCTTGCGGAACACCACCCCGTAACGGCGCAGCAAGACCTCGGCGAGATGCCCCAGGGCTTCCGCGTCCGCCGGCTTGTCCCCCGCCACGCTCTGGCGCGGCACCAGGGCCCAGCGCCCCGCCTCGTCCACAGCCGGCCCCTGGCCGCGGCGCAGGCGGTAGCGGGCCGAGCTCGAGAGCGCCGGCCGCTTGCTGGCCGGCGTGATGAGGGCGCGCAGACCCGCGAAGCTATCGGAAGCGGCAAGGCCCCAGGCGGTGAGCTCGGCGAGCGCCGCCTCCACCTGGGTGCGCAGGAGCCCCGTGAGTCGGGTGAGGTCGCCGAAGAAGAGCGCGCCGTGGCTCTTGAGGGCGTCGTGCACGGCACGCGCGCCGTGGCTCAAGTTGATGACGCCCGGGTCCGGCATCTCCGCCAAGGTGCGCCAGTGGGCGAGCGCGTCCCGCTCCACGAAGGCGATGGGCGTGCCGCGCACCGGTCCCGCGCGGCGTTCGTCGTCGGAGGCCTTGGGCGGCATGAGGCGCATCCAGGCCACCGAGCCGCCGGCGCAGAGCTGGTCCAGCATGTAGGGGGCGTAGTCGGCCACCCGCGCCGGCAGGAGATCCTGCTCCCAGCCGGCGGCCGGCGCCGAGAAACCCGAGAGCTGGTCGAGGGCCGCGGCCAAGGCCGAGACGCCCTCGCTCCGCTCCGCCGCGACGCCGTGCCAATCGAACAGGAAGCGCAGGTAATCGGCGGGCGTGACGGGCTCGATCTCGCTGCGCAGGCGCTTCAGGGTGTAGCGGTGGATCCGCGCCAGCAGGCGCCGCTCGCACCACTCCAACTCTTGCGCGTTCGGTGTGTACTTGCCGCGCATCACGCCGCCCTCCGCTTCGAGGGCGAGGAGCGCCGCGTCGGTTTCGGATTTCGCGAGGCCCAGCATGGCGGCGAGCGTCGAAGCGCTCACGGGCCCCGAACCTTCGAGCCGGCTCCGGATGAGTTCCCGCAGCGCGTCTTCCCGGGTGGGTGGCGCCTCATCTGAAAGCGGCGTGAGGACGGGCTCCAGGTCCGCGTCCGGGAAGACCGCCAGGAATTCCTGCAGCCGCTCCGCCGCCACCCAGAGTATCGGCCCCGCCTGCAAGCGCGCGCGGGTGGCGCGGCGCGAATCCCGGAGCGTGTTGAAGAGATTCTCCCAGCCGAAGTCCAGGTCCTTGCCCGGATTGCCCGCCTTGCCCTCCTCTTCGGTCAGGAACCCGAGCACCACCAGGGCGTCGTGCAACTCGTCCGCGTCCCGCGCCGTGGGCCAGACCTCTTCCCGCACCCGCGCGATGGCCTCCGGGTCCAGTGCGGCAAGCGAACCCGCCTCCTCCAGGCTCATGACGCCGCGGCCCTGCACCGCGAGGGTGCGGCGCTCTTCCGCCGGCGCATCGTCCAGGAAGGCATAGGGCCGGGCGGAGAGGATCTCCTGGGCAAGCGGCGACGGCGCGGCCAGGTCCCGCGCCACCACCTGGATCTCGTCCTTCTGCAGGCGCTCCAGAAGGCGCAGGAAACCTTCCGCGTCCATGAGTTCGTAGAGGCAGTCCTTGAGGGTCTGGTGCACCAGGGGATGGTCCGGCACTTCCCGGGCGCCGGCCAGGTTCTCGGCGCAGGCGAGCTGGTCCGGGAATACCAGGGCCACCAGGTCCTCCGCGTCCGCCCGCTGGAAAGCCGGCGGGTTGCGCTGGCCGTTGCGGTTACGGCGCACCGCGAGCGCGGTGGTGGCCACCCAGCGCCAGCGGGTGCCGAACATGGGCGCGGCGAGCACCGCCTGGGTCAACACGTCGAGCGCGGTATGGGGACTGAGATATTTCGCCGGCTCCTCCAGCGGAAAACTGTGGGTCGCACCCAAGGACAACACGATGGTGTCCTCCAGCGCCGCCGCCTGCAGCTCGAAGTTGAACTTGCGGCAAAAGCGCTTGCGCAAGGCCAAGCCCCAGGCGCGGTTGATGCGCGCGCCGTAGGGCGAATGGATCACGAAGTGCTGGTCCCCCGCCTCGTCGAAGAAGCGCTCGAACACCACCTTGTCCTGGGTGGGCAGCACGCCCAGCGCCGCCCGGGCGGCGGCGAGATATTCGGCGAGCTGCCGCGCGGCCACCTCGTCCACGCCGGCCTCGGTCATGAGCCAGGGGATGAGGTCTTCGCCCGCCGTGAGCCGCCGGTCCGCCTCGTCCCTCAAGCGCGACACGGCCGCGGACATTTCGAAGGTCCGGGCCGGAGCCTCGCCGAACCAGAACGGAATGTTGGGCGGCATGCCCTTGGCGTCCTCCACCAGCACCCTGCCCGCCTCCACCTTGAGGATGCGGTAGCTGGTGTTGCCGAGCTGGAACACGTCGCCCGGGATGCTCTCGAAGGAGAAGTCTTCGTTCAGGGTGCCGATGCGCAGGCCCGAAGGAGAGAGGATCACGTCGTAGTCGAACTGGTCGGGGATGGCGCCGCCGTTGGTCACGGCGATGAGCTTGGCGCCGCGCCGGCCCCGGAGCTTGCCGTTCACCTGGTCCCGGTGAAGGTGGGCGCTGCGCCGCCCGCGGCGGGTGGAGAAGCCCTCGGCGAGCATCCCCACCACGTCGGCAAAATCCTTTTGGGAAAGATTCCGGTAAGGCCAGGCCCGCCGGAAAGCTTCGTAGAGTGCAGACTCGTCCCACTCCCGGCAGGCCACGTCGGCCACGATCTGCTGGGCCAGCACGTCCAAGGGGGCATCCAGGACTTTCAGGGTATCCAGTTCTCCGCGGCGCACGGCACCCAGAAGCGCCGTGCAGTCCACGAGATCGTCCCGGGTGAGCGGGAACAGCCGCCCTTCCGGGAGCGCGCCCACGCCGTGCCCGGAACGGCCCACCCGCTGCAGGAAGGTGCTGATGCTCCGGGGCGAGCCCAGCTGGCAGACCAGGTCCACGTCGCCGATGTCGATGCCGAGCTCCAGCGAGGCCGTGGCCACCAGGGCCTTCAATTCGCCGCGCTTCAGGCGCTGCTCCGCGTCCAGCCGATGGGCCCGGGCCAGGGAGCCGTGGTGGGAGGTGACCAGTTCCTCGCCGATGCGCTCGGCCAGGTGCCGCGCCACCCGCTCCGCCTGGCGGCGGTTGTTGGCGAAGATGAGCGTGGTACGGTGGGATTTGGTGAGTTCTGCCAGCCGGTCGTAGAGCTCGGCCCAGACTTCGTTGGCCATGACCGGCGTGAGCGGCGAGCGCGGCATCTCGAGGTGCAGCTTGCGCTCCCGCACGTGGCCGGTATCGATAACGGTGCAATCCTCGCCCGCGCCGGTGAGGAAGCGCGCCACCTCTTCGATGGGCTTTTGCGTTGCCGAAAGGCCGATGCGCACCGGTGGTTCCTGGCCAAGCGCCGCCAGGCGCTCCAGCGAGAGGGCGAGATGCGCGCCGCGCTTGTTGCCCGCGAGGGCGTGGATCTCGTCCACGATCACCGTGCGCACCGTGGACAGGAGCTTCCGTCCGGAGTCGGAGGTGAGCAGGATGTAGAGGGATTCCGGCGTGGTCACCACGATGTGGGGCGGCTCGCGGCGCATGCGGTCCCGTTCCGCCTGGGGCGTGTCGCCGGTGCGCACCCAGGCGCGGATCTCCACGTCCGGTAGGCCTTGGGCAAACAGTTCGTTGCGTATGCCCTCGAGGGGCGCCTGCAGATTCTTCTGGACGTCGTTGGAAAGCGCCTTCAGGGGCGAGATATAGAGCACCCGGCACTCGTTCTCGAGGCCGCGCTCCAAGCCCAAGCGCACCAAGTCGTCGATGGCGGAAAGAAAGGCCGCGAGGGTCTTGCCGGAACCCGTGGGCGCGGCGATGAGGGTGTGCTTCCCCGCCTTGATGGCCGGCCAGGCCTGCTCCTGGGCGCCGGTGGGCGCGGCGAAAGTCTGCCGGAACCAGGCGGCGGTGGCGGGATGGAAGGCATCCAGGGACATTTCCCCATCATACTCCGCCCCCAAGTTCCGCCGGGACGACCGGGACAGGCCTGTCTCTGATGCTCACCTTCCCCCGGCGCGCATCCCGCGCGCCGGGGAGAGAGTGGACGCCGCCGGTTCCGTCCCTGGACCGGCGCCGGAGCGCCGGGCTCCAGGTTCAGATGTTGCAGATGGGTGTGGACGTGGGCGCGGTATTGGACGGATTGCCGGCGTGCAGCTGGATGTTGCCGCCGCCTTCCGCGGAGCCGCCCAAGGTGTGGTCGGAATCGACGGTGGTGGTGTAGACCGTGACGCCGCCCTGGCCCAGGGTGAGGACGAAGGTGTCGTCCTCGCCGGGCTCGCCGTTGTCCGCGGCGACCACGTCATAGTCCACCGGGCCGTAGAGGTCGGTGTCCGCCTCGCCGCAGATCTCGCGGGTGTGGTCATCCACTTCCATATAGGCGGTCACGGCGGTGCCCGTGACGTGCAGGCCGTTCTCGTGGTCCACGTAGTTGAGGTGCCCCCACCAATCGCCGTTCTTAACGCCGCCGCCCACGCCAAAATTGGCTTGTGAGCCGTCATCGTGGGTGATCCAGCCGCCGCCCGTCAGGAAATCCAGGGGGACCTGCCCCGTGTTCCAGGCGAATGCCGTGCCGGTCACCGCGCCGAGCGCCAGGGCGGCCCCGGCCAGGGTGAAATTGAATTTCTTGGTTAAACGCATCATGGAATGTACTCCTTACCGCAGGTCATGAATCACGGCGAGCGCCGCACCCGGCCGCACCGCGCCGCACGAGTGCGGTCCCGATCCCGGCCATGGCGGGGACTCTATCGGGGCGAATCGCCCGCGGAAATGAGGACAATCACCGAATTGGGCGCAAGAAAGAACTCAGGTGTAACACCTTAAGGTGTCTTGAGGGATTTGCACTAAGAAGCGCACTTGGACGAGGCAGGCGCAAGCGGAAAAGCGCAGCTCCCGACGGCTCAGCCCGGTCTCTGCGATGTCGCAGGCGCCGGCGCCAACTGTGCCTTGCGCTCGGCTTCCAGCACGTACTTCAGGCACTTGCGGTAGCCGTCGGACAGGCGCTTCACGGTGTCGATGGTGAGCGTGCCGGACGGCAGGCCGCGGTTCTCGCAGTAGGCGTCGGCGTTCGCCGCCGTGACGGCGTCGCGGAAATCGGGATCCGTGATCACGTCGTAGGCCCGGTCCAGCCAGCCGTTCATGGCGTGGTAGACCTTGTTGAGGTGGTCCATCGCGTCCGCCTCGTGGGCGTTCCAGTCGCTGGCGTCCTGGTTCGCCTGGGCGTATCTGGCGTTGAGGCTATCCTGTTCCGACTGCAGCTGGGCGGCGTCAGTGTTCAGGTTGCCGGACGCCTGATTGATGCCCTTGATGTCGTTGTCGCACTCGTTGACCTTGCCGCTGCTGCTCTGGGCACCGCCGCATTGGCTGCGGTTGCCCTGGATGCGCTGTTTCTGGGCCGCCGCCTGCTGGTTGTGGGCTTCGTTGCGGCGGTTCAGGTCCGACTGCTGCTGCATGACCGCGGTCTGCGTGTCCTCGATCTGCTTCTTCTGCTTCAACAAGGCCTGCTGCACGCCCTCCCAACGGTAGCGCTGTTTCGCGAGGGAATCGGATTCCCTCGCCAGGGATTCGACCTTGGCCTGCAGCGCCGTCGGCATGGCGGGCACGGCCAAGGGCAGGCACGTCAGAACCACCATGATCGCAACGCGGATTCTGTACATGAATGCCTCGCAGAACGGTGATGGGATGCCTCAGGCTTTCTTCTGCATGGCCGAGAGCGCCTTGTGCAGGGCCTGGATGCGCGGCGCCCAGGGATGGCTTGGATGCTGCAGGAGCGGGGTGATGAGCGCCAGCGCCGCCGCATCGGTGCCCGCGTTTCCCTGGCGCGCCTGCACCAGCGCCTGGGCCTTGAGGAACTGAGTCGCCACCGCCGCGTCGCCGCCGGGATGCCGGGCCTGCGCGCCGTCGGCGATGCGCGTGAACAGGGCCATGCGCTTGTCGCGGAAGGCCTGCTCCGCCAACGGCGGTATCAAGGCCGGGGGCGGCAGGAAATCCTTGGACACGTCCAGGCACTGCTCGCAGATGTCGAGCGCGCGGGACAGGCGCTTCTCGCGCGCCAGCCGCTCCATGAGCCGCACACCCTGCACCAGCATGAGCGCGTCCTGGTGGCGCGATTGCAGGGCCTCGAACAGGTCCTCGTGGAAGCCGCGGGGATTGGCGACGTCCGCCGCGTCCTCGCGCAACAGCGCGTCCCGGGCGCCGTGCGGGTCGTGATCGTGCAGGCTCATGTCCACCGCTTTCAGCAGTGCGCCCAGGCGTTGCGCCTGTTCCACGGCGGCGCGCGATTCATCCGTGGGCTTCTCCACCATCACGGCGATGCCGAGTTCGTCCTGGCGGTGGTAGGCCACGTAACCCACCATGTGACAGACGAAGATGAGCCCGTAGACCAGCAACAGGTCGCTGGTGAGGGCGGAGAGATGCCCCGCGAGCCCGATGCCCGCGAAACCCACCGCCGCCAACAGCAGCGCGGCCAGGAGGTAGGCGAACCCCGTGTGCCAGAGAAACTTGACGAGCGCCAGCGGGTTCAGCGCCATGTACACCTCGGGTTGCAGGGCGAGCGCGGCGAGGAACGCCGGCAGCACGTAGATGCCGGCGCAGACGACGGCGACGCTCAGGCCGGCCTCCCCGGTGCGCCGCGCCGACAGCGCCAGCAGCCAGACGGCGCCGAGATAGGCCACCAGCATCGCGAGCCTGAGCTTGTCGCCCTGGAACATCACCTCGCTGCCCATGGGCGGCGGGGTGGCGTGACCCACGGCGGTCTTCTGCACCACGTCCATGAAGTAGTAGCCCATCCAGCCGAAGATGATCCCGGCTGCGGGGATACCCCAGACGCCGGCGTAGCCGATGATCCACAGCGCCACACCGAAGGTGATCGTCACCGCGAGGCCGTAGCCGCGCAACGGATACCAGAGAAGCTTCGGCAGGTACAACACGAGTTCCGGCGTGGCCGCCATGAGCTGGTCGGCCTCCGGATCCTCGAGCCGGACGTCGCGGTGTTCGGAATCGGCCATGCCTGCCCCGGTGGTGGTCCCGGGGAAAGAGTCTACTCAACTCGCGGGTGCGAAGGTGATGGCGAAGCTCAGGTCCACGGGATTGCCCACCCATTGGGTGTCGGCCCACTGGCCCCGGCCGATGCCGTAGTCCAGGCGCTGCAGGATGAATTTCGCCGTGAGCCGGGCGCTCTTGCCGTCCGCCGCCGGTGTCCAGGCAAAGGGCACGCTGACCGCCTTGGTGACACCCCGCAGGGTGAGCCGGCCGGTCACCTGGTATTGCCCCGGGCCCGAGGGTTTGAGTGAATCGCTCTCGAACTTGGCCTGGGGAAAATGGGCTACATCGAAGAAGTCCCCGTTCTGCAACGCCTCGTCCATCTCAGGCAGGTCCGTGGACACGGATTTCATGTCCACCTGCACCTCGAGGCGGTTCTTGGAGGGGTCCTTCGCGTCGAGGCACAGCAGGCCTGTATAGGACTTGAACTCCCCCGGAAAGGGCGCGCCCGCCTGGTCGCCCTTGAAATTCACGCTCTTGGGTCCCGGCACGGGCTTCCAGCAGTCCGCCTCGGCCGTACCGGCGGCGAACAGCAGAAACAAGAGCGCAACCGTCCTCGTGTTCATGGCTTCTCCTTCGCGGCGGAGCGCAGGGGCAGGGGCAGCATGCGCCGCAACACATCGTCCTTCCTGCCCCACTCATGCCAGAACGCAGCCGCCACGTGTCCGATGACCGTGGCGAGCAGGAGCCAGGACATGGCGATGTGCAGGTCTTTGGTCCAGGCGGCGAGGCCAGGATCGGGTTGCACGAGATTCGGCAGGGTCACCAGGAAGAACCATTTCACCGTGAGGTTGGAAGCGGAAGACGTGATCCAACCGACGAGGGGCATAGTGAGAAGCAGCGCATAGAGCAATGCATGGCCGCCCTGCGCCAGGCGGTGTTGTGCGCGGCTTATGTCTTGAGGCAAGGCTGGCGGCGGTGAATAGAGGCGCCAACCGAGGCGCAGCACCGCCAGCGCGAACACCGTGAGTCCCAGGGACTTGTGCCAGGTGAGCAGTTTCAGGCGCAAGAGGCTCACCGGCATGGGATGGGCGGTGAACCCCAGGGTGAACTGGCCGATGACCAGGACCACGATGATCCAGTGGAACGCCTGGGCCACGGCGCCGTAGCGCTCGGAGGTATTGCGCAGGGGAATAGCGATGGTGGCGCTCCGGTCCTGTCTCGAGGACGTGGGTTCAGCATATTATTAACGGGTGAACGGCATGCGCAAAGTGTTTATTCCCGCGGGGCTGGCGCTCTTCTGCCTGGCCGCCTGCCAGACGGCGCCCGTGGCCATCGGCAACACGACCCAGCCGGCTTCCGGCTCTCCGGCCGCGTCGCCGGCCCCGGACGCGGTACGCTACACGGTGGACGCGGCGCGCTCCGACGTGCGCTT
Source organism: Bacillota bacterium (assembly GCA_050261675.1). Lineage (GTDB taxonomy): Bacteria > Pseudomonadota > Gammaproteobacteria > Natronospirales > REEB76 > DASUBN01. Next base: position 10,662 of record JBLNDO010000012.1, read on the forward strand.
CCTGGTCTACAAGGCGGGCCCCCTCGCCGCCTTCGGCTACAACCATGTGATCCGGGCCCGCAACATCGCGGGCGACGTCTACCTCGCGCCGGATTTTCCCGCTTCCTCCTTCTCGCTGACGCTGCCGGTGAAAGATTTCGAGGTGGACGCGCCGGAGGCCCGCGCCGTGGAGGGCCCGGATTTCGCCAAGCAACCCTCGCCCCAGTCCGTGGCCGGCACCGTCGAGCACATGCTGGGACCGGAGGAACTGGACGCGGACCGCTATCCGGCCGTGACCATCCAGTCCCTCAAGCTCACGGGGCCCGACTGGGGACCCGACGCCTCCATCCGCATCACGCTCCACGGCACCCCCCGCGATCTCACGGTGCCCATCGTGGTCTCGCGGAACGGCGATGAATTCACCGCCAGCGGCGGCTTTCAGATCCTGCAAAGCGAGTTCGGCATCTCGCCTCATGCGGTGTTGGGCGGCGGCCTCGCGGTGGCGGACCGGGTGCGCATCCGCTTCAAGATCGTCGCTCGCAAAGCCGCCCCCTCCGCGCCTTAGAAAGCCCCGCGACGGGGCGCTTCGAGCGCCCTAAAAACAGCGACATGTTCACATAAGCCGGAATAAAACCGCCCGCTCGGAGGTACTCGCGCTATAGAGACATCCATACAAGACGCGAGGAATCCCACTCATGCGCAGATCGAGAACACTCACCGGCCTGTTCACGGCCTCCCTCCTGGCCCTGCTCGGTTTCGGCTGCGGCGGCGGCTACAGCGGCAGTAGTTACACCACCGGGGGCGGCGGGGGCACCGGCAACATCGTCTCCATCGTGATTTCGCCCGCCACCGCCAGCGTCACCGTCGGCGGCATGCAGCAATACACCGCCGTCTCGAGGGACGCGAGCGGCCACGTGGTGACCGGCGCCGCACTCAACTGGGCGTCCTCCAATACCGCCGTGGCGACGGTCAACAGCTCCGGCCTCGCGACCTCGAAAGCGGTGGGCAGCACTGGCATCACCGCCTCCATCACCTACAGCGGCGGCATCTACGGCATGCCCGTCACCTACACGAGCAATACCGGGACGCTCACCGTCACCACCATGGACTCCGTCATGGGCACCGTGGCCGTGGGCCATGCCCTGGCCGGCGCCTTCATCACCCTCGAGGACGCCCAGGGCCGCCGCGTCTCCGCCCTGAGCGGGGCAGACGGGCACTTCCAGCTGTCCGTCGCGGGGCTCGATGCACCCTTCCTCCTCAAGGCGGACGACGGCCGCGGCCGCGTGATGTACGGCGCGGCGCTTCAGGCCGGCAACGCCAACATCGACCCCTTGAGCGACCTCGTGCTGCGCGCCGCCTACGACGCGCGTGGCGCCGACATCGCGGCCGCGTTCGCCGCCCACGCGGCACCGGACGGTCGTGCGCTCGCCTCCGTTGATGCAGCGCTCACGACGCTGCTGGCGGACACACTGCAATCCCAGGGTCTGCAGGCGGATAAATTCAGCCTGCTTTCCACGCCCTTCAACGCCGACGGCAGCGGCTTCGATCGCGTGCTGGACAACACCGTCGTGAACACGGCCGCCGGCCGCCTGGATATGCAGGACGGTCTGTCCCGCCGCGACACCGAAATCGCTTCCACCGGAGGCGAACTCACCTTGAGCACGCGTGACCTCGATGCACCTGGCGTCACCGGTGTGAGGCGCGTGGCGCTGCCTTAAGCAATCCTTAACCCGGCTTCCCCAAGCACCCCCCGGTTTCGCGCAATGCGGCCGGGGGTCTTTTTATGCGCATCCGGAGATTTGCGGCCCCGACGGGCAATGGCGTCACGGGATCAGGGGCTAAAGGCGTTTCGCCATGGGCACACGGTCAAAAGCCGTGTACCCCATCTTTCGATAGAGCTTCTGCGCGACGGCATTCTCGTGCGTCGCTTGCAGTTCCATGGCATACAAGCCTTGCCGCCGGGCCTGCTCCTCGATGAGCCCCAGTGCAGCGGTGCCGATGCCTTGCCGCCGGAAATCCTCGCGCAGATAGAAATCCGTGAGGGTGCCGGTCCTGCCGCCCAATTCGTGGTCAAACCCGAAGGTCAGCACCGCATAGCCGGTCACCCCGGCTCCCGACTCTATCAACCAGACCCTGCCGAAGCCGGGGTTGGCCAGCAGCGCCTGCAAACCCGCCCTCACCGACACGGGGTCGAAGGGGATGCGGTCAAAAGCGTAGTACGCCGCCGCGTGGGACAGTACCACGTCCAAGTCGGCGTATGTCGCCTCTCTGATCCTGACCGGGCTGCGCAAGGCAAGCCTCTACACAGCGCAGCTCACGCCGGTGCCGCCGAGGCCGCAATAACCGTTGGGGTTCTTGG
>JBLNDO010000013.1:0-2661 GCA_050261675.1 Bacillota bacterium
CGAAACAGTCCCCTTCGTGGAGCGCGCCCACGGCCTTGCCCTGGCGGCGAATCTCCGTCTCCCCCGCCACCACCAGCAGGAAGGCGTCGTCCATCTCCCCTTCCGTGAGGATGTGCTCGTCCGCGCCGTAGCTGTGCCAGCGGCCCGCCTGCAGTACCTCGTAGATCTCGGGATAGGTGAAGTCCTTAAAGAACGGCAGGCGGCGCAGCATGGAGAAGCGCTCCTGCTCCGCCATCTCCTGGTCCAGCTGGTCGAGCTTGCGCACCGCCTGGGAGAGCGCGGTCGCGAACTCGATGCCGCTCTGGTAGCGCTTGGTGGGGTCCTTGGCGATGGCCTTGGTCACCACCTCCTCCAGCACGTCCGGCACCTCGGGGCGCAGGCGGTGCAGCGGTGGTGGCGTGGCGTAGATGATCTGGTGCACCAGCTTGGAGAGGTTGTCGCCGTAATAGGGCCGCTTGCCGGAGAGCAGCTCGTACATGACCACGCCCAGGGAATAGAGGTCGGTCTGCACCGTGGCCGGCGCGTGGCGCATCTGCTCCGGGGCCATGTAGCTCGGGGAACCCACCAGGCCCTTGATCTGCTGTTCCTCGTTGCCCGCCATCTGGGCCACGCCGAAATCCACGATGCGCACGTCACCCTCGGAGGTGAACATGATGTTGCCGGGCTTGATGTCCCGGTGGATGAGGCCGTTGCGGTGGGCGTAGTCCAGCGCCTTGGCGCACTTGAACACCACTTCCACCACCTTGCGGATGGGCAAGAGGTTCTCGGCGCGGCAGAAGGCGGTGAGCGGCTTGGCACCGCGCACGTACTCCATGACCACGTAGCAATGTCCCTCGTCCTCGCCGGCGTCGTAGATGGGCAGGATGTTGGGGTGCTGCATCTTGCCGACGAGGTAGGCCTCGTTGAAGAACAGCTTGCGGCGGGTGCGGGCGTCCGCCTCCGGCACCTGGTCGTCGACGCTGTAGAGCTTCAAGGCCACGTCCTTGCCCAGGAAGGAATCGTGGCAGAGGTAGACCGTGCCGGTGGTGCCCCGGCCGAGCTCCCGCGTCACCACGAATTTCCCCAGTTTGTCAGGCGTCTCGGCCATGGCCTTCCCCGTCGCTACCGGCCAGTTTTACCGGGTGCACGGTTTCAAGTCCAGTTGCCGCGTCACGCCTTGAGGAAATACGCCGTTACATGCAGCAGCAGGCCGGCGAACACCGCCGCCACCGCATCGTCGAGCATGATGCCGAGCCCGCCCTTGATGCGGCGGTCCAGCCAGCGGATGGGCCAGGGCTTCCAGATGTCGAACAGACGGAAGAGCGCGAAGCCCGCCAGCATCCAGACGGCGCCGAACGGCAGGCCCAGCATGGTGAGGAGATAGCCCGCGACCTCGTCCCAGACCACGGGACCCGGGTCGTCGGTCTCCAGCTGCTCCGCCGTATAGCCGCAGATGAACACACCCGCCACCAGCGCGACGATCAGCCCCGCGGCATAAATCCACGGGCCTAGCCAAGTCAGCAACAGGTAGAGCGGTACCGCGGCGAGGGTGCCCATGGTCCCCGGCGCCCGGGGCGAGAGTCCCGCGCCGAAGCCGTAAGCGAGAAAATGGACCGGGTTTGAAAAGACCTGTTTCGCCGTCAGGTTTCCCATGGTGCCCCTTCAGAAGTGTTTGTGCCCTGTTACCGGATACTCGTGACGCTTTCCCGCCCGGTCCACGCACTCGATCTCCGGCTGCTGCCCGTCCACCGCGCCGATACAAGCTACGGGACAACCGATCTCCTGCAGCTTCGCTTCCGCCGCAACCGCCTGGTTCGCGTGGACGGTGAAGCAAAGCTCGTAATCATCCCCGCCCGTGAGCGCGAGTTTCCAGGCATCGTCTTTGCCGTAGAGCTTCAATAGCTGCGGCGAGAGCGGCAGCCGTTCCAGCGCAATCTTCGCGCCGTGGCCGTGCACTTCCAAGAGATGCCCCAGGTCCGCCAGCAGACCGTCCGAGACGTCGATGCAGGCGCTGGCGAGGCCGCGCAGGGCCAGACCCGCGGCGATGCGCGGTTCTGGATGGGTGAAGCGCCGGACACAAGGATTGTTCGGCTCATTCTTCCCCGCCTGCAGCAGTTTCAAACCCGCCGCCGCCTCGCCCGGATTTCCGGTGACATAGATCAAATCCCCTACCCGGGCGCCGGCGCGGGTGAGCGCCTGGCCTTCCGGCACGAATCCCTCGGCCGTGATGGTCACGTTCAAGGGGCCGCGGGCGATGTTACCGCCCACCAGTGCCACCTGATGCTGCTTAGCGAGACCGAAGAAGCCGCGGCTGAATCCTTCCAGCCATTTCTCATCGGCTTTCGGCAGCGTGAGGGCCAGCAACACCCAGGCGGGTGCCGCGCCCATGGCGGCGAGATCGCTCAGGTTGGCGGCGAGCGCCCGGTGACCGATGGCCTCGGGATCCAGGTTCTCGGGAAAATGCACGCCGGCCACGAGGGAGTCGGTGGTGACTGCGAGTTCCTGGCCCGGCGGTACGCGCAGGAGTGCCGCGTCGTCGCCGACCCCCAGAGCCACGTCGTCGCGCTTCACGTCTTGTCGGGTGAAAAACCGGCGGATGAGGGCGAATTCATCCATGGGTCTCGAGCCTCAGGCGCGCTCCGCCTTGCGCAGCTCCGCGGCGGTCTTGTCCAGCACCGCGTT
>JBLNDO010000014.1:0-9557 GCA_050261675.1 Bacillota bacterium
CGGCCCGGGCCTGTACCACGTCCACGTTCTTGAGGGTGAGCGCCGCCGCCGCGTGGGTCATGAACCGGGTCTTCTTGCCGTTGCTGTCCAAGAGCGTGAACTTCAGATCGGGTCGCGCCACCGCGAGGGGGATGCCCGGCAGGCCTGCGCCGCTGCCCACGTCCAGCACCGGTGAAGCGTCCACAAAGGGCAGGATGGAGAGGCTGTCGAGCACGTGCTTGGTGAGCATCTCCTCCGGGTCGCGGATGGACGTGAGGTTGTAGGCCTTGTTCCATTGGAGCAGGAGTTCCACGTAGCGCAGGAGCGAGGTTTCGCCGCCCGGCGGCAAGGCCGCGCCCAGGGAGGCGAGACCGGGCGCGAGCCCGGCTTTCCAATCCGCCCTGCTCACGCGGAACGGCGGGTGCCGGGGAGCCTGCCGCGCCAGGCGCCGCGGGCTCCGAGCAAGGCCCCCAGCAGGAAGGCGATCAGGTCCAGCCCGCGGATCACGGCCGCGTGGGTCTGCACGTAATCGGTGGCCGCTTGTGTCACAGCCGATGGGTCATGGATGTCCGGGAGCCGGAAGAAGACGTACCCCGCGATGGCCACCTGGGTCAGCACGAAGAATCCCACGGCCGCGCCCAGCGACCACACGACACAGAGGAAATAACGCATCGTCACCCCTCAGTGCCGCGACGGCGGCGGCACCACGCGCATGACTTCCTCCACGGTGGTGACGCCTTCCGCCACCTTCTGCGCGCCGCGCAAGCGCAGGGGTTTCATGCCTTCCTTGAGGGCCGCGTCACGCAATGCGTCCACGTCCAGGGGGTCGGTGAAGTACGGCCGAAGCTTCGGTGTCGCGTTCAGCATCTCGTAGAGGCCGACGCGCCCGCGGTAGCCGGTGTTCCGGCATTCCAGGCAGCCCGCCGCCTCGAAGACCTGGCGCGGCTTCTGCACCTTCCAGGGCGAGACCAGCATCTCCCAGTCCGCGTCGTTCACTTCCCCCGGCCGGCGGCAATGCGGGCAGAGGGTGCGCACCAGGCGCTGGGCGATGACCCCGAGCAAGGTCGACTGGATCAGGAAGGGCTGCACCCCCAAGTCCATGAGCCGGCTCACGGAAGACGGGGCGTCGTTGGTGTGCAGCGTGGAGAACACCAGGTGGCCGGTGAGCGCCGCCTGCACCGCCATCTCGGCGGTCTCGGCGTCGCGGATCTCGCCGATCATGATGATGTCCGGGTCCTGGCGCAGCAGGGTGCGTACCCCGGAGGCGAAGGTGAGGTCGATGTTCGCCTGCACCTGCATCTGGTTGAACGCCGGCTCCACGAGCTCGATGGGGTCCTCCACGGTGCAGACGTTCACCTCGGGCTTGGCCACCTGTTTCAAGGTGGAATAGAGCGTCGTGGTCTTGCCGGAACCGGTGGGGCCCGTCACCAACACGATGCCGTGGGGGCTGTCGATCATGGCGTTCCAGAAGTTCTCGTCGGTCTCGGTGAAGCCGAGCGCGCGGAAATCCTTGAGCAGCACCACCGGGTCGAAGATGCGCATCACCAGTTTCTCGCCGAAGGCCGTCGGCATGGTGGAGAGGCGCAGTTCCACCTCGGTGCCGTCCGGGGTGCGGGTCTTGATGCGGCCGTCCTGAGGACGGCGCTTCTCGGCGATGTCCATGCGCGCCAGGATCTTGATGCGGCTCGTGACCGGCGCCAGCACCGCCGCCGGCAACTGGTAGACCTGCTGCATGAGGCCGTCGATGCGGAAACGGATGATGCCCTGCTCGCGGCGCGGCTCCACATGGATGTCGCTGGCGCGCTGGTCGAAGGCGTACTGCAGCAGCCATTCCACGATGCTGATGACGTGCTGGTCGTTGACGTCGAGCTTGCCGCTGCGGCCGAGCTCGATGAGCTGCTCCAGGTTCTGGATGCCGCCGCCCGCGGGCACGCCCTCGTTCTGCTTCTCCGCACCCAGCACCGAGCGGGAAATGGAGTAGAACTCCACCAGGTAGCGGGCGATGTCCTCGGGGTTGGCGAAGACCCGCTTGATCTCCTTCTTCTGCACCTGGGAGACCTCGCGCTCCCATTCGTGCTGGTAGGGCTCCGCGGTGGCGAAGGTGACCGCCTTGGGGGTGACCTCCACCGGCAATACGTTGTAGCGCGAGGCGTAGGGCAGCGAGACCACCGAGGTGATCTTCTGCACGTTGAGCTTGAGGGGATCGATCTTGAGGTAGGGCATGCCGACGCGCGCCGCAAGCCAGGTGCTGAGGGATTCCACGGTCAGCGGTGCATGGGGCGGGCGGGCGTCGCTCCAGTCGCGCTTGCCGAGCACCAGCAGCGGGTGTTTGTCCTGGTAAGCGCCGCGCGCCGCGAGTCCACGCAGCAACTCGGCCTTGTCCTGGCCGAGTATGCCGTCCTCCACGAGCCAGTCCAGCACCTCGGGCAAGCCGAGCTTGTGCTCGCCGCCTCTGCCGGATTTGCGCACCGTGTTCATGCCATGAGTCTAGCAATAAGCGTCACGGGGCGGTCCCGGCGAGGAGGGATTCCTCCAAAATGGCTGTTATTCCGCGATATTCCTGCGATATTCATGGTTCGCGGCTCTTCCTATTCCTGAAACCCTCGCCCAAAATCCTCGGCGAGCATCATCAGGCATCGGACGAGGTGCACCATGTCATTCCAGGAAAACCTGCGTACGTTGCGTCTGGCCCGTGGCCTGACGCAACCCGCGCTGGCCGAGAAGGCCGGCATCGAACAGTCCTATCTCTCCAAGCTGGAGAACGGACGCTCCAAGCCCTCCGAGGACGTGCTCGCACGGCTCGCCCAGGCATTGGAGGTCAAAGCGGAAGCGCTGCAGCAGAACGGCGACGAGGCGGAGGAGCGCTCGCACCGTTGGAAGCGCGCGGCGTTGGCAGGCGGCTTGGCGCTGGCGTTGGTGGCGGCGTTTCTCGTCGGGCGCGCCACAGCCGTCTATCCCCTGAGCTTCGCTCAGGTAATCAGCGGCGCACAGGCGAATGACGACACGACACAACGGATGCTGGCCATGGCGCCCCCAGGCGTCCTCGTCATTCAGTTGAGTCGCAACGGGCGTGGCGACCGCATCTCCATCTCTGGGCGCAGCCCGGACACAGGGTCGGTGGAAACCTACATGCAGGCGATACGCGCCAAGTTCGGCGGGACCTTCGTCACCATCTCCATCTCACCCACGCCGGGAAATGACTCGCTTCACGCCTTCCAGTTGGAATACCTGATGACCGCCGCGGACATCCGCTAAGTCCTAGAGACGCTTGCCCGGATCGCTGAGGGCAAGCGGTGTCGCCTTCCCGGTCTTGATGTCCACGGTCACGATGCGGTTGTGGTCCGTGTCCGCCACGTAGAGCACGCCATCGGCGGCGCTCAAGCCACCCGGCTCTTCCAGCGTGGCATCGCCGAGCAGTGTGATGACGCCCCGGGTGGCAGGGTCCAACACCTTGAGCTTGCTGTTGTAGGTGTCGGCCACGTAGAGGTGCCCTGCGTACCAGGCGACACCCAGATCGTGCTGCAGGCGCACATGGTCGCCGCTGCCGTCCACGTCACCGAAATCGAAGAGCCCGGTGCCCACCAGGGTGCGCACCCGCGCCAGGCGCCCGCCGAACTCGACGGCGCGCACGGCGCTCGCCTCCGGGTCCGCCACGTAGAGGGTCTGGCCGTCGGTGCTGAGGCCGCTCGGCTGGGCGAAGGAGGCGTCCATCAGCTCGCCGTCGTCGATGCCCTCGCTGCCGGAACCCGCGAAATGGCGGATCACTTGGGTGTGCGGATCGTAGATCCATAGCTGGTGCTGGCCCGCCATGGCGATATAGACCAGGCCGTCGTGGTACAGCACGTCCCAGGGCGTGTTGAGTTCCGCCTTGGCGGCGGGCTGGTCGCCGTCATCCATATAAGTGCGCTCGCCGTCGCCGGCCACGGTCGTCACCGCACCCTTCTTGAGATCCACCCGGCGAATGGCGTTGTTGTCCGTATCCGCCACGTAGAGCGTGTCCGCATCCGCGAGCGTGAGCCCCTGGGGATAATGGAACTCGGCGGCGCCGTAGGCACCGTCCTTCAGGCCGGGCTTGCCGTCGCCGATGACGCCCGTCACCTTGCCGTCCAGCGTCGCCACCACGATGCGGTTGTGGTTGGAATCAGCGATGAAGAGGCGCTTGCCCGCGGCATCCGCCAGCACCTTGCCGGGATAGAGCAGCGGGGTCTTGGGCGTGTCCGCGTGCATGCCCTCGAACCACAGGGGCTTCGTGTTGAGTGCATGCTTGGCGGCGAACTCCTTGCTCAGGCTGCCGATGACCCGGTCCAAGAGTTCGTAATGACCCTCGCCCGAGACCTCGCCCACCACGTTGCCGGCGGGGTCGATCACCGTGAGCGTGGGCCAGCCGGTGGCGCCGAACTCGTTCCAGATGGCGAGGTCGTGGTCGTTCACCACCGGGTGCTTCAATCCGTAGCGCTGAACGATGGCGCTGATATGGGCGGTGTTGCCCTCCGTCGCGAACTTGGCGGAATGCACGCCCACGATCACCAGGCTGTCGGGATACTTGGCCTCGAGCTTCTGCAGGTCGGGAATGATGTGGAAGCAGTTGATGCAGCCGTAGGTCCAGAAGTCGAGCAGCACCACCTTGCCCTTGAGCTCGGCGAGGGTCACGGGTTTGCCGCCGGTGTTGATCCAATCGAGTCCCGAGGGGAATTCCGGCGCGGGTTCCCGGCCGGCGTAGCTCGCCGGGGTCTCCGCCGCCGCGACCATGGCGAGGGGCCCGAAGCCGCCGGCCCAGCGCAGGCCGACCAGCAGCGCCCCCAGAACAAGCAGGAAGGTGAAGGTGAGCGCGGTCTTCATGAGGATCTGCATCAGGTGGCGCAAGGGAGGGATTCCGGTTCGGGTATGGGCTCTAGACCCGGCACCGCCGCGGCTTATTTCAGCCTGGCTGGTCGAAGATCAGGCTGCAGCAGGTGACGCCGCCCTCGGCTTTCTCGGTCTCGGACATGTCCACCGTATGGAGGTCGAGGCCGAGTTTCTCCAGCCGCCCGCGGGTGCGCGGGAAAGAGCGGGGATAGACCAGCGACTCCCCGACCAGTACCGCATTCCCGGCATGAGGCTCCGCCGGATCCACGTCGATGAACTCCACACCCGGGAAAGCGCGCTTGTCCGCCCAGGCGGGATTGATGAGCAGACGGTCCGGCGCCACCAGCGTCGCCGCCGTCTTGAGATGCAGGCAGCCCGTGAGCGCGACGCCCTCGACCCCGTAGCCGAAGGGCTTCACCACCGCGGCGAGCTGCTCCACGCCGCTCCGGTTGCTGCGGCCCGAGAGCCCCACATAGAGCCGCTTGCCGATGCGGAGCACGTCGCCGCCGTCCAGTGTGGCGGGCTCCTCCAGGAATACGAGATGTCGGTAGGCCGCCAGGGTGGCCGCCATGGATTCGGTCTCAGCCCGGCGCGAATCCGCGCCGGGGCGGGTGATGACCGCGACTTCCGGCAGCACCACCGCCGTGTCCTCCACAAAGACCGAATCCGGCTGCTCGGGCAACTCCGGAAGCGACACGATCCGGCAACCCAGGGACGCGAGGGTCTCCTGGTAACGACGATGCTGTTCCCGCGCCAGGGCCAAATCGATGGACTGACGCGGAAGGTAGGAGAGTTCGCACCGCTCCAGGGCGGCGCTGACCTCGCGGATGATGGCGGTACGCAAGATTTAGCCCGATCTGCTGTGAATTTTTCTGTCGCAACTATGTCTTTTTTAGTAGCATCGGGCAAACTGCGCCGCCGGCGTACGACTCAATAGACCAAATTCCAGGGGTAAATCGCATGGGTATGGCCACGAACAGCACCGAACGCCGCAGCCTCGGCCTCGCCATCACCACCTCCATCGTGCTCGGGAACATGGTGGGTTCGGGTGTGTTCCTGCTGCCCGCCTCCATGGCCCCCTACGGCGCCTACAGCCTCTGGGGCTGGTGTGTGAGCACCGTGGGCGCGCTCTTGCTCGCCTGGGTGTTCAGCAACCTCTCCCGCCGCCTGCCCAAGGCCGGCGGACCCTACGCCTACCCCCGCGAGGCCTTCGGCGACTTCGCCGGTTTCCAGATCGCCTGGATCTACTGGCTCAGCATCGTCGCCACCAATGCCGCCATTGCCGTGGCCTTCGCGAGCTATCTGGTCAAATTCGTGCCGGCCCTCTCGGCTCCGGTGCCCGGCGCCATCGCCGCCATCGCCGCGAGCTGGCTCTTGACCGGCGTCAATATCCTGGGCGTGCGCGCCGCGGGCCAACTCCAGTTCATCACGGTGGTCTTGAAGCTCACGCCGCTCCTGGTGCTGGCGGTGTTCGGCATTACCCATTTCGATTCCGCCACCTTCAATTCTGGCCACACCGCCGAGGGGCCTCTTTCGGCCATCAACTCCACCGCTGCGCTTGCCATGTGGGCCTTCCTGGGACTCGAATGCGCCACGGTGCCGGCCGATCACGTGAAGGACCCGGCCAAGACCATCCCCCGCGCCACCATGCTGGGCACGGTCATCGCCGGTGCGTTCTACATCGTCTGCACCTCGGTGGTGATGGGCATCATCCCGGCGGACGTGCTGGCCAAGTCAAATGCGCCCTTCGCCGACGCCGCGCAACTGCTGTGGGGTGACTGGGCGGGCAAGCTCATCGCGGCGGCGGCGCTCATCTCCTGCTTCGGTGCCTTGAACGGCTGGATCCTGATGCAGGGCCAACTGCCGCAGGCGGTGGCCAACGACGGTCTCTTCCCCAAGGTGCTTGCGAAGCAATCGAAATTCGGCACACCGGTTACGGCGCTGGTGGTCTCCAGCATCATCGCCACCGTGCTGATCCTCATGAGCCTGGCTTCGGGCCTCGGCGGATTGGGCCAGGCGCTGGTGCAGATGTTCAACATCCTGATCCTCATCACCACCTTCTTCACCCTGGTGCCGTACATGCTGTGCGCGCTGGCGGACATTGTGCTTAGCCGCCGAGAAAAGCGCGCCAGCAATGTGCGTGTGCGCGACGTGGTGTTCGCTTCACTGGCCTTCGTGTTCGGCATCTGGGCCTGCTACGGCACCGGCAAGGACTCGCTGTTCTACGGCACGCTGATGCTGCTCGCCGGCCTGCCCATCTACGTCTGGCAGACCGGCAAGGCTAAATAACAAGCCATTAGGTAGGGATAGCCGAATGGTCGCAAAATCGAAGCTAGTACCAGTAGCTCTGTTGATTTCAATTGCACTTACAGGATGCAGCGTCGCGTTTCCTATGGTGCATATCGACAGCCCTCCTTTGCCCAGCAATGACAGGACGACTTTCATCGATAAGCGCATCATCGATAACCCTCCAGCATTCCTTGCCGGAGAAGGCAATATTTATTCTTGCCATTACGGCATAAGAAGGGTCGACGATAACGCTTTCGACCCGCCTCGCATGGTGCTTCTGCATGCATACCTGGCAAACCAGATTCTTACCGACAGTCAGCCGCATATTGCGACCCTATACCGATTTGAAATCTACTGGAACGGGCACCTTATTGCGGAACGGGGTGGAACCGCTGCCGCGACTGCAGGTCTAGCTGGTATGTCTGGAGCTGGCGGAGGAACAAGAACGGCAGCCCTGGCTGTCGCTGCGGGTTCCGGTCCCAGTGTACAACCCGGAGCTCTTCCGGGCGATACCTTGGTCGGGTGCGAAAATTCCCAGCAGGGAGAATACTACTATCGAGAAGCTCCCGATCCAGACTCTAGGCCCATCGTGACCTACATCGATATAGATGTGGATGGGAAGGATTATAAAATCCGTCATCTACATCCAATGGTGCCTGAAGATAAGATCTATAAATCATGGCCTGTCGAAGTAAAAACCGCTTTGGATGAAAGCTTCTCGGCCTTGGGTGATGAAATAAAGCCATCTGTTCAGCATTAAGAAAAGTTTATTTCGGCATCAAGCTGTTGCGCGCCTATATGCGGCTCGCAATAACTCCTGGAAGTGATGCACACCCGACTCGCGCTTGGGCGAAATGCGCCCGGCGTGATAGGAACCTGATTCCAGACCCTTCTGTACCTGCTCGCAGATGGCCATGTCTTCCTTCTGTACCTCGTCGCTGAAGGAAAAGTCCTCGGCGATCATCTTCTTGGCCGCCGCTGACTCCGGGTCCATGTAGAAATAATCGAACACCACCCGGCAGCGGCCCGAGGACAAGGGCACCACGAGGTTGGTCTGCAGGCGGCCGGGCAGAATGTTCAACATCATGTTGGGCCAGATGAAATAGTAATGGGCCTCGCCTGCGGCGTAGGGCCCCTGGGCGCCGTCCACGGGACTGTGCTGGTGGGAATACCATGCGGCGGTCTCGGTGGTGTATTGGCGGTAATTCAAGACCCGGCTCAAGCCCGGGTGCACCTCGGGCAGGTGGTAGCCCTCGAGATAGTTGTCCACGTAGGCCTTCCAGTTGCAGGCCACGTCGTAGGCCACGTGGGAATGCCAGGCGAATTTGCCAAGCTCGATGGGCCTGATGCGCTCACTGATGCCGGCAAGCAGTTGCTCCAGCGGCCCGGCAGGCTTGGCTACGGCGGCGAACACGAGGCCCTCCCATTCCGCCATCTCGATAGCCTCGAGGTGGATGCAGCTGATGTCGAAATCCTTGGCTTCCTTCATCTCGTGGGCGGCACGCAGCTGCCCTTGGAGTGTGTAGGTCCAGCCGTGATACTTGCACTGCAGTTGCCGGGCGTTGCCGTCCGCGAGCGCCAGCGGCCCCGCCCGGTGGCGGCAGACGTTGAAGAAGCCGCGCAGTACCTGATCGTCACCGCGCACCAGGAGGATGGGCCTGCCGGCGATCTCCCCCACCACGTGGTCGCCGGCATTTTTCAGCTTCGCCGCGTGGGCCACGAGCTGCCAGTTGCGGGCAAACACCGTCTGCCGTTCGAAGGTGTGGAATTCCGGATCCGCGTAGCAGACGGCGGGGAGCGTCGTGGCACTCTCCAGCGCGACGCTACGGTAGTCTTCAGGTTTGAAGGCGGCGGGCGTCTTCATCCGCCCGTCGTAGGTTCAGCGATGGGTTCCAAGTGTCCCGGACGGGTGGTGCGCCACGCGATGAGCGCGGCACCGAGGAGCAGCAGCGACGCCAGCAGGAACGGCGCGCCGGGCAGGTGCCAGTCGGCGCGGACACCGATGGCGGCGGCGAAGGCTTGGGTGAAGATTCCCGGACCGAAGCAGCTCGCGATGCCCATGATGCTGGAGAGTGCCCCCTGCAACTGCCCCTGCTCCTTCGGATCCACGAGGTGGGTCATGATGCCCTGGGCGGAGGGGTTGGCGATGCCCCACAGGGACATGACCGGCACGCCCACCAGGAACCAGACGCCGCTCGGTGCCAAGCCGTAGATGGCGAAGCCCGCGGCGCCGAACAGGAGACCGAGGCCGAGCGCCTTGCGCTCACCCAGCATGCGCACCAAGGGCTTCACCAGGCCGCCCTGCACCACCACCGCGCAGGCACCCACACCCATGAGCATGTAGCCCACGTAGAGCGCATCCCAGTGGTAACGGTAGGCCATGTAGAGCACCGCAGTGCTCGGCAGCACCGCGTGGGCCAGGTTCATGAGGAACTGGGCGCTGG
>JBLNDO010000015.1:0-7384 GCA_050261675.1 Bacillota bacterium
TTCGAAGTCCAAGCCGCGCGTGGTGAGCGTTCGGGCGCGCTTGACCGGGTCGTACGTGAGGCGCATGATGACTAGTATAATAATTGTATATACAATAATGCAAGGGCTAGCACTTGGTGATACCCGCTACGGAGAGGCAAACTAGCCGTTGCCGGCCTGAGGGGCGGCTTCCGACCAGAAGCAGAATTTCGTCGGAGCAATAATCTGATACCGGAAGGACCCGAGAATGCTACCTAAGATCGTTGTTATGTTGTCAGGGTGGGTACTGCTCGTCAGCTGTATCACCTATCTTGCAGCGTTGTTTCGCGTGGTTTCCTTACTTAAGAGCAACTATCCTGATTACTGGGGAAGAATTGGAGCTCCAAGTCTCTTCGACCCAAATAGCATAACTACTGTCTTTCCAAAGATTATTTTCGGGCGTGATATACCGGACGATGCAAATTCAAAATATCGGTCACTTCTATGGGCGCTTCGATTTTCTCTTGTTGTAGGAATTATTGTTTTTTTATTCATGGTGGTGGTGGCGGCCCTAGGCTTGGCACCTAAATAGAGTAGGGTTTCAGAATCGTCTCCGGCCAATTGCAGGTTTAGTCTGAAGTTCCGCTGAGGGAGCAGATAACTAGAGCGTAGATTCACCAGGGAGCGGCACGAGGTGTCGCTTCCGACCTAGCCTTTGATCTTGAACGCCCCCTTGTCACAGGCCGCGCAGTATTCCATCCAATACGCCGTCATGACACGGCTGCGCTGCCGCGCCTGTTCCAGCAGGCCCTCGGCCCAAACCGGGTGCGCGCCGAAGCGCATCAGCGTCTCCCGCTCCGCGCTGCCGCGCCACCCGGCGGCCCGGAGTTGTCCCCAGGCCACGAGTTCGCCCATGCTCGTCACGATCGTCTCGAGCCGCGCCCGCTTGCCTTTCCAGGCGGAGAGATTCACCCGTTGTTCGGTGGGTTGCAGCTCTTTCAGCACATAGGACCGACCGCCCATTTCCACGGGAGCGAGCAGCGCGGGCGCGATGGCCTCGACGGTCTTCTGCAATATCGCCACCCGTTCCGCCTCGTTGGTCCACGCCGGCTGCTTAACCGTGAGATGGCGCACGGGCGCGGAAGGCAGCGCCTCCTTGAGGTCCAGGAGGAAATTGCCGTTGGGCGAGCCGCGCCCTTCCACCAGGATGGCGTAGCGCTTCACCCCCAGGCTGCCCGTGCCGGCGATCCGGTCCGCCACGTCCAGCACCTTGTAGAAACCCGGGTCGCGCTGGCCTTGGGCGAAGCGCGCCAGCGTGAGCGACACCTGCTTGCGTTCCGCCGCCGTGGTCTTGAGCGCGCGCTTGCCGTCGATGCGAAACTTGCGCACGCCTTTCACCCGGACGCTGCGTTTGTCCAGGAACTTCTTGCGCTCGGTCTTCTTGAGATCCGTGAGCAGCCGCCGGATCAGCCCCACGGCCTGCGGCCGCTCGATCCAGCGCGGCTTGCCGGAGGCGAGTTCCCGGCAATAGGCGTCCAGGAACACCTGGCCGAGCCTCGCGGCATCGCGGGGGCCGTAACCGAGCGTGCCGCCGGCCGCGTGTAGGCTCGTCACCAGCCGCAGCAGTTCCCAGCTGCAGGGGGCGAGGCAGGCCTCGTCGAAATCATTGAGGTCGAAGTACACCAGCCGGTTGTCGCCCTTGTAGGCGCCGAAGTTCTCGAGATGCAGGTCTCCCGAGATCCACGCATGCGGGGAGTCATGCAGCACGGGATCGCCGGGCAGTCCGGCGTAGAAGAGGTGGCAGGTCCCGCGCAGGAAGGCGAACGCGCTGCCGCGCATGGCCCGGTACTTGAGGGCGAGCCGCCGCGGGTCGCGGCCGGCGTTGAAACGCAGCACCTCCTCGACGATGGACGGCGTGTTCATGCCGGCGCTCAGGCCGCGGTCGCTTCGACGAGCGCTTTCGCCTTGGCGCGCGCTTTCGGCAGGCTCTTGTAGGCGCCCTTGGCGATGGCCTGCAGGAGTTTCTGCTGCTCCTGGAGGCGGAGTGTGTGCAGCGCGATGCCCACTTGCTGCGAAGCGAGGGTAAAGAGGCGGCGCTCCTCCAGCGAATAGGCCTCCGCCGGCCGCGGTCCCACCACGATGAAGCCCAGGAGTTCGCCGCGCACCGTCAAGGGGTAGGCATACCCCTCCGATTCGATGCGGCTGAAGGTGCCGTGCAGGTCCACTTCCGCGTCGCCGGCGCGCAATCTCAACAGGGCCAGGTCGTCGTTGCCGATCTTCTCGGGGAAGGGCAGCGGCCCCTGCTTGCGCGCCTGCTTCGGCCCGGCCTTGCCCTTCTGCATGGCGTAGACCGCCACGCCCTGGGCGCCGCTGTTGCGGTAAAGGGATTCCGCGGCGAGGTCCAAGAGCTTGTCCGGGTCCTCGATGAGGGAACAGGTGCGGGCGAACTGGGTGAGTTCGGCGATGGCCCTGTGGCGGCGGCGGAAGAAGGCCGCATTGATGTAGTCATCCACCTTGCGCTTCAGGCTGTTGATGCCCATGCCCAGCACCAGCGGGATGAGCAGCGCCAGGAACTGGTTGGTCTGGCTGTTGATGGCGTTGTGCTCCAGGAAGGAGAGCAGGGCGGCGAACACGCCCACCACCAGGGAGGTGAGCAGGCCGTACACCAGGGCCCGATTCAGCACCACTTGCAGCGAGACCAGCCGGTGTCGCAGCACGGCGTAGGCGAACCCGGCGAAGGCCATACCGGTCAAGGCCGTCAGGATGAATTGCGCCGCCGAACCCGGAATGCCGAACCGGAAGGCGACGGACCCGCCCACGTAGCTCAGCAGCAAGCCCACCAGGCTGAAGAGTATCCAGCGGATCCGCGCCCGGTCGATGTCCGTGGCGGGGCGGTAGCCCAGCACCATCACGATGAGCGGGATGATGAAGATCCAGATGTGCAGCCAGACGACGATGTTGAGCACCAGCAGGCTGGTGAGTCCGGTGGCGATGGCATAGCCGTTGTAGCCGATCATGAGCGCGTAGTAGACCGCCAGCGAGGCGATGAAGCGCCATCTCCAACGTCGCCGCGTTTCGGGCGACAGCGCCCCGGCCGTCAAGCCGTCCGCCACCAGGTAGAGGCCCACCAGCGTCCCGCCGATCTCCAGGATGGAGCTTGCCCAGTTGAACCAGCCGCCGTAGGGCAGGGGCAAGGGGAGGTCCGAGATGATGGAACTGGCCAGGCTCGACAGGCACCACAGCGCCACGCCGGCCGCGGCCTCATTGCTCCCGCGCCACAGGAGCAGGAGCCCCAGGGCGGCCATGAGCAGCGCCAGGCTGTAGCCCAGCAGGAAATAAACGAGTGTCGAGGATTCGAGGCGTATCGGCATCGCGCGTACCTGCACGTGCTGCACCTTGCCGTCGCGGCTTACCGGCAGGTCCAGGGTCGCGCCCGCCGGCAGGTTGCCGGCGCCCACGCTGAAGGCCAGCCGCGTGGAAAGGTCCATGTCCTTGGGATAAACCACGTCGCCTTCGTGCAATTCCGCCGGCATCGGCAGGCCGAGGGAGCTCGGATGCAGGCTGTACGCCTTCTGCTGGTAGAGCGGCCGTATCTCCACGGGCGGCGCCGATTGCGGGATGAACGGGAAGGCGATACAGGCGCCCGCCACCAGCAGGGTGGCGGACCAGAGGACCCAGGTGCGCAGCGTCATGGCGGAACCCCAAACGTCATGAGCCCGGAAAGGGCGGCTATCACGCTACCGCGCGCGGCCGGCGGCGGCAACCCGCTCTCGGGTACACTTTGCGGGCCCCGTTTGCCATAACCATCGGGAAAGGACCCATGAAATCCCTTCGCCTCGTTCTTTCTTTCTGCATTCTGCTCATTCCTGCCGCCGCCTTCGCCGCGGACCAGCCCAAGCTGTTCCAGTTGGAGGACCTGCGCCGCCTCGTGGGCGTCTCCGACCCGCAGATCTCGCCGGACGGGAAGCGCGTCGTCGTCATCGTGTCCCATCCCAACTGGGACGACGACAAGAACGACAAGGAAATCGATCTCGTGGACGTGGACACGGGCGCGGTGCGCCCGCTGACCTATAAGCGCACCGGCCTGGATTCGCCCCGCTGGTCGCCGAACGGCGACCGCCTGGCCTTCCTGGCGGAGGATCCGGATACCAAGCAGGCGCAGATCTTCGTCATGTCCATGGAGGGCGGCGATCCGGTGCGCCTCACCGACGGCAAGCAGGGCGTGGCGTCCTTCACCTGGAGCCCCGAAGGCAAGCGCATCGCCTATTACGTCCAGGACGAGGAGGACGAGGATGCCGCCAAGCACCACCAGGACGTGATGCAGGTGACCGACAACAACTATCTGGTGCGTGAGCCCGTGAAGCCCTGGCACGTGTGGGTGGTGGACGCGGCGGGCGGCAAGGCGAAGCGCCTGACGGAGGGATCCTGGAGCGTCCAGACCGATCAGGACACGGGCACGCCCCTCGTCTGGGCCAAGGGCGGCACGGCCATCGTCTACGCGAAGTTCCCCGACAGCTACTTCGGCAATTCCTACCTCAGCACCATCGAGTCCGTCGGGGCCGATGGCGCCTCCGGACAACTGTTGGTGGACGAGGCGGGCGCCGTGTATCCGCAGTATTCCCCCAGCGGCAAGCTGCTCGCGTTCATGCGCCCCCGCGACGGTGACCAGAACAACGGCAACGCCGTGTATCTCAAGACCGTCACCGGTTCCCGCGACCTCACCCACGCGCTCGCGCACAACGTGGATGACTATCTCTGGCTGCCCGATAACTCCGGGTTGCTGCTGGAAGGCGCCGACAGCACCGATTCCGTGCTCTGGCGCCAGCCGCTGCAGGGACCGGCCGTGAAGCTCGACCTCGGCGGCGTCGCGCCGCGCGGGTTCTCCCTGTCCAGGAAGGGCGCGCTGGCCTTCACGGGCATGACCGCGGACCATCCCGCCGAGCTCTACGTGATGGATTCCCTGAAGGCCAAGCCGAAACGCTTGACGCACTTCAACGATTTCGTGGACGGCCTCGCGCTCGGCAGGAGCGTGGGCGTGGACTGGAAGAGCGAGGATGGCTTCGCCGAGGACGGCGTGCTCACCTATCCCGCGGGCTACGAGCAGGGCAGGAAGTACCCGCTGGTGCTTGTCATCCACGGCGGGCCGGAGGGCCAGTCCACCCTCGGCTTCACGCCGCTGGTTCAGCTCCTCGCCGCCAAGGACTTCCTGGTGTTCCAGCCCAACTACCGGGGCAGCACCAACCTGGGCGACGCCTACCAGCACGCCATTTACCGCGACACGGGCGAGGGTCCCGGCAAGGACGTGATGGCCGGCCTCGCGGCCGTCTTGAAGCTCGGCGTGGCGGACGAATCGCGCATCGCCATCTCCGGCTGGTCCTACGGCGGCTACATGACGTCCTGGCTGAACGGCCGTTACCCGGACCGCTGGAAGGCGGCGCTGGAGGGCGCGGCGCTGAACGACTGGCTCATGGACTACGAGATTTCCTATTACCAGCACGGCGACCTGTATTTCTTCGGCGGCTCCCCCAACGGCCCCGACCCGGCCACCGCCAAGCTGTGGCGCGAGCAGTCACCCATCGCCTTCGCCGGCGCGGTCAAGGCGCCGACGCTCATCCTCGGCGACGCCGGCGACAACAACGTGCCCATCGTCAACAGCTACGAGATGTACCACGCGCTGCAGGACCACGGCGTAACCGTCGAGTTCTACGTCTATCCGGTCAACACCCATTTCCCGGGCGACGTCGTCCACACCACGGATGTCTACGACCGCTGGGTCAAGTGGATGAAGAAATACCTGAAGTGACATTGGGCTCGCCGCATGCGGCGAGCCCAATGTCATGCCGGCGAAAACCGGTATCCAGGTCCGGATGTGCCGGCTTCCTGCCTCATATGATATGGGCTGGATTCCTGCTTTCGCAGGAATGACGAAGCGTTACTTCCCCTGTTTCGCCTTCCAATCCTGGATGGCCTTGAGCGTGTTCGCCACGTGCTGTTCGGGGTTCATGTCCGTATACATGTATATCACTGAGCCGTCCGGTGCCACCACGTAGGAGGTACGGTTGGCGTAGGTCTCGTGTCCGGGCAGCTGGGCGCCATAGAGCTTGATGACCTTGAGGTCCGGGTCCGCGGCGACCGGGAATTTGTTGCGGCACTCGCTCACCGAGAACTTGTTGAGCTTGTCGATGTTGTCGTGGGACACGCCGATCACCGAGGCTCCGAGCGCCGCATATTTGTCCGTGGCTTCCGCGAACTCGTGCGCCTCGATGGTGCAGCCCTTGGTGAAGGCCTCGGGATAGAAATACACCACCACCGGGCCCTTCTTGAGTTGATCGGCGAGGTTGAAAGTGAATTCCTTGCCGCCCAGCGAAGCCTGAGCCGTGAAATCGGGCGCCTTGTCGCCGACGCCGACCGCGGCGAACACCGGCAGCGCGACGAGCGCCAGGAACGCGGAAATGTACAGGGTAAGACGCTTCATGCTGGACTCCTTGGGGAATTGATAATCACCATCGGCAGTGGACCCGGGAACGGCCGATTTTATTCCCGTCCGGGGCATTTGACTAAATGTTCGGGTCGCGGAGCCAGGCGAGGGCGGAAGTGGCGTCCGGGAAGAGTTGCACGAAATAACCGCGGTTCCGGCACACGTCCTCGTAGAACTCGAAGATTTCCTTCCTGTAGCCGTCCTTGGGCAAGACCACCGCGGCGTGCACCTGTCGGGACACGCCCATCTGGTCGTAGAGTTCCGGCAGCTGGTAGACGGCGACGGTGGGCACGTCGAAATGCGCGTCGTAGCAGTCGAGCAGGAGCCGCAGGCTGCCTTTCTCGATCAGGGCGGCGACGATCTTGAGGGTGGTGGCGCGCAGTTCGTCCGCGGCGAAATCGCCTTGGTATTTCACCTTGAGCAGCTTGTTCTTGTCGGTGACTTCAAGCTTCCACGGCATGGGCGCCCTCGAAGACGTCGCCGGCTTGGGATTGCCGTTCCAGTCTAGCACCGCGCAAAAGGCGGTGCGGCACTGGTATTGACGTTATGTGCTTTCGGGCATGCGGTCGGTCGGAAATCTGCACGCGAGTGTGGAGGGACATCGCCCTAGGGGGCGGCCCGTTGCAGGGTTTCGAGGGAAGCCAGCGGCACGGGCCGGTGGATGGCATAGCCTTGGGCGTAGTGCACGCCCAGCTCCCGGAGGCGGGGCATCACGGCGGCATCCTCCACCCATTCGGCGATGCAGGTGATGCCGCGTAGCGCGGCCACTTGGGCGAGGGAGCGGATCACGACTTCCGCGGCCGGATCCTTCCCCAGGTCCCGGACGAAACGCCCGTCGATTTTGACGATGGTCACGGGCAGCTCGCTCAGGTAGCCGAAGCTCGCCACGCCGGCGCCGAAGTCGTCCAGGGCGATCTCGAAGCCCTGCTGGCGCAGTCCGCGCAGGTT
>JBLNDO010000016.1:0-17081 GCA_050261675.1 Bacillota bacterium
AAGTCACGGGCCGGCTCATCCTCGCCGGGAACCCCTCATGAACCGCCTGGAAGAATTGAAAACCTGGTATCAATCGCTCCAAGCGCGCGAGCGTCGTGTGCTTGCGGCCGGCGCGGCTTTCATCATCGTCATGCTGTTCTACAGCCTGTTGTTGCATCCATACATCAGCAGCGTGCATACCTTGAAAGCGGATGTCGAAACCCAGCAGGCCAAGCTCCTCACCATGCGGCAGCTGGCGTCGCAGATACAATCGTTGCGTGGTGAACAGCCCTCCTCGCTTCCGCATGATCAGTCCTTGCTTGCGGTGGTCGACCGAAGCGCCAGCGACGCCGGGTTCGCCGGGGCGCTGAAGCAAGTGCAGACCAACAGCGACGGTACCGTCCACTTGCAGTTCCAAGCCGCGGGCTTCGACAGCCTCATGCGATGGCTCGGAGACCTGCACCGGCAATACGGCATCACGGTGCAACAGCTGATCGCCCAGCGCGGCACCGGTCCGGGAAGCGTCGACATCAGTTTGACCCTGCAGGCGCCCGCGGCATGACCTGGCGCAGTTTGCGCTGGTGGCTGCTCGGGACACTGGCCTATCTCTCGTTTCTGCTGACGATGCTCCCCGCCCAATATGCGGTGGGCTGGCTCGTTAAACACGCGCCCGGTGTGCAGCTCGACGGCGTCACGGGTTCCGTGTTCTCCGGCCGCGCCGAGACGCTACGCTATCAGGGCGCGCCGCTCGGCGCCGTCCAGTGGCAATTCGACTGGCGCGCGCTCTTCGGCGTCAGTTATGGCTACCGCCTGGCGCTGCAGTCGACCGATGGAACCTTGAGCCTGCGTGCCGATACCCGCGGGAGCACCGTGTACCTGCGCGATGTGGATGGCCGCGTGCCCGTGTCCTACGTGGAGCGCTGGCTCCCGGTGCCCTCTCACAGCGTTCAGGGCACCCTGGCGCTGCATCTCAAGGAACTCGCCCTCAAAGGCGGCAGACCCCAGTCCGCCGAAGGTGAAATACAACTTGACGATGCGGTGCTTTCCTGGCCCCGCGCCTTCACCCTGGGCAGTTACCGTATGTCCCTGGCTCCCGCCTCCACGGGTGGCATCAGCGCCCAGGTATCGGACATCACGAGCCCCTTAAAGCTCCAGGCTGCCCTGAGCCTGTCCCCCGAGGGGGCCTATCACCTGTCGGGGGTGCTCTCCGCCCGGGACCCGGCTGACCCCGCCACTCGGAGCTTCCTGGGGGACTTGGGCCCGGCCGACAGCACCGGCCAATATCCCTTCGACTTCAAGGGCCAGTGGTAACTGGACCCAGTCCATATCTTCCTATTATTCATTGACTTAGAAACATATCCTCAAGCAATATTGCGCCTCTGGCAGCGCCCCTGAGCGGGGCCCTGTCCAAGGCCCGGACCGCGCAAAAGACGCCGGCCGGCGCGGGGATTTCGACTCAAGGTAATCTGCACGCTCATGAAGCCGGAAAGCGCCGTCCATCCTGCCCCTGCGGGCATCCTGTTCCGCCTGATGGAACAGACCGCTGCATTCGCGGGCCAGGATTTCTTCCGACAGTTGGTGCGCTCCCTCGCCGACACCTTGGACACCGAATACGCCTTCATCACCCAGCGTCTGCCGGAAGACCGCACTCGCCTGCGGCTGGTGGCCGGCTGGCACGTGAATCACACCGCCGGCGGCTTCAGCGAATTCGACCTGGCGGGCACGCCCGCCGAGCGCGTGCTGGCGGAGGGACGCCTGTGGATCGAGGACGATGCGGCCACGGCCTATCCCGAGGACCGCTGGCTGCGCAAGCACGGCGTACGCGCCTATTGCGCCGTGGCCATCGCCGGCCCGGGTGGTGAAGTCATGGGGCACCTGGGCGTCATGTCGCGCCAGGCATTCCAGGCCAACGACGAACTGTTCGAAGCCCTCGCGCTGCTGGCCGCACGCTGTGCCGCCGAATTGCGCCGCCGCCGGCTGGACGAGGTGCAGCGCCTCGCCGCGGCCAAATTCGCCACCGCGTTCCGCGCCGCGCCGGGCATCATCGCCATCTCCGAACTCGAAACCGGCAAGTTCACCGACATCAACGCGGCCGTGGAACGCATGCTGGGCTATAGCCCGGCCGAAATCATCGGCCGAAGCGCCCCGGAACTCGGCATGTGGGAGTTCCCGCAGGAACGCGAAGAGATGCTGCAGGAACTCAGGCTCAACGGCAGGCTCGCGAACCGCGAAGTGCACCTGCTGTCGCACAATGGCGAGAAACGCCGCGGCCTAGCCTCGGCGGAGATGATCGAGATCGAAGGCAAGCCCTACGTGCTCACCGCGGTGCTGGACGTCTCGGATTACCGCAACGCCCTCGACGCGCTGCATCGGCGGGACATCAGCTACCGGACGTTGTTCAACACTGGCGGCGATGCGGTGCTGGTCTACCCCATCGATGAACAAGGGCGCGTGGCGGGGACTTTCTTCGAAGTGAACGACGCGGCCTGCGCCTTGTTGGGCTATGCGCGCGACGAACTCCTGGAAATTGCGCCTTCGAGCCTCGCCTCCGCCGAGCGCCTGCGCGATGCCGGGGCCCGATTGCTGAGCGAACAATCCGTCGCGTTCGATCTGGAGCTGCGCGCCAAGAACGGCAGCCCGATACCGACCCGCGTGCATGCCCGGCTCCAGGTGATAGACGGCAAACGCACGGTCCTCGCCGTGTGCCATGACATGCGCGATGGCACGGGACACAGCGAGACCGCTCACGACGTCGAGCGCAAATACACCAGCCTGCTCCAGAACACCGCCGAGGGCATCTATCAGAGCACGCCCGATGGCCGCCTGCTGCGGGCCAATGCGGCCATGGCGAAGATGTTGGGTTATGCCTCCGTGGAGGACCTGATGGCCTCCGGCTTCAATGTGGCCGAACGCGCCTATCTGCACCCGGAGCTGCGCGCAGACCTGCTGAAACGGCTTGAGGAGGAAGGGGAGTACACCGGCCAGGAGATCCAGATCACGCGCCGCGACGGCAGCGCCATCTGGGTGAGCGATACCTCACGCGTGGTGCGCGACAAGGATGGCAAGGTCGAATATTACGAGGGCACCCTGCAGGACATCACGCAGCGAAAACAGGCCGAAGACGCCCTCGCCCAGTCCGAGGAGAAATACCGCACCCTGGTTGACATGAGCCAGGATGGCGTGTTCCTGAGCGTCCACGGCAGCCTGGTATACGTGAACCGCGCGTTCGCAGAGATGCTGGGCTACAAACCGGATGAAATGACCGGCATCAGCTTCTCGAAGCTGCTGGCCCCCGAGGATCACACTGCCAGCGATGTCTTCGACGAAAGCCACCCGCTTCCTGCCGGGCATGAACTGCACGAATTGCGCCTCATGCACCGCGACGGCAAGACGCGCGTCACCACAGCCGTGACCGTCGCTCATGTGCGGTACCGTGAAAAAGCCGCTGTCACCGGCACGGTGAGGGACGTGACGGCCCAGAAGAAATCCGAACAGGAACTGGTGCGTAGTGCCTACCATGATGCCCTCACCGACCTGCCGAACCGAAGCTTCTTCATGGAGAAGCTACAGCAGGTTCTCGATCACGTGGGCAAGCGCAGTTCCGACCGTTTCGCGGTGCTGTTCCTGGATCTCGACCGTTTCAAGCTGATCAACGACAGCCTGGGTCACTCGTTCGGTGACCGGGTGCTCCAGTCCATCGCGCGCCGCCTGCGCACCTGTCTCAGGCCCGCGGACCTCATCGCCCGCTACGGCGGCGACGAGTTCACCATCCTGGTGGAGAACGTGACCGGCTTGGACGACGCCACGGCGGTCGCGGACCGCGTCCATGAGGAGCTCGCGCGCGCCATCACCATCGACGGCCACGACGTGTTCACGAACGCCAGCATCGGCATCGTCATCAACGCCCCCCACTACAAGCATCCCGACGAGATCCTGCGCGATGCGGATACCGCCATGTACCGCGCCAAGGCGGCGGGCAAGGCCGGCTATGTGGTGTTCGACGACGCCATGCACGAGAGCGCCAAGGCCAACCTGAAGCTCGAAACGGAGCTCCGACTGGCGCTGCAACGCAACGAATTCCGCGTTCACTACCAGCCGGTCATGGACCTGACGGCCAACAAACTGGCGGGTTTCGAGGCGCTGGTGCGCTGGGATCACCCCAGCCAGGGCCTGCTCGGCCCCGAACAGTTCCTGGCGGTGGCCGAGGAAACCGGGCTGATCATCCCCATCGGCTGGTGGGTGATGGAAACGGCCTGCGCCCAGTTCGCCGCCTGGAAGAAGAAATTCAAGCACGTCGGCGACGACGTGACCATGAGCGTGAACATCGCCAACCGCCAGTTTGCCCACTGGGTGCTGCCGCAGCGCGTGGCCCGGGTCCTGGACATCACGGGCCTGAAGCCCAAGCACCTCTGCCTGGAGATCACCGAGACGGTCTTCATGGACAACCCCGCGCTGGCGGTGGAAACCATTGCGCGCCTCAAGAGCGTGGGTGTGAACCTGCAGATGGACGATTTCGGCACCGGCTATTCGTCGCTCTCCGCCCTGCGCCGTTTCAAGATCGACACCCTCAAGATTGACCGCTCCTTCATCACCGGCATCGAGAAGGCGCGTGCCGATCGCGCCATCGTGCGGACCATCACGGTGCTGGCCGCGGACCTGGGGATGGACGTGGTGGCGGAAGGCATCGAAGATTCCCGCCAGGTGGAACTCCTACGCGCCCTGGGCTGCCGCAAGGGCCAGGGTTATTTCTTCTCGAAGCCCATGTCGGCAACCGAGACCGGACGGTATCTCGAGGCCCTCGCTCCTCCCAAGTGATCAATCCCAGCCCGGCTCCGAATACGCTCGCACCCGCTCAGGATCGCTGGGCTTCGTCAGCAGGCTGACCGCCACCAACAGGACGACGTTCGCCGCCAGGCCATAGATGCCTTCATGCAGCGGCAATGGGCGCCACCCGGGGTACAACAGGAACAGGCAGTTAACCGCGATGCCGCCGAACAGGCCGGCAGTGGCGCCGGCTGCCGTGGCGCGCTTCCAATAGAATGCGGCGATGAGCGTCGGGAAGATCTGCGCCACCCCGCCGTAGGAACCCAGCAGCAACGAGACCAGCGAAAGCTGCGATACCACGGCGAAGTAATAGGCGGCCGCAGTCAGCAAGACGATGAATACGCGGATCAGCCGGCGCTGCTGCCGGTCATCAAGGGGACGGGGCCACCAGGGCAACAGCGCATCCCGAAGCGCCACCGTCCCGGCGGCGTGCATGATCGCATCCCCCGTGTGCATGGACGCCGCCAGCGTGCCTGCGAATGCGAGCCCCACCAGCCAGGGCGAGAGACCCGCATGTTGCAGCATGAAGGGCAGCACCGTGTCCGCGGGCTTGACCCCTGGGAACAACAGCACGGCAGAGAATCCGATGACGAGCACCGGGACCATGAACACCTGGATGGTGGGGTACATGACCACCATGAGCTTGATGCTGCGGTCGTCCTTCGCGGCCATGCTGCGCATGAAGAAGTGCGGCCAGCAGCAGAAACCGAGCACCGAGACCAGGATCGCGGAGCTGTAGCCCCACCAGTCCCAGTTACCGCCGGCCCCGTCCAACCCGGGGGGTACCAGCATGGACGCATGCGGGCTCGCCGCGATCGCACGGAACATGTTTTCAACGCCGCCGAAGAACTTCCAGGGAAGATAGAGGCCGAAGAGCCAGCCGATCGCCATCATGGCGAGCCCCATGAAAACAGCGGTCCAGCTCACTCCCAGCATGCCGCTGTAGAGCACGTAGACCGTGACCACGCCATAGGCCAGCAATGCGCCGGCCCATTCGGGCAATTGCCCGTGGCTCGCCAGCGAAAGAATGTAACCGACACCCTTGATCTGCAGCGTGAGATACGGGACCAGCGCGGCGATGCTGAGCACCGCCACCGCCACCTGCAGCGCACGGCTTCCGAAGCGATAACCGACGAGTTCCGCCTGCGTGTAGAAACCGAGCCGTGCGCCGATGCGCCGCGCGCGCGGGCCCAGGAAATAGAACGGGATCATGCCGAACATCCCGTAGGCCAGGATGTAGAACGCCGCCGCGCCGCGGGAATAGGCCCAACCGGGGCCACCCAGGAACGCGAACGAGGAAAAGACCGCTGCGCCCAGGACGAAGTACAGAAGCACCGTATTGAGGCCCCGGTCGCCGGCCACATAGCCCGCCACGCTGCGTGAACTCAGCGCTGCCGGCGCGAGCCCCAGGGCCAGCGCCACCACGAGGTAGGCGAGACAGGGGACGAGCTCAGTCGTCACGGCGCTCCCTGCCCTGCCGCATGTCGGCGCGGAAGGTGAACCAGAGGGCCGCGAACACCACGGCGATGCAGGCCACAAGCCAGACTAGCCCGAACGGCAATCCGAAGACATAAGGTTCGATGCGCGCGGCCGGCAGGTAGCCCGGCCACATGGTGGCAGCCATCACAACCAGCACCAGCGCGATGAAAAGCCGGTGCCGGAGCGGCACGGCCGATGCCGTCTTTTGACCGGCCTTTTCAGGCCCGCCGGCCACGGTCACCGGGCCGCCGTCACTCGGTTGCGCCCGCTACGCTTGGCCTCGTAGAGCGCGCGGTCGGCCTGGTTGACGAGCGCCGCCACGCTTTCGATGCTGGCATCGGCCGTCGCGACTCCTATGCTCACCGTGAGCCGGATGTCCTGGCCCCTGGCGGGAATGCTAAGTTCCTCGATGCGCTTGCGCAGCCGTTCCGCCGTCTCGAACGCGAGCGCCGCGGGCGTCTCCGGCAGGAGCACCACGAATTCCTCGCCGCCATACCGGCCAATCACGTCCAGGTGGCGCAGGCTTTCGCGGCAGGCAGCCGCCAAGAGCCGCAACGCACGGTCGCCCGTGTCATGCCCATAGGTATCGTTGATGGCCTTGAAGTGATCCGCGTCAAGCAGGAAAGCCGAGAGTTCGCGTTGATAGCGTCGGCTGCGCTCGAATTCGCTTTCGGCCCGCTCCATGAAATGCCTGCGGTTGGCCAGCCGCGTCAGCCCGTCGGTGGTCGCGAGGTTCTCGAGGTCCTTGATGAGTTGGGCGTTGTCCAGAGCCACGCTTACTTGCTTCGCCATGGCGGCGGCGATTTCCATCTGCTGCTCATCCATGGCCTTCGCCGGACGTCCAACGAGGAGCAGCCTGAAGGCACCGCTGGCGGAGATCACCGGCACGGCGAAGAAATGTCGCCGCGCGTTCTTTCCTCCGGCGGCGAGCGTCGCTGCATCCTCGGGGCTCAACATCATGGGTTTCTTGGTGAGCTTGAGGCGCGCCACCACCTGCGGGTGCTGCAAGGGCCACTGTTCCAGGTAGTCCTGCTCGCCGGCACTGATGCCGCGCGACGCGGTCAGCTTGAGCACCGACTCCCTTTCCACGTAGAAGAGCGCCTGTTCATAGTGGATGAAGTTCGTCAGGCCGTCTATCAGCTGCTCAGCGATCGCGCGCTCATCCCG
Organism: Bacillota bacterium; assembly: GCA_050261675.1. Taxonomy (GTDB): domain Bacteria; phylum Pseudomonadota; class Gammaproteobacteria; order Natronospirales; family REEB76; genus DASUBN01. The sequence goes on from JBLNDO010000016.1 coordinate 7,450, forward strand.
CAGCACGGACACGGACTGGATCAGGTTGTGCAGTGCTTCGGCCCATTGCCGGCGCTGCTGTTCGTTGGCGAGATCGTGCTCGCGCTTGATGCTACGCTTGTAGATGTTGAGCCCCAGCATGCCCGCCACAAAGGCGCCCGCCACGTACAGCAGCCAAGCCCACCATGTGCGCCAAGGCGGCGGCAGGACGCGGATACCGAGCGTCGTCTCTGTGCTGCTCCACACGCCGTCGCTGTTGGCCCCGCGCACGCGCAGCACGTAATCGCCGGGGTCGAGGTTGGTGTAGGTCACAAGCTTGCGGCTGCGGATGTTGTGCCAGTCCTGATCGAAGCCGTCGAGCTTGTAACTGAAGCTGTTGAGCTCAGGCGCTTGGTAATCGAAGGCCGTGAATTCGAACGTCAGGATGTTCTGGCGGTAAAGCACCTCGACCTGCGACACCGCCCCCGTGGGGGTCAACAATTGCACCGCCGTCCCCAGCCGCGTGAAACGTGTGATGGCCACCTTCGGCGGGCTCACATTGCGCACCAAATCTTCGGGGCGGAAGGCGTTCATGCCGTTGATGCCGCCGAAGAAGAGTTCACCGTCCTTGGATGCGAAGGCCGCGCCGCTGTTGAATTCCATGCTTTGCAGGCCGTCGCTGGTGCCGTAGTTGCGGAACGTGCCGCTCACCGCATCCAGGTGCGACAGGCCATTGTCGGTGCTGATCCAGATCCCGCCGCTGCTGCTCGGCATCACCGCGTAGATATTGTTGTTTGGCAGCCCATCGCTAACGCTGTAGCGCTTGAACTTGCCGGTCTTGACGTCCAAATGATCGAGACCGCTGGCGGTGCCGACCCAGAGGTCGCCGGTAGCATCGGGATGGCAGGCTTGGACGTTGTTGTAGCTGATGGACTGCGGGTCGTGCAGGTCCGCACGATAGATGGTGAAGCTGTCCTCGTTGCCGGTGAAGCTTGCGAGCCCAACGGATGTGCCTGCCCAGATGCGCCCGTCCGGGGTCTCACAGAGAGCCTGGACGCTGTCGTCCGGCAGGCTGTCGGGACGCTTGGGGTCATGCATGAAGCGTTTGAAGCTGCCATTCCCAGGATCGAACAGCACCAGGCCCGCGCCCGTGGCTACCCACAACCGGCCGCGGCTGTCGGAAAAGATGTCAGAAACGAAATCGCCGTTGGTATTGCCTCCCGGCGGCACCAGGTTGTAGTGCTTGAAGCTGTCGGTGGAGCGGTCGTAGCGGTACAGGCCGGAATCAGAGCCTGCCCATATCTCGCCGCGTTGGTCCCCGTACACCGCGCCCACAGACTCGTCATCCGGATGGGTGGGGAGCCTGTCTAGCAGCCGGTATTGCTTGTAGTGGCGTCGCTCCGGATCCAGCCGTGTCAGCCCAGCATTGGTCGCCACCCACACGTTGTCATTGATGTCCTTGTAGATGTCCCATACCACGTTCCCCGCCAGGCTATTGGTATCGCCGGGACGGTGGCGGTAATACCCGAAGGCCCTCGTCGCCGGGTTGTAGATATTCACACCCGCATTATCTGTCCCGATCCAGATGAGTCCGTTGCGATCCCGGAAGAGCGTGTCGATCTGATCGTCGCTGAGGCTGCCGGGGTCGGTCGCGTCATGTACGTGCGCCTGGAAACGGCCCGACACCGGATCGTAGCGGCCGACACCACCCTGGTACGTGCCGACCCAGAGCCCGCCGTCCGTGTCCGGCAAGAGCGCCAGCACGTGGTTGTTGGGCAATGAATCAGTCGTTCCGGCCTTGTACTGGAAGAAATGGGCCACCGCCCCATGCTTGTCCAACATCACCAGACCACGGCCGGAGCCGAGCCATATCTCGCTGGCGGCGTCGCCGGTAATCACATGGATGGGTGATTCCAGGAACACCCCCTTGAGGTCGCCTGTGGGGGTGGGGCCGGCAGGCATGAACGGCTGCAGCTGGTCCTTGCCCGGGTCCAGATAGTAAAGACCGTGCGCCGTGCCCACCCACAAACGCCCGCCGGGTTCCTGGTACAGGCTGTAGACATGATTGCCGTTGGGAAGCTTTGCCGGCACCGGGTAATGGCGGAATCCGCCGTCGGCTTGCAACAGATCCAAACCGCCCGATGTTCCGACCCAGAGCCGGTGCTCGGTGTCCATGAGCAGCGTATTGACCGTGTTGTGCGCCAGGCTGTGCGGATCGCCGTCCTTGTGCTGGAAGTGGACGAATTTCGCACTTCCGGGATCGAGTCGGTCCAAGCCCACGTCGGCGGTGGCTACCCAGAGCGCACCGTCCGGCCCCACCATCAGTGCATTGATGCTGTTGTCGGCCAGCGAATTCTCGTCGCCCGCGTCGTGCCGGTAGGTGACAAAATCGTAACCGTCGTAACGCTGCAGTCCGTCCTGGGTGCCGAACCACATGTAGCCCTGCGCGTCCTGCGCGATGGCTTCCACCGAGCTCTGGGCGAGGCCGTTCTCGATGCCGATGTGTCGGAAACGCAGGCTGGAACCCGGGGGAAAGGGTTCGACCCCGGATGCCGTGGTGGGAAAAGCCAGCCCGGCAAACACGACAATCGTCGCACCGCAAAACACAGCGCGTAGGCTCTGTATGGCTGCACTGTTCATCTGCCCCCCAGCAGGCTCTCTACGCACAGGCTTGCGCACGGCTGCCCAATTTGTAGTTGGCGGCGGTTCAATGGGTGCCGCTGTGACAGATTATGTCGTAATTCCCCGAAAAAAGCCCGCCGCCACGGATCCTAGGGAGCCGGCGGTCTGCACTCCGGATGGCGCCCCTGCCGCTCTGCCGCCGCATAACGCTGCAAGGCATCCGGCAGACGGTTCTGGAGGTCCGACAAACGGTTGGCGTCGGAAGGATGGTCCGAGAGGATCTGCGGCGGGGTGCCCAGGTTCGCCTGCATCATGTTGCGCCACAACTGCAAAGCCTCGCGCGGATCGAATCCGGCCTCTGCCATGTACCGCAGGCCGAGTTCGTCCGCTTCGCTCTCTTGCGCGCGGCTGAACGGCAGGAGCACGCCGACCTGCGTGCCCATGCCAAGCGCCGACATGGTCGCCTGCCCGCCCGGCGTGCTTTGGTCGATGCCGGTCAGCACCGCGACGATGTCGATGCCCGCTTGCGCAGCCATTTGATCGGACATGCGCTCGGCGCCGTGGCCGGCCTGCACATGCCCGATTTCGTGGCCCAGCACCGCCGCGAGCTCCCCTGCGCTCTTCGCCACCTTGAAAATGCCGGTATAGACCGCCACCTTGCCGCCGGGCAGCGCAAAGGCATTCACCGTCTGGTCTTGTTTGAAGACCGTCACCTGCCAGGAACCGCCTCCGTAGGGTGGACCCACCGCGCTGGTGATGGCGTGAACGACGCAGGCCGCATAGGCGTTCACTGCAGGATCGGAATCGATGGGGGTATGCGCCCTGAGTTGCGTGTACGAGCGTATCCCCGCCTGCGCGGCGTCCTGTGGAGACACCAGGTGCAACTGATGGCGTCCGGTCGGGGACGTGGCGCAGGACATGCTGCAAAGCAACAAGGGCGCCATGAATGCCGTCCTGATACGCATCGGAACACCTCTTGGCATGAAGGGACGCAAATCCGGTCACGTGCCCGTCCGGGTTTTCAGCGCTTCACCCCTTCGGGATTGCCCATGAAATCACCCTTGCCTAGCTCCACCCCGTTATGCCTCAGGATGTCATAGGCGGTCGTGGCGTGGAAGAAGAAATGCAAATAGGCGTAATCAAAGAGATAACCCAGGCCCACGAAGTGGCGCACGTTATCGCGCTGCTTGAGCTCGATCTTGCGCGTGTCGGCGCCTTCCAGTTGATCGGGCTTGATGCTCTGCACGTAGGCGATGGTCTTGTCGATACGCGCGTATAGCTCGGCAAAGCTTTCCTCGTTGTCCTCGTACTTCGGGGGCTCGACACCGGCGAGGCGCGAAACGCAGCCCTTGGCCTGATCACTGGCGATTTGCACCTGGCGTTTGAGCGGAAACATGTCTGGATAAAGCCTTGCATTCACGAACACCGCGGGATCGATCTTCTTCGCCACAGCGTGGGCCTCGCCCTTCTTCAGGATCGCTTTTAGGTTTCCGAGGACATTGGCGAACACCACCACGGAAGCCTGGTACATCGAGAGTTGCATGGAAATCTCCGTTCGTTGAGCGGTCCTTGTCATCGGCGTGACGCGGAACGCGTGGGATGATCGGCGCGCGGGTATGCGACAATTCGCCAAGCCACCCGGCGAACCCGAGGGAACGAGATGAAGATACTAACTCAAACCCTGTTACTCACCGCTACTCTGCTGCCGGTAACCACCGTCGCGGCGGATGCGCAGGCATTCGATGTGCTCAAGGCCATGTCGGTGTCGGATTTCCGCGCCAGCGGCCTGGATAAGCTTTCCGATGCCCAGGTCAAGGCGCTCAATGCCTGGTTCCAGAATTACGAGCGGCAGCACGCTTGCCCGCCTTCCGCCGGCGCAGCTGTGACAGCGGGACAGGCACCGGCTGTGGCGGCCTCCGCTTCCGACGCCACGGATTCCTTCCCGTTGGTGGCCCACATGGTCGGGAAGTTCACCGGCTGGAACGGCACGACGGACTTCGCGCTGGACAACGGCCAGGTCTGGGAGCAGGTGGACGACTCCCAGTTCAGCGCCGGCGCCGTCATGAACCCAAGGATCACCATCAGCCGTGGACTGATGAATTCATATTACCTGTCGGTCGAAGGTGTGCGCGAGACGGTGCTGGTGAAGCGCATCAAAAATCCATAGCTGCTGAAAATCCATCCCTGGATTTTCAGATTCCGGCGGGTCCGGGCGTGCACCGGACTCGCCGTCGCGATGCATCCCGCATCGCCGACTTGCTACATGGAATCAACAGACTTCCTCGTCAACCATCCCATGGCACCCTTCCCAGCGGCATACCCGCTAGCAAAACAAGCCGTCAGCAAGTAGCCGCCCGTGGGCGCCTCCCAATCTAGCATCTCACCGGCACAGAACACGCCGGGAAAACGCTTCAACATCAGATTCTCATCTAGCTCACTGAAGCGCACGCCGCCGGCACTGCTGATGGCCTCGGCCAGTGGACGCGCAGCGGTCACGCGCAATGGCAGGTCCTTGATCGCTTCCGCCAGAAGCGTGGCGTCATCCGGCAGGTGTTTCCCCAGGACTTCGCGCAGCAGGCCTATCTTTACGCCCTCGACACCCGCCTGCTTGCGCAGGTGATTCGCCATGGATTGACCACGGCGTGGCTTTCGCAAGCCCTCCATCAAACGCGGCGCATCGCGGTTCGGGGCAAGGTCGAGATGCAGCGCCGCCGCGCCGCGGGCTTCGATTGCCTCCCGTAATTCCGCCGACAAGGCATAGATGAGCCCGCCCTCGATGCCGTAGTCCGTGACAACGAACTCTCCTTGCAGGGGGGCGCCGTCCTCAAGTCGGGTGGTCACGGGTTTCACGGGCTGCCCGGCATAGCGCTGGCGGAAATGCTCGCTCCATGCCACATCGAATCCACAATTGGCCGGTTTCAGGGCTGCGATTTCGACGCCGCGTTCCTGGAGCCACGGCACCCAGGCGCCGTCGGAACCGAGCCGCGGCCAACTGCCGCCGCCCAGCGCCAACACCGTCGCGTCCACGCCGGCTGCCCGGGTTCCATCGGGAGCATCGAACAGCAGACGACCCTGAGCGTCCCAGCCGCGCCAGCGATGGCGCAGATGGAACACCACGCCGGCCTGTTTGAGCCGCCGGAGCCAGGCACGCAGCAGAGGCGCGGCCTTCATCTCCTTCGGGAACACCCGCCCGGAGCTGCCGATGAAGGTTTCGATCCCCAGCCGCGCGGCCCAGGCGCGCAAGGCCTCGGGGCCAAAATCGCGCAACCAGGCTTCGATCTCCCGCTGGTGTGCGCCATAACGCGCAGCGAAGCGTTCGGCGGGCTCCGCATGGGTGAGATTCAAGCCGCCGATTCCCGCCTGCAGCAGCTTGCGGCCGGCGGACGGCATGGCATCGTAGAGGTGCACTTCCGCGCCGGCGCCGCTCAACACCTCTGCGGCCATGAGGCCCGCGGGGCCGCCGCCGATCACTGCGACGCTGCGCGGGGTCATGACGCGCGAAGTATCAGCGCGAAGCCGGCTTGGCGTTCCCCGCCTGGGACATGAGCGTGCCCACCATGGCGGAGAGGTCACCCATGTTGGCAGGCACCACCGTCACGGTGGAACTCTTGGCGATCTCGCCCCACTGGTCCACCCATTGCTGGGCGAGCTGGTAGTGCAGCGCGTCCATGCCGCCTTCGCCCGTCGCCGCCTTGGCGATGGTGTTGATGGCATTGGCGGTGGCCGTGGCCACGGTGGAGATGGCCTGGGCCTGGCCCTCGGCGCGCAGGATCGCCGCCTGGCGCTCGCCGTCGGCGTTGTTGATCTGGCTCTGCTTCTGGCCTTCCGACTGGTTGATGGCCTGCTGGCGCTCGCCCTCGGACTTGGCGATGGCGGCGCGCTTCTGCCGCTCGGCCGTGAGCTGCAGTTCCATGGCCTTCTGGATCTCGTCCGGCGGCGTGAGGTTGCGGATCTCGTAGCGCAGCACCTTCACTCCCCAGCCGGCGCCCGCCTGGGTGAGCACGTCCACCACGCCCTTGTTGAGGGTCTCGCGCTGGGAGAGACATTCATCCAGGGCCAGCTTGCCCACCTCTGCGCGCATGGTGGTCTGCACCAGCTGCACCACGGCGGCGATCACGTCGTTGGTGCCGTACGCGGCGTTCTGGGCATTGGTGACCTGGTAATAAAGCACGCCGTCCACCGAGAGACGCGTGTTGTCCTTGGTGATGCACACCTGCTCAGGCACGTCGAGCGGGATCTCGCGCATGTCGAAGCGGTACGCCACCCGGTCGACGATGGGCACGATGAGCTGCATGCCCGAGGTAAGTACCCCGTGAAAGCGCCCCAGGCGTTCGACTACCCAAGCCTGCTGCTGCGGCACGATGCGCACCGCACGGATGATGGTGACGGCGGCCCACAACAGGATCAGCAGGCCGATGATGGACGAGATGGCCATGGAAAAACTCCTTAAGTCAGGATTGAGTGTTCAGTTGACGGGCCTGACGCGCAGTTTTGCGCCGTCGCGGGCGGTGACCTCGGCGCGCTGACCGATCCGCGGTTTGCCGGTGCCTTCCCATACCGCTTCCCACAGCGAGTCGCGGTACTTCACCTTAAGGACGCCGTTGTCGTCTTCGGCCACGGTCACGAGGCCGCCTTTGTCCATGTCCGCCAAGGGATCGCCTTTCGCACCCTGCACGCGATGGCGCAACCAATGGGCCAGGGGCAATGCCACCATGGCCGCCAGGGCGTATACCGATGCCGCCTGCCAGGGCTCCAGCGGATACAGCCAAGTCGCGAGCGCCGTGACCAGGGCGGCGAACGCCAGGGCGGCCAAGTAGAAAGTCAGCGTAGCCATCTCCAGGACGATGAGGATGATCCCCGCCGCCAGGAAGACCAAAGGCATGAGGTAGGTCATGAGTGATCCCCGTGTTTGCACATGGACAAACGCCCCTTTTCTTCATATCGGGTTGTCTAATCCCTTTCTCAAGGCCCGGGCACGGCCTCAAACCAGGTGGAAACGACCGATTTCCCTTTCCTTGAGGGTGAACTGTTCGCAGCGCACGTCCAGATCCTCGTAGTCGTGGACATGGCGCCGGCGGAACTCCTCGCAGGCGGCTTCCGATTCCCAATAATCCAGGGTGACGAAGCGCTGCGGATTGGCGCCGTCCTGGTGCAATTCGCTTCGCACATAGCCTTGGGCGCGCCGGAACAGGCGGACCCAATCGCCGTCCGGCCCGTATGCCTGCCTGAACTCGGCGATCTTCCCGGGCGCCGCCAGGAATTCCCAGGCATACATGTAATGGGCTTCCGCCATCCCCCGACCTTTCGACGGCCATCCCGCTGACCGCCCCGACGCGCGCAGTATACCCCTGCGCTCACAGGCTGCCGCTAGCCGCGGCCAGCCTCGCGCGCTATGCTTTTTGCCGCGGCAACGGCTTCGGATGGGGTATCCATGGGGCGCCGAATCGGCATCATGCTGGGTCTGTGCATGGTCTCCACGGCGGGTTCCGCTGTGGGTGACATGGATCTCACCTATCGCGTCAAGGTGGACAACCTGAGCCGGATCAGCGTGACGTTCAAGCTCGACGATACCCGACCCTGCACCGCGGGTCCGCAGCAGACCTGTAGCTGGGACATCCCCTACGGCTCCCACCGGCTGGATGCCTATGCGGGCGATAAGCACTACAGCCGCGAGTTCGAGCTTTCGGACGAAAGCGACATCCAGGTGCACTGCAAGTTCGACGGCACGATGTTCAGCGGCGACAGTTGCTGAACGACGCCGCGGCGGCGGCGCGTCCCGACATGGCATGATGACGAAGGACCGTTGCCCGGAAACGTCGTGCGATGAACACAACCGCCCAAACCGCCCTGAGCAAGGTCCCGGAAGTCACCCTGGTCTTCTGGATCATGAAGATCGCGGCCACCACGCTCGGTGAGACCGGCGGCGACATGGTATCCATGTCCATGAATCTGGGGTATCTGGTGGGCACGGGCATCTTCGCCCTGGTCTTTATCGCGGCTGTGGCGGTCCAGATCAAGGCGCAGCGCTTCAACCCGTTTCTCTATTGGACCACCATCGTCGCCACCACCACCGTCGGCACCACGCTCGCGGACTTCGCGGACCGTTCTCTGGGAATCGGTTATACGGGCGGTTCGAGCCTGCTGCTGGCCCTGCTCTTGTCGTCCTTGGGTATCTGGTATTGGGTCATGGGCTCCGTCTCGGTGAATACCGTCAGTTCGCCCAAGACGGAGATGTTCTACTGGATCACCATCATGTTTTCCCAGACTCTGGGCACGGCGCTCGGGGATTGGGTCGCGGACACCGCCGGCATCGGTTATGGCGGGGGCATCGTCACCTTCGGCGCTTTGTTGATCCTCGTGGCGGCGGGCTATTTCTTCACCAAGACCTCCCGCACGCTGCTCTTCTGGACCGCCTTCATCCTCACCCGTCCGCTGGGTGCCGTGGCCGGCGATTTCCTCGACAAACCCATCGCGGACGGCGGTCTGAACCTCAGCCGCTACGCCGCCTCGGCGATCCTGGCGCTGGTGATTCTCGTTTGCATCCTGCTGTTGCCCCAGCGCGCCGCCAAGGCAGCGGGGCACTGAAACAACCCGGCGCCGGCCGGGATATTTCACCGTCGTCCCTTCCCCTGATTCCAGAAAAAACAAGCGCTTATGCTGGAAACCTAGACACGCCTTATGTCATGGGAGTTTCAAATTCATTTCCCATAATGTCACTATACTTGTCTTATGTTCATTTGTCCGGATACCTGACTTTTCAAATGAACCAAGCTGTGCGATTCCGAATCCACATGGCCGTTCGCGCTGAAAAGGAAAGCGCTGCAACCACCAGCGTCTCATAAGGGGGATGCCATGAAAGACAGTACCGCTCGTTTTTTCCGCTCCGCCGCTCTCTTCATCCTCGTTTATGCCGCTTGCAGTCCCGGCGCCGAGGCATTCCGTATATCCCGTCCGCCGGTGGTGGCCTCCATCAGCATCGCTGCGCAACCACCGCTGGGGGTGGGTTCCACGGCCACCTACTCCGCCGTGGCGCGCGATGTCACGGGGCGCCC
>JBLNDO010000017.1:0-20469 GCA_050261675.1 Bacillota bacterium
CTTGGCAGGGCGTTGTTGCGCTTCGGACTCGCAGTCGGTCACGTACACCAAGAGTACGCTCCCTCCTGCTCACCTCGCGCGCCTAGCTCTGCCTTCGCTCGCGACGCTTTGTGACGATTAGAGAACTTGAGTTACAAGAGGGCCGGCTTACGCCGGCCTTTCTTTTTAATCATATCTCCCGCTTCGCATCCGCTTCTTGTCACCGTGGCGGCGCTTGCCCTCCAAGCGCCGGCGCTTGGCGCCGCGGCTGGGTTTTGTCTTCTTGCGTGGCTTGGGCACATAGAGCGCCTGCTCCACCAGCGCCATGAGCCGCTCGATGGCGTCTGCGCGGTTGCGCTCCTGGGTGCGGTGGCGCTGGGCCTGGATGATCAGCACGCCGTCATCGGTGACCCGGGAGCCCGCGAGGGCCTCGAGCCGGAGACGCACACCCACGGGCAGATGGATGCTTTTGCGCAGGTCCCAACGGAGCTCCACGGCACTCGCCACCTTGTTGACGTTCTGGCCGCCGGGCCCCGAAGCGCGCACGAAGCTGAACTCGAACTCCGCGGCGTCGAGCATCAATCCGTTGCTCAGGAAAAGCTGTGTCTCGCGGCTCACAGCCGCGCTTCCATCTGGGCGATGCGCGCCGGATCGATGTCATAGTCCTTGCAGTCCACCACCCGTTTCACCTGCCAGGAGAACCCGCCCTGCTGGGATCCGGGCGCGGCCAGGTTAAGCAGCGGACGCCTCCGGTAAGGCCGGCCTTCCCGGTCGCGGACCAGCATCACCACGGGTTTCAGGCGGCTGTCCGGATTGCTGGACATGACGATGCCGAGCGCTCCGGTGTTGAGTTCCACCAGGCTGCCGATGGGATAGATGCCGATGCAGCGGATGAACTCCTGCATCAGGTCCTCCCCGAAATCCCGCGGCGCCCAATGGAACATCATGTTCAGGCAATTGGCGGCCGGCACACCATCATGGTAGACACGGTCGCTGCTGATGTCGTCATAGACCTCGGCCAGCGCCACCACGCGGGCGTGCAGGGGAATCTCGTTGCCCTTGAGACCGAAAGGGTAGCCCTGGCCGCTGATACGCTCGTGGTGCAACTGCACGATCTCCAACGCCACATCCGGCAGGCTGCCCTGCTTGCGCAGCATCTGGTAGCCGTCCACCGGATGTTTCTTGACGATGTCGAACTCGTCTTCGGTAAGCACACCGGGCTTGTCGAGGATGGTGACCGGCGTGCGCATCTTGCCCACGTCATGGAGCAGCGCACCCAGCCCCACTTCCTCGAGACGCTCTTTCGGAGTGCCTAGGTGGGCGCTGAAGGCGATGGCGAGTACCGCGGTATTGAAGCAGTGGTCCGCGGTATGAGAATGCTTGTCCTTGAGGTTGGTGAGCCAGAGGGCCGCCTGCGGGTTCACCGCCACCAGTTCCACCAGTTGCTGGACCATGATCCGGGTCTCCCGGGCCTCCACCAGGTGACCCAGGCGGGCGTCCTCCATGACCCTCTGCAGATGGGGGTAGAGCCTCTGGCGGTATTCCAGGATCCGCCGGACGGCCATGCGTAAGCCGGCCCTTTCCTTCGTCTCCCGGACCCCGGGGATGGTCAGGTCTTGGCCGGCCGTTTCCTCCTCCTCCCCCTCCGAGGGTCTGGCATCGTCTACGTAGACGTATTGGCAGCATTCCTGGAGGGCTTGGAGCTGGTCAGGGGACTCGATAGAGAAGCCTTGGAACAGGAATGGGCTGTCCAGCCAGGGTCGGTCCAGTTCCGCTACATACATCCCTATGGCCAGCTGGGATACAGGTATTTTCTTACGCATAGGAAGTGTATTATGCCAGCCCCGCCCCGCGGCCCCCGGGCCTTCCGGCGGGGTCCGGTGGGGGTAAAAACGGCTTAAAAAGGCGTCAACCCGGCCCGCCGGGGACGCGTTATACCCGCCACAGGAAGTGAATGACCCCGGACAGGATGTCCGCCCGTATCAGTCGACTGGCGCGGGTTGGGGTAAACAAACCGCTGCGGCGTACGGGGGGTAACCCCCTATCGGCACCGGGGCGGTGGTTTTGCAAAACTTTTAGCACTCAACGTCAACTCAAAAAACTGGAGTACTCCGATGAAACGTCAGATCCTGATCAGCCTCGTTGCCGGTTCCCTGCTCGCGGTCGCCGGCCTGGCCATGGCCGATGCCGCCGCCCCGGCCGCTTCCACCGCTAAGGCTGCTGCCCCGGCTGCCGCCGCTCCGGCCGCTCCTGCGAAGGAAGAGAAGAAGGCCACCAAGCACTCGAAGAAGAAGCACCACAAGAAGTCCAAGGCTCCGGCCGCTTCCACCGGCACCGGTGGCAAGTAATTAATTCCAGGTAACTGGAATTAATAAAGAAGGGCGCACAGAAATGTGCGCCCTTTTTCTTTATCTCGGTATTGATCAGCCGTCCCTGGCGTAAGTCCTAGGTCCTTTAAACTCCCAGCCACGCCATCCTGGCGCGTCGCTCGCCACATGCGGCGAGCCCTTCGCCGCGCTTGCCCCCTAGGCAAGCGTCGGCTTAGCCATACCTGCCAGTAATGTAATCTTCCGTCTGCTTCCTGGCGGGATTGGTGAAAAGCGTACTGGTGTCGGCAAACTCGATCAGGTCGCCCAGGTACATGAAGGCGGTGAAGTCGGAAACACGCGCCGCCTGTTGCATGTTGTGGGTGACGATGACGATGGTGTAGTCGGTCTTGAGCTCGGCAATGAGTTCCTCGACTTTGAGCGTGGAGATGGGGTCAAGTGCCGAGGCCGGTTCATCCAGAAGCAGTACCTCCGGTTTGACGGCGATGGCGCGGGCGATGCACAAGCGCTGCTGCTGCCCGCCGGAGAGCCGGGTGCCGCCCTGGTGCAGCTTGTCTTTCACTTCGTCCCACAACGCCGCCTTGCGCAGGGCCCATTCGACCCGCTCGTCCATCTGCGCGCGCGGCACGCGCTCATAGAGGCGCACACCGAAGGCGATGTTCTCGTATACCGACATCGGAAACGGCGTCGGCTTCTGGAACACCATCCCCACCTTGGCGCGCAAGAGGTTCAGATCCTGCCCGGTCGAGAGGATATTCTCGCCGTCCAGGTGCACTTCGCCGGTGGCGCGCTGCTCCGGATAGAGTTCATAAATGCGGTTTAGGGTGCGCAGCAACGTGGATTTACCGCATCCCGAGGGCCCGATGAAGGCCGTGACCTGCTTTTCCGGGATCTGCATGTTGATGCCGTGCAGCGCGTGGAAGCGGCCGTAATAGAAGTCGAGCTGCTTGACGTCGAGCTTCGGATTGGCGATGGCGGTGCTGTTCATAGCGTCAGTTTCCAAAGGATTTCCGGTTCAGCAACACGCGCGCGCTGATGCTGAGAATCAGGATCGCGGCGGTGATGATGAGCGCCGCGGCCCACGCCAGGTGCTGCCAGCCTTCGTAAGGACTCATGGCGAACTGGAAGATCATCACCGGCAGATTGGCGATGGGCTGGCTCATGTCTGTGGTACGGAACTGGTTGTTGAGGGCGGTGAACAGGAGCGGGGCCGTTTCGCCGCTGATGCGCGCCATGCCGAGGATCACGCCGGTGAGCATGCCGGCGAGGGATGCCCGGTGCACGATGAACACCGTGACTTTCCAGCGCGGCGCACCCAGGGCGGCGGCGGCCTCGCGCATCTGGTCCGGGACGAGCCGCATCATGTCCTCGGTGGTGCGCAGCACCACCGGCAGCATGATGATGGCGAGCGACAGCCCGCCCGCCCACCCGGAAAAATGTCCGAGCGGCGCCACCACGACAGCGTAGACGAACACGCCGATGACGATCGATGGGGCGGACAGCAGGATGTCGTTGATGAAACGGATCAGCGCGGCCAAGCGGTTCGCCCGTCCGTATTCTGCGAGCCAGGTGCCGGCGAGGATGCCGACCGGTGTTCCGATCAGGATGCCCACCAAGGTCAGCAGCAGCGAGCCGATCATGGCATTGGCCATGCCTCCTGCGGCGCCCGGCGGCGGTGTGTCCTGCAGAAAGAGCTCGAGGTTCAAGCTCTGCAGCCCGTGGCTCAACAGCGTCCACAAGAGCCATCCCAGCCAGAACAGGCCGAACACGGTGGTCAGCATCGACATGCCCAGGTTGAACAGGTTCACGCCCCGGCGGAACAGGTAGCGATTGTTGCGGGCCATCAGGTCTTGGCCCCTTCGCGGGCTTCGACGCGGAGCAGCAACAGCTTGGCGATCGCAAGTACCACGAACGTCACGAAGAACAGGATCAGGCCGAGGGCGATCAACGAGGAAGTGTAGAGATCGCCGACCGCCTCGGAAAACTCGTTGGCGAGAGTCGAGGAGATGGTGTTGCCCGGCATGAACAGTGCCAGGTTGATGTCATGGCTGTTCCCGATGACGAACGTGACGGCCATGGTCTCTCCCAGGGCGCGGCCGAGGCCAAGCATAATGCCGCCCACCACGCCGACGCGGGTATAGGGCAGCACCACGTGCCACATCACCTCCCAGGTGGTGCAGCCGATGCCATAGGCCGATTCCTTGAGGACGATGGGAACGACGTCAAACACGTCGCGCATCACCGAGGTGATGAAGGGAATCACCATGATGGCGAGGATGAGGCCGGCGGTGAACACGCCGATGCCGATCGGCGGGCCGTTGAACAGGGGACCGATGAGCGGCCAATGACCGAGGTGGGCGCTGATCCAGGGTTGCGCCTTTGCGGCGAACACCGGCGCAAACACGAATAGGCCCCACATGCCGTAGATGATGCTGGGGATCGCGGCCAGGAGTTCGATGGCCGTGCTTACCGGCCGACGCAGCCATTGAGGGGCGAGTTCGGTCACGAACAGCGCGATTCCGAAGCTCACCGGCACGGCGATAATGAGCGCAATCAACGAGGTCACGAGCGTGCCGTAGATGGAGGTGACCGCGGAAAATTTTCCGAGCACCGGATCCCAGTCGCTGCTGGTGAAGAACTTGAGACCGAAGGTGTGAAAGGCAGGCCAGGCCTTCGCCACCAGCACCAGCATGATTGCGACGATCAGGCCGAGGACGGTCAGCGCGGCGAGCTGGGTAAGCGAGCGGAACAGGAGGTCCGCCACCGAATCCCGCCAGCGCGTGGTATGCGTAGAGCCGCTCACAGTGCGAGTTCCTGTTTCCAGTAGCTCTTCAGACAACACAGGTCACCGGTAGTGGCGGGGGTTCGGACAGCCTCGAGGCGTCGGGGAACCGGCCGATACCGTCCCCACCTGGCTGGTCGGGGCAGTCTAGGGCTGAAATATGGCATAAATATGACAACTGAGTCAGGTGGTCCCGGCCGGCCTTAGGTTTGCAGGCGCTTGCTGCCTCCACTTGCGGTGAAAATTTGACCAGTGGCGCCTCAACCTCGTTTTAATCGAGCCCAAAACGGCGCGTGAGGCGGGATTTCGCCCATTGGGTGAGGGTGATGTAGCCCACCATGATGAAGGGCATGACCAGCAGGAACCGCACCGGCACGGGCTCCATGTGGAGACCGTGGGCGACGCCGCTGAACGGCAGCCACATGCCGACGGAACATACCACCACGGTGGTGAACAAGAGCGGCCAGCTAGGCCAGCTCTGAAGGAACGGCACCTTGCCGGTGCGGATCACGTGCACGATCAGCGTCTGGCTGACGATGGACTCCACGAACCAGCCGGTCTGGAACAGTTTTTCATCGTGCAGCGCGGCGAAGTAGTACGCCAATACGCCGAACGTGATGATGTCGAACAACGAGCTGATGGGGCCGATCAGCAGCATGTACTGCCTGATCGTGCGCATGTCCCAGCGGCGCGGTTTCTCGAGATATTCCGGATCCACGTTGTCGGTGGGGATGGCGATCTGGGAGAAATCGTAGAGCAGGTTGTTCACCAGCACCTGGATGGGTGCCATGGGCACGAAAGGTATGAAGAAGCTGGCAAACAAGACGCTGATCATGTTGCCGAAGTTGGAGCTCGCGCCCATGCGGATGTACTTGATGATGTTGCCGAAGACCTTGCGGCCTTCGAGCACGCCCTCCTCCAACACCAGCAGGTTCTTCTCCAGCAGGATGATGTCGGCCGATTCCTTGGCGATGTCCACCGCCGTATCCACCGAAATGCCCACATCCGCCGCCTTGAGCGCCGGCCCGTCGTTGATGCCATCGCCCAGGAATCCCACCACGTGGCCTTTGCGATGCAGGGCGCGGATCACCCTGGCCTTCTGCTCCGGCGAGAGCTTGGCGAATACCGAGGTGGTTTCGGCCGCTTCCGCGAGCGCCGCATCGTCCATGGCCTCCAGATCCCTACCGAGCAGGATGCGATTCACCCCAAGACCCACTTCGGAGCATATCTTGCGGGTCACCGTATCGTTGTCGCCGGTGAGCACCTTCACCGACACGCCGTGCTGGTTGAGTTTGGCGATGGCCTCTTCGGCGCTCTCCTTGGGCGGATCCAGAAAAGCGATGTACCCTAGCAGCACCATCCCGCCCTCATCGCCGGTGGTATACACGCGTTTGGGCTCAATGGTTTCCTTGTAAGCGACGGCGATGACGCGGAAACCGTCCTCGTTGAGTGCCAAGGTCACGTCCCGCAGGCGCATCAGATCGTCGGGTACAAGCTTTTCGATTTCGCCCTCGATCTCGGCTCGGTCACAGATGCTGAAGATCTCTTCCACCGCACCCTTGCAGATAACGACGTGCCGCTCCTCTTGTTCCTCCACCACCACCGACATGCGGCGGCGTTGGAAATCAAAGGGGATCTCATCGACCTTGCGATAGTTTTTCTCCGGATGCAGATCGGCGTACATTTCGACCTTTTCCAGCACCGCGACGTCGAGCAGATTCCGCAAACCCGATTGGTAGTAGCTGTTCAGGAAGGCGAATTCCAGTACCCGTTCGCTCTCGTTGCCGGCGATATCCACGTGCTTCTCCAGGAATACCTTGTCCTGAGTCAGCGTGCCGGTCTTGTCGGTGCACAATACATCCATGGCTCCGAAATTCTGAATCGAGTTGAGGCGCTTGACGATGACCTTATGGCGCGACATGACGAGTGCGCCCTTGGCAAGATTGCTGCTCAGGATCACGGGAAGCATCTCGGGGGTGAGACCCACCGCTACCGCCATGGCGAACAGAAAGGCATCGCCCCAGGTGTGCTTGGTGACACCGATGATCAGGAACACGGCGGGCACCATCAGCGACATGGCCTTGATCATCAACCAGGTAAACTGGTGTATGCCCTTGTCGAAACTGGTCTGCACCCGCTCCGTACCGAGGGTGCTCGCCAGCGCGCCGAAGTAGGTATTCGCGCCGGTCGTGACCACGAGGGCCACGGCGGTACCGCTCACCACGTTGGTGCCCATGAAGCAGAGGTTGGGCAGGTCCAGCGGGCTGCCCGAGGGATTCTCCACGGCGCTGGCCGCTTTCTCGACCGGAAGCGATTCGCCGGTGAGCGCCGCCTGATTCACGAACAGGTCCTTGGCCGAGAGCAGGCGCACGTCCGCCGGGATCATGTCTCCGGCGGAAAGCTGTACCAGGTCGCCCGGAACCAGCTCGTCGATAGGCACCTGCTTGCGCACCGGGCGGTGCGTGATGCGGGGCTCGGCATCTTCCTCCTCGGCATCGCCCGACTCTTCTTCGCCTTCACCGGCGCCTTCGCTCTCCTGTTCCTCGATGAGCTCGCGGCGCAGCGCCGTGGCGGTGGTCTTCACCATGGCCCGCAGCTTCTCGGCGGCATTGCTGGAACGTGCCTCCTGAACCCACGAGAGCGCGACTGAGAGCACCACCATGAAACCGATGATGACGGCACCATCGTAATCGCCTGTGGCAATCGAGATGGTGGTGAGCACGATCAACAGGACGTTGAGCGGATTGGCGAGACGCACGAACAGTTCGTAGAAGAAGCCGTGCTTCACCTCGCGGGCGACGGTATTGGGGCCAACTTCCTCCAGGCGCGATTGCGCGTCGGCTTCCTCCAGCCCTTGGATGCTGGTGCGGAATTCGTCGAAGCACTCGTCCGCACTCATGCCGCTCACCTGCACGAGACGGGCGGACAAGCGGGCACCCGCTTGCTCGTTGCGGGAGCCGCGATTGAAGCGCAGGAAATCGCCGAGATCGAACGCCACGCACCACCGTTACGGTCATGGACGCGCCTTGGGCGGCGCGCCTATCCATCATCAGGTTGCGGCGGAACTATTAGGCTCGAAGACCTTGTCTGCCGCGCGTATGCCCTTCCATCGAAGCGGCCCGCGCGGCCTGGAGTGCTCAGCGGCGCAGGCAACCGCCGATACGGCGGAAGGGGGGGAACCGGTTTAAACAGCTACTGCCCACTTCGGGGGCCTCTTATGACGAAGCTGGCGCGGATGCTAGTCCTGGGGTGCGGAAGCTGTCAACGGTTTGTCACTCCCGAATCCAGTTTGGGTGGGCGGCGTGACAGGATCATGACGCCGGTCCCCGCCAGCCCAGGGGAAACGATGCGGGACTCCGAAAAAACGAAACCCCGGTGCCCTTGCGAGGCACCGGGGTTTCCAGACTCAATCACCCGGGATTAGTGGCTCGGGGGAGTGGCCGGCTTGGTGCTGGCCGCGGGGGCAGCCTCGGCCTTCTTATCGGTCTTGATCTGCTCTTTGGCCTTCAGGTTCTTCTGGTTGTCCTTCTCGATCTTCTTGTCGTCCTGCTTGATGACCTTCTTGTCCTCGGCGACGGCGGCCTTATTGCCGGACTTCTCGTCCTGCTTCATCTTGTTCTCTTCGGTCTTGCGCTGCGCCTGGTCCTTCTTGATGTCCTTGCGGTCCTTCTGGATCTTGGCCTTCTCCTTGGAAACGGAGGTAGCCGACGCGGGGGCCGCGGCGGTACCGTCCGCCATGGCCAGGGGGGCCGCACCCAGGGCCAGCAGGGAGACCAGGAGAACGACGGAAGTGCGTTTCATACGAATTTCCTCTTTATAGGGGGTTAAACAGGTCAGCCGAAAGCTGCCCTTGTGTCGTAAAAACGGGCGTACCGGGGACAGGTTGACGCGCAAACCGGCTAATTCCGCGGCCCCGTCAGGGGGTATATCCCAGGTTCGGGGCCAGCCAGCGCTCGGCGGTGGGGAGGTCCATGCCCTTGCGGCGGGCATAGTCCTCCACCTGGTCCCGGTTGATCCGGCCCACGGCGAAATATCCGGATTCCGGGTGGGAGAAATAGAACCCGCTCACGGCCGCCGCCGGCCACATGGCGTAGTGCTCCGTGAGGCGTATGCCGCCGCGGCGCTCCACGTCCAGCAAGCGCCAGAGGATGCCCTTTTCCGTGTGCTCCGGGCAGGCGGGATAGCCGGGAGCCGGGCGGATGCCTTTGTATTGCTCACGGATGAGACCCTCGTTATCCAGCCTTTCGTCGGAAGCGTAACCCCAGGTCTCGCGTCGCACCCTGAGATGGAGGTATTCCGCGAAGGCTTCCGCGAGGCGATCCGCCAGCGCCTTCAGCAGGATGGCGCTGTAATCGTCATGGTCCGCCTCGAAATGCCTGATGTACTCCTCGATGCCTAGTCCGGCGGTCACGGCGAAGGCACCCAGATGGTCCGCGAGGCCGGTGGACTCCGGAGCCAGGAAATCCGCCAGGGAACGGTTGGGCTTGCCGGCGGGTTTCTTCTGCTGTTGGCGGAGGAAATGGAACGTGGCAAGCCGCTCTTCCCGTTTCCCGTCCCTGAAGACCGCGACGTCGTCGCCGTTGACCGCGTTGGCCGGAAACAGGCCGTACACCGCCCGGGCGGTGAGCCATTTCTCGGCGATGACCCGGTCGAGCATGGACTCCGCGTCCTTGAGGAGCTTGCGAGCCACCTCGCCTTTTTCCGGATCGTCCAGGATCCTGGGGTAACTGCCCTTCAGCTGCCAGGCATGGAAGAACGGTGTCCAGTCAATGTAGGGGCGCAGTTTCTCCAGGGGGAAATCCGTGAGCGCCTCCACGCCGAGCTGCCGGGGCCGGGGCGGCACATAGGCTTTCCAGTCCAGCGGCGCGCGGTTGGCGCGGGCTTCCTCGAGGGTCAGCCAGCGGCCGTCTTCCCCGCGTCCCGCGTACTCCGCCCTCACCGAGGCGTATTCATCCTGGATGGCCTTGATGACCGAGGCGCTGGCCTCTCCCAGCAAGCCGGCCGCCACGCTCACGGCCCGGGAGGCATCCTTCACATGCGTGACGGCGCCCTTGTACTGGGGCGCGATCTTCACCGCCGTGTGGGTCCGGGAAGTGGTGGCGCCGCCGATCATGAGCGGGATATCGAAGCTCTCCCGTTGCATCTCCCGGGCCACGTGCACCATCTCGTCCAACGAAGGGGTGATGAGTCCGGAAAGGCCGATCAGGTCAACGTTGTGCTCCCGAGCGGTATCCAGAATCTTCTGGGCCGGCACCATCACGCCCAGGTCCAGCACTTCGTAGTTGTTGCATTGCAGAACGATGCCCACGATGTTCTTGCCGATGTCATGCACGTCCCCTTTGACCGTGGCCATGAGGATGCGGCCCTTGGAACGCACCCCCTCTTGTTTGTCCGCCTCGATAAACGGAGTGAGCCAAGCCACAGCCTTCTTCATGACCCGGGCGGATTTCACCACCTGAGGCAGAAACATCTTTCCGGCGCCGAAGAGCTCCCCCACCACGTCCATACCGGACATGAGTGGGCCTTCGATAACGTCCAGGGGCCGCTTCGATGCCAACCTTGCCTCTTCCGTATCCGCCTCGATGTAATCTGCGATACCGTGCACCAGGGCATGCTTCAGCCGTTCGCCCACCGACGCCTCCCGCCAGCCCAAGTCGGCGGCGGTCTTGGCACCGCCCTTGTCGAGCGTGGCTGCGAGGCCCATGAGGCGCTCGGTGGCATCGGGCCGCCGGTTGAAGAGCACGTCTTCCACGTGCTCCAGCAGGTCCTTCGGTATCTCCTCGTACACCGGCAGCTGGCCGGCGTTGACTATCCCCAAGTCCATGCCGGCCTTGATGGCGTGGTACAGGAAAGCGGCGTGCATGGCTTCGCGCACCTGGTTGTTCCCGCGGAACGCGAAGGAGACATTGCTCACCCCGCCGCTCACCAGCACGTGGGGCAGGCGCCGCTTGATCTCGCGGATGGCGCGGATGTAATCCAGGGCGTAGGCGTTGTGGGCCTCGATGCCCGTCCCCACGGCGAAGATGTTGGGGTCGAAGATGATGTCCTCGGGCGGAAAACCGAGCTTCCGGGTGAGCAGGCCGTAGGCACGTTCGCAGACCGCCACGCGCCGCTCCAGGTTGTCCGCCTGGCCCTGCTCGTCGAAGGCCATGACCACCACCGCAGCGCCATGGTGCCGGGCGAGCCCCGCCTGTTCCAGGAACGCCTCTTCCCCCTCCTTCAGGCTGATGGAGTTCACCACGCACTTGCCCTGCAGGCATTTGAGGCCGGCCTCCAGGATCTCCCAGCGGGACGAGTCCAGCATCATGGGCACCTTGGCGATGTCCGGTTCGGCGGCCAGGAGTGACAGGTACCTGGTCATCGCCGCCTTTCCGTCCAAGAGACCCTCGTCCATGTTGATGTCCAGCAACTGGGCGCCGTTCTGCACCTGTTCCCGGGCGACCTCCAGCGCCGCGGCGTAATCCCCCGCGAGGATCAGCTTCTTGAACTTGGCGGAGCCGGTGACGTTGCTGCGCTCGCCCACGTTCACGAACAGCGCGCCCGGCAGGATATTGAAGGCTTCGAGCCCGGCGAGCCGGCAGCCACCGGCGGGCGCGGGCCGGCGTCGCGGGGAACGGTTCGCCACGGCTTCCCTGAGCGCACGGATGTGCTCGGGCGTGGTGCCGCAACAGCCGCCTACGATGTTGACGTCGCCTTCTTCCGCCCAATGGCCCATGTGACTGCACATGTGTTCCGGGGTCTCGTCGTAGCCGCCGAAGGCGTTAGGCAACCCCGCATTGGGATGCGCGCTGACGTAGCAATC
Source organism: Bacillota bacterium (assembly GCA_050261675.1). Lineage (GTDB taxonomy): Bacteria > Pseudomonadota > Gammaproteobacteria > Natronospirales > REEB76 > DASUBN01. The sequence goes on from JBLNDO010000017.1 coordinate 11,891, forward strand.
CGCCAGGGCGGCGAGCTCCTGCACGTAGGGCCGCAACTGCTCGGCGCCCAGGGCGCAATTCAGGCCGATGCTGAAGGGCTTCACGTGGCGTACCGAATTCCAGAACGCTTCCACCGTCTGGCCCGAGAGAGTGCGTCCGGAGAGGTCGGTGATGGTGGCGGAAATCATCACCGGTACCCGGCCGCCGCGCCGCTCGAAATCCTCTTCGATGGCGGCGAGTGCCGCCTTGCAGTTCAGAGTGTCGAACACCGTCTCGACCATGAGGATGTCCGCGCCGCCGTCCAGGAGACCGCACACCGCATCGGCGTAGGCCGCCTGCAGCTGATCGAATGTGATGTTGCGGTAGCCCGGGTCATTGACGTCCGGAGACATGGAGGCGGTACGATTGGTGGGTCCCAGGATGCCCGCGACGAATCGCCGCTGCCCGCTGGCACGTTCTGACACAAGGGTGCGATGTTTCGCCAGGCGCGCACCCTCGAAATTGAGCTCGTAGGCCAGGGCCTCGGTGCCGTAGTCCGCTTGCGAAATGGCGGTGGAATTGAAGGTGTTGGTCTCGATGATGTCGGCGCCGGCTTCGAGGTAGGCATCATGGATGGCGGCAATCACATCCGGACGCGTGAGCGTCAACAGGTCATTGTTGCCCTTGAGGTCCCTGCCATGGGCGCGGAAGCGTTCTCCGCGGAAATCCTGCTCTTCGAGCTTGCGGGCCTGGATCATGGTGCCCATGGCGCCGTCCAGCACCAGGATGCGCTTCGCGAGCAATCTCTCCAGTTCCTCACGACAATCCACGGGAGAGTTCATTGTTGATTTCCACCCATGGCAGATTTTTTCGCTTGGACCTCGGTGCCGGGGCGTATCCCCAGGAGACGACAGATGGCGCGCGTGAGTTCAGCGCGATTGAGGGTGTAGAAATGGAACTCGCGCACACCCTCCGCCGAAAGCTGCCTGCATTGTTCGCCGGCCACATGGGCCGCTACGAGCTTGCGGGTCTCGGGATCGTCGTCCAATCCCTCGAAGTAGTCTTCCAGCCAGCGGGGTACGCTGGCGCCGCAACGCGCGCTGAATTTCCTGACCTGGGCGTAGTTGGTCACCGGCAGGATGCCCGGCACCAGCGGCACGTCGATACCGCGCGCCGCCGCCCGGTCGCGAAAGCGCAGGAACACCTCCACGTCGAAGAAATATTGGGTGATGGCGCGAACCGCCCCCGCGTCCAGCTTGCGCTTGAGGTTGTCCATATCCGTCTCGGCCGAGACCGCGTTCGGATGCACTTCCGGATGGGCGGCCACGCTCACCTCGAAATCGGCCACCCGCTTCAGGCCTGCGACCAGTTCCGCGGCATTGGCGTAACCCTCCGGGTGCGGCTTGAACGCTCCCGTACCCTCCGGCGGGTCGCCCCTCAAGGCCACGATGTGGCGTACCCCGGCCTGCCAATAGCGGCGTGCGACGGCGTTTATCTCCATGCGGCTCGAACCGATGCAGGTGAGATGCGCGGCGGGACGCAGGCCCAGGCGCTGCTGGATGGCCACTACGGTGTCGTGGGTGCGTTCGCGGGTGGAACCGCCGGCCCCGTAGGTGACCGAGACGAAGCGCGGCTTGAGCGGGGCAAGCCGCTCCAGCGCCTGCCAGAGCTTCTTCTCCATCTCCGGCGTGCCGGGCGGGAAGAACTCGAAGGACACCAACGGCCTGACCGGGAAAGCGCGCCGGTCCCAGGAGGTGGACAGCGAATGCATGGGGCTGGACTTTCCAAATTTCCAGAAAGTGAGCGCTCTTTCCGTTTTCTCGAGGCCGAGAAACGAAAAACCTGCTCAGCTTGAACCGTCGCCGGGCGACGGGGCTAAAGCAGGTTCCATGCGGCAATCCCGCTTTAGCTGCATTTATAGAGCGCCCGCAAGCTGAGTCTCAAATCGGCGCTGTGGAGCTAACTATCGGATAGATAAGCTAATTTGTCAAGCTCGCCGCACCGCGACGCGCGGGCGGCAAAGGAATGCCGCCCAGTGCCGTTCGCGGAGCAGGATGAGCGGCAACGCCGCGAACGCCCGCACAGGGATGTGTGGGCCGAGTCGATTGCGGAACGGGAGCGTAGCAAGCGGGCAGCGCGCGGCGCGTGGCAACACATACCAGGGCTACGAGTTTCGAGTGTGCTTCAAGTGTCGCCAGATCCACCAGGCCGCGCCCGCGACGATCAGGACGGCGATGAGCGCATCGAAACGGTGGAAATAGCTCCCAAGGCTGTCCCAGTGTTCACCCAGGCGCTCGCCGATCCAGGCGAGCGCCCAGCACCAGATCAGGGAACCCAGAAAGGTATAGGCCACGAACTTGCCCAGGGGCATGCGCGCAACGCCGGCCGGGAAAGCGATGAAGGTGCGCACCACCGGCAGGAGGCGACCCACCAGGATGGTGATGTCGCCGTGACGTGCGAACCAGCGATCCGCCAGATCTACATCGCGGTGGGAGATGAGCACATAGCGCCCGTAGCGCATCACGAGCGGCCGGCCTCCCCGGGCGCCGAGCCAATAGGCCGCAAGGGAACCGAGCACGCAGCCCACAGCACCCGCAAGCGCTACCGCCCAGAGCTGCAGGTCTCCGCGAAAGACGAGATAACCCGAGAACGGCATGACAATTTCCGACGGCAGCGGGATGCAGGCGCTCTCGATGGCCATGAGCAGCACGATGCCGCCGTAGCCGAGGCTTCCGATGACGCCGGTGACGAAGGCCGCGATCGCGGCCAACAGCTTGGCGATCATCGCTCAGTGCCGGCCGTCGCCGGCGTGGCCGTTGCGTGCGCCGTGACGGAGTTCCGCGAGGCGCAAACGCAAACCCAGCTCCACGGTCCGATCTGGGGGAATCTGGTAGAAGTCGGTGGCGCGGATGGCGTTGCGCGACATGAAGGCGAACAGGTTCTGGCGCCATCCCATGAGCGAGGGCCACTGGCGCGCAGACACCAGGGTCTCACGGCCCAGATAATAAGTGACGGTCTCCGGGTCGATGAACAGACCATAATCCTTGGCACGACGGAAAGACTGGGGAATGTTGGGGATTTGCATGAACCCATAATGCACGTTCACCCGGTAGAACCCGAGGTCCAGCTTCTCCACTTCCAGGCGCTGCGCCGGATGCACAAAGGGTACGTCGTCCGTGAGCACCGTCAGCAACACGACTTGCTCATGAAGCACCTGATTGTGCTGCAAGTGATGCTGCAGCATGGGCGGCGTCCCGAGGTTCGGGGCAGTCATGAAGACGGCGGTGCCGCGCACTCGCACCGGTTTGAGTGCCCGGATGTGCTCTAGGAACACATCCAGCGGTTCGGTGGCCGCACGCAGCCGGTCGATCAGGTTCTGGCGGCCGGAACTCCAGGTGGACATGATGATGAAACCGACGAGACCCACCACCAATGGGAACCAGCCGCCATCGGCGATCTTGAACACGTTGGCGGTGAAATACATGAGATCTACGGAGAGGAAGAACACGGTGATCACGCAGACCAGCACGATGTTCCAATGCCAATGATCACGCTCGGCGAAAAACATCAGGATGGTGGTGATGACCATGGTCGAGCTCACCGCGACACCGTAGGCGGTAGCCAGGTTGTCCGAGGTTCTGAAACCCAACACGATTCCGATGGTCGCCACCATCAACAGCCAGTTGAGGGCCGGGATGTAAATCTGCCCCTTCTCGTCCATGGAGGTCCGGACGATGGTAAGCCGCGGGCTCTGGCCGAATTGGATGGCCTGGCCCATGAGTGAGAAGGCGCCGGAGATCACCGCCTGAGAGGCGATGACAGTGGCGGCCGTGGCGAGCGCCACCAGCGGATAGAGGAACCAGCCCGGCGCCATGCTGTAGAAAATCTGCTGTGCGGACTGTCCCGGGTGGGCCAGCAGGGTCGCACCCTGTCCGAAGTAATTCAAAACCAACGCCGGCATCACAAACGCAAACCAAGCCAAGCGGATGGGATTGCGCCCAAAATGGCCGATGTCCGCGTACAGGGCCTCGGCACCCGTGACACACAGGAATACGGCGCCCAGCACCACGATGTCGGCGAAGCCATGGTGCACGATGAAGCCGAGGGCATAGCCCGGGTTCATCGCGGCCAGCACGCCGGGATACATGAGAATGCCCCGCACACCCAGCCATGAGATCACGATGAACCACACCGTCATGATGGGGCCGAACACGGCGCCCACGCGGCTCGTGCCACCGCGCTGGAAAACGAAAAGCCCTATCAATACGGCGACCGTGATGAGAATGATCAACGACCGCGATAATGCGAAAGAACCGAGCTGCAGGCCCTCGACGGCACTCAACACCGAGATCGCCGGGGTGATCATGCCGTCGCCGTAGAGCAGCGCCGCCCCGAAGATGCCGAGGGCGATGAGCACCCGTGCCCGACGGCGGTGCCGGTGTCCCCAGGGATCCAGCATGGCGAGCAGAGCCAGAATGCCGCCCTCGCCCTTGTTGTCGGCGCGGAGCACGAACAGCTGGTATTTGAGGCAGACGATGATGACCAGCGACCAGAACACCAGGGAAAGCACGCCGAGCACGGTGTCCGGCGTGGGAGTCAGCCCGTTGCCGGCGGCGAAGGAGCTGCTGATGGCGTAAAGCGGGCTCGTGCCAATGTCGCCGAACACCACGCCCAGGGCGCCGAGGCTCAGGAGATAAAGCCGTTTGCGGTCCGAAGTCGCATCGACGTTGCCGGAACGGCGGCCGGTGTACGGGGTGGTGGTGGTCTGTCCGTTGCTGTGCGGCATGGAAACTCTTCAAACCCCAAAATAGAACCGGCTGGTCTCAACACGAGCACCAGCCGGCCACGGAATGCGCATTGGAATTAAGTCAATAAAATCAATAAGTTAAATTCAACCCCGGGTTCAGGGGCGCGAAATTATACTCCAAAGCCGGGTGGGCGCCATGGAAGGCATAAACAGGCATAAATGCGCTGGCGTCACTGCACCCGGGCGTCCCGCAATACCCCGACCACCACCCCTTCGATGAGCATCTCCTGGCTGCGCAGGTCCACCACGATGGGATTGAAAGCCGGGTTTTCGGGGAGGAGATGCACTTCCTGCCCCTGCTGGCGGTAGCGCTTGACGGTCACCTCGTCGCCCAGGCGCGCCACCACGATCTGGCCATTGCGCACATTGGGGGAGCGGCTCACCGCCACGAGGTCGCCATCCAGGATACCTGCATCGCGCATACTCATGCCACGCACGCGCAACAGGTAATCGGGCTTGGGATTGAACATCCGTGGATCGACGCGCACCCGGCCTTCCAGGTGTTCCACAGCGAGAAGAGGACTGCCCGCCGCTACCCGGCCGACTACCGGGAGACCGGGAGGATCGGTAATGCGGATACCCCGGGCAGCGCCGGGCAGTAGGCTAATCATACCCTTTCGTTCGAGAGCGCGGAGGTGTTCCTCGGCCGCATTGGCAGATTTAAATCCCAGGGCGCTAGCGATTTCGGCACGGGTGGGTGGCATGCCAGTTTCACCTATAACCTCTTGAATCAAATCAAAAATTTCCTTTTGCCTGGGAGTGATCTTATCCATGGCGGGCTTGTAACCTCTACCTGGTTATAAATACAGCTTCTGTAAGTATATACAGGTATTTGGCGTATGCAAGCCAATGAAATTCTTACCCCTCTTCCATGGGTGCCTGGGATGCTTCCCAGGCATCCACTGCCCGGGCCATGGCGCGGATGGCCCGCTTGAGGCTCTGTAAACCGGACGGGCGCTTGCCGTCCGTGAGCTCGAGATAGGCTTGTTCCACCAGCGCTTCCTGGGGCCCCAGAACGCCTTCGCGCAACAGTTTGAGATAGGCCGCCGACAAGGCCCGCAGGCACCGTTCCACCTCCGGCGCTTCCAGGCCCGATTCCGTGAATACCAGCGCACAGACCGCCAACGGTGCTGCTTCCAGTTGCTTGCGCGGCGAGCCATCCGGCGGCAGCTGTTGCAGGTAGGCATGGGTGACACAGGTGACCGTGCCGAGGAGTCCCAGCATGGAGGCCATGTCGCTGTAGAGATGGGGATCGCCCCGCTCCGCTGCCACCTGGGCGGCGGCTTCGAGTGCGGGCGCGGCGAGGAGCTGGTATTCCGCCGGCGAAAGCAGGCAGGCCGGCGTTGTCGTCACCGGCCCACTTCGTTGGAGATCATCACCTCGGTCTCCTGTTCCGCCGCGGCAATCCACTCCCGCACCGGACCGTGGTGCAGAGCAGCGCCCGCATAGGCTTGGGCCGCGGGATCCAGCGGCACGCTGTAAGTGATGAAACGCAGCACCACGGGGATGAACATGGCATCGGCGATAGTGAAACGGCCGAAGAGCCAGGCGCCGCCCTTGCCGTAAGCCTCACGGCAGTTCTTCCATAGGGTCAGCACCCGGTCTATTTCCCTTTGGATTTCCGCCGTGATGGGCACCCGCCGTCCCTTGGCGCGGCAATTGAACGGCATGGCGCTGCGGATGGCGGTGAAACCGGAATGCATCTCGGCGCTGGCTGAACGTGCCAGCGCGCGGGCAGCCGGATCTTTCGGCCAGAGTTCGGCCTGGGGGAAAAGCTCTGCCAGATATTCACAGATGGCCAGGGAATCCCAGACGGTGACGCGGCCGTGTTTCAGGATGGGCACTTTTCCGGACGGACCGTGCTTCAGAAGCTCCTCCTTGTAACCGTGCACGTAAAGCGGCACGCGGGTTTCCGTAAAAACAACATCCAGGTGTTTCAACACGAGCCAGGGCCGCAGGGACCAGGAGGAGTAAGCCTTGTTGCCGATAACGAGTTCGAACTGCTCCAAGCAGATCTCCTTCAATCGAGTTTGAAACGTGCGAAGAGCATATAGGAATCCGGTCCCACATAGGCGGTAGCGACCGCAGCGGGCATCTGATAGGCGCTGACCAGCGCACCGAACCCAAAACGCAAGTGATCCAGGAATCGCCAATCGTGAATATAGCCCACCGACAGTTTTCCGACGCCATACACGCTCCCTGCCTGGGGAGCCGGGGGCGCAAAGAGTTCATCTTCCTGCACCCGTTCCAAGCGCAGAAACACGGTGTGGGCGTCGCCGTAACGGAATTCGCTCTCTGCAAGCCAGGCATCCAGTTTGTGGCCGGGCCGGTTGTCGTTCTGGCCCCAGGCAAGCGTCGCGGCCCAACGCCAGCCTGAGACATAGGACATCTCATACATCGCCGAAGCGGTGCTCCGGCGCTGATTCACCCCGGGCTCGAGTTGTTCGGGGCTATGGATATAGCCGCGGCTCATCTGCAGCGCCCAATGTTCACCCGGGTTCCAGCTGGCGCGAGCTGCCGCGGAATCCAACCGGCCCGTCTCGATGTTCCAGCGAAATTGATCCGGCTCGCGGCCGTGGAAAGTGGAGGCCTCGAGTTTGACATCTCCCATGATCCAGCCCGCGGTCAGAATGCCGAAGGTGACATGGGTGGAATCCAGCCAATGGTGCGTGATGGGCGCCTCGGGGACGTCCTCTCCCGACGCGCGGTGCATGAAAGTGGGCGGACCGAGCGCCGGCTCACCGGGCAGGCCCGCATAAGCGAACGCCGATTGCCCGTCGCTCAAGGGATGGCTGTAGGAAGCCGAGAGTTCCATGAAGAGATCATGGGGATGCTGACGGTCCACCAGCGGCTTGACCCCATCCGCGGTCTCGCCGGTCTGGAGCAACAGCGGATACCCTGCGGGACCCATCAAGGGATCGAGGGAAAACATACCGTGAAAACCCAAGGTACCCAAGCCGAGGCGACGCTGGGCCATGAACATGAATATGCTTTCGCTGAAGTCCTCCTTGCCGCCGCGCGGCCCGCCCTGGCGGTCGTGCACCTGGTCGAGGAGACCGTGATACATGGTCATCCACTCGGACCCCATGTCCATGATGCCATCCATGGGGGTCGCCTCCGGTTGCCAACTGGTGCCGGAGGACTCACGGGTCATGGAATAGCCGCCGAGCGCGCCTGGCATGCCCGTGGGCGACGCGTCAGCGCGCAGACCCGGCGTCGCGAAGGCGAATAAAAACAGCGGCCAGGATAAAAACGAGGAGCGCGGATACACGGGGAGTTTCTTAGAGACCGGCGCGGCGCAGCCGCAGGGCGTTCCCGATCACGGATACCGAACTCAGGCTCATGGCGGCTGCGGCGATGGCCGGAGTCAACAGGATGCCGGTGAAAGGATAGAGCGCACCGGCGGCGATGGGCACACCGAGCCCGTTGTAGACGAAGGCGAAGAACAGGTTCTGGCGGATATTGCGCATGGTGAAGCGGCTCAGGAGACGCGCCTTGGCGATGCCACGCAGATCCCCCTTCACCAGCGTCACAGGCGCGCTCTGGATGGCAACATCGGTGCCCGTGTCCATGGCGATGCCCACGTCGGCACGGGCGAGGGCCGGAGCATCGTTCACCCCGTCGCCCGCCATGGCCACCACGCGCCCCTCGCTTTGCAGGTGCGCCACCACGGCGTCCTTCTCCTGGGGCAGCACGTTCGCATGCACCTCATCCAGGTTGAGGGTCTTCGCCACGCTGGCCGCGGTCAGGGGGTTGTCACCGGTGAGCATGACGATACGGACACCGGAAGCATGCAGCAGTTCCACGGCCTCC
>JBLNDO010000018.1:0-20682 GCA_050261675.1 Bacillota bacterium
CGGATACGGAGAACCGCATGAAATCCGCCAAACTCATGGCTTATCTCGGGACCCTGCTGCTGGCAGCGGGGCTAATGACCGCCTGCGGAAACGCCCCCCTCAAGGGCGGGCTGGGCATCAAGGGCGCACCGGACTGGGTGGACCAAGGCACGCAGGTGCTGAATGACCAGGATGGGAAGGTGATCCACGGCGTGGCCATGGTGCAGGCGATGCCCGATCTGTCACTACAGGAATCGACCGCTGATACGCGCGCGCGGGCAGAAGTGGCGCGGGTGCTCAATACCTTCATCCACGATGCCACCCAGGATTACAACGCGGCGGCCGGCACCGGCAAGGACCAGTCGGTGGACCAGTCCATATCGCGGCAGCTGCAGACCATCACTGACCAGAACCTGAGTGGGGTCATCATCCTGCAACGTTGGCACAACCCGAACGACGGCAGCATGTGGTCCATCGCGGCGCTGAAACTCAGCCAAGTGAAGGATTCCATCGCGAACGCGCAGGATTTGAACGCGGGTTTCCGAGATTACTTCAAGGCGAACGCCGACAACATCTTCGATAGCATGAAGGCCAAGGGAGACCATCAATGAAAAGCCTGAAACTGACCCTCGCCGCGGCGGCGGCCACATTCCTGCTCGCGGGATGCTCGAGCATGCCGAAGGTCGAACGCATTGCGCCTGACCAGGTGACGGACGTCAGCGGCTACTGGAACGATACCGACGCCGACCAGACCTCGCAGGAAATGATCAGCCAGATGCTGGGCGACCCCTGGCTCGGCAACTTCGAGGGCAGCACCGGCGGCAAACAGCCCACGGTGATCGTGGGTCAGATCACCAATCTGAGCTCCGAACACATTAGCACCTCGACGTTCATCGATGACATCCAGCGCCAACTCATCAATTCCGGCAAGGTGCAGTTCGTGGCCGGGCAGGACCAGCGCAGCGCGGTGCGCAACGAGCGCAAGGACCAGGATCTCAACGCAGCGGCCAATACCCGCAGCGCCATGGGCCAAGAGACCGGCGCGGACTTCATGATGCAGGGCACCATCAATACGATCATCGATGCGGCCGGCGACACTTCGGTGAAGTACTACCAGGTGGATCTGCGCCTCATCAACATGAAGAACAACGTGATCGCCTGGGTGGGCCAGAAGAAGATCAAGAAGATCGTGCAACGCAGCGGGACGCGCTTCTAACCCGGCGTTAGGGCGATGAGGGGAGCCATGGGGGCCGCCTTCCACGGGGTGGCGGCCTGGAATCATGGCCGGCGCCTATGGCTGGCCGCCGTGGTGTGCGCCTGCGCAGGATGCGCGGCGAACTACCAGGACGTGATGCGGCAGGTCGGACAGGATCTCGCCGCACAACAGCCGCAGGCGGCGCTGAAATCCCTGGACAAACTCCAAGGCGGGGGTGATCAGCTGCTCTATCTCCTCAACAAGGCGATGGTATTGCGCATGCAGGGCGACTATGCGGGCAGCGTGCAGGCCTTCGAGCAGGCCAAGCCATTGATGCTGTACCTGGAAGCCACCAGCGTCACGGAGACGGCAGCGGCGCTTACCCTCTCCGAAGGTACGCGTACTTATCAGGCGCCGCTCTACGAGCGGCTGCTGGTCCACGTTTACCAGGCCCTCAACTTCCTGCAGATGGGAGAGCCCGATCAGGCGCGCGTGGAGGCGGCCCAGATCGACGACCTGCTGAAGCGCCTTTATCCCAATACCGATGCCTCGCCGACGGGCGGTGACGCCTTCCCGCGGTATTTCTCGGGGCTGGTCTACGAGGATTTGGGCGAGTACAGCGATGCGATGATCGCGTACCGGCAGGCCTACCAGGGCTACAAGGCGCAGGGCGATTCGGACGCGGCGATCCCGCAGGATCTCAAACTCAGCCTGTGCCGCCTGGCGGATTTCCTCGGCCTCAACGACGAGCTGGATGGATACAAGCAGCGGTTCGGCATCGATAACTGGCCGCCGGTGGACAAGCAGGACGCGCAGGGACAGGTCATCTTCGTGTTCGGCGACGGCCTGGGGCCGCTCAAGTTCGCACAGACGGCCATGCTACCGAACCCGGCCAACGGGCACTATTACAGCGTGACGCTGCCGGTGCTGCGGCGCCGTCCACCCATGATCCAGGCGGCGGAAGTCACCGTGGCGGATGACACGGTGCGTACCGAGCGCGTGGCGAGTATCGCCGCGGACGCCTCCCAACAGATGGCGGCGGACAGGCCCAAGCTGCTGGCCGCAGAGTTCTCGCGCAACGTGGTGCGCAACGTGGCCGCCAACGAAGCGGACAAGAAGGCCCAGGGGCTCGGAATGGTGGTGAGCCTCATTGCTTCCGCCGCGGACCAGGCGGATATCCGAATCTGGGGTACCCTACCGGACAACATCCAGGTGGCGCGCCTGAGGCTGCCACCGGGGATCTATGACCTGACGGTGCGCTTCGTCGGCGGCGGCGGTGCACCGCGGGTTCTAAAGAACGTTCAAGTACAGGCAGGGCAGATGACCTTCGCCTCCCTGCAGTGGGCATATCTAAACTGAGAGGGCATGACCGTGAAAACATCCGTTCGCATCCTGTCATTGGCGGCATTCCTCCTGCTCACCGCCTGTGGCATGTCGAAACCGCAGGACGCACAGCCGGATTGGGTCACGGGCAACAGCGCGACCTATCCCGCGGGTTCCTATCTGATCGGCCGTGGACAGGCAGATGAGATGGCGGTGGCCAAGGACCGGGCGCGGGCTGAGCTCGCCAAGGTGTTCTCTGTGAACATCAGCGAGCAGACCCACGACACGTCGTCCTATTCGCAGACCAACGCGGGCGGCACGCCGGTGATGCAGAACACCATGGACGTGAGCCGGAACGTCAGCACGCGCACCGATCAGGTATTGAGCGGCGTCAATATTTCCGATACCTGGCAGGATCCAAAGACCCATCAGTACTATGCGCTGGCTACCCTCTCGCGCTCCCAGGCCGCAGCCGCATTCCGGCAGCAGATCGGCGACCTGGATGCGGGCACCACCGCCTATCTGAGCCAGGCGCAGAACAGCAGCGATTTGTTCGACAAGATCAGCGCCGCGGGCCAGGCCGTCGACGCACAGCAGACGCGCGCCGGTTTGCAGCGCGCCCTGCAGGTGGTCGACGTAACCGGGACCGGGATACCGCCGCAGTGGCCGCTCGCGAAGCTGCAGGCGGATCGCGCGGCGCTCCTGAAGCAGTTCCAGGTCTCCGCCGCCGCAGACGGACGCAACGCGGAAGGGGTGAAGAAGGTCCTGGCCGGCGCCTTGGGCGACGCGGGCTTCACGGTGGCAGACGGCGCGCCTTATACGATGACGGCGAACCTGGATGCCGCGAACCTCAAGCCTCAGGGAGGCTGGTACTGGATCACGGGCACGCTGCAGGTGACTCTCAACGGCAGCGGCCGGGCCCACGGCGTGCGTCGCTGGGACCTCAAGGTGTCAGGCACGGACCCGCAGCTGGCCGAACAGCGGCTCATGGACCAGGTGGCACAGTATCTGCAGAACGACATCCAGGGCACGGTACTCGGCTTCGCCAGCGGCAAGAGCGGCACGCCCTGACTTCGGTGAAACGCACCTGTTGAATAAGAAACGGCCCGCCCGAGCGGGCCGTTTCGTTTCAGGGTACCGCCGCCTCATTGCAGGATGATGGCGATCGCATCCGAAGTCATAACGTCGGTGGTGTTGTCAAAGCCGCCCAAGGCGAAGCAGCCGCGTACTTTCGCTCCCGCTCCGAGCTGGCTCTGCACGGCCTGGATGAAATTCGGGAAGCTCAGGTAGACCTGCACCTTGCCGTTTTGCAGTATGGCGTATAAGCCGATGAGGGTGCCTTTGATGGTAGGTGTCGTTGGCAAGCTGTTGAGATCGGTCGCGATGCCGCCCTGACGCAAGCGGTGAAGAATGGGCGAACTCGCCAGATTGGGAACGATGCCACTCGATGCATCCAATGTCGTAAAGGCAGCGGCGGTGCCGGGGTCGGCCCAGGCGAGGCCGATGAACGCACCCGCGTTGCTATAGTCCACCAGCGTATGTGCATCAAAATCCGGCGGCGCCAGCCCGAAGCCGCTCACGAAACCGATCCCGCGCACAGGGTCACCGACCCCGATACCTGAAGCCAAGCCGTTGGTGAAGGCGATATCGTAATTCAGCGGATCGCTGCCCGTACCCGTGAAATCGAACAGGCTGATCTTGCGTCCCTGGATGGCTTTGACATCCATCGTCAGGCTGCTGCCGCCCACGGTGAGTATGCTGCCATCAACCTTGGTGAATTCCATCAGCGCGAAGCCGCCGGTGGCATCCAGCTGCAGCGATAATGGGTTCGTATTCGTCAGTTTTCCGAATACGAGAAGATGCTGACCTACCGAGATGTCGGTGATCGTGCCCAGGGTCAGCGGAGAATCGATTTCGCGCACCTGCGTACCGGTGCCGAGTGTCACCTTAACCGAATCCCGGTAGATCACGCTTTGGCCGGTGCGGTAAAGAGTGGTGCCGCGCATGGTGATTATGCTTCCGCTTCGAGCCGTGACAACGCCTTCAACCGTATCCAAGGTGCCTCCAGGCACGCTCGATCCGGCTTCGACAGTGTCAGCGATAAGATGGTAATCGTTGAAATCAAATTTGCCCTGCGCCACAACGGCGGTTGTCGTTCCAGCAGCCTGCAAGGCGGCAATACCCGCACTGCCCTCGAAGGCCCGCTGGTTGATCAAAAATTTGGTGGACGCGGTGGTATAGACCGCGAATTTGCCATAGTTGCCCGCGAGCGCCTCGAATGGACGTAATCCGAGAATGAAACTTCCGCTCGCTGTATCCACGCTATTAAGCGGGCCCCGGACGCGCAATTCCTTGCCGGTCGCAGGGTTCACCGACGCGATCAGAAAGGGCTCAACCGTGACCGTATCGTTGCTGGTATTCACGATGTTCGAAGCATCGAGATTGAAATCGACGTTCAACAACTTGGGGATGCCGGGCAGCAGAATCAGAGGGTGAAGGGGATCGAGATCGACGGTGAGATCCATGGCGGTAACGGGATTCCCATTTGCATCCACCGGGGTGAGTGTCACAGCGTTGCCGGTACTGCCTTCGACCTCAATATCCGCATTGGAGTAATCGAGGCCGATCACGCCACTTACATAGGTTCCGGGAGGCGTTGAGTTCAAGCTTAGGAATTCGCCCAGATCCTGATATTGTGCGAAATCGACCGTGGTGGAATTGGGCAAAACACTGACCGAAGTACCGTCCGCGCGCTGGAGTTCGAGCTTCGTGACATTCACCGTATAGGTCAAAAAATCGCCAGGCGCGTCCGAAAGTGCCACATAAGCGCAGCCATTCGTGTCCCTGACGCTGGGCCTCGTACAATCGGTGCCGTCTATGTTGATGGACGCGGAGCCGGACCCGCAGGCAGCGATCAGCAGGACGCATGAGAACGTGCCGGCGCAGATGAGCGTGGAAGCGATATGCTTGAACCGCATGACGGCCCCTCTTCGAATTCGCACATGCGTGTATATTGAAACAGCTAACGGGAATCGCACCGTGAGGTTGACCGCAGTTTTCGGGGAGAAAATGACCAATCCGCTTATGTCCTTGAGCGTGGAATCAGCGGCGCTGGCGCGAATATTTCAAGTTAACTAATATCTCCCCGGCGGGACCCGCATGCGGCCGTGACAGCCGATGACCCAGGCAGGCCCAAGGGGAACCACTTCCACACGGCATCGGGATGGTCAGAGCGTGCCTATCACTACCGCGGTCTGCCCCGAGATCCACAACGAAGAAGTCGCGCGGCAGGTCAGGGCCGAGCAGATCAATCTGTTGTACCGCTTCAGCTGGGGCGCGGATGCGCCCAGCCTGGTCATTGCGGCGGCGCTCGCCATGGACTCCTGGGGCGACGCGGGTGCTAGCGGATTCACCGTGTGCACGCTGTTGCTTGCCTGCATCGCACTCGGCCGCGCCATTCTCGGCTACGCCTTTCGCCGCCAGACGATCCAGATAGAGGAAGCCCCTCCGTGGGAGAGGGCGTATTTCGGCGCGACCCTGCTGCTTGCCTCGGGATGGGGGCTCACGGGATACCTGTTGCTCAAGCCGGACAACTGGCTCACGGAAGCATTGCCGGCTCTGCTCCTGGCGGCGCTCGCGGCGCTTGCGCTGCCCATCCTGAACGCCAGTTTCAGGCATTACCTTTTTTTCCTGGCGCTGTCATACGGTCCATTGATGCTGCGATTGCTGTTGCAGCGCGATGCAACGGCATTGACGGTCTTGCTGGTGTTCGCAATCAGCGGCGCGCTCTTTGTGTTGATCGCGCGCATGGCGAATGCCCGGCTCATGGAAGGCCTGAACCTGCGTTTCTCGTATGCCAGCATCGTGGAGGAATTGACCGGCCAGGTCTCGGAACGGACGCGCGTCGAGACCAAGCTGCGGGAGGGGGAGGAGCGAATGCGGCGGCAAAGCCAGTCGCTACTGGATTTGGCGCGGGAATCCACCATTTCCGTCGGGGATCTCAATGGAGCGCTCACGGTCATCAGCGAAAAAGCGTCCCAGGCCATGCATTGCAAGCGCATCAGCATCTGGTTCCTGGATGACGGCGGGAGTTCGCTGCGCTGCATGCACGTTTTTGAACAGGGAAAACACAGCAACGGCAACGGCGAATACATCGAGCGCCGGCGTAGCCCGGTACTTTTCGACGCCATCCATGAGACACGTACCTACGCGGTCAGCGACGTGGCGGCGGATACCGGCCTGAGCGAACTGCGCGCCGAATACCTGAAACCCAATGGCGTCACCGCGTTCCTGATCGCGCCTTTCCGGCAAGGCCATAAGATTCGCGGGATCATTACCCACGAATATCAAGGCGGCACACGGGAATGGACCCGTGACGAGGCAAGTTTCGCCAGTTCCCTGGCGGATTTCGTTGCACTTGCGATGACGGCAAACGATCGACGGGAAGCGGAAGATAAGCTCCGGGAAATGGTCAATTACGACCGGTTAACGGGCTTGCCAAACCGCTCGTTGTTCATTGACCGTCTGGCCCAGGCCCTCGCGAAGGCGCGTCGCGCGAAACAGCGCGTGGCCCTGCTGTTCATCGACGTGGACAGGTTCAAGAGTATCAACGATTCGTTGGGCCATCATGCCGGGGATCTGGTGCTGCGTTCCATCGCCAAGCGGCTCTTGGCCTGCGTACGGGCCTCGGACACCGTAGCGAGGCTCGGCGGAGACGAATTCACCGTGATCCTGGAGAACTGCCAGGATGCCGAGTTCATCACATTGGTATGTGAGCGCATCCTGTCTTCGGTGGTCGAACCCATCTCGCTCGGACAGACGGACGTCAACCTCACGTGCAGTATCGGCATCAGCCTTTATCCCAATGACGGTGCTGACGGTGATCTCCTGCTGCAGAACGCCGACAGCGCCATGTATAAAGCGAAGGACCGGGGACGCAACAATTATCAGTTCTTCACCCAGGACATGCATGTGCGCGCCATGCAGCATCTCTCGAGGGAGAATGCGCTTCGCAAAGCCTTGCAGCGCACCGAGATGGTGCTGCACTACCAGCCGCAATTCGACGTTCACAACGGCGGGATAGTCGGCATCGAAGCATTGGTTCGCTGGCATGACCCGGAGCTGGGCTTGATCTGGCCCGGAGAATTCATCCCGCTGGCGGAGGAAACCGGATTGATTGTGCCACTGGGGCAGTGGGTTCTCGAAGAAGCCTGCCGGCGCGCCAGGGACTGGTACGATTCGGCGAAAGATCGGCCGTTCCATATCGCAGTCAATCTTTCCACGCGCCAGTTTGGCATGAAGAACCTGGTCGAAGTGGTGCAGAGCGCGCTG
The DNA here is from genome assembly GCA_050261675.1 of Bacillota bacterium. Taxonomy (GTDB): domain Bacteria; phylum Pseudomonadota; class Gammaproteobacteria; order Natronospirales; family REEB76; genus DASUBN01. Next base: position 7,829 of record JBLNDO010000018.1, read on the forward strand.
CAGAACTCCGGGTTGCCGCCCAAGGCGCTCCAGCTCGAGATCACGGAAAGCGTCATCATGAGCGATGTGGAGGCCAACATCGGTCTCCTGGAGCGGCTCAAGATCCTGGGTGTGCGGTTGGCGCTGGACGACTTCGGTACCGGCCATTCCTCGCTGCTGTACTTGAAACGCCTGCCGGTGGACGTGTTGAAGATAGATCGCGAATTCGTGGATGTGGTCCACAAGAGCCGCTACGACGCCGCCATCGCACAGACCATCATCTCCCTGGGCGAGAGCCTCAAACTGCAGGTGATCGCCGAGGGTGTCGAGACCGTCGCGCAAATGCAGCGCCTGCACAAGCAGGGTTGTCACGTCATGCAGGGTTACCTGTTCAGCCCGCCGCTCGAAGAAAGCGAGTGCGATCATTTGCTCCGCGGCATCCCTGACCTAGAAATTTAATTAGTACGCGAAACTATTAAATTTGCGATATTCGGTACGCTGACATAACATAATGCAGATTTTTCGCGTGCCGAAGGCCGATGGAAGCCGGCTTGGCGCATCCGGCACACTAAACCGTCAGGGGTTGGATCCAATGGACGTGGTCGCAGAGAACCCGAGCCGGAAAGTCGTCTCGTTCGACGAGCATTTGCAGCTCGCGCGCGTCAATGCCCTACGCAAATACGGCCGTTGGACCGACTTTGCCGTCTTCTGCGTCGCGCTCATCGCCACCGTCGCCTTCTGGAACGACATCGACCACACGGTCATCGCCGGCTGGATTGGCTGCGTCATCCTGGTCGGTGCCGTACGCATCTGGCTGAGCCGCTGGAATGCCGGCCAGGACATCACCGATATCGCGACCGCCAGGAATTGGCATCAGTTCTTCATCGTGCTCACGGCGCTGTTGGGGGCGGTGGGTGGAATAGCGGGTCTGGTCATGTTCCAGAGCGGTTCCGTGCAGCAGCAAGTCACGCTGCTGGTGCTGCTCGCGGTGATGGGCGCGCTGCCGGCGACGATGCTGGCGGGCAACGTGATTTTCTACGCGCTCTATCTCGCGATGCTGTTTCTGCCCATCGATATCCGCCTGGTCATGGAACCCGAATTCTCGGGGATGATCGTGGCGCTGGTGAGCGTCGTGGTGGCGTTGACCTTAAGCCTCGTGGCGCGAACCCTTCACGAGGAGATCGCCGATCGACTGAGACTCAAGCTTTCATACGAAGGAGTCAGCGAAGAACTCGATGCGGAGGCCAACCAGCGCACTCGCCTGGAAACGCGCCTCAAGCGCGAGGAGGAGAAGACCCGGCACAAGGATTCGCAGCTCTATGAACTGACCCGGGATCCCAGCATCTCCACCGGCGATCTGCGCGCGGCTTTCGAGGTCATCAGCGCCCGCTCGACTCAAGCGACCCAATGCGAGCGCATCAGCATCTGGCTGATGAACTCCATCGGCACAGCGATGCGCTGCGTACATGTTTACGAACGCGGCGAACACTCTACTCAGTCCCGCGCCAACATCGAGAAGGACGAATGTCCCGAGTTGTTTGAGGAGATGCAGCAACAGCGCGCCGTCGCCATCCCTGACATTCACCGCGATCCGACTCTCGCGAAGCTCTGGCACTACTATTTCAAGCAGCGCAACGTCAATGCCGTGCTGGTGGTGCCATTCCGGCACGGCTACAAGGTACGCGGTGTGGTGTTCCATGAATGGGTGGGCGAAAGCCGCCATTGGAGCGCCGAGGAAATCAATTACGCCAGCGCCCTCGCGGATTTCATGGCATTGGCCCTTTCCGCCGCGGACCGCAAGCAGGCGGAAGAAGAGATGCGGCGGCTTGCGAATTACGACCATCTTACCGGTCTACCGAACCGTACCTTGTTCATGGATCGCATGGAACAGGCCCTGGCCCGGGCGCGGCGTTCCCGGCATCCCATGTCCCTGCTTTTCATCGATGTGGACCGCTTCAAGAGCGTGAACGACTCGCTGGGACACAACGTCGGAGACCAGCTGCTTTACCAGATCGGCCAACGCCTGTTGGAATGCGTGCGTACCTCCGACACGGTGGCACGTCTCGGCGGAGACGAATTCACGGTAATCATCGAAGATTGCATGGAAGCCCAGGCGGTGACGCTCACTTGCGAACGCATCCTGGGCTCGCTTTCCGAATCGATGTTGCTGGAAGGCACCGAGGTGAACTTGGGTTGCAGCATCGGCGTCAGCATGTATCCCACCGACGGAACCACCGTGCAGGCATTGCTGCAAAACGCCGACAGCGCCATGTACAAGGCGAAGGAACGGGGGCGCAACAACTACCAGTTTTTTACCCAGGACATGCACGCCAAGGCGATGCAGCGGCTTTCCAGCGAGAATGCGCTACGTCGGGCCTTGAAGCACAACGAGATGGTGCTGCATTACCAGCCGCAATTCGACGTGAAGGAAGGGGGCGTCGTAGGCGTGGAGGCCCTGGTGCGCTGGCACGACCCGGAGATCGGCATCGTGCCCCCGGGTGAATTCATCCATCTCGCTGAAGAGACCGGGCTCATCGTGCCGCTGGGCCAGTGGGTGCTGGAGGAAGCCTGCCGTCAGGTGGGTGAGTGGTACAAGGCTTCCCGTACCCGGCGCCTGCACGTGTCCGTGAACCTTTCGGTGCGCCAATTCCAGATGCAGAACCTGCGCCGCGTGGTGGAGGATGCGCTGATGACTTCGGGACTGCCGCCCTCCGCGCTGCAGTTCGAAATCACCGAAAGCCTGATCATGCAGGACGTGAAGGCGAGCATCCGCATCCTGGAGGACCTGAAGTCCCTGGGGGTACGCGTGGCGCTGGACGACTTCGGTACCGGCCATTCCTCGCTCATGTACATCAAGCACCTGCCGGTGGACGTCATCAAGATCGATCGGGCCTTCGTGCAGGGCATCGCTACCAACGAGTACGATGCCGCCATTGCCCGCGTGATCCTGACGCTGGCGGACCGGTTGAAGTTCCGGGTCATCGCCGAGGGTGTGGAGACGGTGGAACAGATGAAGCGTCTGATGGAGGAGGGCTGCTACTTGATGCAGGGCTTCCTGTTCAGTCAGCCCCTGCCGGCAGCAGAGTGCGACCGGCTGCTGCGCGGCGAGCCGGATCTGCTCGTTTAGTTTTTTTCTGCGCGGCATGAAAAGAAGGGGGCTTACGCCCCCTTCAACGTCTTGAATTCATCAACGTCGATGGCATCGCGCACCACGCCATGGGTGTCGCGCAGCAGCGTTGCTTCCGATGCGGTGATCACGTTCTGCCGAGCGCCAGCCTCCACCAGCTTGAGATAGTTCGCCGGAGTCAGGCGCTTCTTGAGTCCCGCTTGCAGCTTCTCTTCCACGGGTTCCGCGGCGAGCGTCTGTTTCAGGGCATGCTCCATGCGACCCACCGGATCCTTGGGGTCCATGGAGGTGAACGCATGGCGCGTGAGGCGATCGCGCGCGTCGGACGGTGTGAGCAGGAGATCCGCCACCTTGTGGCCGAGCTTGTCGGCCGGCGGGGTATAGGGCCGGCCCAGGGGCAATACCACGAGGCGCATGAGCCAGGCCATGGGCCGCGAGGGAAAGTTGCGCAGGATGCCCTCCAGTGCCTGTTGCATGGCGTAGAGCGAATCCTGGCAGGCCCATTCCAGGAGCGGTAAGTCCGCATCCGGCCGACCCTGGTCCTCGAACTGCTTGAGCATGGCGGAGGCCATGTAGAGATGGCTCAGGATGTCGCCATAGCGCGCCGAGAGCTTTTCCTTGCGTTTCATGTCGCCGCCGAGCGTCAACAACCCCACGTCGGCGGCGAAAGTGAAGGCCGCGCTCATGCGGGTGAGCTGCCGGTAGTAGCGGCCCGGCCGCCCGCCGCCGGGCGCGGATGTGGCCCAGGCTCCCGTGAGTCCCAGGAACAGCGCGCGGGCGGCGTTGCTGATGGTGAAGCCGATGTGCGCGAACAGCGCCTTATCGAAATCGATTGCCGCCTTGGCCTGGTCGGCACTGCCGGCGGCCTCCATCTCCTTCAGCAGGTAAGGATGGGCACGGATGGCGCCCTGTCCGAAGACGATCATGCTGCGGGTCAGGATATTGGCGCCCTCGACAGTGATGCTGACCGGCACCGCCTGATAACCGCGGGCGAGATAGTTGCGCGGGCCCATCATCACACCGCGCCCGCCGTGGATATCCATGGCGTCCGCCAGTACCTGGCGCATGCCTTCGGTGCAATGGAACTTGAGGATGGCGGAAAGCACCGAGGGCTTTTCGCCTCGATCCAATGCAGCGGCCGTGAGCTTGCGCGCGGCTTCCATGCGGTAGGTGATGGCGCCGATACGCGCCAGGGCCTCTTCCACGCCCTCGAATTTTCCGATGGGCACCCGGAACTGCTTGCGTACGCGTGCATACGCGCCCGCCACGCGGCTCGCGTGCTTGCCGGCACCGGTGCCGAGGGCAGGCAGGGAAATCGCGCGACCTACGGACAGGCAGTTCATCAGCATCATCCAGCCCTTGCCGATGTATTGGGTGCCGCCGATGAGGCAGTCGAACGGGATGAAGACATCCTTGCCTCGAGTCGGGCCGTTCATGAAGGCGGAATTCAGCGGGTTGTGCCGGGAGCCGATCTCCACGCCGGGGAAATCGGTGGGAATCAGGGCGAGGGTGATGCCGAGATCTTCCTTGTCGCCCAGCAGGTGCTCAGGATCGTAGGCCTTGAATGCCACGCCCAGGATGGTGGCGACGGGGGCCAGCGTGATGTAGCGCTTGTCCCAGCTTACGCGGAAGCCCAAGGTCTCCTTGCCCTGGTACTGGGTCTTGCAGACGATGCCGATGTCGGGCAAGGCGCCCGCATCGGAGCCCACGTAAGGGCCGGTGAGGGCGAAACAGGGAATTTCCTCGCCTCGGGCGAGGCGCGGCAGATAACGGTTCTTCTGTTCCTCGGTGCCGTAGTGCATGAGGAGCTCGCCGGGGCCGAGGGAATTCGGCACCATGACGGTGACGGCCGCACTGCCGCTGCGCGTGCCGATCTTCATGACCACCGTGGAGTGGGCGAGGGCCGAGAACCCCAGGCCGCCGTACTGCTTTGGGATGATCATGCCGAAGAAACGGTGCTTGCGGATCTGCTCCCAGGCCGCGGGCGGCAGGTCGTTCAATTCGTGGGTGATCTGCCAGTCGTCCAGGGACTTGCAGAATTCCTCCACCGGGCCGTCCAGGAACGCCTGTTCCTCGTCGGTCAGGGCGGCGGCGGGGGTGGCCAGGAGCTTCTTCCAGTCGGGGCGGCCGGTGAACAGGTCCGCATCCCACCAGGTGTTGCCGGCATCGATGGCGATGCGTTCGGTTTCGGAGATGGGCGGCAGCACCTTGCGGAACCAGACGAACAGGTGATCCGTGATCAGCATGCGGCGCAGCGGGCGGGCATTGAGCGCCACGGCCGCGAGGATGAAGATCACCCAAGCTGCGAGCTGCTCGGAATGCGTGAGAATGCCGTGGGCCCACAGGGCGAGACCAGCCGCGACGGTCCACAGCCAGAGGGGCGCCGCGAAATAGGCGAGGGCCCACAGTACGGCGATCACCGCGATCACGAAGATGAGTCCGGACATGCTGTTTCCTTTATCTCGGTTTCAATCTGACGCGAATTCGAAGCGCAAAGACAAATCCACGGCCTGTACGTTCTTGGTCAGGCCGCCGACGGAGATATAGTCCACGCCGGTCTCCGCCACCGCCCTGACCTGGGTCAAGCCGATTCCCCCGGAAGCCTCCAGTTTCGCGCGCCCGGCGGTGAGTTCCACCGCCTTGCGCATGCCCTCCAGGTCGAAATTGTCCAGGAGCAGGATGTCGGCGCCCGCCGCCAACGATTCCTGCAACTGTTCGAGGGTCTCCACTTCCACTTCCACCGGGACCTTGGCGCCGCCGGCGCGCGCCGCCTTGACCGCAGCGGTGATGCCACCCGCCGCCATGATGTGGTTTTCCTTTATAAGGATACCGTCATACAGTCCCATGCGATGGTTGGTGGCGCCGCCGCAGTGCACGGCGTATTTCTGGGCGCTGCGCAGCCCGGGCAGGGTCTTGCGGGTGTCGAGCACCACCGCGCGGGTACCCTTGACCGCGTCCGCGTAACGGCGCGCCGCCGTGGCGGTGCCGGAGAGGATTTGGAGAAAGTTGAGGGCGCTACGCTCCCCGGTGAGCAGGGGCCTTGCCGGACCTTCCAGCCTGCAAAGCAATTGGTCGCGGCGGATGGCGTCGCCGTCCCGGGCCTCCCAATGGATGGCGATGCCGTCGTCCATCTGCCGGAACACCTCCTCGAACCAGGCGGTGCCGCAGAGCACCGCCTCCTCGCGGGAAATGACCCGGCCACGGGCCCGTGCCGAGGCGGGCACCAGCGCGGCGGTGAGGTCGCCGTCGCCGATATCCTCGGCGAGCGCGCGCTGCACCATGGCGGCGATGTCGTGGGGCAGGGGGATGGACATGGGTCCGGCCGGTGGGGGGGACGCCGTCTATTATACGTTCGCGAACGGCATACAAAGAAAAGCCCGGCGTCATCGCCGGGCTTTGCATCAGGGACGAAGCCGTTTCTTAGCCGTGAATCAGGGGCAGGCCGTGGGAGGCTGAGGCCATGCACATGATCATGGGGATGGAGAGCATGGTATTGGTGCGCGATGCCATGGCTGCTATCTTGCGGGCCACGGCTTTCTGCTCGTCATTGGCGGATACGATGCCGAGGAGCTTTTTCTGATTCGGCCAGATGAGCACCCATACGTTGAACAACATGATGGTGCCAAGCCAGGCGCCAACGCCGATGGTGAGTTCATAGGTGTCCGTCGGCGTGCTTTCGAGGCCCAACGCGAAGGCGCCAAGGCTATGGCGGTAGGCCAGGTAGCAGAAGCCCATTACCCACGTCAGGAGTGCCGACCAGCGGAACCAGAGCAGCGCGAGCGGCGTCACGTACTTGGAGATGCCCGCGGCGCCCGGGCCGCCCTTGTCGGCGTTGGCCGCCGCAACCGCCGGAGTCGAAACGAAGTTGAAATAGTAGAGTAGGCCGATCCAGGTGATGCCGGCCAGGATGTGCAGCCAACGCAGCAGCGTCAGCCAGTTGACGGTACCGAACCCCATGTTCAGCGCCAGCGCGATGATGATCGCGATCACGAAGCCAAGAGTAAGGGTACCTTTGATGCTGTTCAGGGGATTCATCGCCGACTCCTCTTTGAGAATTCTTGGTTGAGGCCTGGAGGCGCCTGGGAGCCGTGATTACGTCCAATCGCGGCACGCCGGCTTATCTTGTTTAGTATAATCCTTCTTGAAACACGCGCCATCATCCCCATCATGTCCACGGTAAACCCAATCCCGCTCGTCAGTTCACCGTGCGTCGGGATATGTACCCTCGATGACGCGGAATATTGCGTGGGATGCCGCCGCCACATCAGTGAAATTGCCGGATGGCTGAAAATGTCCGATGAGGAGCGGCAGCGTATCCTCGCAGAGCTGCCGAAGCGTTATAGAGCACGAACGGGCGGATCAGGCCCGGAAGAGGAGTAAACCCCATGTCTATGAACATCCGCATCTTTACCGCGATTTTGATGGTCGCCGTTCTAGGCCTTGCCGGCACCGGCTGCAGCACCGACAAGCCCATGCCCGGTGCGACCGTGGGTAATTTCATGGACGATTCGTACCTGACCAGCGCCGTGAAGACCAAACTCCTGGGTGACGAGGGGCTGAAGTCCTTCCACATCAAGGTCATCACCGATCATCAGGTGGTAACATTGAGCGGCACATTGCCCACGGCCGCCCTGCGTGACCAGGCCGTCGCCGTGGCCAAGAGCGTGGGTGGCGTGAAAGAAGTGATAGACAGCATCGAAATCAAGGCTGAGTGAGAGATACGGAGACCAAGATGGACGTGGTGCAGCGCATCAAACAGGAAATCGACAGCCGCCCGGTGGTGCTCTTCATGAAGGGCACGCCGGATTTCCCCCAGTGCGGCTTTTCGGCGCGCACTTCCCAGGTGCTGAAGAGCCTGGGGGTCGAATTCGGGCACGTGAACGTGCTGGCGGAGCCGGAGATCCGCGCCACCCTGCCCAAGGTCTCCAATTGGCCCACGTTCCCGCAACTCTTCGTCAAGGGCGAACTCATCGGCGGCTGCGATATCACCGTCGAGATGTTCGAATCCGGAGAACTGGCGAAGCTCCTCGACGAGAAAGGCATCAAGCACGCCTGAACCTTGCCGGAGACTGAAACAAACGGGGCCCTTGGCCCCGTTTCTTTTTGGCGTGCGCCCGGTTTTCCGCCCGATGGGGCTCAATTGGCCCGGTAGGCTTCCGGCGGCATATACATGGGGAAGATGAACTCGTCTTCCTCGCGCATGTGCCGCGCCAGATCGGTGCGGATTTCCCCCAGTTCTTTCAGGAAGGATTCGCGGTTTACGGAGCCCAACTCCTTTTCCTCGTATGTCTTCACCACCGCCATGATCTTGTGATCGAGATGACGGGTGACCGAGCTGATCTTGAGAATCATCTTGCTGTGCTTGCCGTCTCGCGCCAGGCAATGGTTCAGGTACGGAAGGAACCGCTGGTTCTTCTCGTACAAGTGGCGCTGGTAGTCGCGGCGGAATTCGAGCAGCAGGTTGCCGGCGAGCTTGTATTTGCTTGCGTCCGCGGCCGTGAGCGTGCGTTCCAGGGCTGCGAGGATGTCGCGGTGCTGTTGTTTCAGGATGCCCGGGAGACCCGGATCATAGGCGAGTTCGGTACCGGGTGCGTACCGTTTCGGGGTGGGGACACTGTGGGTACTTTCTGCTTCTTCACCGTCGAAGAGCGGAAGGCGACGCATGGTTGGAATCTCCCATTAATTGTTGTTGGTTGTTACAGGATTCGTCTTGCATCTGTTTCTCGATTGATCCGTGCACGCAGGCGCCGCCCAAGGGCAGCGAAAAGGGATTAGTAATCACGCAAGTGGACAGCCCCACGCCCGTCCCTGGCTTGAGATCTCTTTGGGAAGTTTAGACCATTATCCCCGGAGTGCAAGGAAGCAGCGATTTTTGGCCGCAAACTCCGAATTATTCTTATGTTAAGGCGCGATTGCGGCCTTGTAGATGCCTTGGAAACGGTTAACGATTTCGCAGAAGAGATCGGCGGTCTTTTCCGCATCATAGGAGGCGGAGTGGGCGGCGCTTGCGTCCCAGGAGAGTCCCAGCGCCTCCACCGCCCGGGCGAGCACCGTCTGGCCCAAGGCCACGCCGCCCAGGGTCGCCGTGTCGAAACTGGAAAAGGGATGGAAGGGATTGCGCTTCGCGCCGCTGCGAGCCACGGCGGCATTGAGGAAGTTCAGGTCGAAGAATGAATTGTGGCCGACGAGCACCGCGCGGTTGCAGCTGTACTTGTCGAGACCGGCACGCACTTCGCGGAACAGGCGCCGCAACGCTTCGCGTTCCGGCAGGGCGGGCCGGAGCGGGTGATGCGGGTCGATACCGGTGATGGCGAGCGCCGCGGGCTCGATATTGGCTCCCTCGAAGGGCTGCACATGGAAGGCATGGGTCGGTCCGCGTGCGAGATGCCCGTCTTCTTCCATCTCGATCATCACCCCGGCGATCTCAAGGAGCGCATCGGTCTGCGGGTTGAAACCGCCGGTCTCCACGTCCACCACCACGGGCAGGAAGCCGCGGAAACGCTGCGAGAAGGGGTGAGGGGAGGCGGTCTCGTTCATGGAAGCAGGATAACGGAAGGCTCAACGGGAAGATATATTCAGGCGAGGCTCCAGGCGATTTCTTCGCCGGCGCGGAAAGGCACCAACTGACCGTCACCGAAGTCGTAGCTCTCGGGCGGCGTCCAGGATTTCTTCACCAGCGTGATTTTGTCCGCGTTCCGCGGCAGGCCGTAGAAATCCGCCCCATGGAAACCGGCGAAGGCTTCCAGCTTGTCCAGGGCCTTCTGTTGCTCGAACACTTCCGCGTAGAGTTCGATGCCCGCGTGGGCGCTGTAGATGCCGGCGCACCCGCAGGCGTTTTCCTTGAGGTGCTTCGCGTGGGGCGCGCTGTCGGTGCCCAGGAAGAACTTGGGGTTGCCGCTCACGGCCGCTTTGAGCAGCGCTTCCCGGTCCTTCTCCCGCTTCAGCACCGGCAAGCAATAGTAATGCGGCCGAAGGCCGCCCTTGAAGAGGGCGTTTCTGTTGTGCAACAGGTGCTGGGGTGTGATCGTGGCGCCCACGTTCGCCGGTGCCGAAAGCACGAAATCCACGGCCGTCCTGGTGGTGACGTGCTCGAACACCAGCTTGAGTCCCGGCAGACGTTTCACCAGCGGCGCCAACACCTTGTCGATGAAGACGGTCTCCCGGTCGAAGACGTCCACGTCGGGATCCGTCACCTCGCCGTGCACCAGGAGCGGCAGCCCCACGTCGGCCATGGTTTCCAGCACTCGGTCGCAGCGGCGGATGTCTCTCACGCCTGCATCGGCATTGGTGGTGGCGCCGGCGGGATAGAGTTTCACCCCATGGACGTGCCCTTCGGCCTTGGCCCGATGGATCTCGTCCGGCTGGGTGCTCTCCGTGAGGTAGAGGGTCATGAGCGGGGTGAAGGCCGAGCCCCGGGGCAGCCGCGCCAGGATGCGTTCCCGGTATTCCAGCGCGAGCTTCACCGTGATCACCGGCGGTTTCAGGTTGGGCATCACGATGGCCCGGGCGAAGCGCGCGGCCGTGTGGGGGAGCACGTCCCTCAGCAAGTCCCCGTCCCGGAGGTGCAGGTGCCAGTCGTCGGGGCGGGTCATGACGAATTTCTGGGTCATTTCGGGGCCAGGCCCTGGTCCAAGAGCAGGTTCAGGGTGAACCGCACGCCGAAGCCCGTGGTTTCCGTGGGCACATGGGCGAGGCCGCCCTTGTGTTCCGAGGCGGCCAGGTCGATGTGGATCCACGGACAGGTCGGCGGCACGAAGCGCGAGAGGAAGCGGGCTGCGAGGATGTGATCGCCACGACCGGTTTCCAGTACGCATTGTTTGGTGTCAGCGATGCTGCTCTCCAGGTCCTCGTCATAATCCGCATCCACCGGGAAGGGCCAGACCCGCTCGCCGCTGTCGATGCCGGCGGCAATCACGGACTTGGCGAGACCGCGGTCAGGAGTGAATGCGCCGCTGTAGCGGGTGCCAAGAGCGGTGACGCAGGCACCGGTGAGGGTGGCGTAATCGATGACGATCTCAGGGTCACTGCTCATTGACAGAGCGAGGGTATCGGCAAGCACCATGCGACCTTCCGCATCGGTATGGGTAACCTCGATGGTCACATGGGGCAAAGACGATTGGACCACTTCATTCTGGGTATAAGCCTTGGGACCAACCTGGTTGCGGGCCAGGGCGAGCCAGGCATCGACCTTGAATGGGACTTCGAGACGCGTGAGGGTGAGCAGGGTGCCCAGGGCCACGGCGGAGCCTTGCATGTCGCCGTGCATGCCGAACATGGATTTGTCGGATTTGAGATTTACACCGCCCGTGTCGTAACAGATACCCTTGCCGACCAAAACGACCGCCCGGGCCTCTTTCTTCAATTTAGCCGGCCGGTAGCTGAGATGTACGATGCCGGCATCGCGGGTATCGCTGCCCCGCGAGACCGCGAGAAATGCCCCTGCTCCGATATCCTCGAGTTTCCTCTCATCCAGGAATTCAAACTTCCAACCCTCGCGCTTGGCGAGTTCCTTCGCATAGGCGTGGTATTCAGTGGGCGTGAGGTAATTGGCGGGTAAAAGGGTCAGCCAGCGGGCGAGGGCGTTGCCCTCGGCTTCCGCCAGCCGGCGGCGGAAATCCAGGGGCTGCTTGCCGTCGAAGAGAGTGAGGCTTTCGACGTGGACCGTCTCGTCCTTGGATGTCTTGAACTGGGGCGGGTCGAAATTGGAGGCGGCTACCGCGGAGACCACGGCATCCAGGAGCCGGGAGTGTTCGTCTGCCGATGCGCCGGGTACCAGCACGCCCAGGTGCCGGGCCTCCGCTTCACGTACCTTGGCGACGCATTTGCGGGCCAGGGTCAGGAGTTCGAAAGCGGAAGATCCGGGTTTGTATGAAGCGGTGACCGCCACCGTGCCGCGGTCATTGGACAGGTCCACGCGCGTGGGGGAAAGCGTCTCCTTGCCGGCCGGCAGCCGCTTCTTGAGGCGCTCGTAGTGGACAAATTCCGGCCAGCGCTTTTGGAGTGCGCTTTCGGGGAGCAGTATAATGAGCGCATCCAGGGCGTCCACCCGGGCCGCGTCCGCCGCCGCCAACGGCTGTCGGATCTCGAGCGAGTGCGGTCGCGGCAGCTTCGGGGCCATGGAAGAATCCGGGTCGGAAGATTCCGGAACAGGATGATATAGGGCTTCACGCCCTGCTGAAAGGCGGAAATGGCATCGGGACGGTGAAATCCACCGTGTGACCCCGCGACGGCGGGGTTTTTGTTCCCCACCCGCGACGTCTGCAACGAAGGCCGTACCATCCATGGCGAACGACATCACCAACATGCAGGACATCGACGCAATCGAGACCCACGAATGGCTCGATGCACTGGCTTCGGTGCTGGAGACGGAGGGCACCGAACGCGCCCACTTCCTCATCGAGCATCTCATCGACAAGGCGCGCCGCTCGGGTGCCTACCTGCCCTACAGTCCCAACACCGCCTACCTCAACACCATCAACGCCAACCAGGAGCCGGCCTATCCAGGCGACCGGGCCATCGAGAAGCGCATCGAGGCCTACATCCGCTGGAACGCCATGGCCATGGTGGTGCACGCCAACAAGGAAAACGCCGGAATCGGCGGCCACATCGCCACCTACGCGTCCGCCGGTACCCTCTACGAAGTGGGTTTCAACCACTTCTGGCGCGCGCCCTCCACGGAACACGGCGGGGACCTCATCTACATCCAGGGTCATTCTTCGCCAGGCATCTATGCCCGTTCCTTCCTTGA
>JBLNDO010000019.1:0-20258 GCA_050261675.1 Bacillota bacterium
AGATACGGCCCGACGATGCTGTGGCCGCCCTCGTAGGTGAAATCGGCGAACAGGCTGACGATGCCAAAGCCCACCACGAAACGCAGGGCCTGTTGGCGGCGGTCTGTACTCATGCTCTCCCCGGGAACCGCGTGCGCGGCGTCAGTGTGCGTTTTTCACTTCGCATTTCACCGGCCAGGAAACGATATGTCCCGACGGCAGGAGTTCGTCCAGGGCTTTCAAAGCCCCCGTCACCGCCGCGGGCTCGTCGAAGAACTCCACCACCAGCGGCAGGCGTTGAGTGAGACGCAGGAGGTCCGCCGAATGCACGCTGCCTTTGGCGCCGAAGCCGGCGATGCCGCGGAACACGGTGACGCCGTGCACCCGATGTTTGTCGTGCAGGAGTTCCATGATCTCGTCCAGGAGCTTGTGCTTGCGCCCCTGGTCCGCTTCGCTCAGGTAGACGCGCACCAGCACCATGTCCTTCTCCATGACGCTCACCTCTAAAGGCTGCGGGCGAGGTACACGCCCAGGAACGCGGCGCCGAGACCCAGCACCACCGACGCCACCACGTAGGTTACGGCATAGGCCGTCTCGCCGTCCTCCAGGAGCAGCAAGGTCTCCATGGAGAAGGTCGAGAAGGTAGTGAACCCTCCCAGCACGCCCGTGAGGATGGCCATGCGCAGCGCCGGGCTGACGCTGGCGCGTTCCAGCGTCGCCACGAACAGGAAACCCATGGCGAGACTGCCGACGACATTGATGATGAGCGTGGCGAGCGGAAAGGCCTTGTCGTACCAGGCGTGCACCCACTGACTGACGCCGTAGCGGGCACAGCAACCCACCACGCCCCCGAGGGCGACCGCGAAATAGTTCCACATGATGAAGACTCCTCCTGCTGAACGCCTATAGGTATCCAGTAGGAGTCATCAGCCCCGGCATTCGAGGCAGTTCAAGGTGGACTCCATCACCTCGATGCAATTCTAGAAAAGCGTCATTTGCTCCGGCCGAACAGCCCCGTGATCGTCGCCTTCGCGATCGAATTCATGTGCAGGTAGTAGCCGATCATGGCTCCGGAGGCATTCGCGTCCAGCTCCAGCTTGTCCACTTTCAGCGCGTACACCGTCACCTGGTAGTGGTGCGGGGCATCGCCCACGGGTGGACAGGGGCCGCCGAAATGGGAGAAGCCGAAATCGGTGCGACCCTGCACGGCACCCGCCGGCAGGCCCATCCCCTTCTCGCCGCCGGCATCGGCCGGCAGATGGGTCACGCTGGCCGGTATGTTGAACACCTCCCAATGCCACCAGCCGCTGCCGGTGGGCGCATCGGGATCATAGATGGTGACCGCGAAGCTCTTGGTCCCGGCGGGCGCGCCCGACCAGGAGAGTTCCGGGGAATGGTTGCCGCCGGTGCAACCGAAGCTGTCGAACACCTGCGCCATGGCGAGGGTCCCGCCGTCCTTGAACGCCGGGCTCGTGACGGTGAAGCCGCCCGCGGCGGACGCGGCGGCCTGGAACGCGAGAGCCAAACCCAGCAAAAGGGAGCTTACGAAGGTACGCATGGTGTCACTCCTTCATCAGACCACGACGGCACGGGCGGAAGATCCAGACCGCGAAATATACACCGCAATTCCCGGCGCGCGAAAGCAGCCTTATCCCTGCCCGATTTAACAGCCAAAGACCCGGTGTCAGACAAAGAAAAAGGCCGCTGGTATCTCTACCAGCGGCCATTTTAGTTACTTCGCTAGAGGCTAGATCAGCCGCCCAACGTGTAATTAACCTGAATCACGAAGTGGCTGGTGCCCGCCAGTTCTGCCGGCTTCGGCGGCATGACCGCTTTCTGCACGGCGTTCATGGCCGACCTGTCGATGGCGCGCGAGCCGCTGCCCTTGTCCACGTGGATGTTGCTGACCACACCGTTCACGTAGTCGAAGGACACGGTCACGATGCCGGTCTCGCCCGCGAGGATCGCCTCTTTCGGATACACCTTCGCCGCGTCGATGGCCGCGCGCATGCTGGCCACGAACTCGTTCATGATGGTGTCCGGGTTGACCGGGCGCTGCACCGGGATCGGCGGCGGCTGCGGCGGCTGCACGGGCACCGCATTCGGCGTCGGGATCGGCGTCGGGATCGGCGGCACCTCGGACAGCGGCTGCGGCTGCGGCGGCTGCGGCGTCGGGATGTTGCGCGGCGGAGGCGGCGGGGGCGGCGGCGGATTCGGCGGGATCTCCACCGTCGCATTCTGGATCGGCGGCGGCGGCGGGGCCGGATGCAGCTGCTCCCAGATGAGGATGCCGGCGACGCCGAGCGCGATCAGGATCTCGAGGATCGCGGCCGCGCCCAGCGAACGGATCGTCCGCAGCGAGAAGAGGCTTTCCGTGAATACGGCTTGGTGTTTTGCCACGTTCGGGCCTGCTTAGTCGGTGTTCTTCGCGGCGATACCGATTTCGGTCACGCCGGCGGAGCGGATCGCATCCATCACGATCACCAGGTACTGCAGCGTCGTCTCCTTGGCACCGGCGATGGTCACGTTGGCGTGCGCCGGATCCTGGCCGAGGAGATAGGACGTGAGCTGATCGGAGGTCATCTTCTGGTCGTCGACCACGATTTCGCCGTCAGCCAGCAGACTGATGATGATCTTGGGACGCTCGATGTTCACCGCCGTGGAGCTGCGCGGCAGCTTCGAGGCGATGCCCGTCGCCGGGATCATCCGCAGCGTGATCATCACGAAGAACACCAACAGGAAGAACATGATGTCGATCATCGGAATGATCTCGATCCGGCCCTTCTTCTCTACGAAAAACTTGCTCATGTTGCCTGCCTCGGCCGCCCGTAGGGCGGCCAGCTTAGGTTATGTGTTAGCGCCGGACCGGAATCAGGTCAGGCGGTTGACCAGCATCACCTTGATGGCTTCCATCTGGTGCATGATCAGACGGACGCGGTTGTTGAGGCCGTTGAAGAACACCAGGCCCAGGATAGCGACGAACAGGCCGGCCGCCGTGGCGATCAACGCCTCGGCCACGCCGCCGGTCACCTTGGTCGGAGCCGTGTCGGCGGCGCCCAGCACCTTGAACGCCTCGAAGATGCCGACGATGGTGCCCAGGAGGCCCAGCAGCGGTCCGAGCGTCACGATGGTGTCCAGCAGCCATAGGCTGCGGTCGATGCGCGGGGCCTGCAGGAGGATGGTCTCCTCGATGAGGTCGGCGAGACGCACCGGGTCCTTCACATCGGGATACTTGAGCGCCACTTCCAGCACCGCGCCCTGCGGATACTTGGCGGTCTTCACCGCGAGATCCATGAGCTCGTCACGGTCCACATCTTCCATCTCGAGCACGGTGGCGGCGATGAGCTCGCCCTGGCGCACGATCTTCGCCAGGTACCAGGTACGGTCGACGATGATGGTGAGACCCACCAACAGGATGAAAACGATGACGTACAGGATGCCGCCCGAGACGGCGGCAATGTGCAGCAATTCTTGCAAGGTCACGTGGATGTCTCCTGAAATACCGGGTGGGTATTCGCTCGTTACTAACGCGCATAGGCGACCCGGGGCCTCAAGCCCGCGTAAGTCTCCCGGCGCACCGCTTTTTAGGGGCCCTGATTCTTACTCTCCCGCCTCGCTAAGTCAATAATAAGTCAGCAAAACAAGGTGCTTTCCTTAGGGGTCCTGCCGTGCTTTATGCACCCGGCGGGCCGTCGCGTAAGGGCTTGCGCGGGGACGCATTTCGGCGTACCGCCGGCGCTGAAACCTACTTAAATGCTAGGTCTTTTGCCAGCGAAAAACCTTATAAAAACCTAATAAAAAGCTGATTCAGAAGTGCCCGGCTTCAGTCTCCCAACCAGCGGGTCACGCGCGCCACGAGCCCGAGGCGCACCGCCGTGGTCAGGACGACGGCCAGCACGGCAGCGATGGCGGCCAGCAAGACCAAGTCTGAAAAGCGCCGATCCGGGTCCGCGAAAAACCAGATGAGCACGCCGCAAAGTGTGACCGCGAGCACAAAATCCGCCGCCTGCCTCCAGGACCGTTGGCGCAACTCCGCCCAAAAAGCCGTCAGCGCGACCAGGCTGAGACCCGTGAATATGCACATGTAGCGCAGGATCTCCCCCACCGGGAGATCGCTCTGCACGACGGTCTGGTCCAGGGTGGGGTCGCCCGTCATGGTCCAGCGGAAGAACAGGATCACGCCCATGACCGCGCCGAGCGCGCCCGCGCTGCCCAGGATCACACCGTTGATGAACGTCAGGGGTCGCATGGTCGAAGGCACCTCCTCGGCTGTGGGCCGCCATTTTACCGGCCCCACGCGCGGGGGGTCGCGCTCCGCGCCCACATCCCCTATGCTTGTTTCTCCTAATATATTCCGCCGGGCGCCTCAAGGCCCCTTCTCCAGGACCGTCACTCCCCATGCGTCATCTGCGTTTCGCGTCGCTCCTCCTGGCCGCGGCCTTCGCCGCCGGCTCCGCTTTTGCCACCGTTACCGCGGCGGCTCCTGCATCGCCCGCGTCGAACACGGCACCCGCCGCCGCCACGCTGGCCGAGCCCAAGGATATGGCCCCTGCCCCCGGCGAAACGCAGGTGGACGAGGCGGTGGCGGAACTCCTGCAGCGGTATCACTACGCCAAGCGCCCGCTCGACGATGCCCTCGCCCAGCAGATATTCAACCGTTATCTGCTGGACCTGGATCCGAGCCACAGCTATTTCCTCCAGGCCGACATCGATTCCTTCGCGTCCTACCGCGCGAACCTCGCCGACCGGATCAAGAACGGCGACATGAAGCCGGCGTTCGCCGTCTTCAACGTCTTCCAGAAGCGCGTGAGCGAGCGGCTGGATTACGCGCTGCAGTACCTGGATCACGAACCGGATCTCACCGTGAAGGAAGACTTTCTGTTCGACCGCAGCAAGGCGCCCTGGGCCAAGGACACGGCCGAGCTCAACGACGTATGGCACAAGCGTCTCAAGAACGACGTCATCGGCCTCCTGCTCGCGGGCAAGACCTGGCCTCAGGCACAGGACACGTTGCGCAAGCGCTACCAGAATTTTGCCTACCGCACGCGCCAGGTGAGCGCGGAGGACGTGTTCGCGGTATTCATGAACGCCTATGCCCATTCCATGGACCCGCACTCGGACTATTTTTCGCCGGCGCAGTCCCAGGAATTCGCCATGCAAATGAGCCTGAAATTGCAGGGAATCGGCGCTTCCCTGGTACAGGAAGGCGAATACACGCACGTGGACCACCTGCTGCCTGGCGGGCCCGCGGCTCGCGATCCACTCAAACAATTGCACCCGGAAGACCGCATCACCGGCGTCGGCCAGGGCGAGCACGGCGACATCACCGACGTGGTGGGCTGGAGGCTCGATGACGTGGTGGCGCTGATCCGCGGCACCCCCGGCACCGTGGTCCGCCTGCAGGTGCTGCCCGCCGGCGCCGCGCCCGGAAGCGCCGAGAAGATCGTCCAGTACACCCGCGACGACATCAAACTCGAGGCCCAGGCAGCCCATGCCAAGACCATGGACGTGAGCCGCGGCGGGAAGAGCTACAAGATCGGCGTGATCACGGTCCCCGGCTTCTACGAGGACCAGCAGGCCCGCCTGCTCGGCCAGAAGGACTACACCAGCACCACCCACGACGTGCAGAAACTGCTCGCCCAGCTCGAGGCCCAGCACGTGAACGGCGTGGTCATGGACCTGCGCAACAACGGCGGCGGCTCCCTGAAGGAGGCCGAGGACCTGACCGGCCTGTTCATCCCCTCGGGCCCGGTGGTGCAGATCCGCGATTCCCAGGGCCGCGTGCAGGTGGAGAGCGACGATGACGACGGCGTGGCCTACACGGGTCCGCTGGCGGTGCTGGTGAACCGCGCCACCGCCTCCGCCTCGGAAATCTTCGCCGGGGCCATCCAGGATTACCACCGCGGCTTGGTGGTGGGCTCCACCACCTACGGCAA
Source organism: Bacillota bacterium (assembly GCA_050261675.1). GTDB lineage: Bacteria > Pseudomonadota > Gammaproteobacteria > Natronospirales > REEB76 > DASUBN01. Next base: position 5,916 of record JBLNDO010000019.1, read on the forward strand.
GGGCACCGTGCAGATCCTGCTGGATCTCGCCCGGGTGGTGCCGGGCGATGACAACGCCGGCCAACTGAAGCTCACCGAGGACAAGTTCTACCGGGTGACGGGTTCCAGCACCCAGACCAAAGGCGTCACCCCGGACATCTCCCTGCCCGCCCTGCTCGATCCCGCGGAATTCGGCGAGTCCTCCAATGACAGCGCACTGCCCTGGGATGAGATCAAGCCGGCCCGGTTCAGCGCCCTGCAGGACCGTCTCGCCAAGGCGCTGCCGAAGCTCACCGAAGAGCACTCTGCGCGCATTGCCAAGGACCCGGAATGGAAGCTGTTCATGGAAGGCGTGCAGGAATTGCAGGCCGAGCGTGCCCAGACCTCCGTGTCGCTGGTGCTCACCGAGCGCCAGAAGCAGCGCGCCGAGGACGATGCAAAGCGCCTCGCCATGGCCAACGCCTGGCGCAAGTTAAAGGGCCTAGCCCCCGCCGCCAACCTGGAAGACGCCCTCAAGCTTCCCAAGAGCGACGATCCCCAGCCGGGCGACAGCGACGACGCCGGCCTGGAGCCGGACGTGCTCTTGGATGAAAGCGCCGCCATCGTGGCGGACATGGGCGCCGCCGGCCTCTTCCAGGGACCGCCCGGCTCGGCTCTGGCCGAAAACCACTAACACACCCCTCCAGCCTCTAAACCCCGCACATCCCCCTGTTATCTAAGGGGGGTTGGCCCTTGCATACCTGAAAATCAGTGTTATACTTAGCTATAACAGTAACCAAACGACCTTTCCGGGGCTAAAACGACCATGAGGCACGCCATGAACCGCCAAACCCTGCACACCCTCCTCGCCGGCCTGATCCTCGCCGGCGCCCCCCTCGTCCTCTCGGGCTGCGGCGGCAGTGCCGCCCAGGCGAAAGACGCCCCCAAAGACAGCGCCCCGGCCATCCCGGTGGAAGCCGCCGTGGCGAGCCGCGGATCGGTCTCCGCCAGCTACGCCGGCACCACCACCCTCGAGGCCGCGGAGGAGGCCACGGTGGTGGCCAAGGTCGGCGGCACCGTGTCCCAGATCTACGCCGAAGAAGGCCGCGTGGTGCGCGCCGGCGACGCCCTGGCGCAGCTCGACGACGCCGAACTGCGCTACGACGCCGAGCAGGCGGAGGCGAACTACCAGAAGAAGCAGGAGGAATTCACCCGCAGCCAGGCGCTCTACGACCGCAAGCTCATCAGCACCGACGCCTTCGATACGGTGAAGTACGACCTGGCGGCGCTCAAGGCCTCCTACGACCTCGCCAAGCTCAACCTGGATCACGCCGTGCTCCGCTCGCCCATCGACGGCGTGGTGGCGAAGCGCCTCATCAAGGTGGGCAACACCCTCACCCCGAACCAGGCGGTGTACGTGGTGACCGACTTCGATCCGCTCCTGGCGGTGCTGTACGTGCCGGAGAACGCGCTGGCCCGCATCAAGCCCGGCCAACCGGCGGTGATCAGCGCCGACGCCCTGGGCGGCAAGAGCTTCACGGGCCGCGTGGCGCGCCTCTCGCCGGTGGTGGATCCGCAGACCGGCACCTTCAAGGTGACCGTGGAGGTGCGCCGGCCGGAACACGAGCTTGCGCCCGGCATGTTCAGCCGCGTGAGCATCACCTACGACGTGCACAAGAACGCGCTGACGGTGCCGCGCGCCGCCATCCTCACCGAGGACGGCGAATCGGCGGTGTACACCGTGAAGGACGGCGTGGCCCACCGCGTGGCGGTGAACCTGGGGTATTCCGACGGCGACCGGGTAGAAATCCTGCAGGGGCTCAACGCCGGCGACACCGTGGTAACCCTCGGGCAGAACAGCCTCAAGGACGGCACCAAGGTGGCAGTGGCGGGTGCAGCGCCCGTGAAGGCAATCGCCGGTGAGACCGCCTCAACGAAGCCCACCACCTGATCGTGCAGACAGAGTTTCCCATCACCTGACACTGCGGGGGTTGTTATGCGGGAAAATTGGCGGATTCGTTCCATGCTGTTCGGCGCCTGCCTCGCAGCGGCCGCCACGGTCCAGGCCGACGTGCGCATGAACGCCAACCGGCATTCCAACATCAGCTTCGACGGCAATGCGGTGGTGATCGCGGCCGATGATGACAGCGAAGCGCGCGTCACTTCGGCGGGCGACCTCATCATCCGCGGCAAAACGCTCACGGTCACCGCCGAACAGCGCAAGTTGCTGCAGCAATACTACGGCGGACTGCGCGATATCGAGAACCGCGGCCTCGCCATCGGCGAGCACGCCGTGCACATGGTGGGCGGCATGCTCGGCGGCCTGGTCGAGGCACTCTTCGACAACGACGACGATGCCGACTTGGACCGTCGCATGCGTGAAAAGGCCGAGCCTCTCAAGGAAGAGGCACGCGCGCTGTGCAAGGACGTGCAGACCGAGCGCACGGTGCAGGACGAGATCGCCGGCGAGATCCCCGCCTTCAAGCCCTACGCCGTCATCAACACCGAATCGGATCATGACTGCCACATCGACAATCACGACATCGAGGTCTAGACCGTGCAAGCCTCCAACAAGGTCCTGGGGATAGTCAGACTCGCCACCGGCCGGCGCGTCACCATCGGCATGCTCACCCTGGCGGTGCTGGTGTTCGGCTTTGTGTCGCTGTCGCGGCTCAAGCTCAACCTGCTGCCCGAGCTCTCCTACCCCACCTTGACGGTGCGCACCGACCTTGAGGGCGCGGCCCCCGAGGAGATCGAGAACCTGGTGACCAAGCCCATCGAGGAGGCGGTGAGCGTCATCAAGAACGTGCGCCAGGTGCGTTCCGTGTCGCGGCCCGGCGAATCGGACGTGACCCTGGAATTCGCCTGGGGCACGGACATGGACTACGCCGGCGTGGACGTGCGCGAGAAGATCGACGCGTTGGAACTGCCCACGGAAGCCAAGCGTCCGGTGCTGCTGCGCTTCGACCCCTCCACCGAGCCCGTGATGCGCTTCGGGCTCACCGGCACGCCCAAGGACCTGGCGGCGGTGCCCGGCACGGACACCGCGGTGCAGCAACTGCGGTACCTGCGCACCTACGCCGACCAGGACCTGACCAAGGCGCTCGAGGCGATGGACGGCGTGGGCGCGGTGAAGGTGAGCGGCGGCCTGGAGGACGAGATCCACGTGCTGGTGGACCAGGGCAAGCTCGCGGAGCTGCACCTCACCAACGCGGAGGTTTCCGAACGGCTCAAGGCCGAGAACGTGAACCTCTCCGGCGGTCTCTTGCAGCAGGGCAACCAGAAGCTGCTGGTGCGCACCGTCAACGAATTCCAGAACCTGGACGACATCTCCGATGCCGTGGTGGCGACACGGGACGGCCGGCCCATCTACCTCAAGGACGTGGCCCAGGTGGAGCGCAGCTACAAGGAGCGCCAGGCCATCACCCGCATCAACGGCACGGAATCCGTGGAGCTCGCGCTCTACAAGGCGGGTGACGCCAACACCGTGTCCGTGGCGAAGGTGGTCGACAACAAGATCGAGGACCTGAACCAGCACCTGCCGCCGGGGCTGAGGCTCGTCAAGGAATACGACCAGTCGGTGTTCATCTCCCAAGCCATCGGCGACGTCATCAACGCCGCCATCCTGGGCGGCTTCCTGGCCGCCTTGGTGATCTTCTTCTTCCTGCGCAACCTCTGGGCTACGATAATCGTGAGCATCACCATCCCGGTGTCGGTGATCGCCACCTTCATCGCCATGTACGCCGGCCATATCACCCTCAACATGATGTCACTCGGCGGCATCTCGCTCGCCATCGGCATGCTAGTGGACAGTTCCATCGTGGTGCTGGAGAACATCTCACGGCACAAACACATGGGCAAGGGCACCACCGAGTCGGTGCAGCACGGCACCAGCGAGGTGGGCGGCGCCATCACCGCCTCCACCCTCGCCACCATCGCGGTGTTCTTCCCGCTGGTGTTCGTCACCGGCATCGCCGGACAGCTGTTCCGCGACCAGTCCATGACCGTGGTGTACTCGGTGGTGTTTTCGCTGCTGGCGGCGCTCACGCTCATCCCCATGCTCGCGAACCTGGGCGTGCCCGGCGCCAACAAGCTGAAGGTCAGCGGCTCCGGCGAGGACCGGCCGCGCGAACAACCTAGGAATCGCGTGACTAAATTCCTCTACAAGATTCCCCGGGGTCTTTCCTGGCTCTTCACCAAGGCCACCCGCGGCCTCGTGATCGGCAGCGCCTTCCTGTCCCGGGCCCTCAGCTTCGCCGTGGGGCGCCCGCTGCGCCCGCTGCTGGACGGCTTCACCCGGGGCTACGGCTGGCTGGAAGCGAACTACCCGCGGCTCATCCGCTGGGCGCTCGGCCACAAACTCCAGGTGCTGGGTGCCGCCGCCGGCTCGCTGCTCGTCGCGCTCGCGCTCCTGCCGACCTTGGGCGTGGAATTGATCCCGCAGCTTTCCCAGGGCGAGTTCCAGGTTAAGCTGACGCTGCCGCCGGGCACGCCGCTCACGGGCAGCGACCAGGCCATCGCCGAGGTGCAGGCCGCGGCGGCGAAGCTGCCGTTGGTGGCCACCAGTTACTCCGTCGCGGGTACCGGCAACCGCCTGGACGCAAATCCGGTGGACGCCGGCGAGAACACCGCGAGCCTCAACGTGGTGCTGAAACCGGGCTCCAGCCGCCGCGACGAGCACCGGGTGATGGACCAGCTGCGCGGCACGCTCGCCACCATGCCGGGCGTCAACTACAAATTCGAGGAGCCTTCGCTATTCACGCTCTCCACGCCCTTGGAGGTGGAGATCGTGGGCTACAACCTGGATACCCTGAAACAGGTGAGCACCCAGGTGGCACAGGCGCTCTCCGCTTCGCCGCGCTTCGCCGACGTGAAGAGCACCATGCAGGCAGGCCAGCCGGAAATCCAGATCCACATCGACCCGGCACGCACCGCCCAGCTCGGCCTGCTGAGCAGCGACGTGGCAGACACGGTGGTGGCGAAGGTGCGCGGCGACGTGGCGACCCGCTACACCCTGCACGACCGCAAGATCGACGTGCTGGTGCGCAACCGCGACGACCAACGGGCCAGCGTCGACGACATCAAGAACCTCATCATCAACCCCGGCTCCGCCCAGGCGGTGCCGCTCTCCGCCGTGGCGGACGTGACCCTGGACGAGGGGCCCGGCGAGATCCGCCGTTCCGCGCAGCAGCGCGTGGCACTGGTGTCCGCCAACATTGCCCAAGGCGACCTGGGCGGCGCCGCCGCCGAGGCCAACAACCTCATCTCCCGCATCGCCCTGCCCGCGGGCGTGTTCGTGCGCGTCGCCGGCCAGAACGAGGAGATGCAGAGCTCCTTCCGCTCCATGCAGTTCGCGCTGGGACTGGCGATCTTCCTGGTTTACCTGGTGATGGCGGCGCAGTTCGAATCCCTGATCCACCCGCTGGTGATCATGTTCAGCGTGCCGCTGGCGCTCGTGGGCGCGGTGTTCGCGCTGTTCATCACCCAGACCACCATCAGCGTGGTGGTGTTCATCGGACTCATCATGCTGGCGGGCATCGTGGTGAACAACGCCATCGTGCTGGTGGATCTGGTGAACCAGCTCCGCGCCCGCGGCATGGAGCGCGACGCGGCCCTGATGGAGGCCGGCCGCTCGCGCCTGCGGCCGATCATCATGACCATGCTCACCACCTCCCTCGGGCTCCTGCCCATGGCGCTGGGCCTGGGGCAAGGCGCCGAAATCCGCGCCCCCATGGCCATCACGGTGATCGGCGGCATCCTGTTCTCCACCCTGCTGACCCTAGTGGTGGTGCCGGTGGCCTACTCGCTGCTGGACCGCAAGCACGACGCGCAGGAGGCCGAGAGCGCCGGCGCCGAGGCCGTGCAGCCATGAACATCACCGAATTCGCCCTCAAGCGCCCGGTGACGGTGATGGTGGTGTTTACCTGCTTCGCCGCCATCGGCGTGATCGCCGCGCGCCTCCTGCCGCTGGAGTACTTCCCGGACATCGAATTCCCGTTCATCGCCGTGCAGGTGCCCTACCAGGGCTCCAGCCCCGAGGAAGTGGAGCGGCTCATCACCAAGCCCATCGAGGAATCCCTCGCCACCCTGAGCGGCGTCAAGAAGATGACCTCCACGTCCGACGCCAACCAGTCGGAAGTGGACCTGCAGTTCGACTGGGGCGAGAACGTATCGGTGAAGGAAGTGCAGGTGCTGGACAAGGTGGACAGCATCCGCGGAGACCTGCCTGCGGACGTGCGCCATATCGCGGTCCTGAAGCAATCCGGCGCGGACGTGCCCATCCTGGAACTGCGCCTGTCCAGCGACCGCGACCTGTCCCGCTCCTACGACATGCTGGACCGCCTGCTCAAGAACCGCATCGAACGGGTGCCCGGCGTATCCCACGTGGAGATGTATGGCGTCGAGCCCCAGGAGATCCGCCTGGAGCTGCACGCCGACGCCATCGCCGCCCACCACGTGGACCTGAACAAGCTCAACGAGACGCTGCTGCGCGGCAACTTCAGCGTGAGCGGCGGCGACATCACGGACGGCAGCCAGCGCCTGCTGGTGCAGGTGAACGACGAGTACAAGTCCCTGGACGACATCCGCAACCTGCGCATCGGCGAGGGCGACCTCAAGCTCAAGGATATCGCCGACGTCACCTACGACAATCCGGAGCTCGCCTACGGCCGGCACCTCGACCGCAAGTACGCCATCGGCCTGGACGTGTTCAAGGAAAACGGCTCGAACATGGTGGAGGTGGCGCAGAAGGTGAACCGCGAGGTGGAGGACGTCACTCACCTGCCGGAAATGCAGGGCGTCAAGATCTTCTACCTGGACAACGAGGCGGACGGCGTCAAACAGTCGCTTTCCAGCGTACTGGACGCGGGCCTGCTGGGCGCCCTGTTCTCGCTGGTGGTGCTCTATTATTTCCTGCGCCAGTTCACCACCACCCTGATGGTGACGCTGGCCGTGCCCTTCTCGCTCCTGATCGCGCTCGCGGTCATGTACTTCATGGGCCTGTCCCTCAACATCCTCTCCATGATGGGGCTGATGCTCGCCATCGGCATGCTGGTGGACAACGCGGTGGTGGTGACCGAGAGCATCTTCCGCCACCGACAGCTCAGACCCGGCAACGCCGTCCAGGCGGCCATCACGGGCTCGAAAGAGGTGTCGCTGGCGGTGACCGCCGGCACCCTCGCCACCATCATCGTATTCCTGCCCAACGTCTTCGGCGTACAGAACAACCTCACGGTGTTCCTCAAGCACGTGGCCATCGCCATCGTGGTATCGCTCACCGCCTCGTTGTTCATCTCCCTCACCATGATGCCCATGCTGTCGGCGCGCATCCCCGCGCCCAAGCCCGCCAAGGGCAAGACGCTTGTACAGCGGCTCAGCGAGCGCTACGCCCGGCTGCTCGGCTGGTCCCTGACCCGGCGCTGGACCATGATCGGCGTCATCTTCCTGGTGATCGTCACCTCGGCGATCCCCATCGCCCTGGTGAAGAAGAACGAGGACGGAAACCCGACGCGGCTGTTCATGGACTACAACCTGAACGGCCATTACGCCCTGGAGACCGTGGAGGACGCAGTGAACCAGGTGGAGGCCTACCTCGCTGCCAACCAGCAGAAGTTTCAGTTCCGCTCCATCTACAGCTACTACGACAGCGGCCGCGCCCAGACCATCCTACTGCTGCGCGACGACCTCAGGGACCGCAAGAGCGCGCCGGAGCTGGAGGATGAGATCCGCAAGGGGCTGCCCAACCTCGCCATCGGCAAGCCGAGCTTCGACGACCAGCAGGCCGGCGGCGGCGTACAGATGCAGCTCACCGGTGACTCCACCTCGGTGCTGGAGGAGCGCGCCCAAGAGGTCACCCGTATCCTCTCGGGGGTGAAGGGCCTGGTGGACGTGCGCGCCGGCGCGCTCGCCGGCACCCGCGAGGTGCACGTGCACGTGGACCGGGAGCGGGCGCTCCGGGCCGGCCTGGACGCGGAGAGCGTGGCCATGACCGTGATGGTGGCGCTACGCGGCGAGGAGCTACCCCAGTACCGAGGCAGCAACGGCGAGGTCAATATCCGCCTCGCCTACCAGAAGAGCGACCGTGAGACTCTGGAGCAGCTGCGCAACCTGCAGCTCTACAACCTCCAGGGCCAGCCGGTGCGCCTGGACTCGGTGGCGGACTTCAGCATCAGCGAAGGCCCCACCAGCATCGAGCACGTCAACCGGGCGGCGTCGGTGAACATCACCCTCGGCCTCGCGCCGAACGTGACCTTCGACGAGCTCCGGCCGCGCATCAAGGAACTCATGGACAACATCAGCTGGCCGCCGGGTTACAGCTGGTCCTTCGGCGAGAACGTGCAGAACGACGACACCGACAACCAGACCATGATCACCAACATGCTGCTAGCGGCGCTGATGATCTACATCGTGATGGCGGCGCTGTTCGAGTCGCTGCTGCACCCGGCCGCGATCCTCTCCGGCATCGTGTTCTCGATCTTCGGGGTGTTCTGGTTCTTCCTCCTCACCGGGACCGCCTTCGGAATCATGGCCATGATCGGCATCCTGATCCTCATGGGCGTGGTGGTGAACAACGGCATCGTGATGATCGACCACATCAACCAGCTGCGGCGCGAGGGACTGTCGCGCTACTCGGCCGTGGTCCAGGGCGCCACCCACCGCCTGCGGCCCATCCTCATGACCATGTCCACCACCATCCTGGGCCTGGTACCGCTGGCCATCGGCAACACCACCATCGGCGGCGATGGCCCGCCCTACTTCCCGATGGCGCGGGCCATCATCGGCGGCTTGGCGTTCTCGACGCTCATCAGCCTGCTGGTGCTGCCCACCATCTACGTGCTGCTGGATGACCTGGGGATGTGGTCGGCGCGGGTGTTCGCACGGGAGCCGGCCGCCGGCGCAGAAGCCCGGGAACAAGCGTGATGATTCCCGATCTCCCGGCTTAAGGAGCGTGTCATGACCGCGGTCAACAGCAGATTCAACGTGTCGCGCGCCCTGCCGACCCTGGCATTCGCGCTTTGCTGCCTTGCCGCGACGGGAGAAACATGGGGTGCGGATGCGGAGCCCCCGCGCATCCAGATCTTGCTGGTGGGAGTGGACCACCTGGGCAAGAAACACGACGTGCACAATTCGCCGAATATCGATCCCATGACCCTGCAACACCAGGCCGAGATCCAGGAGGTCATCGGCCGCATTGCCCGGTTCAAGCCCACTAAGGTCATGGTGGAGAGGGACTTCAAGGATGAGAAAACCACCGCGGAATACCAGCAGTACCTGCAGGGCAAGTTCAGCCTGGGCCCAAACGAGGTATACCAGTACGGCTTCCGGCTGGCGGCCCTGTCCCACGACCCGGCCATTTACTGCATCGATACCATCCAGGATTTCCCCTTCGATTACGAGGGCATGACCGCCTCGGCGGACAAACACGGCCAGAAACCTGTCCTGGACGCGGGAGAGGCGGAACTGGCGCCCTACCTCAAGCAACTGGACGATCTGACCTTGCACGGCACCGTGGGCGACGTCCTGCGCTACGTGAACGATCCAAAGGCGTTCGCCATGAACGGCGGCTGGTATCTCTTCGCCGCCCGCGTGGGTGCGGACGCCGATTATGCGGGCGCGGACCTGGTGTCCATCTGGTACGCCCGCAACGTGCACATCTACGCAAACATCCTGCGCCAAGTCGCGCCCGGTGACCGCGTGGTGATCTTCATCGGCGCCGGGCATGTGCCCTCGCTGCGCTGGCTGATCCAGCAGTCCCCGGACTTGGACCTGGTGGACACGGAGCCCTACCTGCGTTGAGGGCGCCCGGGAGGCTCCCCATGCGCCCAGCGGCCCTGGACATCGCCATCGCCGCCTGCTGCGGCGTGTTCATCGCGATACTCGCCGTAAGCGCCTGGTGGGATCCGGGCATCCGCTGGCTGCATACCTTCCAGGCGCTGCTATACGTGGCAACCGCAATGCTGGCGCTGCGGCGCAATCGCTGGGGTTATTTCCTGGGGATAGCCACCGCCGGTTTCTGGAACTATTCCGTCCTGTTCCTCAATAACTTCTTCCACGCCGGACGCGAGTAGTTCTTCATCCTGCTGTCGACGGGGCAATTACCCCGCCCTGACCTCGTGATATCGGTACCGGCGGTGCCGGCGCAGTTCGTGATGACCGGCTGCTGCCTCTGGGGCTACGTGCGGCTACCCGACAAGGGCTGGCCGGACGCCGGGCGCGCGGTCGCGAGCACTGCACTCTCGCTCGGATATTTCGCGTTGATCATGGCGCTGTTCCAGCCACGCTATCTCGTGATTTTCACGCGCCTGTTCAGCCCGCATCTAAGCTTGTGAAGGTCCGCACCGACGCGACGCACCGATTCAGTCGCCGGTGCCGATGACCTTGACCCCGGGCTCCTGCTCCGCCTTTTCCGGCGGTTTGAGCAGCAGTGTCTGAATGTCCCAGTAGTTCAGCGCCAGCACGTTCACCGGAATGGCGTTGAGCTCGGTGTTGATGGCCGCGGAGTTCTGCGCCGTGGGCAGCACATAGGCGACGGAGGACTCCTCGGGGATGCTGTCGGCGTCCGAGGCATAGCTCAGCTTCTGGCGCAGGTACTCGCTGCGATGCCTGAGTTTCTCGCCGCGCAGCTTGTCATCCTTGAGCTTCACCACCACCTCCCAGATCTTCACGCCCATCGACAGGCAGTCGTTGGCGAGCCCGAAATAGGTGTCCGACACCGACTTGGTGCCCGCGCTGCGCGCCATCTGGGCGACATCGTGCTCGGTGAAGTGCAGGTAGAGGTACTGGGTCAGCGAAAGCAGCGCCGTGTTGATGGCGCGGCGGGCGGGAATGCCGATGCCGAGATAGGTTGGTACCGGCGCCTTGCGCGTCTGCTCTAGCTTGGCCGCCAGCTCCGCCCGGCGCTTGTCCAGGGCGTTGAGCTTGGCTTCCGCCTCCTCGATCTCCACCATGAGCCGTTCACGGCGCTTCTTCTGCCAGAACCACTTGAGCTTTTCAGCCTGGGTCTCCATCTCCAGGATGCCCGTGGCGAGCGACTGGCGGTCGCGCTCCAGGATCTCCTGCATCCGCTGGATGTCCCTCATCTGGTTGGCGCGCTGCTGCTCGTAGGCCTCCATGTAACTCTTGCGTTCCACCTGGTCCTGGCGGCCGGACAGTTCCTCCGCTAGGCCGCGGATCATGTTGCGGCAGGTGTCCCACACCGCCCGCAGGCGGTAATAGAGGATGGCGTTCTGGCCCTTCTCCGGATCCGTGAGCAGCTTCTCGAGATTCGCGAGCTGGCGTTGCAGCTCCTCGTTGCGCTTGCGCAGGTCCTCCACGTCGGCGCGCAGCACCGCGCGCTCCGCCTCCGCATCGTCGAGTTTGCGCTTGAGCAGGTTGCGGTTGTGGAAGATCTCCACCAAGGACTGGTTCGAAAGGGACAGATCAGCGGCAGCACCCGCGGCGCCGGCGACGGTGGGATCGGTCTTCTTCATGAATGGGGCCATGCTCGGCGGGACCCGGATTGATGAGCGCGCAGCCACGTCGGCCGGCGTCCATCTTGCCACAAACGGGCCGAGGCCGGCCGCCGGAAATGCCGTGTGCTAAGGGTCTTTAGGCCCGATCGCGGACAGGGTGATGCGGGAACACGTGGCGGTTGTCCAGGCAGAACTCCAGCCACTTGTTCAGCAGGATGTTGAGGTTCCAGCGGTGCTCCATCTCCGAGCGCGCCGGGCGCCACACGCCCTTCAGGGCCTCGTGACGCGGCGAATCCGAGCAGCTCACGGCCTCCGCCAGGCGCGCGTCGTGGTAGATGCGGAGCTTGAGGTCGGGATCGGGGACGCGCGCGCTCCCGTCCTCGAACCAGTATGTCAGTTGCATGACGGTGGTGTACCGGCAGCGCTCCTCCACCGTGAGATAAAGCGGCAGGTCGCGCGCGCTCGCGGACACGGCACGCTCCGGCATACGGCGCAGGTTGCCGAGCAGCTGCTTCAAGCGGACGTGATTGCTCTCATACAGCGTCATCAGCCCCGCGAAGGTGCGGGGCCGCACCAAGCGCACGCGTTGCTGGACGGTTTCGACGAACATGCCGGGACTATATCATAGGGCCTGTCGCCGGCAGGCTTGGCAAACCGGCGCGCCGGAGGCATGATGTCGTTTCCCGCCGTTCCCACCCGCCCCTTCGACGACCAGCGCCCCGGCACCGCCGGGCTGCGCAAATCCACGGCCCGATTCCAAGAGCCGCGTTACCTGGAAAATTTCATCCAGTCGGTTTTCGATTCCTGGACTAAACTCAAAGGGGGAGTTCTCGTCATCGGCGGCGACGGGCGTTATTTCAACCGCGAGGCCATCGCGGTGTTGTTGCGCATGGCGGCCGCCAACGGCGTGAAGAAATGTGCGGTGGGCCGCGACGGCCTGCTCTCCACCCCCGCCGCCTCGCTGCTCATCCCCGCCGTGGGCGCGGCCGGCGGCTTCATCCTCACCGCCAGCCACAACCCCGGCGGGCCGGACGGCGACTTCGGCATCAAATTCAACCTGGACAACGGCGGCCAGGCCTCCGAAAGCCTGACGGAGACGATCTACGCCAAGAGCCGCACGATCGCGCGCTATTTCATCTCACAGGACGAATGCCGCGTGGACCTCTCCCGCCCGGGGGTACAGGTCCACGCGGGCATGGCAGTGGAGATCGTGGACCCGGTGGCGCAGTACGCCGCCGTCATGGAGACCCTCTTCGACTTCGACCGCATGCGCGCGCTGTTGCAGAACAGGACATTCCGCATGCGCTTCGACGCCCTGCATGCGGTGACGGGGCCTTATGCGCAGGAAATCCTGGAGCGCCGCCTGGGCGCGCCTCCGGGCACGGTCCAGAACGCCGAGCCGCTACCGGATTTCGGCGGCGGCCACCCCGATCCCAACCCCCACGACGCCGGGGAATTCGTGCAGCTCTTCGAAGGTCCCGACGCGCCGGATTTCGGCGCCGCCTCCGACGGCGACGGCGACCGCAACATGATCCTCGGTCCCGGCACGGTGGTGTCGCCGGGCGACAGCCTGGCGGTGCTGGCCGCCAACGCCCATCTCGTGCCCGGCTACCGGGACGGGCTCGCGGGTCTCGCCCGTTCCATGCCCACGAGCCGCGCCGTGGACCGGGTGGCGAAGAAGCTCGGCCTTCCCTGCTACGAGACGCCCACCGGCTGGCGGTTCTTCTGCAACCTGCTGGACGCGGGCAAGGTGACGCTCTGCGGGGAAGAAAGCTTCGGCACCAGCAGCGTGCACTGCCGCGAGAAGGATGGCTTGTGGGCGGTGCTGTTCTGGCTGGACCTCCTGGCGGCACGGCGCGAGTCCCTGCCCGCCATCCTCACGGCCCACTGGGCGGAATTCGGCCGCGATTTCTTCATCCGCGAGGACTACCACATCCCCGATGGGACGCGGGCCGCCGAAGTGATGAAACAACTGGAAGCATCCTTGCCCGCTCTCGCGGGGAAACACGCGGGCGGCATCAGCGTCGAATCCGCCGGGAGCTTCACGTATATGGACCCGGTGGACGGCAGCGTCAGCAAGAATCAGGGCCTGCAGCTCTTCACGCGTGACGGCGGACGGATGGTGTTCCGGCTCTCGGGCACCGGCACCCGCGGCGCGACGCTGCGGGTGTACCTGGAACGCCACGAGCCGGACCCGGCGAAGCACAAGCAAACGGCGAAAAACGCCCTGACAGCACTCTCGGAAGCGGCCCGGAGGATTTCGAGACTGGAAGAACTGACCGGCCTGAAAGAGCCGAGCCAGACAACCTGAATCAATAACGACGCTTCAATCCTGATTGATGCAGGATTGTGGTTGAAATCTCTTCGATTGAAGGGTGGGTTGTATTGATGAACGGTATCCCCGCATTCCTGAACAGATTCTCCGCCTTCTGCACCTCGTAGCTCACCTGGTCCTGGGAGGCGTAGCGGCTGTCGGGGCGGCGCTCCTGGCGGATCTGTTGCAGGCGCGCGGGGTTGATGGTCAATCCGTAGAGCTTGGGGCGGAAAGGCGTGAGCGCTTCCGGGAGCCGCCCCCGGTCCAGGTCGTCCTCGGTCAGCGGGTAATTGGCGGCGGAGATGCCGTATTGCAGCGCCAGGTACAGGCATGTGGGCGTCTTACCGGAACGGGACACCCCCACCAGCACCACGTCGGCCTCCGGATAGTGGCGGGTGGTGACGCCGTCGTCGTTGGCGAGCGCGAAGTTCACCGCCTCGATGCGCGTTAGGTAGGCCGCGTCGTCGGCGTTGGCGTGGGCCTTGCCGGTGGTGTGGGAGGACTTGACGCCGAGCTCCCTCTCCAGGGGTCCGATGAAGGTGTCGAAGAAATCCAGCATCAGCGCCTGGCTGCCCCGGAACGTGGCGCGCAGGTCGTCCTGCACCAGGGTGCTGAACACGA
>JBLNDO010000020.1:0-10495 GCA_050261675.1 Bacillota bacterium
TCGGATACGATCACCGCCACGGCCGCGAACCCCAACGCCACCCTGGGCGCGCTCACGGCTACGGGCACGGTCACCGTCGCGCCCGCGGTGCTCGGCGCTATCCAGTGGGTATCCACCACACCGGCGGATTCGCAGATCGCCCTCGCCGGCGCCGGCGGCAGCGAGACCGCCACGGTGGTCTTCAAGGTCACGGATACTACCGGCGGCCCGGTGGCCAACCAGTCGGTCACGTTCTCCCTCGAGACCACGGTCGGCGGCCTGACGCTCACCCCTACCACCGCCACCACCGGCACCGACGGCAGCGTCCAGACCATCGTGCATGCGGGCACGTTACACGGCACCGCGCGCGTCAAGGCCACCACCACCAAGTCGGGGACCACCATCTTCACGGTCTCCCCGGGTATCGTCATCAGCACCGGCATCCCGGCCCAGGATCGGTTCTCCCTATCGCTCTCCGCCCATGACGTCCAGGGCTTCGACCTGGACGGCACCACGGTGACGGTGACCGCCCGGCTCGCGGACCGCTTCGGCAACCCGGCGGCGGACGGCACCACCGTGTCCTTCACCGCCAACGGCGGCCACATCGACCCCTCGTGCATCACCACCGGTGCCACCGGCACCTGTTCGGTCACCTGGACGTCCGCCAATCCGCGCCCCACCGCCACCAGCCTGTCGGTGCTGGGCCACGCGGAGATCCTCGCCTATACCACCGGCGAAGAGCACTTCGACGATGTGAACGGCGACGGCGTGTTCGATGCCACGGACACGTTCACCAAGGACTCCACGGGCAACACGGTCGGGGTGTTCTCCTGGCTGGAGGACCCCACCATCGACGACATTGGCGAGGTCTATCTCGATGCCAATGAAAACGGCAAGTATGATTCGGGTGAGTTCTTCTTCGACTTCAACAAGGACAGCATCCGCAACGGCCCGGACCACACGTATCACGGCTTCGGCTGCATCGGCACGAGCACAGTGACCTGCAGCACCAATACGACCCTGGGCATCGGCGAGCAGGACTGTGTCGTCATGGCCAGCGACGGCATCGTCATCGTGCAGGACAACAACACGACTACGCAGGCTGTCGGCAGCACTCTGCTCTACGACGTCTACGATGTGAACGGGAACGCACCCCCGGCCGGCGAAAAATTCGGGATCATCGCCACCTCGGCCACCGTGAGCGTGCTGCAGACGACGGCCAACGACAGTTCCTGTGCGGCCAGCGCGCCCGGTACGGTCACGAACGGCAGCGGCGCCACGGTCGGCAATGGGGCGATCCAGATCAGCGTGAGCGTGGCCTCGACCTCGAGCCCCGGCTCCTTCCTCATCACCGCCACCGACCCGGTGACCGGGACCATCAACTACAGCGCGACCATCACGGTACCTTGATCCCGCCCCGTGGGGCCCGGGACCGATAAGCCGCCGCAACTGATCGTCCTCATCGGCCCCATGGGCGCCGGCAAGACGGCCATCGGCCGGGAGCTGGCGAAACAGCTGAAGCTCGATTTCCTGGATGCCGACCAGGAGATCGAGCGCCGCACCGGGGTTGAGGTTTCCCTGATCTTCGAGAAGGAAGGCGAGGCGGGGTTCCGCCGCCGCGAACGGGACGTTCTCCAGGAACTCACCCAGCGTCCCCGCTTGGTGCTCGCCACCGGCGGCGGCGCGGTGCTGGATCCGGCCAACCGCGAGGCCCTGAAAGCCCGCGGCTTCGTCATCTACCTCAAGGCCTCCGTTTCAGCCCAGGCCGCCCGCACCGGCCACAACAAGAAGCGCCCCCTTTTGGAGACGGATGATCGGGAGGCCAAGCTGCAACAATTGTTCGCGGTTCGCGCCCCGCTGTACGAGGAATTGGCGCAGATCACGGTCGAAACCGACATC
Source organism: Bacillota bacterium (assembly GCA_050261675.1). GTDB lineage: Bacteria > Pseudomonadota > Gammaproteobacteria > Natronospirales > REEB76 > DASUBN01. Next base: position 1,879 of record JBLNDO010000020.1, read on the forward strand.
GGCCACGTGAAACAAATCGTCCAGCGTATAATTGCGGAACTGGAAAAACACAAAACCACCCCCGCTTGACGACCACCCGATGAAGACCCTCCTCGTCCAGCTCGCCAAGCGCAGCTACCCCATCCACATCGGCTCCGGGCTGCTTTCCCAGGGCATGCTCATCCGCGAGCGCCTGAAGAAAGAGCGCATCTGCATCGTCACCGACGACCGGGTGGGCCCGCTGTACCTGGAGAAGCTCAAGGGCGCGCTCAAGCCCCTCCAGGTCGAGAGCGTGACGCTCCCCCACGGGGAGGAAAACAAGGACTGGGAGACCCTGGACCTCATCTTCACCGCACTCCTGAAGAGCGGCTATGGACGCGACAGCGCGCTTATCGCGCTGGGCGGCGGCGTGGTGGGAGACCTCACCGGCTTCGCCGCCGCTTGCTACCAGCGCGGCATCCCCTATGTACAGGTGGCCACCACCCTGCTCGCCCAGGTGGACTCCGCCGTGGGCGGCAAAACCGCCATCAACCATCGCTACGGCAAGAACATGATCGGCGCCTTCCACCAGCCGCTGGTGGTCCTGTCCGATCTCGCCACCCTGGACACCCTCGACGCGCGCCAGATGGGCGCGGGACTCGCGGAGGTCATCAAGTACGGCCTCATCAAGGACATCCGTTTCTTTGAGTGGCTGGAAGCGAATATCCAGGCGCTGGTGGCGCGGGACGAGGACGCCCTCACCCACGCGGTGGTGCGCTCCTGCGAAATCAAGTCCGCCATCGTGGCCGCGGACGAACGGGACGAGGGCGAGCGCGCGCTGCTGAACCTGGGCCACACCTTCGGCCACGCCATTGAGACCGCCCTCGGTCACGGCGAATGGCTGCACGGGGAGGCGGTGGCCGTGGGCTTGGTGCTAGCCGCCGCCCTCTCGGTGCGCCAGGGCAACTTCAAGGCCACCGAATACCGCCGCCTCTGCCGCGTGCTGGAACGTGCGGGGCTCCCCACCGCGCCACCGGACAACATCAGCCCCGAGGAAATCCGCAAGCACATGAGCCGGGACAAGAAGGTGGTGGCAGGGAAGCTGCGACTGGTGCTGCCCAAGAGCATCGGCAGTGCCGTGGTCACAAACGAGTTCGACGAGAAGGCGCTCATGGCCACGCTTGAGGCTGAACCTCTTTAAGCTCCTATGAACGGCAGGACTCCCTTAGCAGAGTATGCCGCTCGCGAAGAGACTTCCCGCGGTCGCCGCTACCCGGAACCGAAGCCCAATTACCGGGGCGAATACGACCGGGACCGGGACCGCATCATCCATTCCACCGCCTTCCGGCGGCTCACCTACAAGACCCAGGTGTTCGTCTACGACGAGGGCGACCATTACCGCACCCGCCTCACCCATTCCCTGGAAGTGGCCCAGATCGCCCGCAGCGTCGCTCGGGTGCTGGGGCTCAACGAGCCGCTCACGGAAGCTGTGGCGCTCGCCCACGACCTCGGCCACACCCCCTTCGGCCACGCGGGCCAGGATGCCCTGAACGCGGTCATGGCGCCCTATGGGGGCTTCGAGCACAACCTCCAGTCCCTGCGGGTCGTGGACCTCCTGGAGGAGCGCTACGCGGATTTCCCCGGCCTCAACCTCACCTGGGAGGCCCGGGAGGGCATCCTCAAGCACTGCTCCCTCAAGAACGCCCGGGAGTTGGGGGATCTGGGGCAGCGCTTCATTGACCGTACCCAGCCTTCCCTTGAAGCCCAGTTGGTGGACGTGGCGGACGGCATCGCCTACAACAACCACGATGTAGATGACGGCCTGCGCTCAGGGCTTATCAAGCTGGAAGAGCTTCGCGAGACCGCCCTATTCCGCACCCATTCGGATACGGTGTTGAAAGGCCATCCCGACCTTCCCCTACGCCAGCTCATCCACGAGACCGTGCGGCGCATGATGAACGCCCTCATCACGGACCTGATCCAGGAAAGCCGGAATCGCATCGCCGCGGCAGCGCCCAAAACCATTGCCGACGTGCGTGCCCAGAAGAAACTTCTCATCGGTTTCGGTTCGGAGATGGAAAGACGCACCACGGAACTGAAACGCTTCCTGCACAAGAAGCTCTACGAGCATCCCCACGTGCAGGAAATGACCGGCAACGCCCAGAAGATGGTGCAGAGCCTGTTCAAGACGTATTTCGAGGACGTGTCGAAAATGCCAGCCGAGTTCGCGGCGCGGGCGAAAGACGAAGAGAAACAGAAAGGCGAATCAGGCCGGGCGCGAATCGTGGCGGATTACATCGCGGGGATGACGGATAGGTTTGCTACGAAAGAATATCAGCGGTTAGTTTAGTACTAAGAGTTAGGTCTCTCACGTCTTGAAATAATCTGTCCACAGATCTCGCCTGCAATGAATACGGTCACGGCGAGAATCAACCCCAGCCAATACCTATCCCCCTGCTCGACTGCAATACTAATAACGAAAAAAGACACCAAAACTGATACGACAGGAATAAGTGCGCCGACGGATTGCATCCCAGATACAGTTGCCGCCCATGCGTACTGAATGAGCAACCCAAATGCAACCAATTCAAATCCACTATGGCTAAAGTCCTGCAAGCCACTCCATATCCATAGCGCCGAAAGCACGGCAATGAGCATAGTGAGCCCAAAAATAATGGGTAATCCCCTGGATGCAGATCGCGCGAAGTGCAGCCTAGCCAGATATTTGGTCATCGCCCAGTAAGGGCACAACATGAAGAACAATAGATATAAGGGGAACCCTGTTTCGAAGGTCATGCCCCACAATGTCTTATAAGGTGAATTTAGGAGGGAACTGAATAGGAAAAACACTTCGAGGACAGCGAACATCACCATGATGCAGGCCGAGATAAGGATTAATTTGCCGTTCCAAGAGAAATGCGGATTCAGCTCTTGTGTAGACACACCAGCCATCCTTGTCGATGCGGCTCTGAAAGAGCCAAGAAGTTGTTCAGGGAGCGCGTGATAAAATACCATGCGAAACCCGATAAGAAAGGCCTTCCATGCCCTCCCTGAACCCCATCCCCCGCCGCGAGCGGCTCATCGTGGCCCTGGACGTGCCGGACGCGAAGAGCGCCCGGGAGTTCGTGACCCAGCTCGGGGATTCGGCGAGCTTCTACAAGATCGGTCTTGAGTTGTTCATGGCCGGCGGCTATTTCGAACTCCTGGAGTGGCTCGCGAAACAGGACAAGCGGGTATTCGTGGATCTCAAGTTCTTCGACATCCCCGCCACGGTGCAGGCGGCGGTGAAGCAACTCTCGAATCTCGGCGCCACCTTCTGCACGGTGCACGGCAACCAATCCATCATGGAGGCGGCCGCCCAGGCCAAGGGCAAGCTGAAAGTCCTGGCAGTGACGGTGCTCACGAGTTTGGACCGGGGTGACCTGGACGATCTCGGCTTCCAGGTGGACGTGGAGAAACTGGTGCTCTCCCGCGCCAGGCGCGCGCTGGAAGCGGGCTGCGACGGCGTGGTGTCATCCGGCCTGGAAGCGGCGAAGCTCCGGGAATTCATCGATCACCGACTTCTGGTGGTGACGCCCGGCATCCGCCCGGTGGAGAACCGCCCGGACGACGACCAGAAGCGCGCCGTGACCGTGGAGCAGGCTTTCCAGAACGGCGCCGATTACATCGTGGTGGGCCGGCCCATCCGCAAGGCGCCGGACCCCAAGGCGGCGGCTGAAGCCATCCAGGCAAGCATCGCGGCAATCTTTCCCAAATGAGGGTGCCGCCAAAAATCGCGGATTTTGGTTTCTGGCGAGGCGCGGATGGCCGAGGAACCGGAGTGTACAAGCCAGTACATGAGGATTCCGAGGACAGACGCAACAAAGCCTGGGGGCAAAAGACGCATTGTTGGAGGCGCCCTTGAGCGCGCCCCTAAAGAACGATCTGTTACTTAAGGCATTACTTCGCCAGAAGACCCCGCGCACTCCCCTCTGGATCATGCGCCAGGCGGGCCGTTACCTCGCGGAATACCGCGAAACCCGCGCCCGGGCCGGCAGCTTCATCAATCTCATGAGCACGCCGGAACTCGCCTGCGAGGTGACGCTCCAGCCGCTCAACCGCTTCCCCTTGGACGCGGCCATCCTCTTCTCGGACATCCTCACGGTCCCGAACGCCATGGGCCTGGGGCTGCATTTCGTGGAGGGCGAAGGCCCGACCTTCGAGCGCCCGGTGCGGGACGCGGCCGCCATCGGCAAACTCGCCGTGCCGGACCCGGAGACGGAACTCCGCTACGTCATGGACGCGGTGCGGCTCATCCGCAAGACCCTCGCCGGCCGCGTGCCGCTCATCGGCTTCGCCGGCAGTCCCTGGACGCTCGCCACCTACATGGTCGAGGGCGGTTCCAGCAAGGATTTCGCGCGCGTCAAGAAGCTGCTCTATTCGGACCCCCAGCTCCTGCACAAGCTCCTGGACCTGCTCGCCAAGGCGGTGACGCAGTACCTCAACGCCCAGGTGGCTGCCGGCGCCCAGGCGCTGATGCTGTTCGATACCTGGGGCGGCGCGCTCACCCCGCCCGCCTACCGGGAGTTCTCGCTGCAGTACATGGCGTCCATCGTGGCGGGCCTGACGCGCGAAGCGGAAGGCCGGCGTGTGCCGGTGATCCTCTTCACCAAGGGCGGCGGCGCCTGGCTCGAGGACATGGCGGAGACCGGCGCGGATGCCTTGGGGCTGGACTGGACCCAGGATCTTGCCGACGCCCGTCGTCGCGTGGGCGACAAGGTGGCGCTGCAAGGGAACCTGGATCCCTCGGCCCTCTACGCGTCTTCCGAGGCCGTCCGCGACCTAGTCTGGAAGACGCTTGCCGCCTTCGGCCACGGCGAAGGCCACGTCTTCAATCTGGGGCACGGTATCCACGCCGATACTCCACCTGAGTCTGTCGCGACGGTGGTGCAGGCAGTCCACGACTTAAGCCCTGCCTACCACAAGTGACGTTACGTCATGTCGGCGAAAGCCGGTATCCAGTTCCAAAACTAAAGAGGGCGCCTTTCGGCGCCCTCTCATTTTCCATCTGGTTTGCTATTTCCCCGGCGCCGCCGGCGCGGCCTCGGGCGCGCGCTCCGTGGGCATGGCGATGACCGGATGGGCGGCATCATAGGCCGCGATGTCCGGATCGTTGATGTGCTCCGCCTTCCACACCATGGCCCGGTGGATGCGATGGTAGCCGCTCGGGTGGTCGTAGAACAGGAACTCCTCGATGGGCCCCGGCTCCATCTTGCGGTACTCGGAGAGGTGGATGGCCGCCTGGGCGAAGCCGTCCGGCAGCCTGGCGGTATTGAGCCCGAAGATATCCGCCTCCGCCTCCTGCTGGCGCGTCAGGGAGTTCTGCACCGGGGTCAGGACGAACGAGTAGACACTGAACAGGATCGCTAAGAGCGGCAGCCCGGCCACGTCGGCCACATCCCGCACACCCCAGCCCGCGCCCCAACGCAAGCGCACCTTGTCGAAAGCCCACTTCACGAAGGCGAAGGCGAGCACGATGAGGAGGCCGAACTCGACGAGGCCGTGGAACACGTGGTTCAGCACGTAGTGACCCATCTCGTGGCCCAGCACCGCCTTGATCTCCTCGTCGGAGCCGCGGTTCATGAGGTTGTCGTTCAGGCTGATCTGGGTGGTGCCGCCGATGCCACTGACGTGGGCGCTCATGCGCTTGGTCTGCTTGGAAGCATCGAACTCATAGACGTCCGTGGCCGGGATGCCGTTGCCCCGAGCCATGGAGAGGATCTGCTGCTTGAGCGGGCTCTCCTTCAGGGGGTAGAACTTGTTGAAGGCGGGCTCGAGGTACACCGGGCCGATGGCCACGCTGAACACGATGAACACGACGCCCACCACGGCACCCCAGATCCACCAGCTGCGCGTGAACTTGCGGATCACCCCGTAGACGACTGGGATGGCGATGGTGCCGAAGATCAGGCCGATGATGAGTCCGGTGAACTGGTCGCCGAGGAAGCCGCCGAGGCTCTGGTTGGACATGCCGTACTGATGCTCCCGGAACCAACCTTCATAGATGGCCCAGGGCAAGCTGAAAAGGGTGCTGAGCAGGATGTACAGAGGCGCATAGATGACGGTCTGCAGCCATTTCATCCTGGTCATGCGTTCGGTGAAGTCGCGCATCTTCGCCGAGAGCTTGGTGCCCAGGAACAGCCAGGCGACCAGCAGGCCCACCACGAAGTCCCAGAGGATGAGCCAGTAGCCGCCCTCGAAATAGGCATCCGATTTGGCCCGCGCCTCGGGGGACATGGTGTTCAGCCATTCACGGGTCGCCTGGTCCGGATCGAAACTCTTCGGCAGAGCCGCGGGCTGGCCGAGGGTGCCTTGCGTTGCAGCGGGCGCAAAGGAATTGGCATCAGTTTTGCTTATGTTAGATGGGGTAGCTCCAGCCGCCGCTGCCAGATAGAGCGCGGCGAACAGGACGGCGAACAAGGACATTAGGCGTTTCATGGACCCCTCCCCGGTTTGATGGGCCCGGGGAGTATATCGGCCCCCAGGGATGGTGTGACAAAAGCCTGTGCGGGTCTGACAAAAATTGTCAGACCCGGACACGCTTTTTTTGTTCCGGGAATCGAAAACCAAGCAACAACAAAGGAGTCCCAGACACATGGCGAAAGGTCCGAACCTCCTGCTGCTCAGCAGTTCCCGCACACCGGGTGCCGCCTACCTGGAGCATGCCCGCGGATTCATCACCGACATCCTCGGCAAGAACGTGCGGCAGGTGCTGTTCGTGCCCTACGCCGTGGTGAGCTGGAGCCACGACGAGATGACCGCGCGTGTCGCTGCGGTGTTCCATGAACTCGGCTACGAACTCACCGGCCTGCACCAGGCCGCGGATCCGGTCGCGGCCCTGAGGGACGCGGAAGCGGTGGCGGTCTCGGGCGGCAACACCTTCCGTCTCCTGCAACTCCTGCAGACCACGGGCGCGCTGCCGGTGTTGCGCGAGCGGGCGCGCACCGGCATGCCCTACATGGGCTGGAGCGCCGGCAGCAACGTCACCTGCCCCACCATCCGCACCACCAACGACATGCCCATCGTCTGGCCCGAGAGCCTCCAGGCCCTCGATCTCGTGCCGTTCCAGATCAACCCGCACTACACCGAGCTCCTGCCTCCGGAGCACCAGGGCGAAACCCGCGACGACCGCCTGCGGGAGTTCATGCACCTCAACCCCGGCGTGCCGGTGGTGGGCTTGCGCGAAGGCAGCGCGCTCCGGCTCCTGGACGGGCGTCTCACGCTCCTCGGGCACCAGTCCGCGAAGCTCTTCCTCCACGACGAAACCCGCGAACTCACGCCGCGGGATTCCCTGCAATTCCTGCTGGAGAAGCCCGTCCCGGCCCTGCGCCGCGCCGGCAACGCTCCGTTATAATGTCGACCGGCAGGCGAGGCCTGCCTGCACATTTATAACGGGAGAATTCCATGGGTCAGGGCGATCGCAAGACGCGCAAGGGCAAGATCTGGCGCGGCAGCTACGGCAACACCCGCAAGCACAAGCCGAAGAAGAAGTCCGCTCCGGGCCTCGGCGCGAAGAAGAAAAAGAAATGAAGCGCCTGGCGCTCGCGGTGTTCGCCGCCCTCTCGCTTCTCTTGGCCGCCGAAGTACAGGGAGGTACAAGTGCCGCGGAAGGCAGGACGCCGGGAGCGGCCGGGACCACATCAGCGGCCAACACGCCCTCCCCCGCGGCCGCCACCCACGCTGCCGCTCCGCCGCCGGTCATGCCCATGAAACCCGCGGACGCCACCGTCCTGAAGGACGGGCTCGCCTACAAGGTGCTGAAGCCAGGCACCGGAACGGTCCATCCCAAGCTGAGCGACAGCATCACCGCCAACTACAGCCTCTGGAAGGTGGACGGCACCTTCCTGGAGAGCACCTGCCAGGACGGCAAGTGCGAGCCCGCCACCTTCCCCTTGAACAAGCTCATCCCCGGCTGGCAGGAGATGATCCCCATGATGACCGTGGGTGAGAAGCTCCGGGTGTGGCTCACCTCCGACCTTTCCTACGGCGATCCGCCGCGCAAGCCGAACCGCCCGGCGGGCCCGCTGGTGTTCGAGATCGAACTCGTCGACATCGGCCGGCCACAGCCGCCCGCGAAGCCGTGAGGATCTTCGCCGCTGCCGCGCTGGCCTGGCTCCTGGCCGCCTGCGCCGGCAACCCGCTCGCCAAGCTGACCGCCTCCTCGGCGAACGTGCCACCGGCGGTGGCTTCCCCGGTGCCGGATGCCGCCACGGCGCAGGCGCTCGCGCAGCCCGCCGACGCCACGGTGCTGCCCTCGGGCCTCGCCTACAAGATATTGAAGCCCGGCACCGGCGGCGAATACCCGGGCCCCACCGACGGCATCACCGTGAACTACACCCTCTGGCGGCCCGACGGCGCGGAACTGGAGAGCACCTGCGACGCCGCGGGCAACTGCAAGCCGGCGAGCTTCACGCCCCTCGTCGGCCTCATCAAGGGTTGGCAGCAGGCCATCAGTCTCATGACGCCGGGGGAGAAGATGCGCATCTGGGTGCCGGCGGACTTGGCTTACGGCAAATCGTCGGACCGCCCCGATCACCCGCCCCTGGGGGATCTCATTTTCGACGTGGAACTCGTGAGCGTGGACCATTCATGACCAAGACCGCAGCTTTGACGCTCGCCG
>JBLNDO010000021.1:0-23339 GCA_050261675.1 Bacillota bacterium
GTTCCGCGGGGGAACGGGTCTGGTCCTGGTAGAAGCCCTTGTACCAGTTCTCCTCGAACTGTCCGTCGAGGTGCACGTGGGAATCGATCATGCCCGGCATGAGGGTGGCATCGCCGAGGTCTATGACTTTGGCGCCGGCGGGGATGGGGGCGTCCGCGCCCACCGCGGTGATGGTGTCGCCCGTCACCACCACCACACCGTGGTCGGCGAGCTTGCCGGTGACGGAATCGAAGATGTGCGCAGCCTTGAGCACGGTGACCTGGGGCGCGGCGGCCGAGTCCGCATGGACCAGGGGCGCGCCGACGAGCGCGGCACAGACAAGGGAAAAGCTGAAGGAGAGGATTCTCACGGTGCACTCCTGATGATGGATAAGGTGCGTGACATAACGCGAGGCTTCGCGGGTGCGTCATGTTTCACCCGTGGCCTGCGGCTGTCAAATGCGCCAGACCCTTCCAAACGGGGCTTTCACCGCCTAATCCTTGCCGCGGAAGTTGTACTGGTACTGGTAGTAGAAGGGTTGCTTCGGATCGGCGGGGTTGATCGTCATGATTCGCCGGGTCTCGAAGGGCGCCAATTCCAGGTCGAGCGTCTGCTCTCCGCAGCTTTCTGCCACATTCTCGCATCCCAGCAACTGGAAGCGCTCCAGCACCACGGTCCAGGAGGCGTTGTTTTGCACATAGACGCTATGACCGTGGTCGGGGTCCATCTGCACCCAGGTGGAGAGTTCCTTGTCTTGTGACGGCGGCTTGATGCCCGCCGGCAGTGGGGCAGGCCCCGCGAGCGGATAGGCGGCTGCCATCTTGGGGAATTTTTCCTGCAACAACTGATGGAAGAACTGGGAATCGTATTCATGCTTGGTATACATACCGACCGTGCGCTCGTTGCTGTAGGTATTCAGCTCCGGTTCCACTTCACCGCCATAGGTGATGTGGCCCGCCACCACCGTGAAGCAGCTCAAATCCTTCACCGATTTGAAATTGGTGTTGTTGTAGAAGAAATTTTCCAGGCAGTAGCGTCCCGCCTTGACCGGCACCAGATAGAGCGCTGCGCCGCCGAGGGTGTCGGGCACTTCGAACGAATCTCCACCCTTGAATCTCGGAGCGAACTTGATCTTCGTGATGCGGTCGGGCGCGCTCAGCACCACCGCGGCGACGCCCTGGTCGGGCTGTAGTGCGGCTGGCGCATCTACTACCACCGGGTTCGAACCGCAACCACCTAAGAAAGCGATCAACAGAACGGAAAAACCCGCAAGCAGCATTCTCATTATGGAACTCCCTTTCTGATTGCGCCGTAGTCTATCAGTGCCGCCCGCGGCCGGTGAGGCGCCAGACGAGGCCGACCCCGGCAACGATGGCGCGGGTGAGGAAGCCGAGCGCAGGCGGCATGCCGGGACGCAGCACGTCCAGAAGCAGGACCGCGCGCGGGCCGCGGGAATCGTTCCAGGCTTCGTGCTCGTAGGTGTCATCCCAGAGGATGCCGCGTCCTTCCCGGAGCACGTAGCTTTCCCCATCCACCCGCAGGCGGTTGGGCGCGTCCGCCGGGATCACCAATGGCAGGTGGTAACGCAGGACGCCGCGGAACGGACCGCGATGGGCGGGGATGTGCTTGCCGCCCTCAAGGATCGAAAACGCCGCGCTCGTCACCGCCCGGTCTTCCGCCAGGAGGCGCCGCAACGTCGGGCAAAGCGCCTGGTTGGCACGATGATTGGCGCCGTAGGCGCGCAGCACGAACAGCCGCCAATAGCGGCCACCGTACTTCGAGAGCGCCGCCTGCTCGGCCATGAGTTCGTGAAACTCGGGGATGGCGCCCATTTCGCCCATCAGCGAGAGGCATTCGGCGCGGATGGCGCGCCATTCTCGCTCGAACGCTCGGTGGCCGGGAAAGTAGCGGTCCACCTCCAGCACCGGAGGCGTGCGCACGTGGCGGTCGTAGACCCCGCGCAAGGCGCCAGAAGCGGCGTCGTAGAAGCTCGCCACGGAACGGCCCGGACGGTCAGAGATTCGCTTCGATGAAAGCCGATAACTGGGATTTCGACATGGCACCCACCTTCTGGGCCTCCACCGAGCCGCCCTTGAAGATCATGAGCGTCGGCATGCCGCGCACCTGGTACTTCTGGCCGATTTCAACGTCCTCGTCCATGTTCACTTTGGCAATCCTGAGCTTGCCTTCGTACTGTACCGCCAACTCGTCCAGCAGCGGTCCCATGGCCTTGCAAGGCGCGCACCACTCCGCCCAGTAATCCACCAGCACCGGAAGCTCGGACTGGATCACGTCGCGGTCGAAGGTGGCCTTGCCGGTCGTCAGGATGCTTGCGCTCATGGGGTGCTCCAATGCGGGGTTTGAGAAATCAGGCCGTAGCCATGACAGCAGTCACTTGCGTGCCGGCCGGCTCCGGACCTACTGTTAAGCATAAACCGCCGCAGGGGATCCCGCATGGATACACAAGATGACAAATCGCTGACAACCGGCTGGAGCCGCGTGGCCACGGCCTTCGTGGTGGTCCTGATCGGCGTCCTGTTCCTGCTGCGCAATTTCGGCATCCGTCTGCCGTTCATGGGGCTGCACAACTGGTGGGCACTGTTCATCCTCCTGGGCGCGGTGCCCTCCCTGGGGCTGGCGGCGCAACGTTACCAACGCAGCGGCCGGGTGGACCTGTTGGTGCTGCACGCGCTCCTGAGCGCCGCCGCGGTGATCATGGTGGCGCTGTTCTTCCTGCTGGAGCTGGATTGGAGCATGTGGTGGCCGTTGTTCGTGATCTACGGCGGACTCTGGATGCTCCTGGGTGGACGGCAGCGCCGCGCCGGCTAAAGACCTCAACGTGCCGCCGCGGGTTCGTCCTCGAACTCGAAGCGGCCCACCTGGCGGCGGTCGCAGCTCAGGCGGTAGCGGTGGCCCCCGTGGACAAACACCGCCTTCTCATCGGGGCTCTCCGGAAGGATGGGGTCCACGCCCGGGCGCGGCGCGTCCTTCGGCGCATAGCACTGGAACTGCACCATGAGCCAGCCTTCGCTGACCCAGGCGCCGTTCTTGAGTATCTGAGTCTCCGCGGGCGCCGCGCCGTGACGCCCGGAAGGCGGCGGTGCGATCCAGAAATACTCGTCCTCGGGAACGCTGATAAAGGCGGCGTCGGCATGCCCCTGCGGGGCGTCCCCCAGGATCTCGGCGCGCTGGCTGGCGCAGCCCGCGAGCATCGCGGCGATGACGCAAGCGGCGATTTCGCGCAGGGGCATCATGCGCCCAATTCTACTGCAAGCCCCGGCGACGCCCTCAGGCGTCGTGGACGTAATAGCGGTTCTCCTGGCCGTTGGGCGGGAGGTGCAGGGTCTCCAGGTAGCGGAAGCCAAGCTTCTCCAGAAGGCGAATCGAGCGCGCATTGGCGGGATCGGTAATGGCCGCGATGCGCCTGAGACCAAACGCGCGCCGTCCGTGCTCGAGCGTGGCGGCGGCCGCTTCCAGCGCGTAGCCCCGCCCGTGATAGCGGCTCAGGAACGCGAACCCGATGTCCACTTCCTTCAGCGTATCGCGCTTGATGAGACCGCAGATGCCGACGGGAGTACCCTCCGCCTTGATCTCCACCCGGTAGAGTCCGAAGCCGAGCCGGCGGTAGAGATCCAGGGGGCCGCGCTCCAGGTAACCGCGGGCGGTCTCGAGATCGCGGATGCCGCGGTCGCCGATGAAACGCAGCCAGGCGGGTTCGGTGGCGAGCTCCAGCACGAAGGCCGCGTCGTTCAACTCGAGCCGGCGCAGGATTAGCCTTTCAGTCTCAAGCACTTGCATAGGGGTGGCGCGGGGGATTGCGGCAACGAGGGAATACAGATTATATCTATCACCAGAGGAACCGGTGCCGGCCCGCGTGAAGACGGATCTCCCAGGTTCCAGGGATCAAGGGGAAACAACGACCATGGCCACACAAACCTCGTCCACCGGCCCTATCGTGTTCGGCTGCGTCGGCTCCTTCAGCATGCAGGAGTCCGAATTCCACAAATACGCCGCGGGCCTCTTGCAGGAGATGTCGGCGCTGCTCGCGGGCGACGACGACTACGAGTGCCGCAGCGGGCGCTACGACGGCAACCGCGTACGCAACATCAAACTGCACCTGCCCTACGGGCCCCACGATTCCAAGCTGCTGTGGGTCATCCGCCAGCTGATGATCCGGGTGAACCACCACCTCACGGCCCAGTCGGTGGTGATCCTCAAGACCGCCGGGCGAACCTCCACCCGCTACACCCTGATGCCAGCCGGCGAGGTACCCAACAGCGAGCCCGCGCCCATCGCCCACCGCCGCATGGCGGTGGTCTCGCGCACCGCCAAGGGCAAGCCTTCCGTGACCTGGTACCAGGTGCCCATCTACGAACGCGACAAGATCGACACCGACACCTACGCCCGCGCCATCGCCATGGCACGCGCCGACGGCCGCAGCGGCAACCTGGAAGTGTTCTCCGAGAACGACGCGGATCTTTTGCGCGAGATGGTGAACAAACTGGAAGCCGAGGCCAAGCGCCGCCGCAGCGAACTCACCGGCCGCAGCACTGGCGGCCGGTTGGTGATGTTCGGACACCATCTGAACAACAAGAAGTGAGCCCGAGACGGCTCAGGTTTTTTCGAACACCGAGTACTGGAAACGCTGCAGCTTGCCCGCCGGGGTGAGGTGCGACTCGTAGCGCTCCGCCCTGAGGCGGAATCCCGCGCCCAATTCCACCGCAAGCGCGGCCGGCGAATAGCGCACGACCGGCAGGCCACTGCATCTCTCCGGGCCGTCCGGTGCGAAACTCGCGATGATGGCCGTGCCGCCGGGCACGAGTCCCGCCGAAAGAGCCTCGCGGTAAGCGGTCCGCTCCGCGGCCTCGGTGAGGAAGTGGAATACCGCCCGGTCGTGCCACAGGCGGTAACGCCGCGGCGGCGTCCAGCGGGTCACGTCTGCCACCAGCCATTGCACCTTGAGCGCCCCCGGTCCCAGTCTCGCTCCGGCTTTCTCCAGGGCCGCCTCCGCCACATCGAGCACGGTGAGATCGGTGTAACCCTCCGCCAGCAGATGATCCACCAGGCGCGAGGCGCCGCCGCCCACGTCGATGATTGGCTCGGCACGGCCGATGCCCGTCGAATGGATCAACTCCAGGGAGTACTCCGGATGCACCTGGAACCAGCTGACCGTGTCCTCGGCTTTCTGCCGATAGACCTCTTCCCAATGGTGCTTGCGCTCGGCGGATTCCATGTTCAGCCCCCGGCGGTCCGCCTCAAGGATCAGCAGCCCTCGCCCTCGCAGATGCCGCCGTAGCGCTGGTCCACCTCGTACATGAAGTGGGGGCAGATGGCCTCGGCCGCGTCGTGGGCCGCCACCTGCACGGTCTTGAGGCGCTGGTCCTGGTTCGTGGCCTTGAGCAGCTGCATCTGGTAACCCTTCGGATCCACGCCCTGCGGCATCTGGAACTGCTGGGCGTCTAGGAACTTGTGCAAACCGCCCACGTACTGCGGCCAGGCGGCGTTCAAGTCTGAATAGTACTTGTCCATGATCCCATGGCGCTGCTTGATGTAGCCGTCGGAATCCGAATTGGCCTTGGAGATGAGCGGCTTCTGGCAGCCGGTGGCAAGGAAACCCGGCAGGTGGCCGCAAGCATCATATTTTTTCTGCCAGCTCTGGCCGTTGTCCGCTTCCTGCTTGGTGTTGGACTGGATGGAATCCTCCGCGGCCTTGGAGACCGGGGCCAGGATTTGCGCCGTGAGTTGGTCCGCGTTGGGCGGCATGGTGTTCGAGGTCTGGGCCTGCATGGCCTGGGCGAGCGCCATGCCCTGCTGCGGGTCGAAAGCGGCGGCCTGGGCCTGCGCCACGTTCGCTTTCGCCTGCTGGTTGAGCGTGTCCTCGAAGCTCTTTAGGTCTTTCGACACTTCATCGGCCAACGCCTGGCTCTGGGGATCAGGGATGTACTCACCCTTCTCCTTGGGATTCGCGCAACGGGCCTGGGCCTCGGCGAAGCTCTTGGGCGGCGCCGGCAGCTTGTTCAAGAGCGGCACCGGGTCGGGCGCGTCGGTGAAGCTCCAGGCAGGCAAGCAGGCGGCGGCGAGGCCGGCGAGCAGAAAGACGCGGACACGGTTCTTCACGTTGTACCCCCTGATGACGGTTCTTTAGGTATCGCGGGGCCCCGGAGGCCCTCCCCCTCCCTAGATGATGCACCGGCTCTCGCGGCGGCTTCAACCGCCGCCCCGCGGGGCGCTTAGTCGTAGTGGATGCCGAGGATGAACTTGAGTATCCAGCGGTCGGAGCCCGGAGTGAGGCCGCGGCCGATGCCGGCATTGAGGTCGAAACGCTTGCCGAGATCGGTGTCGATCACCCCGTAGAGGGTCTCGCTCAGCCGGCTGAAGTGGCCGAGGTCGCTCGCGGGACCGAGTTCGTTATAGCTCTCGAACCCGACCTGCCAGCCTCCTGCGGTGCGCCAGGCGAGCTTGGTGTCCACGTCCAGCGACACGGGACCGCCGAAGACGCGGGTCGATGTCCAGTCGAGGTTGGTGTTGACGGCGAATAGCCAGGGTTCGGCGCGATACCCCCAGATGCCCTTGAGCTCGGTCCCCCAGGGCTCGGGCGAGACCCGGAGGCTCGTGTCGCCGATCTCCAGGTTGGCTCCCCAGAACGCGCCGGCGGCATCATCGTGAGGCGCAATGAACTTGATGCGCAGCTTGGCGCCGTCGAAGTGCGGCGATTCGCCGGATTGGGTGGTGGTCAACAGGTACGCCCCGAGTTCGAGATCGTCCGTGGCGCCGTAATAGAACTCCGGCGTCAGCCGGTAGACGTGTTCCGGAGCCTCGGCGCCGGGATAGTCGGGAACGGAACTACCGGAGACCACGTAGTTGTTGTGCACATCGGTGCCGAAGTTCCCCGGGGGGGTCATGTCGTCTATATAGACCTGGATTTCCTCCGGCGCCGCCCATACCGGCGCACAGGCGAAGACAGGGATTGCAGCGCCGACCAAGCAGAGCGGTCTTATGTCGAGTCGGAGAAATCGCATCGCCATGTGCGAATCTTATAGTCCATGGAGTGCGCCGGGGCCAGAGCCCGGGGACTGAACTTTTGCGGCTTCGGCGGGTCCCGATTACCTGTCGCCAGCGGGCGCTAGAATCCCTCTTGCCCCAAGGAGGGCCAGGAGCTAGCCATGAACATCCGCGTTATCACGGCCTTTTGCGCGGCCGTCAGCCTTGCGTTTTCCCTGCACGCCGACGAAAAGCCCACCCCGGAGGCTTCGGAACTTCCCACCGACCAGTTCATCACCCCGCTGGCCGCTCCAGGCTCGACGTTCCAGGCCCTGAACCCGCATCTCGCGGACTTCCCGGACTATACCGTGGGCCAGGCCATGAGCGAGGCCCTTTCCCCAGACGGCAAGACGCTGCTCATCCTCACCAGCGGCTTCAACCGCCTCAACAACGCCGAGGGCAAACAAATCGATGGCGATTCGAACGATTACGTCTTTGCATACGACGTGACCGGTCCGCACGCCCAGGAACGGCAAGTGATCCAGGTGCCGAACACCTTTGCGGGCATCGCGTTCGCACCGGATGGACAGCATTTTTACGTCTCGGGCGGCGGCGATGACGACGTGCATGTATACGCGCAAGTGAACGGCAACTGGGCTGAGTCCGGCGCGCCCATCGCGCTCGGCCACAAGGCCGGCAACGGTATCGAAACGCCACCCGCGGCCGCCGGTCTCGCCGTGACCGCGGACGGCACGCGCCTGGTGGCGGCGAACTACTACAACGACTCGGTCTCGGTCATCGACCTCGCCGACCGCAAGGTGAGCGGCGAACTGGATCTCCGTCCCGGCAAATCCGGCGGAAAACCGGGCACGCCTGGCGGGGAGAATCCCTTCTGGGTCACGATCATGGACAACGGCACCGTGTACGTGTCGAGCCAGCGGGATCGGGAAGTGGACGTGGTGGACATCCTCGGCACCACACCCAAGCTCGTAACCCGCATCCCTGTCAAGGGCACGCCTAGCAAGATGCTGCTGGACAAGGTCGAGGAGCGCCTGTTCGTGGCCTGCGACAACAGCGACACGGTGGCGGTGATCGACACCAAGAAGAACCGCGCCGCCTACTCCATCCCGGTCCTGGCGCCGCCCGGGACTCTGGGTGGTCATTACAACTACTTGGGTGCCGCGCCCAACGCACTCGCCCTTTCGCCGGACGAGAAACGCCTCTACGTCACCGATGGCGGCACCAATGCCGTGTCGGTGGTGGCGCTGGACCGGAAACATCCCGCCGTGATCGGCCTCATCCCCACCGGCTGGTATCCCCAGGCGGTGGTGCTCGCGGGCGATTCCGTACAACTCTATGTGGTCAACAGCCGCAGTCTGCCGGGACCGAATCCCGACAACCCCAACCACCGGGGTCACCCCAAGGAATCCATGGCGCACAACCATTACGTGCTGCAACTGGAAAAGGCCGGTTTCCTGGTCCTGCCGGTACCCGCCGACGACAAGCTCCGCGGACTCACCCAGCAGGTGATGGCGAACGATGGGCTCAACGCACGGGAATCGAAGCAGGATCGCGCCATGATGGCGGCCCTCAAGCAGAGGGTCAAGCACGTCATCTACATCATCAAGGAGAACCGTACCTACGACCAAGTGCTGGGCGATCTCCCCAAGGGCAATGGCGACGCGTCCATTGTGGAGTTCGGCCGCGCCATCACCCCCAATCTGCATGCGGCAGCGGAAAACTTCGTGACTTTGGACAATTTCTACGTTTCAGGCGAGGTGAGCGGTGACGGCTGGCCTTGGAGCACGGCGGCACGGGAGAGCGACCAGGGAGTGAAGACCGTGCCCATCGCCTACGCCAACCGCGGCGTGCAGGACGACACCTACGGCCTAAACCGCAACATCGACGTGGCCTATGCCAATCAGAAAGACCGGCATGAGGTGGACCCGGAGCTGCCGGATGACCCCGATCTCCTGCCGGGCACGGGTGACGTGGCCGGCATCGACGGTCCCGGCGGGCGGGTGCAACAGGGATATCTGTGGAGCGCCGCGCTGCGCGCCCACCTCTCGGTGCGCAACTACGGCATGGAACTAGACGCAGCCCGGTACTCGTCCGAGAAGGACACGATCCCCAAGGAAAAGGACGCCTACGGCAAGAAACTCAAGGTGGCCTTCCCGGCGTTCCCCGACCTTATCAAGGTCACCGACCCCTATTACCGTGGCTTCGACCCGGCGTTCCCGGATTTCTACCGCGAGAAGGAATGGCAGCGGGAGTTCGCGGGTTTCGTGAAGCACCATGACCTGCCGCGGCTCACGTTGGTGTGGATGCCGGGCGATCACATGGGCGACTTCGGTCATGCGCTCGACGGGGTCAACACCCCGGAACTGCAGCAGGCGGACAACGACTACGCGGTGGGGGAATTGCTGCAGGCGGTGGCGGCGAGCCCCTATGCCAAGGACACGCTCATTTTCATGCTCGAAGACGACGCCCAGGACGGGCCGGACCACGTGGATGCCCATCGCAGCACCGCTTACGTGCTGGGACCCTATGTGAAGCAGCAGGTCGTGGTGAGCAGCTATTACACCACCGTCAACATGCTGCGCACCATCGAGGACGTCCTGGGGATAGATCACCTCAGCCTGTTCGATGCAAACGCACGCCCCATGACCGACGTGTTCGACCTCAAGCGGAGGTCCTGGGGTTTTTCGGCGAAACCGTCGCAGTACCTTGCCAACACCCAGCTCCCCATCCCGGGCGTGGAGAAATCCGGTGCGCCGGCCCCCACGCATCCCGGCGCCTATTGGGCGGAGCAGACGCGGGGCATGGATTTTTCGAGCGAGGACCGGGTGGATGCATCGGGTTTCAACCGTATCGTCTGGCAGGGCCTCAGGGACTCGCCCTATCCGGCGGATCGCAGCGGGGCGGACCTGCGCAGTCCGCGCGGCGGGGAACGCCCCTAGACCGGTTCCACACGGCGTTTCCCGCTTGACGTGGATCAAGGCGGCACCGGGTCGCGGAGCCTAGAGTCATTCCGACTCTCAAACCCGACCGTACAAAAGAAGGTGCCCCATGTCCGCCCAGAACCCGAAAGCCCCGCGTCCTGTGCTCAAGCAGAGCAAGAAGCAGGCGCGCAAGCCCACCACCCCGGAGGAAATCGCCCAGGGGCTTCGGCAGCGAAAGGCCCTGGATACCGGAAGCAGCGAGGTGGAGCGCTACCTGAATTCCGGCGTCCGGCACTTCGGACTGTAAGGCCGCGTCAGAGCTTCTTCCGGAAGCACCGCAGCCGTTCGGTTTCCTCGAACCCCAGGGCCGCGTGGGCGGCGGCACTCGCCGTATTTTCGATTTGGGTGTCGGAGGCGAACTCGGTGCAGCCCTGGGCGCGCCCCCATTCCTCCGCGGCGCTTACCAGCGCGCGGCCCACGCCCTGTCGCCGCGCCTCGGGCTCCACGTACCAGCCCTCCAGATAGGCCACCCGGTCGGTCTCGCAGCCTTCCGCCACGTTGCGGATGGAGAGTTCCGCGAAACCGAGCGGCGTCCCCGCCGCGTCGCGGGCGAGCAGCACCGCCAGCGGCTCGTGACTTTGCCCCGCGAAAAAACGCTCGACGTCGCGAGCATGCTCGGCATGCGTGGCTTCCGGCCACAAGGCGAACCGCAAGCGCGCCCAGACGGAAGCATCGTCGCGGGTCACAGGGCGGATGGAAACCATTCTCGATGCATCCATCCCGCAGTATCGCTCAGCGGACGGTGACGTCACCGCTGTCGTTGATTTCGAGGTATTCCTTCACCAGGGCACTGCGGGCCTTGGCGAAGTAATTCACGGCGCCCAGCCGGATGCCGATGGCGTCCATGGCGGCGATGGCGAGCACAATGCCCGGCAGCACCAGCATCGGATGAGTAAGGAGCTCGCCCACGTGGGAACCAAAGGTCACGGGTCTGCCGAGCCAGCCCAGGAACACCGCGGTCCAAAAGAGCCCGAGCGGCACACTGACGAACGCGAAACCGAGGGTGCGCGACGCGGTGCGCAGCAGGTTGCGTGCCTGGGCGCGCCATAGTTGGCGGTTGCCACGCACCGCGATCTTGATCTTGAGCCACTCGCGTTCCGGGATCTCGCCCACGAAATGGCCGCGGAGGTAGACGCCGTGCATCCCCGGTTGGATGACGATTTCCCTCGACATTCCCTGCTCTTCCATTCCTGAGGCTCCCGGTGCGAACGAGGGAAATTATACCCAAGCGCACGCCGCGCGCCGGAAACCGTCGCTTCGACGACGCAAGCTCCGGAGCGCGCTCGTATTTACGGGGGCGGCAGAACCGCTGTGACGGCCGCCGGTGCCGCGAGTGTGGCGGCGGGTGCCGGCGCGGTGACCCCGGCATAGCCATAGACGCGGATGGCGATAAGATCGCCGCCGGAGCTCAAGACGAAGGAATAGTTGCGGTCGGCGTAGCTCCAGAGGGTATCGTCGCCGTCGGGCATGCGCTCCCGGGTGCTCGGCTGCCCCACCTTGGAGATGATCGTGAGGGCGCCGTCGCCGAGATGCAGGCCGAGCACAGGCTCCATGTCCACCTCCGCACCGCCGTGCCATTCCACCCCGGCCACCGTGTCAGGCTTGCCGGGTTCCGTGAGCAGCACCACGAAACCGTGGTCCTGGCTGATCAGGAAGGTGTATGTCAGCGCGCCGTGCTCGTCGGTACCCCGTTCACCGTAATTCGGGAAGAGTTTCCGGGCGTCGGCCATGGACATGCCGAGCGTCACCTTGCCGATGCCCCCGAGGCTCGGCGGGCGCAGCGCCGGCACGCTCGGCGTTGCCACCGGGGCCGCGGCGCTGGCTCCGGACGGCGCCTGGTCCGCGTCACCCAGCGCCATGCGCGCGGAAACGTAGACATCCACGCAGGCGCGTGCCTGGTCGGTGTGGCCGGGGTTCTGCTTCTGGCAATCCGCCACCGTGGACTGCATTTCCGCTTCGATGGCCGGCGTCAGGATGTCCAGCGCCTTCAGCACGCAGCGCCCATAGTAATGGGCCACCAGCACCTCCGGCGGCTCGTCCGGGTGGTCGTAACCGAATTGTTCCGTTTGGTCCACCATGGAACCGGGCACCGCCGGGGTGTCGCGGTGGGTCACGGACTTGTAGGCGTCCGCCTTGGACAGACCCTGGTCCCGTGCACCGGCGAAGAGCAGCACCGCCTTCGAAAGCGTGGCGCAATCGTCGATCTCGTGCTGCTGGTCGGGGGTCGGCGTGGCGGAGAAAGAAGAAGCGGACGCCGCCAACAGGGCGGCGCCCAGGAAAGCGAGAACGGATTTCATCATTGAGTGCGGTTTCCCAAGCGCGGATAGGGCCGCGCGGCGTGCCAACTATATCAGAGGGTCAGCCGCGGTCCGGGCGCCGCGTCTTCCATCCGAACGCCAAGAGCGGGAGCAGGAACGTGAGGGCGTAATAGAGGTACACGTCCGGCTTGTAATAGCCGTCCGTGGGCTTGAGGAGCTTCACGATCAGCAGGTAATCGAGCGCCACGGCGAGCGCCGTCCACACCACGGGGACAGGGTCAGGTCATGGGAGAAAACCCCTCTTAATATGAAGTCGGAAAAGGTATTCAGAGCCCGGTCGCGGTTCTGACCCTGACTTCGGAAAACCACACTTCCAGCCAGCGCTTGGTCTTCGCGTCGGGCGCAAGCGTCTTGGGCGAGACCGGCTGGTCCGCGCCGAATTCCTTCCCGCCACCCACGGCCCTGGCGTTCACGGCGCCGTAGAGCCGTCCGCCATCGCGATAGAGCACGGCCACCAGCACCCCGCAGCGCGTGCAAAGCAGGAACTCCGCCTGACCGCTACCCTGGCGGTAACGGGCGGTTTCGCGTTCATCCCTGATCCTGAGCGACAGGGCTCCCTCCGGGTCGGACAGGTAGGCGGCGTTGTGCTTCACGCAGAAATCGCAGTCACAGGCGCGCGGCCGGTAGCTCTCCGGCGTGCGCGTGAGCTCGAACTCCATCGCGATGTTCCCGCAATGGCAGCCGCCCGCGAGGCTAGACATGGACCGCCGCCCGCGGCTGTTCGAGGAACGCACGCAGGCGCCGCTTCACATCGGGCCATTCCACCGCGAGGATGGAATAGCGCGCCGAGTCGCGCGGCGTGTTGTCCGGTGCGAGCCTGCTCGCGCGGATGATGCCCTCGAATTTCCCGCCGATGCGCTGGATGGCGGCGCGCGAGCGCTCATTCCGGGCGTGGGTCTGCAGGCAGACGCGCAACATGCCCCAGGTCTCGAACGCGTGGATGAGCATGAGCAGCTTGGCTTCGGTGTTGGCGGCGGTGCGGATCGCCGCATGGGTAAGCCAGGTGTAACCGATCTCCCCCACGTCCGGCTCCGGGCGGCCGTGGCGGGGGTGGCCCACCGGCCATTCCCAGCGCGCGAGGTCGAAGAAACGCGTACAGCCGATCACGGCGCCGTCCGCCACGCGTATCGTCGCATAGGGTTCGGCCACGCCCGCCTCACGCCAGGAGATGGCGGTGTCCACATACGAGAAGGTTTCAGCGCGGTCCTGGGGAACCGTTGTCCACCGGTAGAGCGCGGGGTCTCCCGCCGCCGCGGCCACAAGGCCGTCCACATGGGAACGGCCCAGCGGTTCCAGCCGAACGTGCACGCCGCGCAACACCTGGGATTCCATGCCCTGAAAATATACAGCGCGGCCAGCCAGAAGTGACGTGACAGAAAAACCGGCGGCCATGTGCCAGATGGGCGACGTGCAAAAAGAAGCGCCGGCGATGCCTGGCATCGCCGGCGCTTGAGGCTTTCAGAACCCTTCCAACCCGTCAGAACGAGAGTACGCAGCCCCCCGCACCGCCGTTGAACGCGTTACTCCACAAGGACTGCACCGGGAAGGTGTTGCCGCTCATGGTCACGTCCGCGGAAGCACCCTGGCCCGAGGAGATCCAGGCGCACTTGTCGCCGTTCTCCGCGCCGCTGCCGTCCAGCCAGCCGCCGTTCGGGAACTGGTCGGTGATGGTCTCGGCCCCCTCATGGCCTTCGACGATGGTGATACCGGCGTTCGGCCCCAAGCCGTTGAAGTTGGCGCCACAGCTCGCCCCTGCGTCCGTAATGTACGGCAGGTTGGTGTAGGCCACCGTGCCGACCGACGAGCTCGTGGAACTGTGGTAGGCGCAGTAGGAGGTGCCGAAGCCGCTCGAGCTGTTGCCCGTGGCGGTCGCAATCACGTACTGCACGCTGGCGTTGCTGGCGGAACTGTTATTGCCGAAGTGCTGGGCTGCCCGCACCGCCTCGGCCGCCAACTGCGACTGACGCGGCTTGTGCGGTGCAGTGCCGGCGTTGTCGAACCAGATGCCGGCCAGCATGTTGGGCTGGTTGCCCGCCGCCTGACCCGCGCCGTTGCAGAACACCGTGCCACTCGGCACGCCCTGGCAATACTGGGTGACGGAATTCAGCCAGGAACTGCCGCCCTCGCTGCTGATGAAAGATTGCAGGATGCCCGCCTCGCCGCTCGGGTCATTGTTGTTCCACTGGGAACCCCAGAAGACCAGGTAGATCTTCGGTGCGGTCTCGACGCCGATTCCGCCCACGCCGCCGTGGTAGCTCAGGTTGCCGCCCGACGTGCTGGCGCGTGCCTCGCCGCGGTGGGCCTCACGAAACCTTTGTACGTCCTCAACCGTGGCGTGGAC
The DNA here is from genome assembly GCA_050261675.1 of Bacillota bacterium. Taxonomy (GTDB): domain Bacteria; phylum Pseudomonadota; class Gammaproteobacteria; order Natronospirales; family REEB76; genus DASUBN01. The sequence goes on from JBLNDO010000021.1 coordinate 14,622, forward strand.
GATGGCCGGCGGCTGGCCTTCCTCGAGGTAGCGCACGCCGCCCGCCGTGCCTTCATAGACCATCGGCGGTTGTGCTATGGCGGCCATCGCCAGCGACATCAAGGAAAGGCCTGACAAAAACAGTGCAATACGTTTCATGAGTTCACCTCGATGATTGGTGGAAATTCCGTCGGTCGCTGCGGCCGCACTCGTGGGACAGGCGACGAAATGTCGCCTTCGAGACCGAACGGGTTTTCTGCTACCCCCCCCAAGCCGGGGAAAATGTTGTGCGGCACTCCGGCTCCGCGTTACACCTTCGTTTCCTTTTGATCGGGCAAATGCCCGGCGGTGCTAACGCGCATAGTTCGGTATAGCAAATTTATTTTGTGTTTCAAGCAAATTTTTCATAACCGATGAAATTCATCGATCGAGAAAATAATCGTCAAGAGAGAATATGTTGCGAGGGTTTTTTACGGGCGCGCTCAGCGCAAAGGCTGAAATCCATTTCGCGGTCGAGGCAGCGTTATCTCAGACGATGAATGGATCAGCCTACTCGACGATGCTGACGGTCACGTGTACTCGCACAGGCGGTTCGGAGAGCCAGAGCACCACCGGCGTCTTCTCGAAGGGGTATTTTCCGCCCAGACCCGCGAAGCGCATCCATATCTCGCCATGGGAGACCCCCGCATCGAGATGCCCGTCTCCGGCCGCCGTCACCGCACGTACGAGATAAGGAAGCTGTCCGTACTTCCCCTTGCAGCGCGCGCCGGCGTATGCGAGCAGCATCTTCAGGTCTAGAGCCTCGAAGGAGCGGGACTCCAGTGCCTTCAACGCATCGGGCAGCTTGGCCTTGAGGACGGGGCAGAGGCTCGCGGACGGCAGCCACCAGATGCCGACGGGTGGCGCGCCATAACCGGCACCTTCCGTAAACCACGCTTCGCCCGGGTCGGTTGCCAGAGCGGCCTGGAGCGCGCCCAGCAGAAATAACGCCGCGAGCTTCGGCCTGAAGTGTCGCTTCGGGACGCCGCGCGTACCCTCGACCTTCATGCCATGCCGTTCCCCGGACATGGACGCAAGCATATCACCGCAGTCGGCTCATCTCACCGCGCAACGCCGCGAGCACGAGGCCGGGTTCCATGAGCGCGTCGATGAGGAAATGGGCCGTGACGCAGGCGGCCACGCTGCGGCCGGCGGCGAGATAGACGAACGCGAGCGCCGCGCCGAGCGCAGCCGTGACGAGCGTCGCGCCCAAGGCGGCGCGCCAGCTGCGGCCGAACAGTCCCCAGATTCCATGCACCGCGCCGAAGGCGAGACCCGAGACGAGCACCTGGAGCACGGCGCCCGCCCCCGCAGTGGCAAGGTAGTCCATCAGGAGTTTACGGAAGATCGCCTCCTCCAGCACGCCGGCCGTGAGCGCCATGGGCATGGCCAGGAGCTTGAGGGCGGAAGGCCGCAGGAGGTTGGCGCGCACCGAGGGCAGCCGCGCGCCGTGATAGACGAACGCCGCGGTGACGAGCGCCGCCAGCAACCAGCCCAAAGGCTCGCCAAGGCGTCCCGGTGCGAAACCCAGAAACCGCAGGAACCCCACCGGGTTGTGCAGCAAATTAATCAACACCCAAGCGCCTTCCGCCGCCAGGATGCCACCCAGGATCAGGGCGGCCTTGGCCTCCACGCTACGAGCCATTTTCTAACCCCGTTTGAATCTGGCCGGATTGAACGTTTTCTCTCCCCCTCCAGAAGGGGGGTGACTATGAATTTTTTGTGACAGCCGCCCATCGACAAAGCGATTGCAGCATAGTGCCGCCCGCTTGGATAGTCCCTCCCAGGCCGCCACTCAAGTATGGCGAAGGATGCAGATGACTAGATCCGGAAAATGAAACGGCGGCGCCGGGGAAAATTCCGCCGGCGCCGCCTCTACCTCCACCAATCGGACCGAAATCCGTCAATAGGTGACCGTGAGAAACGGAGCATCCAGGCCGAGGACGTTCACGCTCTTCACCCCATCCACCTGCGCGACCATGCCACGGATGCGTTCAATGGCATCCTGGTTCGCCAACTCGCCGCTGAGGTAGACCACACCGTGGTCCGTCCTGGCGGCGACCTTGTAGCGGTTGGACACGCTCTGGGCCAGCAGCGCCTGTACGTCGGCGGTGATCCTGCTGTCGGGCACCGCGCGGTACTTGACGGGTTTCGCGGGCTTGGGGTCGGCGCCCAGCTTGGATTCGGACGCCGTCTTCAGCTCGTCGTCCACCACCCGGACGCCCTCCACTTGGACGGCGAGCGCGGCGGCGGCGTGCTTCTCACGCAGATTGCCGACCATGCCGGACAGGGTGACGATGCCGTTGACGCTGCTCACGCTGATGCCGGCGTTCTTGAGGAGCGCCGTGGCGTCCAGCCTCTGCTTCACCTTCGAGGTGATGTCCCGGTCGCTGATGACCGTGACGGTGCCCTGGACCTGGGCCTGCGGGGCACTGCTCACCCCGAGGGCCGGCATGCCTAGGATGAGCCCGAAAGCCAGGCCGGCGACGAGTAGCGGCGCCTTGATCGACCAATATCTCTTCATGACTATCCCTCCTCAACGTAACGCGCTTCGCGGCGCGCCACGTGACCATGGTGTTCACAGCCCTCCGCCACTGTGAACTGCAACACAGTTCCGGTTTCAATCAGAAATGAGTCTGGTATCAATCAGAAATTCAGTCCGACAAACATGCATCGTCGAAAAATTATGTTCCGAGGCCGGCGTGACATAAGGCCGTGTCCGCGGGCATCCGCATCGCGACGCGATGGAAATCAAAGAAGACGAACGGGAAGAACCCAGGCTCTCGCCTCCATCCAGATTCAGATCTGCACCTGACCTTCCATGTAGAAGATGCACCGCCCCTCGAGTTCGACGCGCTCGCCCACGAGCCGGCAGCTGCGCCGCAAGATGCCCCGCGTCACCCAACGCATGCTGACCCTGCAGTTGCGCGAACTGGAGCGCGACGGCGTGGTGCGCCGCGTGGTCTACGCCGAAGTCCCGCCCAAGGTGGAATACAGCCTCACCGAATTCGGCCGCTCGCTCATCCCGGTGCTGGTCGCCATGCGCGACTGGGGCCGCGCCAAGCGCGCCGCGGTGGTGGCCCGGCGCGAGGTGCGGCCGGCCGCCTAGATCTTGTGCTCTCCCGGAGCTATTCCTGCAGGAGCATCAGGTCGGAATCGCTCCTGACGAATCCCGCGAACAGCAGCCGCCCATCCGGGGCAAGGCTGAGGCCCGAGCGGTAATTCAAGAGCGCGATGGGCGCGAAGCGCTGCCCGGCCGGGCCCGGTGAATAGCCGTGGCTCGCCAGATACGTCCGGCCCTGCGCGTCTTGCTGCGCGTACCAGAGGCGGTCGGGTCCCGGATACCAGTTGTTGGAATCCGCCGGTTCCAGGTCCGGCACCACCAATTCAGGATCGCCGCCCCGCATCACCCGCCAGATGCCCGGCTGGTCGATGCGCGTGAAATACACGGTGCCGTCCCGCGTCAACTGGCTGTAATAGCCGCCCTTGAAGGTCACCTGTTCGGCGTCACCGCCCGTGGCCGGCATCCGCCAGATCTCCCAGGCGCCGCTGCGCCGTGAGGAGAAATAGATCCAGCTGCCGTCCGGCGAGAAATGCGGGAAACGGTCCTCCGCGGCGTCCGTCGTCAGGCGCCGCGGCGCGCCGCCGGCGGCGTCCACCGCGTAGATGTCGAAGTTGCCGTCCACCGCCGGCGCATCGAAGACCAGCTCCCGGCCATCCGGGGACCAGGCGGGGTTGCCGATATACGGGCCGCCAAACGCCGTGAGCTTGAGGCTGTTCCCGCCGTCGAAATCCGCGACCCATATCTCATTGAAGCCGGCGCGGTCGGACACGAAAGCGATGCGCCGCCCATCGGTGGATACCGCCGGACTCCAATCGGAACGGGTGGTGAACGTCACCTGCTGTGGCAGGGCTCCGGGCGTGCGGGTATCCAGGGTAAAGAGGTCCACCTGGCCGTTCCATTCCTGGTAGACCAAGCGCCGGCCGTCGCGGCTCATGGCCATGGAGTAGGCCTGATGCCCGGCCATCGGCACCGGCTCCGGAGCGCCACCGTCCGTGCCGACCCGCCACAGGCCAAAGGGCCCGCCGCGATTGGAAGAGAACACCAGGTGCCTGCCGTCCGGTTCCCAGGCGACGCCGTGCACCTTGACGTTGTCGAAGGTGAGGCGCCGGGGCGGACCGCCGGCCAGCGGCTGGACGTAGACATCGTCCACGTCCGTGGCGTGCCAGCGGACGAAGGCGAGCTGCGTGCCGTCCGGCGAGAACGTCGGGTTGTCGTCCAGCATCTCGCTGGGCGGCACCGTGGTGACGTGCCGGAGGGTGCCGTCCGCCAGCGTCAGGAAATCCAGTCCCTTGGAACCCGGTGCCCTCATGGCGAGCACCCGCCCGTCCGGCGACCAGGCCAGGCTCCCGCCGTAATCCTTGTCGCAATCGGCCACGTGCCGCGCCGGCCCGCCCACCGACGAGACGCTCAGGATCTCGCAGCTCGTGTTAGGGCGTTCACGCACGTAGGCGATCTGGTCGCCTGCCGGCGACCAGGCGGGGTGAAAATCGTCCATCGCGCCTGTCGTCAACTGCAGCAGGGAATCCGCGCCGATGGGGCGCACGTAGACGTGGTAGTTGCCGTCCGGTCGGGCACGCCAAACGAAGGCCACGCGGCCGCCATCGGGCGAGAAGGCGGGCAGGATCTCCATGCCGCCGAGGGTGGTGAACGGCAACAGCCGTGCATGCACGTCCGTCGCCACGTCCTGCCCGGAGCGCCGCGCCAGGAACCCGGCAAGCAGGGCGACGACAATCGCCGCGGGGATCGCCGCCCATAGCGCACGCCGCGCGATACGGGACTTGCCGGCCTTCAGGGCGGAGCCCGTTCCGCCGCGCCGCACCAGGCGGTAGCCCGTCTTGGGAAGCGTCTCGATCCTGGATTCACACTGCAATTCGTTGGCAATCAGCCGCCTGAGCTTCGAGACGATGCGGTTGAGGGCGTGCTCGGTAACGTATTCGTGGCCCCACACCTGCTGCAGGAGCGCGTCGCGGGTCACGGGTTCGCCGTCCGCGGCCAAGAGGCAGGCGAACACGAGCATCACGCGCGGCTCGACGTGCACTTCCGTCTCGTCCTTGATCACACGATTCAAGGCCGGCTGCACGCGCCAGCCCTCCAGGTTGTGTTCCACAACGGTGGATACGCTGACTAAATGCAATTCCGGGCGTGCCATCGGCAATCACTGTACTGCTATGGGATGCCTTTAGAAAGCGCCGACGGGCGGAGCAAAGCCATGGTTGAGAAATAGTCATAAGAAGGTCAGTGATCCCTCAGGTAGTCACCTCCGACGACTCCCATACTGCCTCGCAATTGCATCGCGAGCGGCATCTCCGCCGAAGCTCGCACGGTGAGGCGGCATGCATGTATCGAGGTATTGTCTCGCAGCGATCACTCTGCCCGTCATCCTCCTGTGCGCGCCGGCCCTGGCGGCGGATGCACCGGAAGCCACCCTCGACCTGGACCGGCCGCCGCATCTCAGGGTTCCGCAAATAACCGGCCCGCTCAAGCTCGACGGGGATCTCGGCAAGCCGGAATGGGCGGGCGCGGCGGTGATACCCGACTTGGTGGAGGACACTCCGAATCCTGGGGCGACCAATCCCTATCACACGGAGGTGCGCCTGCTCCGCGACACGGACCACCTCTACATCGCCGTGCACGCCCTGGACCCGGATCCCGAAAACAACCATACCCATACCCTGCTGCGCGACGGCGACCAGGGCATCGACGACCACATCACCATCCTGGTGGATCCGTTCCGCGACACCCGCTACGCCTACGTGTTCAGGGTCAATTCCGGCGGCGCCCGCGAGGACGCCCTGGTGAGCGTGGCGCCCAATTTCAGCCAAAACGAGGGCTGGGACGGGATCTGGGACGCGAAGGCGCGCCGCACGCCGGTGGGCTGGGACCTGGAAATCGCCTTCGATATCCGCAGTTTCCAGTTCGACCCCGCTTCCGACCAATGGGGCTTCAACATCCTGCGGTACATGCGGCGTAACGATTACGCCCTGGTGTGGTTCGCCCGGCCGCTCGCCAGCAACGTCTTCGACCTGCAGCACCAGGGCGTGATCGAGGGCATGGCCGGCTTGCAGAAGGGGGGCGACTGGGAGTTCAGTCCCTACCTGCTTGCGCGCAGCGATCAATTGAATCCGGACAGCAAGCGATTCGAGACCGGCGGCGAGGTGAAGTACAACGTCACGCCCCAGCTCGCCGCCACGCTCACCGTGAACACCGACTTCGCCCAGACCGAGGCGGATTCGCAGCAGATCAACCTCACGCAATTCTCGCTTTTCTTTCCCGAGAAGCGGCAGTTCTTCCTGGACGGGCAGAGCCTGTTCGCCTTCAACGGCGGGACCTTGAACGGCGACCTGAACGGCGGGTTCATTCCGTACTATTCGCGCACCATCGGCCTGGCGGACGGGCTGACCGTGCCCATCGACGAGGGGGTCAAGGTCATCGGCCGCACCGGCGATCTCTCCATGGGCGTGCTGGACGTGAACACGGGCAGCATCCCCGGCGTGCCGAGCGCGAACCTGGGCGTGGCGCGCTTCGCCTATAACGTCGACCCCCAGTGGCAGGTGGGTACCCTGCTCACCCAGGGCGGCCCGGACGGCTCGGGCCGCGGCGGCTTCACCGGATTCGACACGGCTTGGGAGACCTCGCACTTTCTGGCGGACGAGAACCTGGAGACCACCGCCTGGGCGGCGAAGAACAGCGGCGCCCAGACCAACGGGCAGGGCAAGGGCTGGGGGTTCGACGTGAGTTACCCGAACGTCTATTGGACCTGGGAGGCCCAACTCAACGTTTTCGGCAATGCCTTCGTGCCGGCCTTGGGCTTCCTGCCCCGGCCGGGCACCCGCCAGTACTACGAGGTGGTGAACTGGCTTCCCCGCCCCGCGACCAACGGCGATGCCTGGCTCGAGAATTACTCATTCGCGGAAAACTACAACCAGATATCGGACCTCAACGGACACACCCAGAGCTCCAAACTCGTGTTGACGCCCTTCGGCGCCTATGGATCCAACGGGGACTACTTCGACGTCCGCCTCAACCGCGAATACGAGTCCCTGAGCGCGCCTTTCCAGGTGGACCCGAACGTCGCCATTCCGGTGGGGAACTACAGCTTCGACAGCTATCGGCTCGAGTGGGATACGCCCAACGCCGGCACCGTCAACGCCAGTTTCTACCTGATCGGCGGGCAGTTCTATTCCGGGCACGCGAACAACGATGCGGCGCGCCTCAACTGGTTTGCCTGGGACGGGAAGCTGACGATGGTCCTCTATTACCAGGGGGTCTATGCCCAGCTGCCGCAGGGGCATTTCGTGCAGCGGTTGTGGCAGCTCAATACCACCTTTTCCTTCTCGCCGGACGTCAGCGTCAGCACCTTCGTGCAGTACGCCACCGCCGCCGACCAGCTCGGCTTCAACACGCGGTTCCACTGGATCGTCTCGGAGGACATGGACTTCTACCTGGTGTGGAACCGCAACTGGCGCCAGGCCGTCACCGACCTGACCCCCGGCGTGCCGGATGTGGCGGACACCGTGATCGCGAAGCTCGCCTGGAATTTCAACTGAGGAAGTCCGGACGCCGGGACTCCGGCCTCAGCCGCGCTTGGTGGGCAGGACTTTTGCCGCTCCCGGCAAGGTGATCATCACCACGCTCAGCAACACGAACAGGGTGCCGACCAGGGTGCGAGGCCCTAGGGCCTCTCCGCCCAGGAAGTAGCCGACCAGCACCGCCACCACCGGGTTCACGTAGGCGTAGGTGCCGACGCGGGTGGGCGAGTCGTGGTGCAGGAGCCAGACGTAGGCCGTGAAGGCGATGATGGAGCCGGGGACGATGAGGTAGACCAGGGAGAACCAGGCGGAGAACGAGACCGCCGCCGGGTGGAAATCCCGGAACTCCCCGAGGTTTCCCGCGATGAGCAACAGGAATACGCCGCCCAGGAGCATCTGCGCGCCCGAACTCAAGAACTTGGACTCGGGCAGCGGCTGGGTGCGCGCGAACACCGAAGCCACCGCCCAGGCCACGCCGCCCACGATCAGGGCCGCGGCGCCGAGCTTGTCCAGGGGCGCGCCGCCGAGATCCAGGGAGCGGCTCACCAGCACCACCACGCCGCCTATACCGACCAGCAACGCCGCACCGAGGCGCAGGCTGAGCTTCTGGGTGCGGAGGAAGATGATTTCCCCCAACGCCATGAACGCCGGGATCGTGGCCATCATCACCGCCGTGATACCCGAGGGCACCCGCTGCTCCGCCCAGAACACCAGGCCGTAATCCAGGGCAAAGATCAGCAAGGCGAGCAGGGAGATGGACGCCCACTGGCGGCCGGTGGGCAAGCGCTCGCCCCGCGCGAGCATCCAGCCGCAGAGCAGGAGACCGGCGATGAGGAAGCGTATCCCCGCCATCAGGAACGGCGGCATCTCGAGGACGCCCACGCGGATCGCGAGATAGGTGGAGCCCCACACGAAATAGATGATCGCGTAGGCAAGCAGCATCTTCCACGCCGGGCGATGGGCGTTTGCGTCTATGCTGGTTACCCCTGACGGTTCGGAGCGGGATGGCAAGAAAGGATCGGGAAGGAACTATACCGGGCGGGTATCGGGAAGGGACGTGGCAGAAGGCCCCATTGGGCTTGTACCAGATAATAAAAAAGCCCCGCC
>JBLNDO010000022.1:0-33028 GCA_050261675.1 Bacillota bacterium
CCCGCCGTATCCACCAGGTCGTCGACGATGACGCAGGTCTTGCCCTGCACCTCGCCGATGATGTTCATCACCTGCGCCTCGTTGGGACGCGGACGGCGCTTGTCGATGATCGCCAGGTCCGCGTCGTCGAGGCGCTTGGCCAGCGCCCGGGCGCGCACCACGCCGCCCACGTCCGGCGACACCACGATCAGGTCGTCGAACTTCTGTTTCCACACGTCGCCCAACAGCACCGGGGACGCATACACATTGTCCACCGGGATGTCGAAGAATCCCTGTATCTGGTCGGCGTGCAGGTCCACCGTCAGCACCCGGTTCACGCCCGCGGACACCATCAGGTTCGCCACGAGCTTCGCCGTGATCGGCACCCGCGCCGCGCGCTGCCGCCGGTCCTGCCGTGCGTAACCGAAATACGGCACCACCGCGGTGATGCGTCCGGCGCTCGCGCGCCTGAGCGCATCCGCCATCACCAGCAACTCCATGAGGTTGTCGTTGGTGGGCGGGCAGGTGGATTGCACAATGAAGACGTCGCGTCCGCGCACGTTCTCCATCAGCTCAATCGCCACTTCACCGTCGCTGAAGCGGTTGACCTGAGCCTTGCCCAGGGACAACTGCAGCCGGCCGGCGATCTTCTGCGCCAATTGCGGGTTCGCGTTGCCCGCGAACACCATCATCTTGCCTGCCGCCACGGTCCGCCTCGCTTGCCGCGCCGACCCAGTAGTCGGCCCGACCTTAACAACTGCCGCCGATTCTCAATCCAATACCTTGGCTGGGGCGCCAGGATTCGAACCTGGGGATGGCGGGATCAAAACCCGCTGCCTTACCGCTTGGCTACGCCCCAAAATCCGTCTCTATGCGCCTTCTTCCGCCAGCCGCGTCAGCAGCGGCGAACGGTTGCAACCCTTCGCGACGAAACCCTTGAAGCCCCGGGGCAGGAGACCCTGAACGCGCCGCGCTTCCGGCTCATCCGGGAACGCCGCGAACACGCAGGCTCCCGAACCCGTGAGCCTCGCCGCGGCATGGCCGGCGAGCCAATCCAGCGCTTCCGCCACCTCCGGATGGCGTTTCCGCACCACCGGAGCCAAGTCGTTGCGGGTTTCGCCCGCGCGAAAGCGCGCTATTGTGATTGGAGCGGAATTTCGTGTCAATTCAGGGGCCTGGAATATCTCCCGGGTGGCCACCCGGCAGGCGGGTTCGATCACCAGGTACCAGGGTTCGGGCAGTTCCAGGGGGCTCAGTTTCTCGCCTATGCCTTCGGCCCAGGCCGCTTCTCCCCCCACGAAAACCGGCACGTCCGCCCCCAATTGAAGGCCGAGTGCCTGTAGAGCCGGGGTATCAAGCCCGGTCCCCCACAATCGGTTGAGGGCCGTGAGGGTGGTGGCCGCGTCCGAGCTCCCACCCCCCAATCCGCCCCCCAAGGGGAGGATTTTGCGCAATTTTATCGCCGCCCCGAGGGAGGTGCCGGTGCGTTGCTTGAGGAGATGCGCTGCCTTGAGGCACAGATCTTCGGCCTCCGTGACATCGGCGGGGCCTTCCCTGCGAAGGATGCGGCCATCGTCGCGCACTTCGAACTCCAGGCTGTCGGTGCGATCCAGAAACTGGTAGGCGGTCTGCAACAGGTGATATCCGTCGGGCCGCCGGCCGGTGACGTGCAGGAACAGATTGAGCTTGGCCGGCGCCGGCCAGGGGGCGTTCATAGCGGCGAAGAAGGCGGTGGGTTCAGGGTCCAGGCGTCCATCACCAGTTTGATGCGCACATCGTCCCGGGCGAGCGTCACGCGCGAGGGCAAATTGTGGCCTTGCACGTCGGCGTACTCGAGATAGTCCACCCGCCAGCCGCCCTGCTTTAGATGAGTGAGCTCGCCTTGCGCATCCATGTCCTTGTCGTAGGGCGCCGCGGGATCCGGGAGGCCCAGCATCCAATAACGCATGCTCAGCACCGGCAAGGGCATGTGCAGGCGTTCGGCGAAATCCAATTCCGGATCGTCGGTCACGAAGTCATCGCCGCGGGAGGTCTTCACCCGAAGGGTATTGCCCTCGCCCTCGATGTGCACCGCGCCGGCCCCGAGGGGCCCGCGAAAATCGAAACTGAGGCGGTTCCCCTGCTGCTTCCAATCCAGGGAGCCGCTGCCCCCGTCCTTGCCTTCGATGATCGCGACGCGGCCGCTCAATTCCCAGTCCGTGAGGGCGGCGAGCTCGGCCTGCCGCGCCGCCCAGGCGGTTCCGTTGGCCGGTCCCTCGGGTGCATGTTCCTGCAGGGAAGCGCAAGCGGCGAGCGAGAACACGCCCGCTGCGAGCAGCGTCAGACGCAGGGCAGCTGTCATGGATTGAGCCGGGCCTTGAGATCGAGAAGTGCGGCGTTGTTCGGATCGGCCTGCAGCGCCTTCTCGAACAGACTATGGGCACCGGTCCTGTCGCCCGTGGTGAGCAACACTTCCACCAAGTGGGCAGCGATCTCCGGATCCGCCTGGGCCGCATACGCTTTCCTGAGGTAGCCGAGCGCCGACGTCTCGTCGCCCAGGCGGTGGTCCACCCAGCCCAGGCTGTCCATGATTGCCGGATCGTCCGGTTCGATGGCGAGGGCCTTCCGTATGTAATCCTGGGCCTCGCGATAGCGGCTGGTATGCAGCGTCAGCATGTAGCCGAGCGCGTTGAGCGCCTGGGCATCGTCCGGCGAATGCTTGAGTATCGAGGCCAAGTCGCTCTCGGCCGCATCGGAATTGCCGTTCTGCTCCAGAAGCAGGGCGCGCGCGTAAAGCAGATCGTGCTCCTCGGGCACCTCGCTCAGCGCGCCGTCGTAGACCTTGAGCGCCAGCTTGGGTTGTCCCGCATCCGTAAAGGCCTGTCCCTCGGTGAGCCGTAGCGTGACTGCCTCCTCGGCGTCGTCGGCCACCAGGTCGTTGAAGAATTCCTCCGCCGCCCCGGGAGTTCCCACTTCCACCAGGCTGCGGCCGATGCCGGCCTGGGCCGCGAGCCAGCGCTCCCCGTCCTGCACCCGGTGATACCAATCCAAGGCTTCCGCATATTTCTTGTCGATCTCGGCGGCGTTGCCGAGGAAGTAATTCGCATCATTGATGCGATGCCCGGTCTTGATCAGGCGCATGAGATAGACGCGGGCGGTGGCGGTATCCTTTTCCTGCAAACTGAGGAGGCCGAGCGTGTAAAGCGCCTCGCCGTTGTCAGGATGCGCCTTCAACACCGTCTCCAGCACCTCCTGGGCCTGTTTGTTCCGATCCGCCTCCACGAGAAGCGCGGCAAAAGCGAGCTGCAGGCCCACGTCGTCGCCCGCCCTGCGCAGGCGGTCCTGCATCAGGGCCATGGCTTCGTCGGGCTTGTCCCCGGACACGAGCGCCCGTGCCAGGAGGATCCGCGCATCGTCGCTTCCGGGTTCCAATGCGAGCGCGGTGCGGGCCTCGCTCTCGGCGAGCTCGGCACGCTTGTAATTCAAGGCGGCGTTGGCGAGCGCCAGGTGCGCGCCGGAGGATTGGGGATCGTCGGCCACGATGCGCTGCAGCACCGGCAAAGCATGGGCCGCATCGGTTTCCTGTTCCAGCGTCTCCGCCGCCGCTCCGTAATCCCTGTCGCCACCCGTCTTGACGAGGGCTTCGAATTCGCCGGCCGCGGCGGCGGCGTCACCGGCCTTGGCGTCCAGCACCGCCAGGAGATGTCCCGCGTCGCGGTTTTCCGGTGCGAGGCTCCGCCAGCGTTTTGCCGCTTCCATGGCCTCGGCCTGGTCACCCGCGCCGTAAGCCAGGAGCGCCGCCCGGGATGACAGGGTCGGGTCGGGAGAGAGCCGCGCCGCGGCCAGGTATTCGTCCACGGCCGTACGGGTATCGTCGCGCTGGGACGCCAGTTCGCCCATGAACACGTGATAGGCGATTTCCTGGTCCGCGTCCGCAAACGGCCGGGGAGCGGCCGGTGCGGCCGCGGCCTGCGGCGGCGGCGTTCCGGCGCAGCCGGCGGCCAGGATGGCGATGCAAAAGGGAAACAGGCTGCGCGGCGTCATCGTCGGAGAAAGGGCTGTTCCAAGCTTCGACTATATCCGATTCCGGCCGCGGCCGCCGCGACACGGCGCCAAGAGCTTGTCTTGCAAGGGCATTTGCACGAGAATTCCCCTCCACCCTGCGCCCGCCTCCCATGCCGCTTTTTGCCCTCGGAATCAGCCACCACACTGCGCCGGTCGCCATACGCGAGCGCATGAGCTTCACGCCCGAGCAACTCCCGGCGACTCTGGGTGCGGTGTTGGCGTTGCCGGGCGTCAAGGAGGCGGTGATCCTCTCCACCTGCAACCGCACCGAGATCTATGCGGACCTCGAAGACGGCACCGCACTGGCGGAATGGCTCGCGGGCGAGCGCAGTCCGGAAGACCCGGGGGTACGCACGCGTTTCTACAGCCACTCCGATTCCGACGTCGTGCGGCATCTGCTGCGGGTGGCCTCCGGCCTGGACTCCCAGATCCTGGGCGAACCCCAGATCCTCGGGCAGATCAAGGACGCCTATGAACTCGCCCTGCCCCATGGCGCCACCGGGCAGCGCCTGCACCGGCTGTTCCAGTTCGCCTTCGCGGTGGCCAAGCAGGTCCGCACCGACACCCACATCGGCGAGAACCCGGTGTCGGTGGCTTACGCGGCCGTGCGCCTCGCCCGTCAGATCTTCGCCGACTTCTCCAGGTTGACGGTGCTGCTCATCGGTGCCGGCGATACCATCGAACTGGCCGCACGGCACCTGCATGAACAAGGCACGCGACGCATGATTATCGCCAACCGCACCGTCGCGCGCGCGCGCGAGTTGGCGGAACAATTCAATGCCTACGCGATCGGCCTGGACGAGGTCCCCGCGCACTTGGACGAGGCGGACATCGTGATCTCCTCCACCGGCAGTCCCGACCCCATCCTCGCGCGGAGCGACGTGGAGCAGGCCCTTCGCGGCCGCAAACGCCGTCCACTCCTGATCGTGGACATCGCCGTGCCACGTGACGTGGACCCTGCGGTGGCGGGGCTCGAAGATGTGTATCTCTTCAGCATCGACGACCTGCACAAGGTGGTTGAGGAGAACCTGCGTTCACGCCGCGTCGCGGCGCAGGAAGCCGAAACCCTGATCGAAGCGCACGTGACGCGCTTCGAGGAACAGCTGCGCGGACTCGAAGCGGTGCCGGCCATCCGCGCGGTGCGTGACCACGCGGGATTGCTGCGCGATCGCACGCTGGAGCAGGCCCGGCAACGGCTTGCACACGGCGAGGACCCGGAGCAAGTGCTGCGCTTCCTCGCCGACACCCTGACGAACCGGTTGATGCACGCACCAACCGCCTATCTCCGCCAGGCGGCGCACGATGGGCGCGATCACATCGTGAAGGAGCTGAAGGCCCTCTTCGGGCTCGACAACCATGAAAGCGACGGTAACGAGCAGTGAAGGACTCCATCCGGCACAAACTCGAACGCCTTGCCGCCCGCCATGAAGAAGTGGCGGCGCTGCTCGCCCAGCCTGCGGCGGCGAACGACTCGACCCGCTTCCGGGAGCTATCCCAGGAATATGCGCGCCTGCAGCCGCTCACCCTGGCGTTCAAGAGCTACCTTGGAGCCGAGGGAGACCTGCGTGCCGCGGAGGACATGGGCAAGGACAAGGACCCCGGCATGCGCGCCCTCGCCGAGGAGGAACAGCGCCGGGCCCGGACCCGGCTCGAGGCACTGGAGCCAGAACTGCTCAAGTTGCTGTTGCCCAAGGACCCCCACGACGACAGCAACATTTTCCTGGAGATCCGTGCCGGCACCGGCGGCGACGAGGCGGCGATCTTCGCCGGTGACCTGTTACGCATGTACACGCGTTATGCCGAAGAGCAGGGCTGGAAGGTGGAGGTCCTGAGCGAGAGCTTAGGAGAGCACGGCGGCTACAAGGAAGTCATCACCCGCATCGTGGGCAAGGGCGCCTTTTCGCGCCTCAAATTCGAATCCGGCGCGCACCGGGTACAGCGTGTGCCCGAGACTGAATCCCAGGGACGCATCCACACGTCTGCAGTCACGGTCGCGATACTGCCGGAGGCCGAGGAAGTGGACGACATCCAGATCAACCCCGCCGACCTCAAGGTGGACACCTTCCGCGCCTCCGGCGCCGGCGGTCAGCACGTGAACAAGACCGATTCCGCCATCCGCATCACCCACCTCCCCAGCGGCATCGTGGTGGAATGCCAGGACGAGCGTTCCCAGCACAAGAACCGGGCCCGGGCCATGTCCTTGCTGAAATCGAAGCTCCTGACCGCGGAAAGGGAGAAGCAGCAGGCTGCCCAGGCGCAGTCCCGGAAGCTGCAGGTGGGCAGCGGCGACCGCTCCGAGCGCATCCGCACCTATAACTTCCCCCAAGGCCGCGTCACCGACCACCGCATCGACCTCACGCTCTACAAGCTGGACGAGGTGATGCAGGGCGGGCTGGACGACGTGATCCTGCCGCTCATGAACGAGTACCAGGCGGAAGAGTTGGCGGCCATGGCCGCCACCTGATGACTAGCCCGCGTCCCCGGCCTTGAGATCGCGATACTGCACGTAGCAGACCGCCAGCGTGTACCACCAGGCGAAGGCTCCGAGCACCGTGCCGATCAACTGCCAGGTCTCGTAGCGACTGCCCGGCGGTTTGGCGGTGAGGCCTGCCAACAGGCCATTCACCTGCTCGACACCCAGCCCGCCCTCTTCGCCCTGGCGCAGCATGTCCAGGGCGGAGGACACGCTGTGACTCAGGCTCTGGAAATCAGCCAGCACGGCAGATAGGAGCAGCGCCACCGCCGGCACGGATATAACCAATGACACCTTCACCCATGAGCGCCTGGCGAGGCGGGTGCTCTCACCCAGGGCCGCGAACGGACCCTTGCCTTCCAGTACCGCCGGAAAGATGAACAAGGCCAGCGCCGTGCTGGCGGCGGCGGTGGGTGCGAGCGGCAAGATACACAGCACCAGCCCGCCCCAGGGTCCAATGACGAAAAGTCCAAGCATGAAAAAAGCGAAGGTCAACAAGAGACCGACCGCCACCACGAACTCGTAGGCGATGTAGGCTGCCAGCACCGATGGCGCAGCGCGCAAACTTGCCACCCATGTTCCGGCTTCCGATCTACCCGCGAGTCTTTGTACCGCAATACCGTAGAAAAACGCCTGGGTCGCGCCGCAGATCAGCGCACGCACCAGATAATCCGGCCGCATGAAAAGAGAAAGGTCGGTATCGAAGAGATTCCCGGGTGGATTGGCGAAAGGCAATTCCTGTATCAATTCCGCCGCCAACACCCAGGGGAATATCACGGGCATCCCGGCCAGGAACACGCGCCAGCCCTCCGCCAGTACCTGCCCGCCGCGGCGTGAAGAGCCCGGCTCGTGGTTCATGCTCAGGCCCCCGAAGCGCGCAGTTTCAGGTCCCGGTAGAGGGTATAGAAGATCGCGAGTATCAGCGGGGTGACCACTGCGGTCGCCACCATCTGGATCACGCCCTGGATGAACAGGCTGCGACCAGTCTGCGGGCCGTGCAAGGCAAGCGCCACCGGTACCACCACGATCATCAACAGGATGGCGGCGACGATGAACACCAGGAGCAGAAGCAACAGAACCGTGAAAGGTCTCCACCAGCGTCCGTACACGAGACGGAAACTGCTGTTGACCGCCTCGATGGGTCCCCTGCCCTCCAATACGATGCAGTACTGGATGAACAGCAGGTACACGCATATATAAAGGATGGTGACGAAAAGGGTCGCCACGAAGAAGAACATGAACCCGGCCTTGCCGAATACCAGGCTACCCAGGAAACCGATCAGCAAGCCCACCACGGATGCCAGCAGGCCACCGGCGACGCCGATGGCGATGCTCAACAGCAGGGCGCCGACCAGCGGCAGGAACGCCTTGAGCCCGCGATGCCATTCGTCCCGGTAATCCCCGGGCTGCCCCTGGGCGAGGTGGTCGAGCCGGGCAATGGCCATGCCTTGGACCAGCAGTGCCATAAACAGGACCGCAAGCTGAACCATGATCTGATGGCCGGAGAATTGCTCGCTGAGCTGTGCTTCGGGAGTGACCTCCGTGTTCCCTAGGCGCAGGGCGAGGTCCATGATGGGCAGGAGCTGCAGAAAGGCGATGAGCGATGTCGCCATGAAGAGCTTGGCGTAAATGCCGATGCCGAGCTCGAAGCCGCTCCCGATGATTTCCGCGGGAGACTGGGGGGATGTGGGGAGCGCCCTCATGCGGAACCTTCCATGCACAGTTATTTACCCGAGTCTGCCCCAGGCCGGGAAACCTCTCAAGCCCGGCGCCGGAACCAGCCCGTGAGGCTCAGACGCGCACGCGTCGCGGGCAGCACTTCATGGGGCACCCGTTCGCTCAGGAAACAGGCCAGCGTGCCGGCCGTCGGCATGACCGATATCGGCGGTTTTCCCGCCGGAAAAAGCCGCAGTGCGCCGCCATGCACCGCATCCCAGTTTTCGTTCAGGTAGATCGCGAGGGAAACCACGCGACGGTTGCCCTCGCGGAAACCATCCACATGCCTCTCGTAGGAAGCGCCGGCGGGATAGACGGCGTAATGGCCTTCGAAATCCTGGAGCCCGAGGTAGGTCGCAGCGTTGACGGCGAGTCGCAGCGCCTCGAGTTCTTCGTGCAACAGCCGTTCGGCTTCCGGAGTCCGGCCGTTTTCGAGCCAGCAAATCTCATCGCCGCGTATCGCCGTGTGCCGTTGTGCATCGCGGCCCACCCCGGCGCCGCGGAACGCTCCCACCGCCCTCAAGGCCTGCATCTCGAGAGTAAGCGCGGCGACGCGGGAGGTCGGCAGGAACCCTTCCCACACCACCCAGTCCTCGCGCGTGAGCCGCTCGGCTAGCGAAGGGATGGCGGATTTATCCTGCTTTGAAACGGTGCTCATGGGCGTGGGCATCTAATGTCAAATGAATTCGCGGAGAATCATGCGCTTAGCTGCAGACGCCAAGGATGGGCAGAACCAGAAACACACATAACCCATTGATTCATATGCCTATAATAAAAAGTGCACAAAAGCCCTTCCGGTTCCGTTGGAAATGTCTACAATTTGCCGCCGATCGCCAAATTTTTTACAGAAATCGGCGAGTAGTATCATCGATTTACAAACTTTTTCTGCACTGGTGGTGAATTCATATGAAGAAGTACGCTGTTGTTCTTTCCGCTGCTGCCCTGGCCCTCGCGCTGACCGCTTGCGGCAAGAGCGAGGCTCCTGAGTCTGCTCCGGCTGCCAGCACGGCCGCTGCCCCGGCTGCTCCTGCTCCGGCTGCCGGCACGATGGCTGCTCCGGCTGCCAAGACCGCTGCCGCTCCCGCCGCCAGCACCAAGAAGTAATCGCGGATTGCGCGCTCCTCAAGGGCGCGCAATGGATCTCCCGTCAAACGGAGGTCCGGAGACCTAAAAAGGCGAACTCGCTCATGCGGGTTCGCCTTTTTTATTCTCCAAAAGCTGCTGCGCTCGGTATAACTGCGTTGCACTTCGGCTCGCAGTGCTCATGGACCTAAGTCCACTCCACGCTGCTCGCCTCGCGCGCCTTGTTGTACCTTCACTCGCTACGCTTTTGGACTATTCCCTGAAGAATCGCTATATCGCGGCGAGAGCATTCTCCAAATCGCTTCGGAGATCCTTCACGTCCTCCACGCCCACGGACAAGCGTACCAGGGAATCGCTGATCCCCAGGCTCTTGCGCACCTCCGGCGGAACGGACGCGTGGGTCATGATGCCGGGATGCTCGATCAGGCTTTCCACGCCCCCGAGACTCTCCGCCAGCGTGAACAGCTCGCAATTCTCCAGGAAGCGGCGCGCCTCCGCTTCGCCTCCCTTCAGATTAATCGTCACCATGCCGCCGAACGCGGACATCTGGCGCCTGGCGACCGCGTGTTCCGGGTGGCTCGCGAGACCGGGATATGCGACTTTCTGCACCTTGGGATGCTTTTCCAGCCAGCCCGCGAGTTCCAGGGCGTTTTCGCTGTGGCGCTGCATGCGCAGCGCCAGCGTCTTCAGGCCGCGCAGCGCCAGGAAGCTGTCGAAGGGGCCGGCCACTGCGCCGACGGAGTTGTGCAGAAACGCGAGTTTCTCCGCAAGTTCGGGCCTGTCCCCCACCACCACCATCCCGCCCACCATGTCCGAATGGCCGTTCAGGAACTTGGTGGCGGAATGCATCACCAGGTCGAAGCCGTGGTCGATGGGGCGCTGCAAGGCCGGCGAAGCGAACGTGTTGTCGCAGGCGGCGATGATGCCGCGTTTCCTCGCCACCTCGGCGATCATGGCCAGGTCCGACACCTTGAGCGTCGGATTGGTGGGCGTCTCCACCCAGATCAGGCGCGTCTCAGGACAGAGTGCGGCTTCCAGGGTCTTGCGGTCCCGCAGGTCCACGTAACTGAAGTGCAGCCCTGCAGAACGCTTGCGCACCCGCTCGAAAAGGCGGTAGGTGCCGCCGTACATATCATCCATGGCCACCACATGGCTGCCGGAGTCGAGCAGATCCAGAATGGTGGCGGTCGAGGCGAGGCCCGAAGCGAAGGCATACCCTTGCTTGCCGTTCTCCAGATCGGCTACACAGCGCTCATAGGCCATACGCGTGGGATTCTGAGTGCGCGAGTATTCATAGCCCTGATGCTGGCCGGGGCTCTTCTGCGCGTAGGTCGAGGTGGCGTAGATCGGCTGCATCACCGCACCGGTACTCGGGTCGGGCTCCTGTCCGGCGTGGATAGTGCGGGTGGCAAAGCCGTGCTGCTTGTCTTTAGTCTTCATGCGATTGCTCCGAAAGCTACTGCAGGCGCAGGCGATTGAGGAGATCGCTGCGCGTAACCAATCCCAGGAATTCTTGCCCGTCCATGACCGCCACCGCGGTCTCCGTCTCCAGGAGCGCGAATAGGGCTTCGCTTTTCTGGCGTGCCTCGATGCGGGGGAATTTGGCATCGAGCGCCGCACGCACCTCCTGGGTAAATCCACGCTTGTCCTTCTGAACCGCGTGGATGAGATCGCTCTCGCTCACGGCCCCAAGGAAGCTCTTGCCGTCCATGACGGGCAATTGAGAGATGCCGTTGTTGCGCATGCGCGTGTGAGCCGTGAGCAGGGTGTCGGCGGGGCCCACATATACCGTGGCACGCTCCCAGTAAGGGCGTCCCACGTAATCGCCGAGATCCCCGCGCTTGGGCCGGCCCATGAAACCCTGCTCGATCATCCAGAAGTCGTTGTACAGCTTGGACAGGTATTTGTTGCCGGTGTCGGCGCCGATCGTCACCACCCGTTTCGGCGTCTTCTGCTCGCGGCAGTAGCGCAGTGCCGCGCCGATGAGCACGCCGGACGAGGAGCCCAAGAGCAGGCCTTCCTTGCGCAGCACTTCCCGGGCCACGGCGAAGGCCTCGCTGTCGGGGATGGTATAGGCCCGTTTCACCACCTTGAGATCGCAGATGTCCGGGATGAAGTCCTCGCCGATGCCCTCCACCAGCCAGCCGCCCTTTTCCCCCAGCACGCCGGTCTTGATGTAATCCGCCAGCACCGAGCCCTTGGGGTCCGCCAGCACCACCTCCGCCTGCGGCGCCACTTTCTGCAGGAAATGGCCGATGCCCGTGAGCGTCCCGCTGGAACCCACGCCAATCACCACCGCATCCACCTGGCCGCCCATCTGCTCCCAGATCTCCGGCCCGGTGGTGGTCTCATGGGCCTTGACGTTGTCGGGGTTGCCGAACTGGTTCACGAAGAAGGCGCCCTGCTCCTCGGCGATGCGCCGGGCCAGGTCCTGGTAGTACTCCGGATGCCCCTTGGCGACGTCCGAGCGGGTCAACACGATTTCCGCGCCCATGGCACGCAGGTTGAAGATCTTTTCCTGGCTCATCTTGTCGGGAATCACCAGGATCAGCCGGTAGCCGCGCTGCGCCGCCACGAGCGCCAGGCCGAGACCGGTGTTCCCGGCCGTGGCCTCCACGATGGTGGCGCCGGGCTTCAGCTCGCCGCGCTTTTCCGCCTCCTGGATCATGCTCAAGCCAATGCGGTCCTTGATGGAACCGCCCGGATTCATGAGTTCGAGCTTGAGGAACAGGCGGCACAGGCCCGTGTCGAGACGGCTCAATTCGAGCATCGGCGTCCTGCCGATCATCTCGAGAACGTTGGAATAGACGCGCATCGCGCTCTCCGGGACCTGAAACGAAGGCGCTATTTTACGGGACTGACTACAATAAGCCCACTCATGAACGCCACGATCGACGCCCTGCTCGCCGACGCCGTTCGGCGCCTCGCGAACGCCAGCGACAGCCCGAGCTTGGACGCGGAACTCTTGCTCTGCCACGCACTGGGGCGGGACCGGGGATATCTTCGCGCCCATCCGGAATCTGCGCCAAGTCTCGACGAACTCCAGGCCTTCGAAAAGCTGATTGCGGGTCGTGCGGGCGGCGAGCCCATCGCCTATCTCACAAGCAAGCGTGAGTTCTGGTCACTGCCCCTCAAGGTCACGCCGGCGACATTGATCCCGCGCCCGGAGACGGAGCGATTGGTGGAGCTGGCCTTGGAGCGTATCCCGATAGACGCGGGGTTCTGCGTTCTGGACCTCGGAACCGGCAGCGGCGCCGTCGCCCTCGCCATCGCCCACGAGCGCCCCCGGATCCACGTCACCGCCACCGACAAAAGTGCGGAGGCGTTGCAGGTGGCGCGTGAAAACGCCGCGAGCCTCGGCATCACAAACGTCGAATTCATGGAGGGAGACTGGTTCGCGGCGTTGGGCGGGAGACGTTTCCAGGTCATCGTGTCCAATCCGCCCTATGTGACGGAAGCGGATACGCACCTCCGGCATGGCGATGTGCGCTTCGAACCGCGCACCGCTCTCGTGGCCGGACCCGACGGCCTCGACAGTTTGCGCCGCATCATCCAAGCGGCACCCGAGCACTTGGAAACGGGTGGTAGCCTGTTGCTGGAGCACGGATTGGACCAGGGCGCCGCAGTGCGGGCACTGCTCCAGGCTGCCGGCTACAGCGCGGTGGAAACCTGGCGCGATCTCGCCGGCCTTGAACGGGTGAGCGGTGCTCGGTGGTCAAAGCGCCGTGCACCGGGCTAGAATCGCCAATCCTCCGAGGAGTCTCCCATGATCATCCTGTCCACCAACGTCGGCGACATTACCGTGGAGCTTTTCGAAAAGCAGGCTCCCATCTCGGTCAAGAACTTCCTGACCTACGTGGAAGCGGGGTTCTATGACGGCACCATCTTCCACCGCGTGATCCCGGAGTTCATGATCCAGGGCGGCGGTTTCACGCCGGACATGGTGCAGAAGAAGACCAATGCGTCCATCAAGAACGAGGCGGACAACGGTCTTTCCAACGAGCCCTACACCCTCGCCATGGCGCGTACCTCGGACATCAACAGCGCCACCAGCCAGTTTTTCATCAACCTGGCGGACAACGTGTTCCTGGACCACGGCAAGCGCGACTTCGGCTATGCCGTATTCGGCAAAGTGACCCAGGGCACGGACGTGGTGGACAAGATCGCTGAGGTAGAGACCGGTCGGAAGGGTGGGCACAGCGACGTGCCGGTCACGCCCGTCACCATCACCAAAGTCAGGAAGGCATAAGACCGCGCAGGAAGCGTTCGACGAAAGCCGGCTCAGCCGGCTTTTTGTTTCAGGGAGTCAGCGAGGGAAACAGGACCCTCAAGCCCGCAGCGATGAACTCGATCCCGATGGCGGCCATGATGAGGCCCATCAGGCGGGTGACGATGTTGATGCCGGTGCGGCTCAGGGCCCGGGAGATGAACGGCGCCAGGCGGAACGCCGCCCAGATGATGGCCGAGATCACCGCGATGCCGCCGAACAGGATCACATACTGGCCGAACAGGGCGGGCTTGTGGCCATAGAGGATCACGGTGCTGATGGCGCCGGGGCCCGCGGTCAGGGGCACGCCGATCGGCACCACGGCTACATCCTCCCGCTCCGCCGTCTCCTGGGCCTCCTCCTCCGTCTGCCGCGTGGCATTCATCTTGGCCTGCAGCATGGACAGGGAGTTGTAGAGGATCAGGATGCCGCCCGCCACCTGGAAGGAGGCGACGCTGATGCCGAAGAAATTGAGTATCCACTCGCCGCAAAGCAGCGCCACCCCGAGCACCGTGCCCACGGTCACCGCCGCCATGAGCGCGGTGCGGTTGCGCTCCCTGGCGGTCTGGTTGTAGGTGAGGTTGATGAAAATGGGGATGACGCCGATGGGATTGAGGATCGCCACCAGCCCCGCGAAGAACTTGAGGTATTCCACCCAGGCGTTGATACCGTGCATGCGTCCATCTTGAGGGTTTGATTGCGGCGCTTCAATAGGCGGGTGCGCGGCACGCGGTACAATTCATCGCCATGACCGATCACGATCCCGACTGGAAACTGCGCTACAGCCGCCACCTGGCCTTGCCGGATTTCGGCGCCGCGGGCCAGGAAAAGCTTGCGGCTGCCTCGGTACTCCTGGTGGGCCTCGGGGGCCTGGGCTCGCCCGCGGCGCTCTACCTCGCCGCCGCCGGAATAGGCCGTCTCGTGCTCAACGACTTCGACAGCGTGGACAGGAGCAACCTGCAACGCCAGCTGCTCTACGGCGAGGCGGATGTGGGCAGGGCGAAGACCGATGTGGCCGCCGCGGCGATCAAGGCGCTCAATCCCGCCTGCCGCGTGGAGGCCCTGAACGGGCGGCTGGATAAGGCTGCGCTCGCGGCGGCGGTCGTCCGCAGCGATTTGGTGCTGGACGGCAGCGACAACTTCGGTACCCGCTTTGCAGTGAACGAAGCCTGCGTGCAGGCGAAGAAGCCGCTGGTTTCGGGGGCGGCCTTGCGCTACGAGGGCCAGCTGTCGGTCTTCGACGCCCGCGATGCGGCGAGCCCCTGTTATGCCTGCCTCTACGAGGAAGGCGGCGAGGAACTGGAGAACTGCCGCCAGAACGGCGTGCTCGCGCCGCTGGTCGGCGTCATCGGCAGCCTCATGGCCGTGGAGGCGGTGAAGCTCGTCACCGGCGCCGGCCGCCCCCTCACCGGCCGCCTGCTGCGATTCGATGCCCTGAACGGGGAGATGCGCTTGACGACCCTCAACAAGGATCCCCAATGCCCGGTCTGCAGCCGCCGTTGAAACCGCCCGGCCAGGGTGCGGAAGACGCCGCCCTGCGCCTGGAACGCTACATGCACGCCCACATCCCGCTGGTATCGCAGATGCGGGTGCGCGTCGCCACCTATGACGCCGCAGGCATCACGCTGGCTGCGCCTCTGGCTCCCAACATCAACCACGAAAAAAGCGCCTTCGGCGGCAGCCTGGCGAGCCTCATGACCCTCGCCTGCTGGGGTTATCTCTGGCTGCTCTTGGAAGCCGAGAAGGACCTGCACATCGTGGTGAACGAGGCGAAGTTGCGTTACTCGAAACCCGTGACCGGCGAACTGGTGGCGCGCTGCACGGCCCCTGGTACAGAGGCCCTGGCAGGGTTCCTACAGACCCTGAAGCGGCGCGGCAAGGCACGTTTGGAATTGCGCGCCGAAGTGCGCCAGGACGGAGGTCTCGCGGCGGAATATTCCGGGAGTTTCGTTGCGTACCGCGGAGAGAGACCCTAGAGGATGGGCGTTTCCAGCGTGACATAGGCGGCATTTTCCCCGCCCGCATCGAAACCGTGAGCCACGCCGGCGACGATCCGGAGATCCAGCAGATAAAAAATGCTGAGGTCCGAGACCCATTCGCTGCCGACACTGCGCGAGTAGTGGGCCGGGCGCCCGCCGGAGGACCAGGTTCCGCCGGCGTCGTAATACACTCGCAGCGAGAAGTCGTGCACGCCGATCGGCGGGATGCGCCAGCCTGCCTCCGGACGCATGATGGGGATGCGCAGGCCGACGCTGCCGAAACGCATGCTCGTACCCGTAAGCTCGGCGAGCCCGGAAGGATAACCCGGGAACGCGAAGCGGCGCCGGTCGAACAGAAGTTCCGCCGCCGGTGTGCCGAAGCCCGGGTCCGTCGCTCCGCCCAGGTTGAAGGGCTTGATGCCCGGCTTGCCGTAACCCTGCAGGTACCGCAGGTTCAGCACCGCCTCGTCCCCCACCCGCAGGTACTCGTCCCAGTTGAACCGGTAGGCCTGCCCGTTGAAATCGCTGGGGAACACGTCGCTACTTTCCGCCACCAAGAGCACATCGCGTCCATCGTCGTGGCTGATGGACACGGGCCAGTCCTTGGTGCTGTTCCATTCGAAGGCGAGACCCGCGGCCGAGTCACGCGTCGGGGGTTCCGGCGTGCCACTATCGTAGCGGTCGCGCTCCGCGTCGCTGGCGGCGCCGATGCTGAAGGTGAGCGTTCGCTCCTCTGACGGCCAGGGCCGCTGCCACAGGCCCTGCAGGAGATCCTGGCGGCGGATGCGCTTCAACAGCTTGGCGTTCACGTCCGCGTCCACCGCATATTCCCGCGCCGCCAGGAACTGCCAGCGATCCGCATAGGCGTAGAGCAGGCTGCCGCCGGTGAGGTGGTGGGTGAACTCGTAGTTGATGTCCGCGGCGTATTGGTTGACGCCCAGGGCATCCTGGCCGCTGGTGGCGGCGCCGAGCTGGACCACGTCCGGCGCGAACAGGAGTTCCGGCGACCAATAGGCAGGCCATAACCCGCTCCAGGGAGAGTAATCCGTGCTCTCCGCTTCCACATGGGGCGCGGCGGGTATCTCCGCGTAGTGCCGGGGCGCCGGTGCAAGCGACTCGGCCAGTGTTTCACCTGCGGGCAGCCGGTAAAGATCGTAGCCGTCGGCGGTGTATCCCAGGTAGTAGATATCACCCCCTTCCCCTTCGCTCGGTGCGAATGCGCCGGTGTCGACGCGGGTAAGGGTGGCGACGGCCCCGCTCGCCAGATCCACGCGCCGCAGGTTGTAGACACCACCGGCATCGGAGGTGAACAGGATGGATTTCCCATCCAGGCTGTACCGGGGATCCGCCACCGCACCCACATCCGGCGCGAGGGCCTTCCAACTCTTGTCGGCGAGCGAAAATTCTTCCAATCCCCAGCGGCGGCCCGGCCGCCACACCGCCGCCGCGAGCTTCGTGCCGTCCGGCGACCAGACGAGCGCGCCCAGAATCTCGCCGCCCTGTCCCTGCCAGAGGATCTGAGGATTGTTTCCATCCGCGTCCAACACCACCAGGCTGCTCTCGCCCAGGTCTACCTTCGCCGCGGCGATACGCGTACCGTCCGGCGACCAGGCACCGTAGTGGTAGCGGCCGCAGCGGGTGAGGCGCGTGACGTCGCCGCTGTCCGGGTCCACCTTATATAGATCGAAATTCAGATGGTATTCGTTGCAGACCTCCGGCCGGGCCATGAGCAGGCCGGCCTTGGGGTTCCAATCGAGGCGGGCCGGGGTGTAGGTGCCCGCGATTTCCCGGCTGCCCAAACCCTGCTGCCACACCATGACGGCCGGTTGCTGGTGCCAGTCGTCGCGCACGTAGAACACCCGGCCGTCGGCCGCCGCCACGGGCGAGGAGGTGTCGTACCCGTGGGTGGTGAGCCTCTCACCTTGCCGCAGGGGCGAGCCCGACGGATAGGGCGGCGCCGCGTAGCGCTGTTGCAGGTAGGCGGTGAATTTCGGCCACACGTCCGGCACGTCGTCGCCGTTGAAGGTATCCTCCATGTTCCAGCCCACCTTGAATGGGATCAGGTTGTCGTTGTAGTTCGCCACCAACGCGGGGATCGAAGCCTTGCCGTAAGCCTGCTCGGCGAACTGGTAGAAATTCACGCCGTAGAGGTAAGGCAGGGTGCCGCCCGGCCACTCGGTGACGCCCGCCATGGTGACCTGGGACCAGGGGCGGACGCCCCGTTCCACCTCGGCACGCATGTACATGGCGTACAAGCTGCTCTGGCCCCGGCCCACCCCGGCGGCGGAGTCCGTCTCGTCATAGACCGCGATCCCCTCCGTCAGCATGGTGGGCTGGAAGATGCCGGGGAACAGGAGGATGTTGCGGCCAAAAATATGGCGTATGAAAGCCGGGGCGCCGCTGGCCTTGTCCAGCTGCAGCACGTGCGTGTATTCGTGGGTGATGAGCAACCGGAACCAGTCGTCGAAATCCTCCAGCGTGTCCACGCCGTCCGGTGCGACCACGTAGAGCTCCACGCGATCGCGGGGGAAGGGCGTGGTGAGGCCGTTGGGCAGATCCACGTGGTCCGTGAGCACCAGCTGGACCTTGTCCTCCGGCTGCCAGCCGATCCAGGGATCGAGCTTCCGGGCCTCGTCCTCCGCCACGTCGAGCATGTGCTGCGCGAGTTTTTCCTCGCCCGTGTGGTAGGCCACGGTGAAATGCGGCCCTACCAGCGTGCGCCATTCCAGCGTGGGATCGAGCGCGGCGGCGGCGGGCGCGTAAGCCAGCGCCGCCGCGAGCAGCATGGACATCACCACCGGGAATTTCGACATGCGCCTCTCCCCCTTGGATAGCGCGGCTGTCCTGGATCAGTGCTTGACGCTGTTCCCCGAGACGGCGTAGCCGCCGCTGAACAACGATTCCACGTCCACCGCGTCAAGAGAATAACGTTTTCCGCAGAACTCGCAATCCACGTCCACACGTCCCTGGTCCTGCAGCACGGATTCCACTTCCGCGTGCCCCAGGCTGCGCAGCGTGTCCTCGATGCGCTCCCGGGAACACTGGCAGCGGAAAGCCACCGGCGCCGCGTCGAAGAGGCGCACGTCGTCTTCGTTGTACAGACGGTGCAGCAGTTCCTGGGCCGAGAGGCCCGTCAGTTCCGCATCCTTCAGGGTGTCGGTCAGCACGGTGACGTGCTGCCAGGCATCGGCATCCGCCTTCCGGTCCGGCATCACCTGCAGCAGCATCCCGGCAGCGCTGCCATCGCCGGCCGTGAGCCAGAGGCGCGTGGCAAGCTGCTCGGAGCGTTCGAAGTAATTCTCCAGGGAGGTCGAGAGCGAAGCCCCCTCCAGGGGCACGATGCTCTGGTAGCGCTCCACCTTGCCGTTCTGCTCGATGGTCATGACGAGCCTGCCGTCGCCCACCAGGGTGCGAAAATCCGCCGCAGCCACATCGCCGTTCCAGCGCGCCAAGCCGCGTAGCTTGAGACCGCTGGTGCATTGCACGACGAGAAGGTGCACGGGGCCCGTGCCCTGGATCTGCAGAGTGATGCTGCCCTCGAATTTGAGGGTGGCCGAGAGCAGCGCCGCCGCCGCCATGGTTTCGCCCAGGAGGGCGCGTACCGGCGCCGGATAGTCCTGGCGCTCCAGGGCGGCGCGCCAGGTGGCGTCCAGGTGCACGTGGCGTCCCTGCACGGGCAGCTCCTCGAAGATGAAGCGCCGGAGGGTATCGTGTTCGCTCATGTCAGACAGATGGTAAGCCATGAGAGTCGGATATGGGAGCGCGGGCGGCGGATTTCAAGTTTCCGCCCAGCGTCCATTCTCAGGCTTTGAGTTTTTTCTGCAGCAGCTCGTTGACCTGCTGGGGATTGGCCTTGCCCTTGGTGGCCTTCATCACCTGGCCCACGAAGAACGCGAACAGCTTGTCCTTGCCGGCACGGTAGTCCGCGAGCTGGCCGGGGTTTGCCGCCATGACCTCGTCGATGGCCTTCTCGAGGGCGCCGCTGTCGGTGATCTGCTTCAGGCCTTTCTTCTCGATGATGGCATCGGCATCGCCCTCCCCCGCCCACATGGCCTCGAACACTTCCTTGGCGATCTTCCCGGAGATGGTGTTGTCCTGGATGCGCTTCAGCATGCCAGCGAGCATCGCGGCGCTCACCGGGCTGGCGCCGACATCCTTATTGTCCTTGTTGAGGGCCGCGGAGAATTCGCCCATGACCCAGTTGGCCGCGAGCTTGGGCTCTGCCCCCGCCTTCAACACCGACTCGTAGAAATCGGCGAGTGCCTGGCTGGCGGTGAGCACGCCGGCGTCGTAAGCCGGGAGCCCGTAAGCGGAGATGAAGCGCTGCTTCTTGGCGTCCGGCAGTTCCGGCAGCGTGCTCCTGACTTCGGCGATGAGCGCCGGGGAGATGTCCAGGGGCAGGAGATCCGGGTCGGGGAAATAGCGGTAGTCGTTGGCCTCCTCTTTCGCGCGCATCGAGCGGGTCTCGTCCCGATCCGCGTCGTAAAGCCGGGTCTCCTGCACCACCTTGCCACCGCCCTCGATGACGTCTATCTGCCTCTGCACCTCGTGGTTGATGGCTTTTTCCACGAAGCGGAACGAATTAATGTTCTTGAGCTCGGCGCGGGTACCGAACTTGGCCTCGCCCTTGCGGCGCACCGAGACGTTGGCGTCGCAACGGAAGGAGCCTTCCTGCATGTTGCCGTCGCAGATGCCGAGGTACATCACGAGACTGTGCAGCTTCTTAAGGTAGGCCACCGCCTCCTTGGCGGAGCGCATGTCCGGCTCCGAGACGATCTCCAGGAGCGGCGTACCGGCGCGGTTCAAGTCCACGGCAGTCTGGTCCCCGAAACCCTCGTGCAGCGACTTGCCCGCGTCCTCTTCCAGGTGTGCGCGGGTGATGCCGATGCGCTTCACGGAGCCGTCGTCCAGTTCGATGTCCAGGTGGCCCTTCGCCACCACGGGCAGCTCGTACTGGCTGATCTGATAGCCCTTAGGGAGGTCGGGATAGAAGTAATTCTTGCGGGCGAACACGGAGTGCGGCGCGACGGTGGCGTCCACCGCCAGGCCGAACTTCACCGCCATGCGCACCGCTTCCTTGTTGAGCACCGACAGCACGCCGGGATAAGCGAGGTCCACCAGGTTCGCCTGGGTATTGGGCAGCGCGCCGAACGCGGCGGAAGCGCCGGAGAACAACTTGCTCTTGGTGAGCAGCTGGGTGTGGACTTCGAGCCCGATGACGGTTTCCCATTCCATGTGCGCGCTCATGACTCGTAGCCCTTGGGCAGGCGCGTGTGCCAGTCGGTCTCGCGCTGATACCGATGGCCCGCCGCCAAGAGCCGCGCCTCGTCAAAGTAATTGCCGATGATCTGCAGGCCCACCGGCAGCCCATCCACGAAGCCGGCGGGAATGGAAAGCCCGGGCAGCCCCGCCAGATTCACGCCGTTGGCGTAGATGTCGTTCAGGTACATGGTCACGGGATCGTCCACCTTTTCGCCCAGCTTGAAGGCCGGGGTGGGGGCGGTCGGGCCCATGATCACGTCCACATTCTTGAAGGCTTCCAGGAAATCCCGGCGGATGAGGCTGCGGGTCTTCTGGGCCTTCAGGTAATAGGCATCGTAGTAACCCGAGGACAGCACGTAGGTGCCGGTCATGATGCGGCGCTTCACCTCGGCGCCGAAGCCCTCGCCGCGGCTGCGCATATACAGGTCGGTCAGGTCCACCGGGTCCTTGCAACGGTAGCCGTAGCGTACGCCGTCGAAACGCGCCAGGTTCGAGGAGCACTCCGCCGGGGCCACCACATAATAGGTGGGCACCGAAAGCCAGAAATTGGGCAGGCTTACGTCCTTCACCTCGGCCCCGAGCCTCTTATATAGAGCGATGGCCGCCTGCACTGCCTCCCCCACCTTGGGATCCAGGCCCTTGTCGAAAAACTCCTTCGGAATGCCGATGCGCAGGCCCTTCACCGGTTTCTCAAGCTCCGCCACGTAGTCCGGCACCGGCCGGTCCACGCTGGTGGAATCCCTGGGGTCGAACCCGGCCATGGCACTCATGAGCATGGCCGTGTCTTCGCAGGTGTAGGTGATCACGCCCGCCTGGTCCAGGCTCGAGGCAAAGGCCACGATGCCGTAACGCGACACGCGCCCGTAGGTGGGCTTCAGCCCGGTGAGGCCCACCAGCGCCGCCGGCTGGCGGATGGAGCCGCCGGTATCGGTGCCGGTGGCCGCGGGCGCCAGGCGCGCCGCCACGGCGGCCGCGGAGCCGCCGGAGGAACCGCCGGGCACGCGGGTCTCATCCCAGGGGTTTTTCACCGGCCCGTACCAGCTCGTCTCGTTGGAGGAGCCCATGGCGAACTCGTCCATATTGGCCTTGCCGAGCAGCACCGTGCCCGCCTGCTTCAGGCGTTCAACGACGGTGGCATCGTAGGGCGCCGTGAAGTTGTCCAGCATCTTCGAACCGCAGCTGGTCTTTACCCCGGCGGTGCAGAAGATGTCCTTGTGGACGATGGGCAGGCCCGTGAGGGGGCCGCCCTGTCCCGCCGCCAGCCGCTGATCGGCGGCGCGGGCCTCGGCCAGCGCCGAGTCCTTGAGCACCGTGATGAAGGCATTGAGCTTCGGATTGAAGCGCTCGATGCGGGCGAGGAATGTCCGCGTCAGCTCTTCGCTGGAGATTTTCCGGGACTTCAGGTCCCGCGCCAGTTCGGCGAGCGTTTTCTTAAACATTTCTCTCGGATCCCGTAGCAGCGTCTCGAAAACGTGACGCGGTTCTCATTCCACGACTTTTGGCACCAAGTAAAGACCGGCCTCCACTTGGGGGGCATTCACCTGGTAGCGCTCGCGCTCCACCGTCTCGGTGACCGCGTCCTCCCGCAGGCGTTGGGTCATGTCCAGGGGATGGGCCATGGGTTGCACCTGGGCGGTATCCGCCTTGTCCAGCTGAGCCACGAACTCCAGGATGCTGGAGAGGTTCTTGGCGTAGGCCGGGATGTCCTGCTCGGCGATAGCGAGCCGCGCGAGGCGGGCGATGGCCTTCACGTCGTCCGGGGTGAGGGACATGGATGCTCCGGGGGAAAAACTCATGGGAAACCAGTGGATTATCGCACAAACCTGCTTGCCGCCGGAGCCCCCCGTTGCTAAAGTAACCCGCCTGTCACGTCCGAATCTCCACTAGAGAGACCATGCTCAAAAGCCTGCGCGGATTCTTCTCCACCGATCTCTCCATAGACCTCGGTACGGCCAACACGCTCATCTACATGCGCGGCAAGGGCATCATCCTGTCGGAGCCCTCGGTGGTCGCCATCCGCGAGGAAGCGGGCCGGGGCAACAAGATCATCGAGGCCTACGGCGCCGACGCCAAGCGCATGCTCGGCCGCACGCCGGGCAACATCGTCGCCATCCGCCCCATGAAGGACGGCGTTATCGCCGACTTCACCATCACCGAGCAGATGCTGAAGCACTTCATCAAGAAGGCGCACGGCAACCGCTACTTCCGTCCCACGCCGCGCGTGCTGGTGTGCGTGCCCTACGGCGCCACCCAGGTGGAGCGGCGCGCCATCCGCGAGTCCGCGGCCGGCGCCGGCGCGCGCAAGGTCTATCTCATCGAGGAGCCGATGGCCGCGGCCATCGGCGCCGGCCTGCCGGTGCACGAAGCGAAGGGCTCCATGGTGCTGGACATCGGCGGCGGCACCTCGGAAGTGGCGGTGATCTCCCTGAACGGCATCGTCTATGCCGCTTCGGCCCGCATCGGCGGCGACCGGTTCGACGAGGCCATCATCAACTACATCCGCCGCAACTACGGCATCCTCATCGGCGAAGCCACGGCGGAGCGCGTCAAGCAGGAAATCGGCTGCGCCTACCCCGGCAAGGAGTTGCTGGAGATGGACGTGAAGGGCCGCAACCTCTCCGAGGGCGTGCCGCGCAGCTTCACGCTGAACAGCAACGAGGTGCTCGAGGCCCTCCAGGAGCCCCTCGCCGGCATCGTGGGCGCGGTGAAGCATGCACTTGAGCAGACGCCGCCGGAACTGGGTTCGGACGTGGCCACCAACGGCATCGTGCTCACGGGCGGCGGTGCCCTGCTCCGGGACATCGACCGGCTGCTGCGCGAGGAGACGGGCCTGCCGGTGCTCATCGCCGATGACCCGCTCACTTGTGTAGCACGCGGTGGCGGCAAGGTGCTGGAGCTCATCGACGAGTACGGCGCCGAAACCTTCGCCGTCGAGTAGGAACTGCGTCACGGTTCCCTTCAGGCGGAGAAAATCCCGCCAAAACCCCTCCGACCCGTTGCGGCTCCGGGCCTCCCGGCCGCAAAATTGTACTTTCCCGGGGAGCTGGTGTTGAGGTCGAGGTGCATATCCCATCCCTGCTGAAGCCACGCCGCGCGCCCGCCTTGCGACGGGCCGCCTGAAGTGGCCGTCCTCCGCCGCCAGCGCTCGCCGCAACTCTTCTCCAGCAAGCCCGCGGGCGCGTTGCGCACGCTCTTGCTCATCGTCGCTTCCATTGTGCTGATGGTCTACGACCGCCAGAGCGGCCGGCTGCAGCAGATGCACGCCGCGCTCTCCACCATCGTCTGGCCGGTGCAGGCGGTGGTAGACGCTCCGCACGCCGTGCTCCTGTGGGCGGAGGACAAGCTCGCCACCCACGTCACGCTGGTGAACGAGAACGATACGCTCAAGAACAACCTGCGGCAGACGGATGCAGAACTGCAGCAATACGAGGCCTTGCTGCAGGAGAACATGCGCCTGCGGGCGCTGCTGCAGGCGACACCGCGCGTGACGGGCCGCGTCAGCATGGCACAGCTGCTCGCTACCGACCTCGACCCGTTCCGGCACCTCGTGGTTATCGACAAGGGTACGCAGGACGGCGTGTACGAGGGGCAGACGGTCCTGGATGAGAACGGCATCGTCGGCCAAGTGACGCGCGCCGACCCGTTCACCTCGGAAGTCACGCTCATCAGCGATGCCAGCCAGGCGATCCAGGTGGAAGTGAACCGTACCGGACTGCGCACCCTCGCCGTGGGCGGCGCGGAACTGGAGCAACTGTCACTTCCTTACCTCACCAACGCCGCCGACGTGAAAGAAGGCGACCTGTTGGTGAGTTCCGGCATCGGTGGCCACTACCCACCCGGCTACCCGGTGGCGGTGGTGACCCAATTCCAGCGCGATCCCGCCGAGCCCTTCGCCACGGTCAAGGCGCATGCCGCGGCCGACCTGAGTCATGGGCACACGGTGCTGCTCTATTGGCCGCCGGCGCCGCTGCCGGAGATTACCCTGTCGAAGAAACCCGCCGCGGTACCCCCGCCGCCCAAGAGTGGGCGGCGCAAGAAACCATGACCGATCTCACCCCGCCACGCGGCATCAGCATCATCGCCGGCAGCTATCTGGCGGCGCTGGTGCTCACCATCTGGCCGCTTCCCCACTGGGCGGAACTCTTCCGCCCCGCCTGGGTGGTCATGGTCACCGTCTATTGGTGCCTTTGGCTGCCGCAACGGGTCGGGGTCATCACCGCCTTCGCGGCCGGACTGCTCCTGGATGCGCTCACCGGTACGCTGCTGGGGGAACACGCCCTGGCCCTGGTACTGGTCGCCTGGTCAGCCCTGTGGATGCACCTGCAGGTGCGCGTCTATCCGTGGTGGCAACAATCCGTGGTGGTGCTGTGCATCATGCTCGTTTACAGCTTCGTGCTCTTCTGGGTGGACGGCATTCTCGGCTATACGCTCGGCGCCGGCTTGCGCTGGACACCGGTCGTGTTGACGGCGCTCGTCTGGCCCTGGGTAACCCTGGTGCTGGCGCGCCTGCAACACCGCTATCACGTCAGTTGACATCCTGACCCGTGGCACGCATCCGCATCCGCAACGAATGGCTGGAGCAGCACCTGTTCCGGGTGCGCGGCTTGACGGTGGCGGCGATCGCCCTGGTGCTCCTGTGCGTGGTGGCGGGCCGCCTGATCTACCTGCAGATCGTGAACTACAGCCACTTCGCCACGCTGGCCGAAGGCAACCGCCTGCGCGCCGAACCAGTGACGCCGCCGCGCGGGCTTATCTTCGATCGCAACGGCGTGCCGCTCGCCGAGAACCGCCCGAGCTACGAGCTGGATGTGGTGCCGGAACAGGTACCGGACCTCAACGCCATGTTCGAGACCCTGGGCAAGATCGTGAACCTCCGGCCTGCGGACTTGAAGCGCTTCGACGAGCTGCTCAAGAACAAGCGTCCTTACCAGCCCCTGCCGCTGCGCACACAGCTCTCGGACGATGAGATCGCAAACTTTGCGGCGGTCCGCCAGAACTTCCCCGGCGTGGACATCACCGCCACGCTCTCGCGCTACTACCCGCAAGGGCCGCTCACCGCCCACGTACTGGGCTACACGGGCCTGGTGAGCGCGGACGAACTGGAGGAGCTGGATCCGGAGCAGTACACCAGCACTTCGGAAGTCGGCAAGATCGGCATCGAGGGGTATTACGAGAAGCTCCTGCACGGCTCCGTGGGCATCCGCCAGGTGGAGGCCAACGCGGAAGGCCGCGCCGTGCGACAGGAGTCCTATACACCGCCGGTTCCGGGCAGCGACCTCTATCTCTCCCTGGACGTGAAGCTGCAGGCCGTCGCGGAAAAGGCCCTGGGCAACGCCAACGGCGCGGTGGTGGCCATGGACCCCAACACCGGCGAGATCCTCGCCCTCGTCAGCCGACCGAGTTTCGATCCCAACCTGTTCGTCGGCGGTATCGACCCGGACGAGTACGACAAGCTGCAGACGGATCCCAACCAACCGCTGTTCAACCGCGCCCTGCGTGGCCAGTACCCGCCGGGTTCCACGGTGAAGCCGTTTCTGGGCCTCGCTGCGCTCAATTACAACGTCGTCAACCCCTTCGCCGACCTCATGTGCCCGGGTTACCTCTACCTGCCCAGCAACCCGAATCCCTACCGCGACTGGCGCGCCGGCGGCCATGGCGAGACCAACATGGTGAAGGCCATCGCCCAGTCCTGCGATGTGTATTTCTACACCGTCGCCATGAAGCTCGGCATCGACCGGGTGCACGATTTCCTGACCGAGTTCGGCCTCGGTCAGTCTCCGGGCGTGGACCTGGTGGGCGCGCTGCCGGGTGTGATCCCCTCGGCCGAATGGAAACGCAAGACGCTGCACAAACCCTGGTATCTCGGCGAAACCGTGATCACCGGCATCGGCCAGGGCTACATGCTGACGACGCCGCTGCAACTCGCCGCCGCCACCTCGACGCTCTCCATGCACGGCCAACGTTTCCTGCCGCACACCCTGCACGCGGTAGGCGACCCGCTCTCCGGCGTCATCAGTGACACCACGCCGCAGGCGCTCCCGGCCGTGGTGGTGAACACACCCGGCGCCTGGGACCTGATCGTGCGCGCCATGAGCGAGGTGACCCGCCCGGGCGGCACGGCTTCCTTGAGCGGACTCGGGGCGAAATACGCCATCGCCGGCAAGACCGGCACCGCGCAGGTGCATGCCAAGAAGCTCGGCGTCATGGGCGAAGAGGATGAGTCCGACACTCCCGAGTCACTGCGCGATCACGCCTGGTTCATCTCCTTTGCTCCTGCGCAGCAGCCTCGCATCGTGGTGGTGGTGCTGGTGGAGCACGGCGGCGGCGGTGGCGCAGTCGCCGCGCCGGTGGCGCGCCAGGTCATGGACGCGTATCTTCTGAATCAGAGCGGCAGCACGGCCAAGCCATGAGCCCCGACCTGCAATCCAGCTCCGGATACCGGCCCGTCGGCGAACTTAGCTTCGGCGAACGCATTCTCTATCGCCTGAACCTGGACGCGCCGCTGCTGGTGGCGATCCTGGCGCTCTGCGGCGTGGGCCTCGCCATTCTCTACGGCGCCGGCGGCCAGGATATCGCCGTGGTGTATCGGCAGAGCCTGAGGCTGGTACTCTCCTTCGGCGTGCTGCTGGTCGTGGCCCAGATCTCGCCGCAGTTCATGCGCCTCTGGACCCCGTGGATCTTCGGTTTCGGCCTCCTGTTGCTCCTTATCACCCTCGAGGCCGGGCACATCGGCCGCGGCGCACAACGCTGGCTCAGCCTCGGACTGGTGCGCTTCCAACCCTCGGAGATCATGAAGATCGCCGTGCCGCTCATGATCGCCTGGTACCTGCACGACCGGCCCCTGCCGCCCGACTGGCGGCAACTGCCGGCGCTGCTGCTGATCGTCGTCGTGCCGGCACTCCTGATCGCGATCCAGCCGGACCTCGGCACCGCGCTGCTCATCATGAGCGCCGGCGCTTTCGGCATCTTCCTCTCGGGGCTGCGCTGGCGCACCATCCTGCTGATCTTCCTGCTGCTGGCGGTGGCGGCGCCCATCCTCTGGCACTTCATGCACGTCTACCAGCGGGAACGGGTGCTGACCTTCCTGAATCCCCAGCGCGACCCTCTGGGAGCGGGCTATCACATCATCCAGTCGGAGATCGCCATCGGCTCCGGCGGCGTCTTCGGCAAGGGCTGGCTGCAGGGCACCCAGTCGCAACTCGACTTCCTCCCGGAAAGCTCCACGGACTTCATCTTCGCGGTGCTCGGCGAGGAATTCGGCTTCATCGGCGCCTTGGCGCTGCTCGGCCTCTACGGCTTCATCATCGCCCGTTCCCTGTTCATCGCCATGCGCGCCCAAGACACATTCTCGCGGCTTACCGCCGGCAGTCTCGCCATGGCGTTCTTCACTTACGTGTTCATCAACACCGGCATGGTCTCGGGCATCGTCCCGGTGGTGGGCGTACCCCTGCCGCTCATAAGCTACGGCGGCACTTCCATGGTGACCCTCATGGCCGGCTTCGGTATCCTCATGAGCATCCATTCCCACCGGAAACTCGTATCGTCGTGAAGAGAACGCTTCGATACTCGCTTCTGCTGTGCCTGCTTCTCGCGGGCTGCGCCCACCGCCCCGTCGTCCCCGCCCCGTCTCGCCCCACCGCTCCGCCGACCGTCCCTGGCTACGCCGAGAGGGCCGAGGTGAAGCAGTTCATGGAGCAGCTCGCCCAGAAAGACGGCCTGGACCGGACCTGGATGGAGCATGCCTTCGCCGGTGCGGAACGGCGCCAGTCGGTGATCGATGCCATCACCAAGCCCTTCGAGTCCAAGCCCTGGTACCAGTACGAGCCCATCTTCGTGAACGACGCCCGCATCGGTGCCGGCGCCGCCTTTTGGGACCAGCAGCAGCCGCTGCTGCAGAAGGCCGAGGCCCAGTACGGGGTGCCGGCGGGGATCATCGTGGCCATCGTCGGCGTGGAGAGCTACTACGGCCGCCAGCACGGCGGCTATCCGGTGATGGATTCCCTCACCACCCTGTCCTTCGACTACCCGCCGCGGGCGCCGTTCTTCCAGGGCGAGCTCGAACAGTTCTTCCTGATGTGCCGCGAACAATCCCTGGACCCCATGAAGCCCATGGGTTCCTACGCGGGCGCCATGGGCGCCCCCCAGTTCATGCCCGACAGCTTCCGCCAATATGCCGTGGATTTCGAC
Organism: Bacillota bacterium; assembly: GCA_050261675.1. GTDB lineage: Bacteria > Pseudomonadota > Gammaproteobacteria > Natronospirales > REEB76 > DASUBN01. The sequence continues at coordinate 28,991 of JBLNDO010000022.1, forward strand.
GGCGACGGCAAGCGCGATATCTGGGACGACTGGGCAGACATCATCGGCAGCGTCGCGAATTACTTCCATGAGCACGGCTGGCAGAAGGACGGGCTCATCGTGGTGCCCGCCGCCATCAAGCTCGGCAGCAGCCCGCCCGTCCCCCTGGCCCCCACCACCGCGGGCGCCCTGCGCCAGGCGGGCGTGGTGATGACGGACGGCGTCGCGGATGATGCCGAGGCGGTGCTCGTGCAACTGCAAGCCCAGGACGACACCGTGTATTGGGTGGGCCTGCACAACTTCCGGGTCATTACCCAGTACAACAAGAGCCCGCTCTACGCCATGGCGGTGGTGCAACTCGCCGCCGCCATCGCCCAACGTCGCGCCGGGGACGGTCACCATGCGTTGCCCTAGACTTCTCTTTTTCTTACTTTTCAGCTTCCTGCTCGCGGGTTGCGGCGAGTTCCCGGAGCAGCCACGGGACACGCGGCCCTGGCGTCCACCATCCGTGCCCCAGGGCGATCACGGACCGGCGCAGCCCGTCGACGTGTCCAACGTGCCGGACGCAGTGCCCGGCGACGACACCCCGAGCCGCTACGGCAACGCTTCGCCGTACACCGTGCTCGGCAAGACCTACACGCTGGTGCCCGCCTGCAAGGGCTACCACGACCGCGGCATCGCCTCCTGGTACGGCACGCAGTTCCACGGCGGCAAGACTTCGGACGGGGAAACCTACGATATGTACGCCATGAGCGCCGCCAACAAGGTGGTCCCCATTCCCTGCTACGCCCGCGTCACCAACCTCAGGAACGGCAAGAGCGTCATCGTCAAGATCAACGACCGCGGCCCGTTCGTGGAGAACCGCCTCATCGACCTCTCCTATGCGGCCGCCTCCAAGCTCGACATGCTCGGCACCGGCACGGCACTCGTGGACGTGGCCGCCGTGGGCCCGGGCGACCTCGGCCCGGCGCCCGCCACCGTGGCACCCGCGCCCGCGGTGAATGTAACGGCACTGCCGCCGCCCGCGAGCGTCGCACCGGCGTCGACCGCGCCCCTGCCCGCCGGCGGTGCGCCGCTCATCTACCTGCAGGTGGGCGCGTTCGCCGAGCGCGGCAACGCCGAGGCGGCGCTGAAGAAGCTCGGCGCCGGCGGCATCGAGCACGGCATGATCGTTCCGGTGACGGACGGCGCCCGCACGCTCTACAAGGTGCGAATCGGCCCGGTGTCCGACGTCGACGCCGTGGATGCGCTCACCGTCAAGCTCGCCCCCCTGGGCTTCCAGGATGCGCAGATCGTCATCCCGTGACTAAGTGACCGGGCAGCATCGGTCACATCTGCACCTTCGCCACCAAACGGGTAAAATCGCCGCTTTCGCCCGCTTCTCCCGCACGTATCCCGAGCATTGAGGTGTCCGTTGAGAGCCAAGAGCCTGATCGCGTTCTTCCTTCTCGTCGCCGCTGGATCGGTGAGCGCCATGCCCATCCCTGCGCCGCCGCAGCTTGCGGCGAAGAGCTATCTGCTCATGGAAGCCCGCAGCGGCCAGGTGATCGCTGCGGTCAACGCCGACGAGCGCCGCGAACCCGCGAGCCTCACCAAGCTCATGAGCGCCTACGTGGTGTTCCACGCCCTCAAGGACGGCGTGGTCCATCTCGACGACCTCGCGCCGGTGAGCGAGCGCGCCTGGCGCATGGGCGGTTCGCGCATGTTCGCCAAGCTCGGCACCAAGGTGAGCGTGGATGACCTGCTGCAGGGCATGATCGTGCAATCCGGCAACGACGCCACCGTGGCGCTCGCCGAGCGCGTGGGGGGCACCGAGGATTCCTTCGTGCAGCTCATGAACGAGTACGCCGACCGGCTCGGCATGCACGACAGCCACTTCGTGGACGCCTCGGGCCTGACCGACGACCGCCAGCACTACATGACGGCCCGCGACCTTGCGACCCTCTCGCGGGCCATCGTCACGGAATTTCCGCAGTATCTGCATTATTTCTCCGAGAAGGAATTCACCTGGAACAAGATCAAGCAGGCCAACCGCAACGACCTGCTGTTCAGCGATCCCAGTGTCGATGGCCTGAAGACCGGTGACACCGACCGCGCCGGTTATTGCCTCATCGCCTCCGCGAACCGCGGGCCCATGCGCCTCATCTCGGTGGTGATGGGCGCCAAAACCGAGAAGGCCCGTGCCCAGTTCGCCGAGACCCTGCTGAACTACGGCTCCAACTTCTTCGACACCCGCAAGCTCTACGATGCCGGTACGCCGGTCTCCAGCGTCACGGTGTGGAAAGGCGCGCAAGGCAGCGTGCCGGTGGGTGCGACGGAAGACCTGTATGTGACCCTGCCCAAGGGGGCGTACGGCGAGCTGCAGGCCGCGGTGCAGGGCAGCGCCGGGTTGATCGCGCCGGTGGCCGAGCATGCGCCCGTGGGCACGCTGCAACTCACGGTGGAGGGCAAGCTGCTGGCTGAGAAACCGGTCTACACGCTGCAGGCCGTGCCCGAGGGCAACATCTTCCGGCGCATGATCGACAGCATCCGCCTCTGGTTCAGGAAGAAATAGCATGGCCGCGCCGCTGCCGGTGGTGCACCTCAACGGGCGCTTCCTGCCGCTTGCGGACGCGCATCTGTCCCCGTTGGACCGGGGTTTTCTGTTCGGCGACGGCGTGTACGAGGTGATCCCCGCCTATGGGGGCCGGCTGTTCCACCTGCCGGCCCATCTCAAGCGGCTGCAATACAGCCTGGACGGGATCCGCCTCAAGAATCCCATGAGCGACGCCCAGTGGACCAAGCTCCTGGAGGAGCTGGTGAGCAGGAACGGCGGCGGCGACCAGGCCGTGTACCTGCAGGTCTCCCGCGGCGCGGACGTGGGTCGCGACCACAGCTTTCCCGCGGCGCTGCCGCCCACGGTGTACGCCATGGGTTCGCTGCTCGGTCCCCTGTCGGAGGAACTCAAGACCCGCGGCGCGAAAGTGGTGACCCTGGAGGATTTCCGCTGGCACCGTTGCGACATCAAATCCACGGCGCTGCTCGGCAACGTGCTCCTCAGGCAGCGGGCCACGGACGCGGGCTGCCACGAGGCGATCCTCCTGCGCGACGGCCACGCCACCGAAGGCACCGCCAGCGGCCTGTTCGTGGTGAAAGGCGGCACGGCCATCGCCGCCCCCGACGGCCCCGATCTCCTGCCCAGCATCACCCGTGATGTGGTGTTGATGCTGGCGGAAAAGGCCGGCATCCCCTGCCGACGCACCCGCATCCCGGTGGCGGACCTCGCCCAGGCCGAGGAGGTCTGGCTGGTGAGTTCCACCCGGGAGGTTTATCCCGTGACCGAGGTCAACGGCAAGCCGGCCGGCGGCGGGCGGCCCGGCCCCCTGTGGAAGAGGGTTTATGATCTCTTCCAGCAGCACAAGCGAGAGCTCGCCTCCTGAAGCGCCTTGGATAAGGAATCTCCCCTCAAATTCCCCGTGTCTTTCCCCGTCAAGATCATGGGGAAAGACGAACCCGGCTTCCACGATGCCGTGGCGGAAATCCTGAAGCGCCACGTGGCGCCGATGGAGACCCTGCCGGTGACAAAACAGCCGAGCCGCGAAGGGCGCTTCGTCTCCATCACCGTGACCATTGAGGCCCAAAGCCGCGAACAGCTGGATGCCCTCTACCGGGATTTGAGCGCTCACGAACTGGTGCTCATGGCCTTATGAATAAACCCGTCGTCAAGCACCTCGGCCTCGTGGAATATGAACCCACCTGGCGCGCCATGGAGAAATTCACGCTCGAACGCGGACCCGACACACCCGACGAGATCTGGTTCCTGCAGCACCCGCCGGTATTCACCCTGGGTCTTTCCGGCAAGATGGAGCACGTGCTGGCACCCGGCGACATCCCCGTGGTTCACATCGACCGGGGCGGCCAGGTGACCTACCACGGTCCCGGCCAACTCGTGGTCTATCCGCTGCTCGATCTCAAGCGCCTGAAGCTCGGGGTGCGGCAACTGGTGGAGGCGTTGGAAAACAGCGTCATCGACGTGCTGGTGACTTACGGCATCCACGCCCGCGGTCGGCGCGACGCACC
>JBLNDO010000023.1:0-170530 GCA_050261675.1 Bacillota bacterium
CGGATAACTCCATTTCCTAGGTTGGAGAGAGCTATGTCGAAATCGACTTTCGTCTATGTGACATACATCCGCACCACGCCAGAGAGGCTCTGGTCGGCGCTGACCGACGAAGACTTCATGAAAGAGTACTGGTTCGGATGCCACTGCGAGAGCGAGTGGACCGTGGGGTCCGCGTGGAAAAACGTGTCCCCGGACGGCCAGGTCATGGATACCGGCGAAATTCTGGAGTCCGACCCGCCGCGCCGGCTAGTGATCCGCTGGCAGAACGCGTTCAAAGCTGACTTAAAGGAGGAGGGCCCCTCGCTTTGCACTATAGAGCTCGAACCGTCCGCCGGCGCCGTCAAGCTGTCCATAACTCACAGCATTGAGAGATCTCCATCTAAGTTCATCGAAGCGATATCTGGCGGCTGGCCCAAAGTCATCTCCAACCTCAAGTCGGTGCTGGAAACTGGCAGCGCGGCACTTCTCGATGCGTATCCCACGCAGGGCGCTCAACCGCGATAGGAGCATCTATGAAGCAGAACGACTCTACAAGCCCATCCAGTCGTACCCCTCCATCCGAATCTGTGGGGAGCTATAGACGTTCACTTGAGAAATTCTGGAACGAACAACTCGACAAGTTCGAGAGTTCCTTTAGAACAAGAAACGCAAAAGAGGAGAGGAAGCCGTGAGTAAGCGACTGGAGCTTAAATTCGAGCGGACGATCGCCGCACCTCCTGCAAAGGTGTTCACCGCTTGGCTCAACCCCAAGGTCGAAGGTACATGTTGGCACGCCTGCGACGAGCTTATCTTCAATCCGAAGGCTGGACAGTTCTATTACATGCGTCACGACGTATGGCCTCACTACGGGCGCTTTCTCAAGGTGGAAAAGCCAAGTCGCGTTCAACTGACATGGATGTCTCCGAACACATCAGGCCAGGAGTCCATGGTCACGGTAACGTTCAAGAAGAAGGGCGCTGGCACCCTGATGTCGCTCATCCACTCCAATTTGCCGAACGATACCGGTGGCCGAGCGCACGACGAGGGCTGGAACTACTACATGGACCTCTTTGCCGAACAGTTCGCCAAGGCCAAGTAGTTGCCCGCTGCCAGTTCGGAGTCACAGGAGTGAGACGGTGCCGAAAGAAAGACAAGCGACAAAGAGTGTGAGGGAGTCCTTCACTTGTACGATCCGGGCTCAGATCACGCCTGGCGACGCATACGCCGACATCTGCGACGTATGGAGGTGGTGGACGGCTGGCTTTACCGGCAGTGCCAAGACACGAGGAGACAGGTGGAGGGCTCAGTTCGGGCAGATGTACTTTGACTTTGAGGTAGTCGAAGCGGTCCCCAACCAACGCATCGTCTGGAAGGTGACTGACTGCTATTTAGACATGCTGGATAACAAGGAGTGGAACGGCACGAGCATCGCCTGGGACATTTCATCGAGAAATGGCGTAACGACAGTAAAGATGACCCACCAAGGCCTGACTCAGGACTTCGACTGCTACGAAATTTGCGAGGCTGGCTGGAGCTTCTACGTCGGTAAGAGCTTGCAGGCTCTGCTCACAAATGGCGAGGGTCTGCCGGACGGGATGTGAACGCCGCAACTTAGCAGGCAGTGAGATATTCATGAAGCTCTACATCTTCCCGCCCTCTGGGCGCGTAGTCGGCATCGTAGCCCTCCGGAACTATCTAAGTCTGAGTTGCGAGATGGTCACTGTAGATTTGGTCCGAGGCGGCCAGTGTGATCCCGAGTATGTCGCGCTAAATCCCAACAGAAAGATGCCGACGCTGGTCGACAACAGCGTGATCATCTGGGAATCGAACGCCATCCTGTACTACATGGCATCCAAGCGGCCTGAGTCTGGTGTCTGGCCGTCCGACACCCATCGCCAGGCCGACGTGCTGCGCTGGCTCTTCTGGGAATCCGCGCACTGGGATGCTGAGTCTGTCGGCATGGTGTCTTTCGAAAAGGGGTCAAAGCGCGTTCTCGGCCTTGGCCCGGCGGATGATGCCTTCATCGAACGAGGACGCCAAAATTTTGACCGGTTCGCTGAGGCCCTGAACCAATCCCTCAAGGGCAGGGCATGGCTAACGGGCGAGAAACTGACCATCGCCGACTTCTCCGTCGGCGGCATGATGCCCACAGCACAGGCAATGGGACTGCCGGTCTCACGTTTCCCAGAAATCATCCGATGGTATGAAGGACTTGCGTCAATGTCGGCCTGGCAGGAGGCCATTGCGGCTAGGGATTCCGCGATGGCACGGGTACTCACTCAAATGTCTGCTGGCGGGTCATGCGCGAACGAATCAGCACAAGTTGGCCCAATGCGGAATACCGCGGGGTGAATTCATGGCAGTACCGGTAGTCCTGGTCCGCCGCTAAACCCGGCCTAATAGCCCGAGATCCGAATATCCCGGCCCGCCGACCGCGACGGACCGCATGAGAGGTCTTTTGCTCGAAAACGGCTGAAACGCACATCAGCAGCTCCAGGAGGCAATTGAAATGCGCAGTTACATCCAGAATATCGTTCGGTTTCGCTGGTTCGTGCTTTTAGGTGCGCTGCTGGTCACCTCCGCGCTGGTATCCCGCATAGGACACCTGCAGGTGATCGCCGATCCCAACAAAATGCTGCCCAGCTCTCACCCGTACATCGTCACCTCTAACCGAGTGCAAGAACTGTTCGGCTCTCGATATGTGCTCGTCATAAGTATTACGCCCGCGAAGGGCACGATCTACGACCCAGCCGTGCTTGCAAAAGTGAAGCGGATCACGGACAAGCTTCGCGAGGTTCCAGACGTGGTGAAGTCGAACATCCTGAGCTTCGCCGCACGGAAGGCCAAGAGCATTACAGGGACCGCCGAGGGAATGATCGTCCGGCCCCTCATGTCGTCCGTCCCGGAAAATGCCGCTGAGATGCAGGCGCTAGAACGCGGCGTCGCGAATAACCCGGCCTACAAAGACCTCTTGGTGTCCCACGACGACAGGTCGGTCGCCATCCTGGCCGAGATAAAGGACGATCCAAAAGGATTCGACGCAGTGATGCAGGGGGTCAATCCCATCGTCGACTCCGAAAGAGACCCGAACGTGCAGATTCGGGTCGCCGGCTTGCCCGTCGTTGTCACCGCGCTCGAGGTCTACGCTGCACGACTCGCCGTGCTGCTGCCGCTCGCTCTGTTGCTAATTGCCGTGGTCCTGTGGTTCGCGTTCCGCAGCTTCCAGGGCCTGCTCCTGCCGCTCCTCACCGCGCTGCTCGCCGTGCTCTGGTCTCTCGGTCTCATGAGCATTTTCAAGGTCCAACTCGACCCAATCAACGCGGCTACACCTGTGATGATATTGGCAGTCGCGGCAGGGCACGCCGTCCAGATACTTAAGCGCTACTACGAAGAGTACAAGGTCCACGCACTCGTGTCGCCCGACGACTTGAACGGGGCGAGCAGAAGCGCGGTAGTCGAGTCGCTCACCAAAGTTGGTCCAGTGATGATCGTGGCGGGAGTGGTAGCCGCGGCGGGCTTCCTGTCACTCCTGGTGGTTGCCATCGGCAGCGTCCGCACATTCGGCATCATGGCGGCCGGCGGCGTGCTGAGTTCGCTCTTACTAGAACTCACCCTGATACCGGCGCTCCGCTCGATGCTCCCAGCCCCGAAGCCCCGGCTGGCCCGGACCGGTGATGGTCCTCTGGATCGGCTAATGACGCACTTGGGCGAGCTGGTTATAAGCCCCAAAGCAAAGTGGGTTGTGGCCGCGTCGACGGTTGTCGTCGCGCTCTCCGTCTGGGGTGGCACCAAGGTCCAGTACGACGATAACTACCATACGTGGTTTTCTGCCAGCAATCCGTTGTTGCAGGACGACTACGCGCTGAATAAGGAATATGCCGGCACGAACACGCTCTACGTGCTAGTGGAATCCAAGACTCCTGGGCGTATGGAGGATCCAGACGTCCTAAAGGCCATCGACGATACGCAGACACACCTCGAGCGCAATCCTATGGTCGGCAAGACCTTGTCACTCGCCACGTTCGTCCGGCGCATGAACATGGCTATGCACGGGGATGACCCGAAGTTCGACATAATTCCGGACGACAAGGCACTCACCGCCCAGTACCTATTCCTATATTCCAGTTCGGGCGATCCTGGCGACTTCGACAACTACGTCGATAACGACTTTTCACACGCCAACATCTATGGGTTTCTGCGAGACTTCGATACAACGAAGACCGAACAGCTCATCGAGGACCTAAAGACCTACACGGCGAAGCGCTTTCCAGCTGACATCACCGTGTCATTCGGCGGCAGCGTCGCGCAGGGAGCCGCGTTCCACGAAATCGTGTCGCGCGCCAAACTGCTGAACATGGCGCAAATCGCGGTGGTGTTCTTCCTGCTGGCGTCGCTGGTGTTCCGTTCGCCCATGGCCGGTGTGCTAGTCCTGCTTCCGCTGGCACTCACGGTGGCAGTGACATTCGCGGTAATGGGGTTCTTTGGAATCCCTTTCAGCAGCAATAACTGTGTCACGGTGGCGATGGGGGTGAGTGTCGGCGCCGACTACGTGATCTACCTGCTCTTCAGGCTGCGCGAAGAGAATAGGCGGGCCGGCTCGGACTCCGATGCGATGAAGCGCGCCCTATCTACCGCCGGTGAAGCCATCCTTTTCGTCGCGGGATCCGTCGCGATCGGATACAGCGTCCTGATGCTCTCGTTAGGGTTCTGGGTGCACATCTGGATGGGAATACTCATCAGCATAGCGATGGTTACCAGCGCAGTCGCGGCTATCACCCTGGTTCCCGTAATCGTCGTCTGGATGCGGCCGAGCTTCATCTACGGCCCTAGGTCCGGTCGTCTGAGCCCGGCGGTACCGTTCTTCGCCGGCGCACTTATTCTCGGTACGCTGGCCGGGCCGCAGAATGCGCGGGCCGATGACGCGCCTTCTGCCGACGCAATTATGCAGAAGAATTACATGGTTGATCGCGTCGCCGGCTCCACCGCGACCATCACACTCACGCTACTTAACCCCAAGGGCGAAGAGCGTATCAGGGAAGCGGCTGTCACCTCGAAGCTGGAGTCGAACGGAATCGACAACCAGAGCTTGTCCCGATTCGTCGCCCCGGCGGACGTGAAAGGCACGAGCATCCTTCTCATCGAGCATTCTGATGCGGATGACGACATGTGGCTGTTTCTGCCGGCTCTCGGCAAGTCCCGTCGCCTAATCGCGTCCAACAAGCGCGACAGCTTCATGGGAAGTGACTTCAGTTACGGTGACGTTATCGGCTATCCGGTAAAAGAGTGGCATAACAAACTGGTCGGTGAGACCACAATCTCAGGAGAGCCGTGTTATCAAATCGAGTCGACACCAGCCTCCGACGAAGTGAGAGACACTAGCGGCTATTCAAAGCGTCTCACCTGCGTGAGCAAGACGCGGTTCGTCACGCTGCACGCGGAAATTTGGGATATGGACGGGGAGAAACTCAAGGAGGAGGACCGCAGCGGGTTTATCAACGTAGATCCCGCCGACGGCAAGTGGGTGGCCACTCATCTATCAGCGCTAAATCTGGAGACCGGGCACAGGACGGTTGTGGAGATGCATGATTACAAGCTCAACGCTGGGATCCCGCAGAGCACTTTCACAGTCCGTTCCCTCGAGTCCGAGCAATGAAATCGTCCGCTGTAGTCCTGGCATGCATCGCGCTCCTTACACTGAATCCGGGGGTTTGCGCCGATCTTGACACGAGTATCCGAGGTTCCTTCTGGTCAAAGGACCAAGACTTGAGCGGTAATCGCGGAGTCGAAACGCTTCAATTCTGGCTGAGAGCTTCTGATGGCGCCGCTATCGGGGATGCCTCCCTAAACTTCCACCTGCAAGGCTGGGCATCCGCAAAGGGAGGAGGGTCAGGGTCAAGCTCAGACAGAGCAATCCGCGAGGCCTACGGCCAACTCAGCGAGGGCGCCATCGAAGTGCGAGCTGGCTGGCAGATGTATCCCTGGGGTCGCGCGGACGGCCTCAATCCGACTGACAACATCACGCCGCACCGTTACACGCTTTTGGTTCGGGACTCGGACGACCAAAGGTTAGGAACTCCGTCTGTGCGTGCCACCTGGTACTCGGGAGCCTTATCATCAAGCCTAATATGGCTCGCCGGCTTTAGGCCAAGCACACTGCCAGGGCAGGGCACATCCGCAGATCTGTCTCCGACCGATTCGTCTCGGCAGTTCGCCGCCCGCGTCGAGATTATTCGTGAGGATATCGAAGGCAGCCTGTCCTATTTCGATGGCTACGATGTGATGCCGTCCGAAGCTGAGTTCTCGTCAGGGGACGCTGAACCTCTTCTTCTTTCGCACGATCGGTTGCGCATTGTCGGCGCAGATTTCGCCAAACCTCTCGGCCGGTTTATCCTGCGAGGAGAGTCCGCGTACACCGCCGCACCGGATCCCCGACCGGAAAGCGTGTTCGCACTCCGGCCCCAGTGGTACTCCGTAATCAGCGGTGAGCGAATTTTTGGGGACTATCTAGACTTGGAAATCCAATTCTACTACCGCAAGGTGCACGGATCGCCTCTTGCGCGGAATCTCTCGCCGACGGATCAACCCGTTGCGCAGGACCTGGCTGTAGTTGAAGGACAGTACGACCCTATTGACCGCGGATTCACCGCACGGGTGGCGGACCAATGGCTGAATGAGACAGTCGAAGCGTCGGTGAGCTTGGTGTTTTCGACCGTACGCAAAGGCATCGAAGTCAAGCCGGTGCTGCAATATCGACTGGCGGACGACTGGACACTGACCGCCGGTGCCGCGATCGCCGGCGGTGACAACTTGTCTCAGTATGGGATTCTCAAGGCCAACAATGCCGTATATCTCGAGCTCCGCCGCGGATTCTGAACAAATCCCCGTGATTTGCGCCGCGCTAAGTGGCCCGTGGACCGTCATGCCGCTTGGGATCGATAGCCCGAATTTTATGGCCCATGACGGCTAGGCCCGGGTCCGGAGTCCGGAATGGACGTCATGGCGGACGCGGCGGGCATAGCTGGTGCTAATACTTAGAGGGATTCGGGGGTTCACTATCGGATCAAATCAGCTCTAGGGAAATTTCGATTGGGATTCTCAGGACCCGAAGGACCCGTTGCTCGGGGACTTACTCCAGACCCATGTGTCGTCTCGCACGGTTTTGATACCTACGGCGGGACAGACTAGACCTCAGGTGCTGGGCCTATATTTGTGACGCGAAGCGGACGGCGACACGGTTACGGCTCACGACATCGTTTTGGAGCAGGCGACGTCGTTTGGGCACGCGGACATAATGCCTGACCTGTGACAGCCGGGTTGGCTTTTGCCGCACTGCATAATGCGCATAATGTATATTATGTTATATATTGGATATGCCTAGACCGAAGCACCGAAGCCAAGACCGCAATATATGGGACTCCCTATTCCGTTCCACATATCTTCTTTTGTTTCGAGAAATAGCCAGTAATACATTGACTGCAATACTATTTTTATCTATGTGTTCCAAAAAGCATGAGCAAGATTGAAGATGCAGGACACGGACACGCAGCTCTTTTATGCCCTGCTCCTGGATTGGCATAGGAGCGACGGGTCGGCGACAGGACGAAGATTGGGGAAGGAGGCGCGCAAGGTGGCGTATAGCCGAACCTAAGCGGGCCAGTGCCCATGCGGGCATCCTCATGATTCAACGGAATCACACGCACCCGGGATACGGTCGCCCAAACCCGGCGGACGGATCCGCGCCCTGTCACCCACCGGGTTGTGCCTCTACAATGGGCTTCCGCACCCGCGCGGGGATACGGGCGCCCAATGTCAGAAGAAAAACGTGCATTCGACCGCATCGAGACGGAGCACTCCATCCGTATCATCGGTGACGACGGGAGCAGTTTTCCCGCCATCGCCGCCAACATCTCCTTGACGGGCCTGCAGATCCTCTGCGACCGGCCTACCATGGAGCGCATCAGCGCCCACGGCCTGGAAACCAAGGCCATCCACGGCGTGCAGATCCGGATCCGGGTGACCGTGCCCGATATGCCGGATAACCAGGCCAAATTGGGGCTTTTCGGGCGGGTGGTGAACGTCCGTGCCAGCGGTGGGGATGAATTCCGCATCGGCGTGCAGTTCACGGACTTCGAGCCGGGGAGCTATAACGCCCTCGAGCATTACATCGACGCCCACATCTGAGGGGCCGGTATCCCGGCGCTTTAGCTAGGTAACTCAGGCACCCGAGGCGAAGTGGGCTGGACAGCGGCTTGGCTTGCCTCTATAAAAGCAAGAATATGTTCAACGGCATGACAGGGATTTAGGGGGCAGCATGGATTTCGAGAGATATGGCCGGTTTTTCCCTTCCTTGGCGGTCCTGGCGCTCCTGGCCGCCTGCGGCAAGGCCCCGGAAGCTGCTCAGGCTCGGGTCCAGGCGCCAAGCCCTGCACCGGCGGCCGTCACGAAGCATCCCGTGCAGTCCTACGCCCTCCAACACCTGGGGGACTATGCCACGGTGAAGCTCACGGCCGACTTCGGCGGCTACGACGCCACCCAGAAACAGATGCTGGTAAAACTCATCGAAGCCGCCGAGATCATGGATGCCCTCTTCTGGCAGCAGGCGTACGGCGACAAGCAGCGCTTGCTCGCGGACATCGGGGATGACGCCACGCGCCGTTTCGCCGAGCTCAATTACGGCCCCTGGGACCGGCTCAATGCCGACCAGCCGTTCGTGGCCGGCGTCGGCGCCAAACCTCCGGGTGCGAATTTCTATCCCGCGGACATGACCAAGGCGGAGTTCGAGCAGGCCAAGCTCCCGGGCAAGGACGCCCTCTATACCCTGTTACGGCGTGATTCCAAGGGCGCGCTCACGGTCATCCCTTACCACGAGGCCTACAAGGACGAGTTGGCCAAAGCCGCGGATCTGCTCAATCAGGCCTCATCGTTAGCCGCCGATCCCGGGCTAAAGAAATACCTGGCCCTGCGTGCCCAATCGCTGCTCACAGACCAGTACCGGGAGAGCGACCTCGCTTGGTTGGACATGAAGGACAACACGGTGGATCTCATCATCGGTCCCATCGAAACCTATGAGGATGCGCTCTATGGCTACAAAGCCTCCTATGAATGTTTCGTATTGTTGAAGGATATGGAATGGTCGAAACGTCTGGCGCGCTTCACCGGCTTCCTGCCGCAGCTTCAGAAGGACCTGCCGGTACCGGTACGCTACAAGCGCGAGAAACCCGGCACGGCGTCCGACCTCGGCGCCTACAACGCCATCTACTACGCGGGCGATGCGAACGCCGGCGCCAAGACCATCGCTGACAATTTGCCCAACGACGAAGAGGTGCAACTGCAGAAAGGCACGCGCCGCCTGCAGATGGAGAATGTAATCCATGCCAAATTCGACAAAATCATGCTGCCGGTGGCCCAGGAACTGATCGCCCCGGATCAGCTTCCGCACGTCACCTTCGACGCCTTCTTCCAGAACACCATGTTCCACGAGGTGGCCCACGGCCTCGGCATCAAGAACACCGTGAACGGCAAGGGCACGGTGCGGCTCGCGCTGAAGGACTATGCCTCGAGCTTCGAGGAAGGCAAGGCGGACGTGCTGGGCCTCTATCTCGTGGAATGGCTCGCGGATCACGGAGAGCTGGACAAGAAGAAACTCATGGATAACTACGTGACCTTCCTCGCCAGCATCTTCCGCTCGGTGCGTTTCGGCGCCAGCGATGCGCACGGCAAGGCCAACATGGTGCGCTTCAACTTCTTCAAGGACATGGGCGCGTTCAGCCGGGATCCCCAGACCGGCAAATACAGGGTGGATGCGGACAAGATGCAGGCGGCGGTGAAGGCGCTATCCGCCAGGCTCCTGGAGATCCAGGGGGACGGCGACTATGCCGCGGCCAAGAAACTCACCGATGGCCAGGGCGTCATCCAACCCGAGCTGCAGTCGGATCTCTCACGTCTGGCCAAGAACAACATCCCCGTGGACATCGTGTTCACGCAGGGCCTGGACGCGTTGGGGTTGAACGACGCCAGCGGGCCGCCCGCCTCCGCAAGCGGGCATTGAGCGCTATTTCACCGGGGTGTCGATGACAATCGCGAGCACCTTGCCGCCCGCCTTCTTCCAGATACCCCGCCCTTCCAAGTCTCCCGGTTGCGGCGTGGGTGTGCCCTTCGCGGAGATGCGCGCCGTTACGACGAGGCTCGTGTAGTCGGCGAGGCTCTTCCCCTGGACCATCGCATCCTGGTCGGTGAGTTCCACATCCAAGGGCAGGTCGCCCGCCCGCAGGCGCTTCGCCGCGAGCGGCGGCCCTGCGGCTCCGCCCTCGGGCTCCGCGAACACGAACAGCGTCTCATCCGCCCCCGTCTTGGCCTGCAGGGCGGGCGCAAGCGTCACATGCACGCGCACCAGCGCTGCCGTTGAAACGGGCGATGTCGCGGAGACGGCGACGGGCGCCCCACCCGCCTCGGCGACGTATTTGGAAATGACGCGGCGGTATTCCTCCGGGGGATTCTCTGCGAGGAGCGCCTGCCAGCGCCGGACCGCCGTCTGTTTGTCGCCGCGCTCGAAGGCTCCGAGGCCTCCGTACCAAAGCGCCTGGGCATTGCGTGGATCCAGTACCAGGACCTTTTCGAAAAGGGGAAGCGCCTTGCCCATGAAATCGTCCGGATTGGCGAGAGTTACGGCCTCGGCATAGCCGGCGAGCACGTCGGCGTTGCCATCGGCCGACAGCTTGCGTGCATGATCATAGGCGTCCAGGGCTTCGGGATAGCGTTCCATGATCACATAGGCGTGGCCGAGCATTTCCCATCCCTGCAAATCGCCCTGGTCGGCGCCGTGCAGGCGCTGCGAGAGTTCCTCGACCATATGTTCCACTGCGGGAACGCTAGCCGCCTCGACGCCTTCCGCCCCCACCATCCAGTTGCCGTATTTCCAATAGAGCCCGGACGCGGACAGCAGCAGCATAAGCGCTGCCGCAACCGCCAGTGCGGGGCTGCGCTGTGGATGGTTTTTCATCGGCGGCATGGTCTTGCTCCATTCCGCCTCCATGTCACGCCGCGCGGCCCTGTAGTCAGCTTCCGCCAGCACGCCGCTCGCGAGGTCACGCTCCAGTTCGGCAAGCTGTTCGCGATGGCTGAATTCCGCCGCGCTATTCGAAGCCTGCGCCCGCGCACCGACGCCGCGCCACAGGGGTACAGCTACCGCGGCGGCGGCGGCGAACGTCATGAGAGCGGCGAGCGCGGCGAAGATCATGGATCGGCGCCCGCCTCGCCGTGATCCATGCGCGCGCGGCGTTTCACCACGGTGACGACCACGGCCACACCACCGAGCAGCAACAGGAACGGGCCGCCCCAGAGCAGCCAAGTGCTGGCCTGCAAGGGCGGCTGATACAACACGAAATTGCCGTAGCGATCCACGAGATAAGCGCGGATTTCGGCATCGCTTTTCCCGGCCGCCACCATGTCGTGAACCTGGCGCCTCAGGTCCGCTGCAAGGTCGGCATCGGAATCGGCGATGGTTTCGTTCTGGCAGACGAGACAACGGAAAACATGGATCAGGGCCTCATAGCGGGCCTGCTCCGCGGCGTTCGGGAGCGGCGGTTCGCTGTCGATGGCATAGGCCGGCGCAAACCCGGCCATGAACACCACCAACGGTAGCGCCTTCAGCCCGCGATTCATGGCTCGCCCTCCAGGGCGCGGAGGCGCGGCAAGAGATCATTCCGGATGATGTCTTGCGTCAGGGGGCCGATGTACTTCTGGCGTATCACGCCGTGCTTATCGAGCAGGAAAGTCTCGGGCGCCCCATACACCCCCCAGTTGATGGCCACATCGCCGTTGGCGTCGAAGGCAATCGCCGTATAGGGATTCCCCTGCTTCGTGAGCATGTCCTCCGCGGCAGCGCGCTCGTCCTTGTAGTCCAGGCCGTAAATGGGAATCACGTGTTCGCCGGCGAATTGCATCAATACCGGATGCTCATCGCGGCAGGCCACGCACCAGCTTCCCCAGAAGTTCACCAGCACCACCCTGCCCTTCCACTCCTCCTGGGTCATGGGCCCCCGGTTGCCGTCGTCTAGGCGCGGCAGGGAAAACACCGGATCCGCTTTGCCGATAAGCGGTGAAACCACGATGGTGGGGTTGAGAAACAGCCCGCGGGCGAATAGCGCGATCAGTGCAAGCAAGACCAGGCCCGGCAGGGCGAATTTGAGGTAACGCCACACTTCAGGCTTGCTCCCGGCCGGGCGCCTTGGCCACATCGGCCTCGCCGGTGGCGGTGTCGAGCTCCGTCGCAACGGCTTTGCGGCGGTAGCGCCGGTCCGTGGCCGCCAGGATGCCTCCCAGCATCATCAGGATGCCTCCCAGCCAGATGAAGCGCACCAGGGGCTTGTATTCGATGCGCACGCTCCAGGTTCCCTGATCCAGGGAGTTTCCGAGGGCGAGATAGAGATCGCGAAACAGACCGGGCTCAATGGCCGCCGTGGTGGTCACCGTGCCTAGGCTCGCGAAGTTGCGTTTTTCGGGCCGCATCACGGTGACCGGATTGCCATCCTTGCTTACCCGGAACGTCCCCTGCAAGGCCTCGTAGTTCGGGCCGGCTTCGGTGTGCACGCCGTCGAATTGAAACTGATACCCGGCCACCTGCTGGTGTTCGCCCGGTTTCATGATCAGGTCCTGGTCCACCCCCATCAGGCTGGTGACCGTCACCCCGAGCACGAGACAGGCAGCGCCGAAGTGCGCGCAGCTCATGCCGAGCACCGCGCGCGGCAGGCTTGCATGGCGTCCTGCATGGCGCTGCCGCAGGCGATTGATGGGCTCGATGAACGCAGTCAGGCCCACCCAGACGGCAAGCGTGACACCGGTCGCCAGCAGTATCGCGCCTTCGGCATGCACTACGACTAAGGCAACCACACCAGCGACGAGTGCCGCCACGGCGGCGAAGCGTAATACCCTGCCGGTTCCGGCGACGTCGCCGTGCTTCCAACGCACGTAGGGACCGATGCCCATCACCACGAAGAACGGCAGCATCACGGGGATGAATACCGCGTTGAAATACGGCGGTCCGACGGAAAGCTGGCCCAGGCCCAGCGCGTCCATCAGCAGCGGGTAGAGCGTGCCCAAGAGCACCGAGGCGGCGGCCACCACCAGAAAGATATTATTGAGCAGGAGCAGCGTCTCGCGCGAGAACGGCTGGAAGCCTCCGCCCCGGCTCAGGGACGGCGCGCGCCAGGCGTAGAGCGTGAGTGCCGCGCCGACGAACACACCGAGCATGGCCAGGATGAAGATACCGCGCTTCGGGTCGCTGGCGAAGGAATGCACCGAGATGAGCACGCCGGAGCGCACCAGGAAGGTGCCGAGCAGGCTCAAGGAGAAGGCGGCGATGGCGAGCAGGGCCGTCCAACTCTTGAAGGCGCCGCGTTTCTCCGTGACCGCAAGGGAATGGATCAGGGCCGTGCCCACCAGCCAGGGCATGAAGGAGGCATTCTCCACCGGGTCCCAGAACCACCAGCCGCCCCAGCCCAGCTCGTAATAGGACCACCAGCTGCCGAGGGTGATGCCGAAACTCAGGAATAGCCAAGCGGTGAGCGTCCAGGGCCGGGTCCAGCGCGCCCACACGGAATCCATGCGGCCGCTCAGGAGCGCCGCCACCGCGAATGCGAAGGCGACGGAGAAGCCCACGTAACCCGTATAGAGCATGGGTGGGTGGATGGCCATGGCCGGGTCCTGGAGGATCGGGTTCAGGTCCCTGCCCTGCTCCGCCGCCGGGAGAAGCCGCGTGAAAGGGTCGGATGTAGTGAGCATGAACAACAGGAATCCCAGGCTCACCAGGCCGAGCACCCCTAAGACGCGGCTGCTGAATTCCAGGGGTAGATGGCGGCTCAAGTGCGTCACCGCGAGCGTCCAGACGGCGAGCACCGCCACCCACAGCAATAGCGAACCTTCGTGTGCTCCCCACACGGCGGTGATGCGATAGGGCCAGGGCAGGAGCACATTGGAGTTCTCCGCCACGTACTGCACCGAAAAATCGCTCGTCAGGAAGGCATAGACCAGCGAGGCGAAGGCCAACAGCACGAACGCCGCCTGCGCCGCCGCCACCGGACGGCTGACGGTCATCCACAGGAGGTGGCCGCGCTGCGCGCCCACGAGCCCGAATCCCGCCTGGACGGCGGCAAGACACAGGGCGAGGATCAGGGCGAGATGGCCGAATTCAGGGATCATCGGCGGCCTGGCGCGAGGCTACTTCTGAAGGTCGCCGCGGATATAGTCCACGACCGCCTTGATGTCCGCGGCTGAAAGCGACTTGCCCCAGGCAGGCATGGCGATGGGCAAATCCTTGAACTTCTTCTGATCGCCCGCGCGGCCGTTTGTCACCGTGCTGATGACATCCTCGATCTTGCCTTTCACAAAAGCATCGCCCTTGAGGGCCGGCGCCAGACCTGGGGTTCCCTGCCCTGCGCTGCCATGGCAGCTGGCGCAGCTGCTCGCGAAAACCGCTTTGCCGTCGGCGGCGGCCGCTGTCGCGCTCGCCAGAACGGTAACGCACGAAAAGAGCCCAAGGCATGCCAGTTTTCTCACGTTCATGTTCATCTCCTGACTGAATTTAACCGCGTTATCGGAAAATCAACCTTAAAAGAAATTTAACTCAAGGCGGCGCGGCGGGCTTGGCACCGGAGGTCGCCGCCTGGTCCTGCGCCTTCTTGATGGCCGCCGCCACCTCGGGCGGCATGTATTTCTGGTCGTGCTTTGCCAGCACTTCGTCCGCCTGCAGGCTGCCGTCGGCCTGCAGCGTGCCGTGGACCACGATTCCCTGTCCTTCCCGGAACAGGTCCGGCAGGATGCCGGTGTAGCTCACCGGCACCGAGTGCTGCATGTCCGTGAGCATGAAGCGCACGCTCATGCTGCCCGGCGTGCGTTCGACGCTGCCGGTCTGAACCAGACCGCCCATCCGGAACGCCTGGCCGGCATGGGCCTGTCCCCGGGACACTTGGGTGGGTGTGTAGTAGAAGAGGAGATTTTTGCGGAACGCCGTCAGCCCCAAGGCCAAGGCCACGGCCACGCCCGAGAGCACCAAGAGAACTAGCGCGAGGCGTTTATAACGGCGCGGGGTCACGGTGCTTCCTTCCGGCGCAGGGACGCGCGCAGTCGGGCGAGCCGGCGCACCGGGCCTACCGCATTGAGCAGGAGGATTACGGCCGCGATGGCGTAGGCGGGCCAGACGTAGACGGCATAACCGCCCATGGTGAGGAATTCGTGCAGCGAGGTCATGGTTTCTCCAGCATCTCTTTCACCCAGGCGGCATTCCGTTCCCGTTCGAGGATCTCCACCTGGACACGCTTCGCAAGACAAGCCGCGAAATGACACGTGAACGCCGCCAGCATGATGAACAATGGGACCAACATCTGCGGCGAAATATCCGAACCACCGCCCACGAATACTGTCGGCCCCTGATGCAGGGTATTCCACCACACCACCGAGTAATGGATGATGGGCAGGTTCACGATGCCTACCAAGGCCAGCACCGCCGCCGCCCGTTCACCGCTGCGCGGATCCTCGTACGCGCGGCCGAGCGCCATGAAACCGAAATACAGGAATAGCAGGATCAGCTCCGACGTGAGACGTGCATCCCATACCCAATAAGTGCCCCACATGGGTTTGCCCCAAAGGGAACCGGTCACCAGCGCCAGGAAAGTGAATGACGCACCCAACGGAGC
Organism: Bacillota bacterium; assembly: GCA_050261675.1. GTDB lineage: Bacteria > Pseudomonadota > Gammaproteobacteria > Natronospirales > REEB76 > DASUBN01. Next base: position 15,669 of record JBLNDO010000023.1, read on the forward strand.
GGCAGCGGCGGCAACGGCGTGGGCGAGCTTCATGCGCCAGACGAGGCCAATGGCGGAGGCGACCGCCATCAAGGCATAGCACATCATGGACAGATAGGCGCTGGGCACGTGTATATAGATGATGCGGAAGCCATCACCCTGCTGATAATCCGTGGGCGCGAGCCACAGTCCGCCGTAAAGCCCCGCGGCGAGACTCAGCGCGCCCGCCCAGCCGAACCAGGGCGCGAGACGGTCCGCCAGCCGGTACAGGGACGGCGGCGAACCGAGACGGTGAAACCAGGCCCACTTGGATGAACTCATCAGGTCTCCAGGCTGATGCGCAAGGCACCGGCGATGGCGAAAGGAACCAGGGTCACGCCCAATACCAACAGCGCACCCAATAGATACAACGCGGCAGCCGGGTCTTCGCCGCGGGCCGCTTGGGTGGCGGCCTGGGCGCCGAAGATCAGCACCGGCACCGCTAGCGGCAGCACCAGGATGGGGAGCAACAGACTACCCTGCCTCAGTCCCACCGTGAGCGCCGCCCCCACCGCCCCCAACAGGCTCAAGATAAGGGTCCCGAGGGTGAGGCTCAAGATAAGTGTCGGGAAGGCGTGGGGCGAAAGGTCCAGCATGAGACCCAAGAGCGGCGAGAGGATCACAAGCGGTAGACCGGCCGTGAGCCAGTGACTGAAAACCCGGACCAGCGCCACGAGCTCCAGCGGCATCGAACCCAGCAACAGCTGCTCCAGCGCACCATCGTCGTAATCGCTCTTGAAGAGGCTTTCCTGCCCGATGAGTCCGGCGAGGAGCGCCGCCACCCATAACACGCCCGGCGCCACGCTCGCCAAGAGGTCCGGGTGCGGCGAGAGACCCAGTGGGAACAACACCGTCGCCATCACGAAGAACAACAGTGGCGTTGCCAGCTCCCCCGGGCGCCGGAATCCAAGCCTCAGGTCGCGGCTGAGGAGCGCGCGCAGTTCGCGCATCATGCCGCCTCCAATTCGAGACGTTGCACGGGCACCCCGTCCAAGGCCAACGGCTGATGGGTGGCGAGTACCGCGAGCCCGCCCGCCTTGGCATGCGCCCTCAGCAACTCGTCCACTAGCGCCACGCCCGCCGCATCCAGGCTGCTCAAGGGCTCGTCCAGGAGCCAGAGCCTGGCCCGGCCGATCAGGAGACGCGCCAATGCGGTGCGACGACGCTGGCCCATGGAAAGCAGCCCGCAGGGGCGGTCCGCCACTTGCAGCAGTCCGAGCCGGTCCAGGATTTCGTCCGTTGTATTTTCTGAGGAATTCGCTTCAATTGATTGATAAAAATGTATATTTTCACTCGTCGTCAGATGAGACTTGAGGGCGTTGCTGTGGCCGAGATAACACAGTTCGCGACGGTATTCCGCCGACCCACGGATCGGCGTGCCGTTCCAAAGCACGTGCCCTTCGTCCAGGCGGCCGAGGCCGGCCAGCGCCCGCAGAAGGCTGGTCTTGCCGGCGCCATTGGGCCCGGCCAGGTGCAGCACCCGGCCGCTGCCCACGGCGAAGGAAAGCCCGCGGATGAGGCAGCGATCGCCCCGCCAGAGGGTCAGGCCTTGGGCTTTCAGTTCGAGCGTCATGGGATGTGGTGCCCGGGGCCGGACTCGAACCGGCACGGCCGTTGCCGGCCAAAGGATTTTAAGTCCCTTGCGTCTACCAATTCCGCCACCCAGGCCCTTGACCGCGGATTCGCCGGCTCCGGGATGAGGCATGCAAGGGGATATGGAGGCTAGGGTCGGAATTGAACCGGCGTACACGGCTTTGCAGGCCGCTGCATGACCACTCTGCCACCTAGCCCCGCCTGGAACCCGGAAAACCGCTGAAATCTAGCACATCAGGCCGTCAATTTCAGGTTTTTGCACCGAACGTGAAGGACCGGGACCGAGCCCCCAGGTCCTTAACAAGCAAAAACCCCGGCGTGGCGACCGAGGTTTCGAAGCTGGAGCGGGAAACGAGGCTCGAACTCGCGACCTCAACCTTGGCAAGGTTGCGCTCTACCAACTGAGCTATTCCCGCTTGCGATGCTTATTTTAGGGCCACCCCCCGGAGAGTCAAGGCTTTCAAGGCCTTGGCCTATGAAGTCCGGGTGAGCTCGGGCCAGGCCGCCAGCAGGTAAAGGCACATGGACCAGAGGGTGAGCCCGGCGGCGACCACCAGGAGCACGACCCCCACGTAATAGGACTCGAACCAGCCGAGCGGATAGCGGAACAACATAAAGCCGATGGCGAGCATCTGCACCGTGGTCTTCACCTTGGCGATGAAGGATACGGCCATGTGCCGCCGGCCGCCCTGCTCCGCCAGCCATTCCCGCAGCGCCGAGATGGCGATCTCGCGGCTGATGATGATGATGACCGCGAGCGTGAGCCATAAGCTTGGGTTGTCGGATAAGAGCAGCATAAGCGTGGTGGCCACCATGAGCTTGTCGGCCACGGGGTCGAGAAACTGACCGAAGGCGGAACTCTCGTTGAAGCGGCGCGCCAGATAGCCATCCAGCCAATCCGTGATCCCGGCCAGCGCGAAGATCGCGCAGGTGACTGGCGGCGACCACCCATAAGGCAGGAAAAACACCAGCACGATCACCGGAATGAGCGCGATGCGCAGCAGCGTGAGCACGTTGGGCCAGGTGAGTTTCACTTTCCGCCTCTATTGTTCTGCGTGAAACAAGCCGTAAATCCGCCGTGCGAGTTCGGCGCTGATGCCCGGCACGCTGGCGAGATCCTCCACGCCGGCTCGGGTTACAGCCTGCAGCCCGCCGAAATGCTTGAGCAGGGCCTGACGGCGCTTGGGACCCAGCCCCGCCACCTCCTCCAGCGGTGAGGTATTGCGTGCCTTGGCGCGGCGCTGCCTATGCCCCGTGATGGCGAAGCGGTGCGCCTCGTCCCGGATCTGCTGGACCAGATGCAGCGCCGGCGAATCCTGGGGAAGTATAAGTGGCGCCTCGCGGCCGGACAAGAAAAGCTGCTCGAGACCCGGTTTGCGCGTGGGTCCTTTCGCCACCGAGGCCACCAACACGCCCTCCACTTGCAGTTCCTCCAGTACATTTTCCGCTTCGTGCAGTTGCCCTTTGCCTCCATCGATGAGCAGCACGTCCGGGACCTGCCCTTCCCCTTTCTTGAGACGGGTATAGCGCCGGGTCAGCGCCTGGCGCATGGCCCCATAGTCGTCGCCGCCGGCGATGCCTTCGATGTTGAAACGCCGGTAATCGGATTTGCGTGCGCCGTCGGTATCGAACACCACGCACGACGCCACCGTCCCCTCGCCCATGGTGTGGCTGATGTCGAAGCACTCGAGACGCGCTGGCATCTGCTCCAGCTCGAATGCTTCCTGCAACGCCTCGAAGCGGCGCCGCACGCCGGCATCCATGGCGAGCCGGAGCGCCAGGGATTGCTCGGCATTGAGGCGCGCCATGTCCTGCAGGCGCCGGCGTTCGCCGCGCACCTCGGCGCGCATCGTCACCGCATGGCCCGCCTGTGCGGCGAGGCCGGTCACGATGAGATCCATATCTTCCACCGGTTCCGAGAGGATGATGTCCGGCGGCGTTTCGCGCCCGAGATAATACTGGGGCAGGAAAGCCTCGAGGAGCGCGGCCGTGGTCTCCTCGCCGCTCACCCTTGGGTAGAACACCTGGTTGCCGAGCTGGCGTCCGGCACGCACAAACAGCACGGTGACGCACGCTGCCCCGGCACGGCTCGCCGCGGCTGCCACATCGTAATCGCCCCCTTCTCCGGATACGTATTGGTGCTGCGCGGTACGCCTCAGGCTGCCGATCTGGTCCCGATAACGCGCCGCCAATTCGTATTCGCGGTTGTCTGACGCCTGCTCCATGCGCTTCACCATGGCATCCACCACCTCGTCGGTCCTGCCCTGCAGGAAAAGCGCGGCATTTTCGACGTCCCGTCCATAGTCCTCGCGAGAAATGAGGCTCACGCAGGGTGCCGAGCAGCGCTTGATCTGGTATTGCAGGCAGGGGCGCGTGCGGTTGCGGAAGAAGGCGTCGTTGCATTGCCGGAGCTGGAACAGCTTCTGCAGGAGATTCACGGTCTCGCGGGCGGAATGAGCGTTCGGATAGGGCCCGAAGTAGCGTCCCTGCTCCTTGCGTCGCCCGCGATAGAGGGTCAGCCTCGGGAAGTCCTGGCCGTCGTCCAGCCTGATATAGGGATAGGTCTTGTCGTCCCGGAGCACGATGTTGTAGCGCGGACGATGCTGCTTGATGAGGTTGTTCTCGAGCAGCAGCGCTTCGGTTTCGGTGTGGGTCACCGTCACCTGGATGTCGGCGATCTGGTCGCGCATCACGCGCGTCTTGGGATTCGACTCGCTGGCGCGAAAATAGCTGGCCAGGCGCTTCTTCAGGTTGCGCGCCTTGCCCACGTACAGGATCTCTCCCCGGGCATCCAGCATGCGGTACACGCCGGGGGCGCCGGTGACCGACTCCAGGAAGCGGGCGCTGTCGAAGGTGGCCGCGGTCATTCGAGAAGCGCCTTGGCGCGCCCCACCACTTGCTCGAACATGGCATCGGTGAGCCGGCGGGTCTGGGTGTTGTAGCGGCTGCAGTGGTAGGAATCCAGCAGCCAGCGCCTCCCTGGCAGGCGGTGCTCCGCACCGTGGGAAAAGCGGAAATCCCGGGATTTGAGCGTGAAGGCCTTGAGCACCGCGTCGTGGGCGATGCGCCCCAGGGCCAGGAGCACGCTGCCTTTCTGCGTCTCGGCCAGTTCCGCCTGCAGGAACCGGTTGCACTGCCGGATCTCCGAAGGTTGGGGCTTATTGGCGGGCGGCAGGCACTTCACCGCATTGGTGATGCGGCAATCCTTAAGGCGCAGAGGATCATCGGCGGAAACGGATTCCGGCCGGCTGCCGAAGCCGTATTTGTGGAGAGTGCGGTACAGGAGGATGCCCGCGTGGTCGCCGGTGAACGGCCTGCCCGTGCGGTTGGCGCCGTGCATGCCGGGTGCGAGGCCCACCACGATGAAGCGCGCCTTGGCATCGCCGAACGGCGCCACCGGAGCGGCATGGTAGTCGGGATGCTCGGCGCGCACGCCGTCGAGGAAGGACGCCAGCCTCGGGCAGGCGCGGCAGTGGCGATCGAAGACGGAACTTCCCTGACTGGAAGCTGGCATGGATCGGGAACCTTGTTCAGGCCGGGCTCTTGCCGCCAGGCTTCTCCTCGATGACGCCATAGCGCAGCGCCAGGCGCGTAAGCTCCACGTCGTTGTTGACGCCGAGCTTCTCGAACAGTCGCGAGCGGTAAGTGCTCACGGTCTTGGGACTCAAGTGCAGCTTGTCGGATATCTCCTGCACCGAGTGGCCACCCGTAGCCATGATCATCACCTGCATTTCGCGCGCCGAGAGCTGATCGAAGGGCGAGCCGGCGGTCTTGTTCACGGCCTGCAGCGCCAATTGCCGAGCGATGTCCGCGGCAATGTAGCGCTCTCCCCGGATCACGCGACGGATGGCGGTGATGATCTCCTCCTCCGCGCTATCCTTGGTGAGATAGCCGGATGCGCCGGCTTCCAAGAGGCGCATGGGGAACGGCTCAGCCGTCTGGGCGGAAAGCACGATGACGCGGGCGCCCGGCAGGCTCATGGCGAGCTTGCGGGTGGCCTCGAGCCCGCCGATTCCCGGCATGGACACATCCATGAGGATCACCTGCGGCTTGAGTGCGCGCGCCTGTTCGACCGCCTCCTCGCCGGTGGACGCTTCGCCGAGCACGCGGATATCCGGCGTCTTATCCAGCATGAGCTTGATGCCGGTGCGTACAAGCTTGTGATCGTCCACCAAGAGAACGCCGATCATGTCCGGGTCACTCCATATGAGCGATGATGGCGTCGCCGAAGCCCGAGCATCCCACGAGTTGGGCGCCGGGGATCAGGCTCTGCATCTTTTCTTCCACGTTCTTGCGTCCGGCGATCTCGCGCTTGGGCACGCGTATGGCTTCACGCAGCCGGGCCAAATCATACGTCATGATCTTGGCGGCGATGGTGCGGCCCATGCCGTCGATGATGCGGTCCGCGGCCTCGGTCCAGCCGAGATAGCGCAGCATCATCTCCGCGGACAATATCAGCGAGCCGGGATTGACCCGGTCCTTGCCGGCGAATCCCGGAGCCGTGCCGTGGGTGGCCTCGAATACGGCGTAGCCGTCTCCGATGTTGCCGCCCGGCGCGATGCCGATGCCGCCCACCTGGGCCGCTAGGGCGTCGGAAATGTAGTCGCCGTTCAGGTTGAGGGTAGCAATCACGTCGTAGTCTTCCGGACGCATCAGGATCTGTTGCAGGAAGTTGTCTGCAATCACGTCCTTGACCACGATGTCATGCCCGGTCTTGGGGTTCCGGAATTTGCACCAGGGCCCGCCGTCGATGTCCACGGCGCCGAACTCCTCCTTGGCGACGAGATAACCCCATTTGCAGAAGGCGCCCTCGGTGAACTTCATGATGTTGCCCTTGTGCACCAGCGTCACCGATACGCGATCGTTGTCGATGGCGTAGCGGATCGCCTTTCGCACCAGGCGCTGGGAACCTTCCTTGGAGACCGGCTTGATGCCGATGCCTGAGCTGGACGGGAAACGGATGCCGGTAACGCCCATGTCGCGCTGCAGGAAGGTGATCACCTTGTGGACCTCCGGCGTGCCCGCGGCCCATTCGATGCCGGCGTAGATGTCCTCGGTATTCTCGCGGAACACCACCATGTCGGTGAGTTCCGAATCCTTCATGGGCGTGGACACACCCGGGAAATAGCGGATCGGCCGCACGCAGGCATAGAGATCCATGGTCTGGCGCATGGCGACATTGAGCGAGCGGATGCCGCCGCCCACGGGGGTGCCGAGCGGGCCCTTGATGGAGACGATGTATTCGCGGAGCGTCAGCAGGGTCTCCTCCGGCAGATACATGTCCTTGCCGTAGAGCTTCACGGCTTTTTCGCCGGCGTAAACCTCCATCCATTCGATGCGGCGCTTGCCGCCGTAGGACTTCTGCACCGCTGCATCCACCACTTTCTTCATCACCGGCGTAATGTCCACGCCGATGCCGTCTCCCTCGATGAATGGGATGATGGGTTGGTCCGGGACGCTGATGCTGGAATCCGGATTGGCGCGGATCGCCTGCCCCCCGCCGGGAGGCCTAATCTTCTCGAATTTCATGGGGTTAGACCGGTCAGCCCTGCGGCATCGGGGCGCCAGTCTAGCACGCAGGCGCGGGGGCTTTCCCGCAAAAAAACCGGCGGGTCCCAAGAAGCGGACCCGCCGCTCTGAAGCCCGGCTATGGGCTTCCAGTCGGTTCAACCGGCGGCGATGAACTGCGCGTCTTCGGTGGAACCGGTGAGGGCCGCCAACGAGGATTGCCCGTTGGCGATGGCCTGGGTCACAGCATCGAAATAGCCGGTACCCACCTCGCGTTGGTGGCGCGTGGCGCTGTAGCCCCGCGTCTCCGCTGCAAACTCCGCCTGTTGCAGCTCCACGTACGCAGACATCTGCCGTTGCTTGTAGTCCGCCGCCAGCTCGAACATGCCGTAGTTGAGGGAATGGAAACCGGCGAGCGTGATGAACTGGAACTTGTAGCCCATGGCGCCCAATTCACGCTGGAACTTGGCGATGGTGGCGTCGTCCAGGTTCTTCTTCCAATTGAAGGACGGCGAGCAGTTGTAGGCCAGGAGTTTGCCCGGATACGCCTTATGCACGGCTTCGGCGAAGCGCCGCGCCTGGGTCAGGTCAGGTTTGGAGGTCTCGCACCACACCAGGTCGGCGTAAGGGGCATAGGCGACGCCACGCGCGATGGCCTGGTCGAGCCCCGCCTTCACCTCGAAATAACCCTCGGTCGTGCGTGCGCCGGTGACGAAGGCCCTGTCCGCCGGGTCCACATCGGAGGTAAGCAGGCCGGCGGAATCCGCATCGGTGCGCGCCACGATGAGCGTCGGCACATCCATGATGTCGGCCGCGAGGCGCGCCGCCGTGAGCTTGCTCACGGCTTCCTGGGTTGGTACCAGAACCTTGCCGCCCATGTGGCCGCACTTCTTGGCGGAAGCCAACTGATCTTCGAAGTGCACGCCGGAAGCACCGGCTTCGATCATGCCTTTCATGAGTTCGAACGCGTTCAACACGCCGCCGAAACCCGCTTCGGCGTCGGCGATGATGGGGGCATAGACGTCGTCGTGTTCCGCGCCTTCCGACGTGAGGATCTGGTCTAGGCGCTGGAAAGCGTTATTGATGCGCCGTACGAGTGCCGGTACGGCGTCGGCGGGATACAGTGACTGGTCGGGGTACATCTGGCCCGCCGTATTGGAATCCGCGGCTACCTGCCAGCCGGAGCAATAGATGGCTTTCAACCCCGCCTTTACCTGTTGCATGGCCTGATTGCCCGTCAGCGCCCCGAGGGCATTCACGAAATCCTCGGTGTTGAGGAGGCGCCACAGACGTTCGGCACCCCGTCGCGCCAAGGTGTATTCGATCGCCACACTTCCCCGTAGCTTCACCACATCGGCGCCGCCATAGCTGCGTTTTACGCTCTTCCAGCGCGGATTGTCATTCCAGTCCCGTTCCAGCTGTTCCGCCGTCTTGAGTGCCATGGGTGCCTCCCAGTTCAGTCGAGTTCCGCGTACGCCACTGTCGTCAGAAACGGTTCGAGCCGTTCCGCCTGGGTCAGATGCTTGAGGATATCCACGGCCCGCTGCAGTGCGCCATGCTGTACCGGCAGCGCGGCTTGCTCAAGCCGCGTGCGCTGTGATTCGATGACCATGTCCATGAGGCCGCGATCGATGAGGCGGCCATCATCCAATTCCACGTCACGCCGGTGCAGCCACTGCCAGAGCTGGGTGCGGGCGATCTCCGCGGTGGCGGCATCCTCCATGAGGTTGTGGATGGGCACGCAGCCGTTGCCCGCGAGCCAGGCGGCGAGATAGAGGATGGAGACTTCAACGTTGTTCTCCAGGCCCCGGGCGGTGATGCCGCCCTCGGGGACCGCCAGCAGTTCCGCGGCGTCGACTTTCACGTCTTCGCGCTTGCGGTCCAATTGATTCGGCCCTTTGAGGTGCTTGTCGAAGATTTCCATGGCGAGGGGCACCAGCGCCGGGTGCGCCACCCAGGTACCGTCGTGGCCGTCGCCGGCCTCCCGCTCCTTGTCGGCACGCACCTTGGCGAGGGCCGCGTCGTTCGCGGTGGGGTCGTTCTTGATGGGTATCTGCGCCGCCATGCCGCCCATGGCGAAGGCACCGCGACGGTGACAGGTCTTGATGAGCAACTGTGAATAGGCGCGCATGCAGGGTGCCGTCATGGTCACCTGTCCTCGCTCCGGGAACACCTGTGTCTTGCGCGCATGGAGTTTTTTGATGAAGCTGAAGATGTAATCCCAGCGCCCGCAGTTGAGCCCCACGATGTGGGGCTTGAGCGCGTGCAGAATCTCGTCCATCTCGAAGGCCGCCGGCAGGGTTTCGATGAGCACCGTGACCTTGACCGTGCCCTGTTCCAGCCCGAGCCGCTTTTCCGCGTGGGTGATCACGTCCTCCCACAGGGCCGCCTCCTCCGTGGCCTCCATCTTGGGCAGGTAGTAATAGGGCCCCGTGCCGCGCGCTTTCAGGGCGGCCGCGTTGTGGAAGAGGTACAGGCCAAAATCCAACAAAGCCGCCGGGATGGGCATGCCCTCGAAAAGCGCATGCTTCTCTACAAGGTGCCAGCCACGCGGCCGCACCACGAGCACCGCCGTGTTGGGGTTGAGCCGGTAAACCTTGCCCTCGGGCGAGGTGTGTCCGATGACGCCGCGTACCGCGTCCATGAGGTTCGCCTGGCCTTCCACCACGTTGTTCCAGGTGGGTGCGAGGGAGTCCTCGAAGTCCGCCATGAACACCCGCGCCCCTGAGTTGAGCGCATTGATGACCATCTTCCGCTCCGTGGGCCCGGTGATCTCCACGCGCCGGTCCAGGAGGTCCGCCGGGATGGCCCCCACTTTCCACTCCCCTTCGCGGATGGAGCGGGTATCGGCGCGGAAATCCGGGAGCTCACCTGCATCGAAGCGGGCTTGGCGGGCCTCGCGGGCAGCCAGCAGCTGCTTGATACGGGGCGCGAAGCGGCGCGTGAGTTCTGCCACGAATGCCAAGGCTTCCCGGGTCAGGATCTCCTTTTCCCGGGGCGTGGAAGGGCCGCGAATCTCCAGGGTCATGGGGTTGGTCTCCTGGGTCTTGCGGACGGCTGATTCCACGGACTTACCTTCGGTTTGCGGGTTTTTCATGACGCTAGACCCTCTCTCGTCTATAAAGAAGACAAATGATTCAATTTAATTCATTTAAAATTACAATTATCTATGCCTCGACTCAGCCGACAATACCAGCACAATCGCCTCGCTCAATTGCGGGCCTTCTGCCATACGGTCCGGGAAGGCAGCATCTCCAAGGCGGCGGAAAGATTGGACTTAGCGCAGCCCACGGTGTCCTTGCAAATCCAGGCGCTCGAAAAGGATCTCGCCGAAATGCTGCTGGAGCGGCGCGGTCCGAAGATCGCGCCCACCCCGGCCGGCGCCGCACTATACGAACTGGCCCTGCCCCTGGTGCAGGGCATGGATACCCTACCCCAGGCCCTGGCGGACAAATTCGGGCGGCTCGACACGGGCGAGATCAACATCGCCTGCGGCGAGTCGACGCTCTTGCACCTTCTGCCGCCCTACGTGCGGGAGTTCACCCAGACTTACCCTGGCATCCATCTGCGCCTGCACAACGTGACGGGCCGCAATGGCATGGCCATGCTCCGGGCCGACGAAGTGGATTTCGCCGTGGGCTCGCTGCTCGAAGTGCCGGACGACATGCTCTACAAGCCGCTTTTCAATTACGAGCCCATGCTCATTTGCGCGGCGGACCATCCCTTGGTCCGCCTGCCGCGGGTGACGTTGGAGGACATCGCCCCCTACGGCCTGATCTTGCCTCCCCAGTTCCTGTCCACCCTGCGGAGGGTTAGCGAGGTGTTCCGCACACACGGCTTGGAGTACAAGATCAAGCTGGAAGTGGGCGGATGGGAGGTGATCAAGCGCTATGTGGAGGAAGGGCTGGGCATCTCCATCGTCACCAGCATCTGCCTGCGGCAAAGCTATCGCCTGCGGGCCATCCCGATGAAACAATATTTTCCGGAACGGAGTTATGGTGTGGTGCAGCGACGCGGCAAGTTCCTCACGCCACAGGCCAAGCGCTTCATCGAGACCCTGGAAAGCCCGCCGGCGGCCTGATGTTGATCCTGTTCAACAAGCCCTACGGCGTGCTCTGCCAATTCAGCGGCGAAGGCCGGCCGACGCTCAAGGATTACATCATGACCAGGAACGTATACCCCGCGGGCCGGCTGGATACGGATAGCGAGGGGTTGCTGGTGCTCACGGACGATGGGCGCTTGCAGAACCGCATCAGCCATCCCCATCACAAGCTTCCCAAGGTATATATCGCCCAAGTGGAAGGCGTCCCGGCACAGGACACGCTGGAACGGCTGGCCCAAGGCGTCGAGCTGAATGACGGCAGAACGCTTCCCACCAAAGTCCGGTCGATCCCCGAACCCGCCTGGCTGTGGCCCCGTAATCCCCCCATTCGTTTCCGCAAGCGGGTGGCGGACAGTTGGCTCGAACTTACGCTCACCGAAGGCCGCAACCGGCAGGTACGGCGCATGACCGCTGCGATCGGGCACCCGACGCTCCGGCTCATACGCTGGGCGGTGGGTGAATGGAACTTGGAAGGGCTGAAACCCGGGGAGCAGCGGGTAGCGGGATAGTTATTTCTTCGTGCGCGCCACGATGCGCATGGCCACTTCCAGGGCCTGCTCATAATTTAAGCGCGGATCCACCTGGGATTTGTAGGCGCGCTCCAGGTCCGTTTCCGTTAGGCCCCGGGCACCGCCGGTGCACTCCGTCACATCGTCGCCGGTGAGTTCAAAATGCACGCCGCCGAGCCGGCTATCGAGTTTCTCGTGCAACTCGAATGCGCTTTCCAGTTCCTTCAGGATGTTCTCGAAACGGCGCGTCTTGAGACCGTTGCTGGTGGTCTCGGTGTTGCCATGCATGGGGTCGCAGATCCACAGCACCTGGCGGCCGGACTGTCTCACCGCTTCCACCAAGGGAGGCAACTTCTCGGCGATGTGCTTGGCGCCGAAGCGGTGGATGAGCGTGAGCCGCCCCGGCTCATCGTCCGGGTTCAGCATCGCCATGAGTTCTTTCAGGCCGTCGGCGCTCATGAGCGGCCCCACCTTCACCGCCAAGGGGTTGGCGATGCCGCGGAAATACTCCACGTGGGCGCCCGTGACATCCGCCGTGCGCATGCCGATCCAAGGGAAGTGGGTGGCCAGGTTGTACCAGCGGCCGGTCTCGGCCACGAACTGGGTCTGGGCCTGCTCGTACAGAAGGTGCAGTCCCTCGTGGCTGGTGAACAGGTCGATGCGGCCGCTTTCCGCCAGGGTCTGGCCGGAAATGGTCTCCATGAAGCTCAGGGAATCCACGATGGATTGCACGATGCGCCGGTATTCCGCCTCCAGGGGCGAGTTGCGCACGAAATCGAGGTCCCAGTACTCCGGGTGATGCAGGTCGGCGAAGCCGCCGTCCACCATGGCGCGCACGTAGTTGAGGGTGAGCGCGGCGTGCTCGTAGCCGCGGAGCATCAGCACCGGATCGGGCGTGCGCTCGGCCAGGGTGAAACCCGCGCGGTTGATGAGGTCGCCGCGGTAGCTCGGCAGGGTGAGGCCGTTGCGGGTTTCTGTGTCCGCTGAGCGCGGTTTGGCGTACTGGCCCGCCAGACGGCCCACGCGGATCACCCGCTTCTTGAGGCCGTGTACCAGCACCAGGCTCATCTGCAGCAGGATCTTGAGCTTGTTGGCGATGGGCTCGCCGGTGCAGTCGTCGAAGCTCTCGGCGCAGTCGCCGCCTTGCAGCACGAAGCGCTCGCCCCGCTGGGCTTCCGCCAGCTGCTGGCGCAGCTTGTCCACTTCGCCCCAGGTGACGAGCGGCGGCAGGCGGCTGATCTCCGCCACCACCCGCTCGGCAACGTCCGCGTCCGGATAGAGCGGCTGCTGTCCGGCCACGCGGGTTCGCCAGCTGTCCGGCTTCCAGGGATGCATGAATTTCGTGTCCATATCGGAGCCCGCCATGCTACACGCCGACGATGGCAGGCGAAAGCGCGGGATGCGGCGGACGCATCATTTATGGCAAAATTACGCGCTTTTTACCCGCCGGGCCGCATCGAACGCTCCTTGCGGTCCTCCCCGTCAGGGTGTCGGGGACTTTAACCATCAATTCTGGAGATTTAGTCCATGCATCGCGTGCTCGTCCTCGGCGCCGGCAAGATCGGTTCCCTCCTCTCGGGCCTCCTGGCCTCCTCCGGCGACTATGAGATCGGCCTGGCCGACGCCAACGGCAAGGCCGCCGAGGCCGTGGCCGCCAGCCACAAGAAGGCCAAGATCAACATCCATGCCTACCAGGTGAATGCCGCGGATAAATCCGCCCTCGAGGCACACCTCAAGGCTCACCCGGCGGACGCCGTCATCTCCAGCTTGCCTTACTTCTGCAACCCGCCGGTGGCGGAGGTGGCGCGCAAACTGGATATGCACTATTTCGACCTGACCGAGGACGTGGAAGTCACCCGCGCCGTAACGAAGACCGCCCAAGGGGCCAAGACCGCCTTTGCGCCCCAGTGTGGCCTGGCGCCGGGCTTCATCAGCATCGCGGCCAACGAGCTCATGACGCACTTCGACGAGATCCACGACGTGAAGCTGCGCGTCGGCGCCCTGCCCCAGAATCCGGGCAACATGACCAAGTATTCCCTCACCTGGTCGTCCGACGGCGTCATCAACGAATACGGCAACACCTGTTACGGCATCGTGAACGGCAAGGATGCCGCACTCATGCCCCTCGAAGGGCTGGAGACCATCCAGCTGGAAGGCAAGCTCTACGAAGCTTTCAACACCTCCGGCGGCCTGGGCTCCCTGGCCGAGACCTATGCCGGGAAGGTGCGCAACATGACTTACAAGACCATGCGCTACCCCGGCCACTGCGAGGTGATGCGCCTGCTCATGAACGACCTGGGCATGAACCAGGACCGGGACACCCTGAAACGGATCCTGGAGCGCGCCGTGCCGCGCACCGTGCAGGACGTGGTGCTCATCTACGTGTCCGTGAGCGGCCTGCAGCACGGCAAGTTCATGGAAGAGAGCTATTCCAACGCCGTGTATCCCCAGGAAATCGCCGGGCACCTGTGGTCCGCGATCCAGGTGACCACCAGCGCGGGCATTGCCGCGGTGGTGGACCTGGTGCTGAAGAATCCCAAGGCGTATCAGGGCCTGGTCAAGCAGGAACGGTTCAGCCTGACCGACGTGCTCAACAACCGCTTCGGCAAGGCCTACGCCCAGGCCGAAACCGCGGAACTCTCGGCGCGCCTGGTGCGCACCGGCGAGGCCGCCAAGCAGTTCGTGGCCTAAAGGAGCTTCCATGGCCGACGTTCAGAAGATACTTTCCAGCCTGGGGCTCACCCAGGACAACGCCGGCACCTGGACGCCGACGGGCGGCTGGCGCAAGAGTGCCGGCGGCAAGGTCATCGAGTCCATCAATCCGGCCACCGGCCAGGTAATCGCCAAGGTTCATTGCGCCACCGAGGCGGACTATGAGCAGGTGATCGTGGATGCGGAAACCGCGTTCAAGGCCTGGCGCGAGCTGCCGGCGCCGAAACGCGGCGAAGCGGTGCGCCTCGTGGGCGAGGAGCTGCGCAAGAACAAGGACGCGCTCGGCAGCCTGGTCTCGCTCGAGATGGGCAAGATCAAGGCCGAAGGCGACGGCGAAGTGCAGGAAATGATCGACATCGCCGATTTCGCCGTGGGCCAGTCGCGCATGCTCTACGGGCGCACCATGCAGTCGGAGCGGGCGCGTCACCGCATGGCGGAACAGTGGCATCCCCTCGGCATCGTGGGCGTGATCTCCGCCTTCAATTTCCCCGTGGCGGTCTGGTCCTGGAACGCCTTCATCGCCGCGATCTGCGGCGACGTCACCGTGTGGAAGCCCTCCCCCCGTACCCCGCTCTGCGCCGTGGCGGTGCAGACCATCTGCAACAAGGTGCTGGAGAAGCACGGGTACCCGGCGATCTTCTCCTTGTTCATCGACGGCGACAACCGCCTCGCGGAGCGCTTCGTGAAGGATCATCGCGTGGCGCTGGTGTCCTTCACGGGCTCCACGGCCGTGGGCCGCAAGGTGGGCGAGATGGTGGCGGCGCGCATGGGCAAGTCGCTGCTGGAGCTGGGCGGCAACAACGCCATCGTGGTGGACGAGACCGCAGACCTGAAACTCGCGGTTCCCGCCATCGTGTTCGGCTCCGTGGGCACCGCCGGCCAGCGTTGCACCACCACCCGCCGGCTCATCGTCCACCAGAGCCTCATCGACGAGCTAACCCAGAAGCTGGTCTCCGCTTACAAGCAGGTGCGCATCGGCGATCCCCTGGACCCGCAGACCCTGATGGGTCCGCTGTGCAGCCAGGATGCAGTGAACCGCTACCAGTCGGCCGTCGAGGCCGCGAAGAAGGCCGGCGGCCAGGTGCTCATCGGCGGCAAGAAACTCGACCGCCCCGGATTCTTCGTGGAACCCACGATCGTCAAGGCGAAGAACGAGTGGGACATCGTCAAGACCGAGACCTTCGCGCCCATCCTCTACGTCATGCCTTTCAAGACCCTGGACGAGGCGGTGCGCCTGCATAACGACGTGCCTCAGGGCTTGTCCTCCTCCATCTTCACCACCAGCGTGAAGAACGCCGAATACTTCCTCTCGGCGGTGGGCAGCGACTGCGGCATCGCCAACGTCAACATCGGCACCTCCGGCGCCGAGATCGGTGGGGCGTTCGGTGGCGAGAAGGAAACCGGCGGGGGACGCGAATCTGGTTCCGACGCCTGGAAGCAATATATGCGGCGCCAGACCAATACGCTCAACTGGTCCGATTCGCTGCCGCTTGCCCAGGGCATCAAGTTCGACATCGGTTGAAGTGCCGGTCCCGTAAGTGATAAGAAATGGACGCCGTGCACCTGCACGGCGTCTTGCTATGTAAAGTAAGGAAAAGCCGCGTGTTGTATACCGACCTGCTGCTGCTCGCCGTGTTGCAAGGCATCAGCGAACTCTTTCCCATCAGCAGCCTGGGCCACAGCGTGCTGGTGCCGGCGCTCTTGCACTGGCCCGTGGACCGGGACGCGCCCTGGTTTCTGCCATACATCGTCGTACTGCATCTCGGCACGGCCCTGGCGCTGGTCATCTACTTCTGGCGGGACTGGCTCAGCCTGCTGGCCGGTGCCCTGCGTGGCGGCGGCAGCCCGGCGCATCCCCAGGCCCGGCTCTTCTGGCTGCTGGCCTGCGGCACCGTGCCGGCGGGCTTGCTGGGATTCCTGCTGGAACGGAAGGTGCGCGAACTCTTCGGCGGGTTCAGTGTGGCCGCACTCTTCCTGATGCTGAACGGCGGCGTGCTTCTGCTGGGCGACAAGCTGAAACGGCGGGAAGGCGCGGCTTCGCCGGAAAAACTGACCTGGACCCAAGCGTTTTTCATCGGTTGCGCCCAGGCGCTGGCGTTGATCCCAGGTCTCTCCCGCTCCGGCGTCACGCTGGTGGCAGGACTCCTGGGCGGCCTCGACTATGCTGCATCCGCCCGGTTTTCATTCCTGCTGGCGACGCCCATCATCGGCGCTGCTGGCTTGTTGGAAGTACCGAAGCTCCTGCATGCGCACACCCGAATGCCATCTGGCCTATTGCCGGTGATTCTACTGGGGGGCGTCTTGGCGGGTGTGTTTGCCTGGTTGAGCACCTGGTTTTTGATGAGGTGGTTCAAGTCACACGAACTGATGGCTCTCAGGCCGTTCGGTATTTATTGTCTAGCCGCAGGCGCGGCTGCGTTGTTGCTGCACGCCCTCTAATCGAGAAGGAAAACCGGCAGGTCGAGCACCGGACTCTCGTGGCCCAGGCGGGTGATGACCGCCGTTACCTGCCCCCGGTGGTGGGTAGCGTGATTGAAAGCATGCGCGAGCTGAAGGCACAGCGGGTATTCGCGCCGTTTGCCTTCCGTATCCTGATAGGCGCTGGGGCGTTCCAGTTGTGCGTCATCCAGCTTCGCCATCAATCCCCTGAGCGTCTCCGCCGCCCGCAACATTTCTTCCGCGAGCCGGCTCCGCTCCTTCACCAGTTCCTGGTCGAGCCCGCTGACGGCGAACGGCTTGCCGGTGAGGCGGCCGTGCCATAAGAGGTCCACCAGCAAAAGATGGTTCAGGGTGCGATGAACGCTGCGGAAGAAAAGACCCTGATCGGCGTGGTATGCGGCATCGCCCATGGGTTCCAGGGCCTTGAGCAGTCGCCGATGGGCCCAGATGTGGTAGCCCGCGAGAGCCTCGAAGTACTCGCGCGGCCTCATCAGGCGTCCTCGAACCGGTTCTTCTCGCGGTTCTTGCGCACCTTGCGCGCATCGAATACGCGCCCGTTCATGAAGATGTAGACGCCCGGTTCGAGCGCCTGGACCGCCGCCACGGCCCCACCAATGTTGAAGATGGCGTCGCTGCCGCGGAAGCGAGCCGGATTGAGCGAACCCGTGAGCACGATGGTCTTGCCCGCCGCACCCTGAAGCACCGCCGCGGTGTTCGTCATGGTGTCGGTGCCGTGGGTGATCAAGATTCGGCGCGCGGGATCCCGGGCCACGGCATCGCGGATCAGCGCCCGGTCCGCGTCGGTCATGTCCAGGCTGTCCTTGCGCATCAGCGAGGTGATCTCGAAGGGGAAGGCCACGCCCATTTCGCGCAGGATCTCGCCGATCTGCGGCTCCCCCACTTCGTATTCGCTCTTGGCGTCGAAATAGATCTTGTCGATGGTTCCGCCGGTGGTGAATATGCGCAGTTTTTCCATGCGATTCTCCGGATCCGGGCTCAGTTGCTGAACGACGGCGCCAACGTGTTGCCGTTGATGGGGACGCCGAGGTAGAGGAAGAACACCAGGTTACCGGACTTGCCCCCGCCCACTCCAAGATACAACGGGCCGAGTTCCGTGTCGGCCCCCACGAAACCCATGAGGCCGTATTGCATTCCGCCCGGTGCATTACGGGTATTGCCCCAAACGTTGCCCAAGTCGGCCCCGCCGCCGAGATACAGGCCGTTGCCGAGCACGCTCGGCATGTCCGCCACATGATGGGCATAGACCAGGTGCGCGTCGAAGACCCGGTCCCCGCGCAATTGTCCTTGACGTTTGCCCGCCAGCGACAAGAATCCACCGAGCTGGAACTGGTCATACACTGGCATGGGCGTCCCAAGGTTGCTGCCCGCCTCCGCCAGCAGCAGCACCGGATCGCCGCCGATGCTGAACGCCTTGCCCCCGGTGATGTCCAGCTTGTCATAGCTCAAGTCGCCTCCCAGGGCGGAACGCGGGAAAAAGCCGGTGACCAGCCCGTAGGAACCTTCCGAGGGAAAGCTGCCGTTGTCGAAGGTATCCACTCCAATCATGAGGTGCGGACCCAGAAGCGTGTCGCGATAGGTCGGGTTCTGGCCCGGGTCGCCGATGCGCAGCTGCGAGACCACGTGCCCGTATTGCAAGCCGAAGCGCGCCTCCCCCTGGTCGCCGATGCGCCAGCCGATATCGAGCCCGCCGTGCGGATAGATCACGCTGTATTCGGCCACGCGGTTTTGCCCTGTGAACAGGTCGAAGGTGTCGTCCAGGTATTCCGCGTTGGGCGCCAGGAACAAGATGTCGGTGTAATTGAGGGGCTGATACAGCTCCGTGTAATACAGCCGGGTCTTGCCGATCTCGAATTGGTTGCGCCATTCGGCGCCTAGGGCGCCGATCTCGGTGGCGGTGTAACTGCCGAGCAATTCATAATTGCTGTCGCCCTCGAAATCGTCGCTAATGTGGATGCCGAATTGCAGATAGCTCGGCTTCCAGGGCTTGGGCTGCACGTCGAGTTCGATACCCGTGGCGTCGCCGTGGTGCGTGAGCACCGCGTTCACGCTCTGGAAATAATCGAGTCTGTACAGGTTGCGCAGGCCTTCGTTGATGGCTTCCCTGTTCCAGCGGCTGCCGGGTTGGACGCCGAAGCGGGCCCGGATCAGGTCGGCCGATATGCCGCCGTTGCCGCTCACATCCACGAAGTCTATGCGTTGAGGCGGAGGCAGCATCCGCCGGTGTTCACGGCGGTATGCGGCATAGGCTTCCGGGCTGAGTTGGAGATCGGTGAGGCTGGAAAGCTTCTGATATGCCTGCTGCTCGCCCAGCTTGACTGCCTCACCCATGCGGTCGAAATCCGTGGCCCCAATGTCGCCCAGCTCCGGCTCGAGCAGCACGTCCTGTGCTGTGAGGTTGGAAATGGATTCTTTCACGTTCTGCACGCCATAGAGTTTCACCACCTGGACGGTGACGCTGATCACGTCGGTGAGCTGGTCACCCTTGGCGAGCGGTGTGCCGATATTCACGGCGATGACCACGTCCGCGCCCATCTGCCGGGCCACATCCACCGGCAGGTTGCGGGACAGGCCACCGTCCATCAGTAGGTGGCCGTCGATGCGGACCGGCGGGTAGAGGCCTGGGACCGAGAGGCTCGCGCGGATCGCATCGGCCAGATTCCCGCGATCCAACACCACCATGTCACCGGTCTCGATGTCGGTGGCGACGGCATGGAAAGGGATGGGTAGCTTGTCGAAATCGGTGCCCGGCTCCTGCGCCAGAGTGAGCACGTTCAGGATGCGCTGTGGTGCATCGCCCTTGGCGATGCCCTGCGGAAAGACATAGTGCCCATCGGCGTAGCCGAACTCGACGCGCAGCAGGTACTTGAGCTGGTCCTGCTTTTCCTTGTAGGTGAGATGGCTGCGGGGGGTGACGTTTGCCATGTCCTCCTGGATGGCGCGCCGGTTCATCTGTGCTTCCAGGTCCTCGGGCGTCATGCCCGCGGCGTACAGTCCGCCGACGATGGCGCCCATGCTGGTGCCGGCGATGCAGTCCACCGGAATGCGCAGTTTCTCGAGCGCTTCGAGCACGCCTACGTGGGCTGCGCCGCGAGCGCCACCCCCGCTCAGCACCAGGCAAATCTTGGGCCGCGGTGCAGGCGTCGCAGCGGATGACGCGGTCGCCGTGGCCGCGTGACCCGCGACGGTCCGCATCGCATCGGCATGCGCGGTCGCGCTGCAGGCCAGCAACATGGCGGCCGCGAGGGCGGTCAGTGTCTTGTGGGCAAGGGTTTGTGCCATCGGGAAAGTCGGCGGCGAACGCCGCCGCTTCTTGAGCTTAAATATTTTACCGGAAGCACGGTGCACGGAGTAGACTGAATCCAGCACTTCGCGCATTTGACGGATGATGCAGTCGTGATGCGCCGGTTCCTGCCATGCTTGTCCCTGCTCGCGCTGCTCGGCGTTTCCCCCGCCGCGACTGCCGCCGGCGCGTTGCTGCTGCGCGTACAGGGTCCCATCGGCCCCGCCACCGCCGAATACGTCGCGCGAGGGCTCGACGCCGCCCGTTCCGAGGGTGATGAGATCGTCATCCTGGAAATGGATACCCCCGGCGGGCTCGACGTCTCCATGCGAAAGATCGTGCAGGTGATCCTCGCCTCGCCGGTACCGGTCGCGGGTTACGTGGCGCCGGCGGGCGCGCGGGCCGCGAGCGCCGGCACCTACATCCTCTACGCCTGCCACATCGCCGCCATGGCGCCCACCACCAACCTGGGCGCTGCGACGCCCGTGCAGATGGCCGGGGGAGGCTCCGATACGCCCGCCAAGCCCGAGACCGCCGAGGAGCGCAAGGTGCTGAACGACGCCCTCGCCTACATTTCCGGCCTCGCGGAAAAGCGCGGGCGCAACCTCCAATGGGCGCAGGCCGCGGTCCGCGACGCCGCCAGCCTGCCCGCCGATGAGGCTTTAAAGGCGCGCGTGGTGGACGTGGTCGCGAAAGACCCCGCCGATCTGCTGGTGCAGGTGAATGGCCGCACGGTCGACACCGCCGCCGGAAGCCGCGTGCTGCATACGGCCGGCTTGAGACTGGACGAATACGCGCCCGGTTGGCGCGAACACCTGCTCGCCGTTCTCACGGACCCGACCGTGGCCTACCTGCTGCTGCTCATCGGCATCTATGGCCTGCTGTTCGAGGGTTACAACCCCGGCGCGGTGCTCCCCGGTGTCGCCGGCGGCATCGCCCTGCTTCTGGCGCTGTATGCTTTCCAGATCCTGCCGGTGAACTTCGCCGGACTCGCGCTCATCATCCTGGGCGTGCTGCTGTTCGTGATCGAGACCTTCGTTCCCGCCTACGGCACCCTGAGCATCGGCGGCATCATCTCCTTCGTGTTCGGCTCCTTGATCCTGATGGATACCGACGTGCCCGGTTTCGAGCTGCCCCGTGGGCTCATCGCCGGACTTGCCGCGGCCGCGGGGCTGTTGGTGGCGGGCACACTCGCCCTCGCCATGCGCTCGCGGCGCAAGCCTGTGGTCACGGGCGGCGAATCGCTGCTCGGCGCGGTGGGTGAGACTTTGGCAGACTTCGGCGCCGACGGCTCTGGCACCGTCCGTATACAAAGCGCCAATTGGCAGGCCCAGAGCCGCACGCCGCTCCCCCGGGGTGCGCGCGTGCGCGTGCTGCGCCGCGAGGGACTGAAACTCATTGTGGAACCATTGGAATCGCCCGCCGGGCAAGAGGACTGAACATGAGCGTCGCACTGATCGTGGTCATCGTGGTGGCCGTACTGGTGGTGTTCAACGCCTTCAAGGTATTGAAGGAGTATGAGCGCGGCGTGATCTTCACCCTGGGCAAGTACGACCGGGTGAAAGGGCCCGGCTTCTTCCTCGTTTGGCCGCTTTTGCAGCAGATGGTGAAGGTGGACCTGCGCACCGTGGTCATGGACGTACCGCCCCAGGACGTGATCTCGCGCGACAACGTCTCGGTGAAGGTGAATGCGGTCATCTATTTCCGCATCGTGGACCCGGAGAAATCCATCATCCAGGTGGCGGATGTCTACGAGGCCACGAGCCAGCTCGCCCAGACCACGCTGCGTTCCGTGCTGGGACAGCACGAACTGGACGACATGCTGGCGGCCCGCGACAAGCTCAATACCGACATCCAGGGGATCCTGGACCAGCACACCGATGTCTGGGGTGTGAAGGTGCTTAACGTGGAGATCAAGCAGGTGGACTTGGACGAAGGCATGATTCGCGCCATCGCCAAGCAGGCGGAGGCCGAGCGCCAGCGCCGCGCCAAGGTGATCAACGCCGAGGGCGAGCTGCAGGCCTCCCAGAAGCTGATGGAAGCGGCCCAGACCCTGGTGAAATCGCCCCAGGCCATTCAGCTGCGCTACTTGCAGACCCTGGTGGAAGTGGCGGGCGACAAGAGCTCCACCATCGTCTTCCCCCTGCCGATGGATCTGATCGAGCCCCTGCTGAAGAAGCTAAACAAAGATTGATCATCAATAGTATAAAAATAAAAGGCCGCCTGAAGGCGGCCTTTTATTTATTACTGCACTCGAATCTTTATTTGGCTGCGTATGCAAGACTGAAGGCACCGGGACCGACATGGATGCCGGCGACGGTGCTCATCACCGAAAGCAGCGTCTCCACCTTGTGGGCATGGGCGAGCTTCACGAAATCGTCGTAGCCCGGGAAGGACTTCACGTCCTCCGGGTTCCCGGCATAGCTCATGTTCACCACCTTGGTGAGCAGGCCCTTCTCGATGGCCTCGCTGGCGATGCCGAACAGGCGCTTCACCGCGCCCTCGTAACCGCGCACCGTCTCCACGGCATCGGTCTCGCCGCGGTACACCTTGAGGATAGGCTTGATGTCCAGCATGGTGCCCATCTGGTACTTGAACCAGCCGACGCTCTTGTCGCCCTTCTGGTGGGCGCGGGTACGGACGTAAAAGAGATCCTGTGGCACGAGGTAGGCATGCACGTCCTGGGAGAAGGTCTCCACATGCTGGCGTAGGCGGTCGAAGGCCATGTCTGCCTGGCTGCCCTGCATCAGGCGCAGGGCTTCGTACACCACCACGCCCTGACCGGTGAACATGGTCTTGCTGTCCAGCACGCGGAGTGCGAACTGCTCCTCCATGCCGGCGGCCTTGCGGCGCTCCTTGTAGCCCGAAAGGATCATGAACGAGGCCTTGGTGGCGTTCTCGAACACGGGGCTGCGGGTGCTGGAAACGGTGATCACCAGCACACGGTCGTACTTCAGGACCAGCTGATCGAGGAACCAGTCCTTGATGGCTTTTACCGAGAGCGGCGCCGTGGTGATCTCCAGTTCCTTCTCCGCCACGTAGCGGCGGTAGAACTCCATGGTCTGCTCGGGATCGCGCACGTCCTTGAAGTTCATGGTGCCGAACTGCATGTTGATCGGCATGATTTCGATGGAATGCTGCGTCAGGAAGCTGCGCGGCAGGTCGCAGGCGGCGTCGACCACGATACCGATCTTTTGCGGCATTGTTCTGGCTCCCAAAACCTTCTTGTCGCCCCATCTGCGCGGCGGATGCTCCGCCTTCGGCACCGGGGTCTATTTAACTTAAACGCCGTTCAATTTAGCACAGCCCGGGCTGGTTTTCCCAATCGGGCCAACCGCTTGCGGGTCTTTCAGAGTCCCTGCCGCTTGGCATCGTCCCAATGGGCATCCATCTCCTCGAGACTCACATCCTCGGGTTTGAGGCCCTTTTCCGCCAACCGCCGCTCCATGTGGCGAAAACGCCGCTCAAACTTGCGGTTGGTGCCGCGCAAGGCCTGCTCCGGATCCACCGAGAGCTTGCGAGCCAGGTTGGCCACCGCGAACAACACGTCGCCCAATTCGTCCTCCACGCGCTCGCGCGGCCGGCCGGTTTCCAGCTCCCGCTCCAATTCCACGAGCTCCTCGCGGATCTTGGCGAACACCGGCCCGAGTTCACTCCAATCGAAGCCCACACGGGCGGCGCGCTTCTGGAGCTTTTCGGCGCGGGTCAGGGCCGGCAGCGACGCCGGCACCCCATCCAAGGCCCCGACCTGTTCGCGCACGGCCCGCTCGCCGGCCTTGCGTGTTTCCCAATCCAGGCTTTGCTGCTCGGCCGTGCGGATGTCCGCGTCGCCGAAGACGTGGGGATGGCGCGCCGTGAGCTTGTCGCCGATGCCGCGGGCCACGTCCTCGAACCCGAAGCGCCCCTCTTCTTCCGCCATGCGAGCGTGATAGACCACCTGCAACAGCAGATCCCCCAGTTCCTCCCGCAACGCCCCGAAATCGCCGCGTTCGATGGCGTCGGCCACCTCATAGGCCTCCTCCACCGTATAGGGTGCGATGCTCCGGAAAGTCTGCTGCCGGTCCCAGGGACAGCCTTGGTCCGGGTCCCGGAGCTTCGCCATGATTTCCAGCAAGCGTTGCGTCTCTTTCATGGCATCTCCGCCTTGAGTGTGTCCAGAAAACTCACCAGCATGGAGGCGGTGGCGCCCCAAATACGGCGCTCCTGGTACTGGAACACATAGAACCCCACGTCGCGGCCACCCAGTTCACGGCTCTCGACACGCCGGTTGGAAGGGTCCAGGAGGAAGCCCAGGGGCACTTCGAAGATATCCGCCACTTCGAGGGGATCGGCGGCAAGGGTGAATCCGGGCTGCACCAGTCCCACCACGGGTGTCACGGCATAACCGCTGATGGTGAGATAGCCCCGGAGGTAGCCCACTACTTCCACGTGGCTCCTGGGCAGGCCGATTTCCTCTTCCGTCTCCCGCAGCGCGGTCTCCACGGGGTCCCTGTCCCGGTTTTCCCGCCCCCCGCCGGGGAAACTCACCTGGCCGGCGTGATCGGCCAGGCTCTCGGTACGCTGGGTCAGGAGCACGGTGGGTTCCGCGTGGATTACGAGCGGGAGCAACACCGAGGCGGGTTTCCAGGGAGGCTTGGGCAGGTAACCCGTGGGCAGATCCCCCAACACCCGGCGCGGTGAGAAATCATCGGGCGCCCGGGTTCCGGCAAAACGGCGGCGGATGAATTCAGGGAAAGTTCCGCCTTTTAATTCCATTTTATCAATCAGTTACTGATAGTCTTAAAAGTAATTTCTTATTCCTTGATACCGCCTTTCGTCAGCTCCGCCGGATCCAAGAGCTGCTTCAGCCGGGCCTCCGACAGGTCCGTCATCTCTTTCGCCACCTCCAGGATGGGCCGGCCTTCCTTGTAGGCCTTCTTGGCGATGGCCGCCCCCTTCTCATAGCCGATGACGGCATTGAGGGCGGTGATGAGGATGGGGTTCTTGCCCAGGGCTTCCTCAAGCCGCACCGGGTTCACGGTGAAGCCCTTGATGGCGCTGTCCGCCAGGGCCCGGGAAACGTTGGCCAGGAGTTCGATGCTTTCCAGGAGGTTGTGGGCGATGACCGGCAGCATCACGTTGAGCTGGAAATTGCCCGATTGCCCCGCCACGGTGACCGCGACATCATTGCCCATGACCTGGGCCGCCACCATGGCGGTCGCCTCCGGGATCACGGGGTTGACCTTCCCGGGCATGATGCTGGAACCGGGCTGCAGCGCCGGCAGGGCGATCTCCCCCAGACCGGCCAAGGGGCCACTGTTCATCCACCGCAGGTCGTTGGCGATCTTCATCAAGCTCACGGCCACGGTCTTGAGCTGGCCGGAAAGCTCCACGGCGGCGTCCTGGGAACTCAGGGATTCGAAATAGTTGTCGCTGGGCTTGAAAGGAATGCCGGTGCGCTTGCCGAGTTCCGCGGCCATGCGTTTGCCAAACTCCGGATGGGCATTGATGCCGGTGCCCACGGCGGTACCACCCTGCGCCAAGGCATGTAGGCGCGGAAGCACGGCTTCCACGCGCGCCGCGCCATTCCGCACCTGTGCGGCCCACCCCGACAGCTCCTGACCGACGCTGACGGGCATGGCGTCCATGAGATGGGTGCGGCCGGTCTTGATGACCTTGGCGGTCTCCTTGGATTTGGCCTCGATGGTCTCCGCCAGATGTCTGAGCGCCGGCAGGAGCTTTTCCTTCACTTCCAGGGCGGCGCTCACGTGGATGGCGGTAGGAATCACGTCGTTGCTGCTCTGGCCCATGTTCACATGGTCGTTGGGGTGCACCGCCTCGCCCGCGGCGCTCGCCAGATGGGCGATGACCTCGTTGGCGTTCATGTTGGTGCTGGTGCCGGATCCGGTCTGGAATACATCGATGGGGAAATGCCGGTCGTGCTTGCCCGCCGAGACCTCCAAGGCGGCCGCCTCGATGGCTTTGGCGCGCTTGGCATCGAGCACCCCGAGGGATTGGTTCACGGTGGCGGCGGAGGCCTTGATGAGACCAAGCGCCCGGATGAAGCCGCGGGGCATGGGAAGCCCGCTGATGGGGAAGTTCTGCACCGCGCGCTGGGTTTGGGCGCCCCACAGAGCGTCCGCCGGCACCTTGAGTTCCCCCATGCTGTCGTGCTCCACCCGGTAAGCTTTATCCGACATCGGAAACTCCTCGAGAATCAAGGTCAGAAAAACTTAATAAGCTACTGATTTAAAGGTATAATTACCGCCATCTGCAAGATCACTCCGCGCCCTTGCGGGGCACCGGAGCGATTCAGTTATTATCCGCCATTCGACCCGGGGATGCACGAAAAGCCCATGGAATCCAACGCCCTGACCGCCCTCTCCCCCCTGGACGGCCGCTACGCCGGCAAGACCGAGAGTCTCCGTGAGTGGTTCAGCGAGTACGGACTGATGCGCCAGCGGGTGGCGGTGGAACTGGGCTGGTTCGTGGTGCTCTCCGAGGAATCCGGCGTTCCCGAAGTGCCACCCCTGTCTGACGATGACACGAGCTTTCTGGCGGATCTGGCCCGCGGCTTCGACGTGACCGCGGCGGCGCGCATCAAGGAAATCGAGGCCACCACCAACCACGACATGAAGGCGGTGGAGTACTACATCAAGGAGCAGATGGCGAGCCGGCCGAGCCTCAAGCCCTTGAGCGAATTCGTCCATTTCGCATGCACCTCGGAAGACATCAACAACCTGGCGTATGGGCTCATGCTGAAGCACGGCCGCGACCAGGTGCTCTTGCCCATGATGGAGCGCATGATCGAACGGCTGCGCGCCCAGGCGCGGCGCTATGCCGATGTCGCGATGCTCTCCCGGACCCACGGCCAACCCGCGACACCCACCACCCTAGGCAAGGAACTGGCGAATATCGTGCAGCGCCTGCGGCGCCAACACGCCCAGCTCAAGACCGTCGAGCTGCTCGGCAAGATGAACGGCGCGGTGGGAAACTATAACGCGCACCTCGCGGCTTATCCGGACGTGGATTGGCAGGCGTTGAGCCGGAAACTGGTGACCTCGCTCGGCCTCACCTGGTCCCCGTACACCATTCAGATCGAGCCCCACGATTACATGGCGGAGTATTTCGACGCGCTGGCGCGCTTCAATACCGTGCTGCTGGATGCGTGCCGCGACATCTGGGGCTATATCTCGCTCGGTTACTTCAAGCAGAAACCCGTGGCCGGCGAAGTGGGTTCCTCCACCATGCCCCACAAGGTGAACCCGATCGATTTCGAGAATGCCGAAGGCAACCTGGGGCTGGCCAATGCGTTGCTGCGCCATTTCGCGGAAAAGCTGCCGGTGTCCCGCTGGCAACGTGACCTCACGGACTCCACGGTGTTGCGCAACCTAGGTGTAGGCATCGGGCACAGCGCCATCGCCTACGAATCCTTCCTCAAGGGCCTCTCCAAGCTCGAGGCCGATCCGGAGCGCCTGTCCGCCGATCTGGAGGCCAACTGGGAGGTGCTGGCGGAGGCCGTGCAGACGGCGATGCGCCGCTACGGCGTGGGCGAGCCTTATGAGAAACTGAAGGCCCTGACCCGCGGCCGGCGCGTGGACGGAGACGCCATGCGCAAGTTCATCAAAGATCTGGATATCCCCAACGACGCCAAGGCCCGGCTCCTGGCGATGACACCCGCGAGCTATACCGGCCTCGCCGCCAAGCTCGCCAAGGAAATCTGATATGCGCTACTCCCTCACCGCCTCCGCTCTGCTCCTGTTTCTCGCCGCCTGCGCCCACAGCCCCGCCACCGGGATTGGGGCGCCCATGCATGCCGAAAACGGCGTGCAGGTGGGGTGGCACCTGGACGCCACCCCTGAAGGCGACGCTGTGATCACCGTGCAGAGCAACGGCAGCGCCGACTTTGGCGACCTTGTGAAGGTGGCGGAAAACCAAGCCGATGCCCACTGCAAAGAAGGCTACCGGGTACTCAGCCTCAGCGGCAGCGACGAGCCCCAGGTGGACAGCCTCAACCCGCGCTTCGTACTCGACAATGTAGTGCGCATGAAAGTGCGCTGCTACGAGAAGGAAAGCAGCAGCAGCAATTGAGCGCACCCGTGCCCGATTCGGCGCTCCTCGGCGGGCTCACGCCGCGTGTCTTCCTTGAGCGGTATTGGCAGAAAAGGCCGCTGCTGATCCGAGAGGCCTTCCCCCGTTTCATCCCGCCCTTGTCCGCCGATGAGCTTGCCGGACTCGCCTGCGAGCCGGGAGTCGAATCGAGGCTCGTGATCCAGACACGCAAGGCGCCGGGCTGGAAACTGCGCCAGGGTCCGTTTAGGCACCAGGACTTTCGCAAATTGCCGCGGTCGCGCTGGACTTTGCTCGTCCAGGACGTGGATAAGCACGTCCCCGCCGCCGCTGCGCTGCTCGAGGCTTTCCGTTTCATCCCCTCGTGGCGCATCGACGACCTAATGGTCAGCTACGCCGCGGACAGCGGTTCGGTGGGGCCGCACGTGGATGCTTACGACGTCTTCCTCCTGCAGGCGGAAGGCATGCGCCGATGGAAAATCAACACGGAGCCCCAAGAAGAGCTGCGGCTGCCGGGACTCGAACTCAAGCAGGTCAAACCGTTCGCACCGCAGGAAAGTTGGCTGCTGATGCCGGGCGATATGCTCTATCTCCCGCCCGGTGTGGCACACCACGGCGTGGCCTTCGGCGAAGGCATGACCTATTCCGTCGGTTTCCGCGCGCCATCCCAGGCGGAGATGCTCGCGGATTTCGCAGCTATACTGCGAGAAGGCGCAATAGATGGGCTGCGCTACGGCGACCCCGATCTGCTCCCTACAAAGCACCCCGGAGAGATTCCGGCACAGGCACGGGCCCGCGCACGGCAGCTGCTGCGCAGGGCCTTGCGCCCCGGCGACGAAACCCTGGATATCTGGTTCGGACGCTACGTCACCGAACCCAAGCCCTGGCTCAGACTCGAATCCCGCCGGAGGCGCATGAGCCGGGCTGAGCTGAAAAGCAGGCTCAATGGCGGCAGACACCTGGCCTGGCATCCGGCGGTGCGGACCGCCTGGTTCGCCGCCCGCCGGACCTGCCATCTTTTCGTGGACGGGGCACACCATCGCCTGCAGGGGCACAATGCGGGCTACGGCCAACTGCTTGGCGACCGGCGCCGCTTCGCGTCCAAAGACCTGCTTCGGGCCGCCGATATCCCGGAACTTGCGGCGTTGCTCCTGGAATGGCTGGACTCCGGGCAAATGCGGTGGGAGGCTTGAGGCTGTCCCGACGGAGGGAAGCGGAGCATTTTCAATGGAAACCAACGAGAGCAGTACATTCCGGCGTGTCGCAAACCTTCGGGACAACCGTGAGGCGGCCGCGGCGGTGGCGGCGGCGGCGAAACGCGAACTCGTGCTGTTCACGCGCGACCTGGACCCGCTGATCTACGACGAAGAGCCGTTCATCAAGTCGGTGCAGGTCCTCGTCACCCGCTCGCGCATGAGCCGCATCCGGGTCGTAAGCATCGACCCCGGTCCGGCGATACG
Source organism: Bacillota bacterium (assembly GCA_050261675.1). Lineage (GTDB taxonomy): Bacteria > Pseudomonadota > Gammaproteobacteria > Natronospirales > REEB76 > DASUBN01. The sequence continues at coordinate 45,360 of JBLNDO010000023.1, forward strand.
CAACGGCCACCGGCTCATCGAGCTGGCGCAACGCTTCAGCTCCTACATCGAGATACGGCGCGCCAGCCGCGAGCATGGCGACCTGCCGGAAACCTTCCTGGTGGCGGATGACACGGCGCTGCTCTACCGCCCCGTGGCGACCCAATACGAAGGCTATGTCGACCTGCACGCCCCGGCGGCGGCGCGCCAATGCCTCAAGACCTTCGCCGGCGTCTGGGAGGACGCGGAGCCCGATCCCGAGTTCCGCCGGCTGGGGATATAGGCATGGTGTGGAAACCACATGTGACGGTGGCGGCCATCTCCGAACGGGACGGCCGGTTCCTGGTGGTGGAGGAAGAGGTCCGCGGCCGACGCGTGCTCAACAATCCGGCCGGCCACCTGGAGCCCGGCGAAAGTTTCCTGGATGCCGTAAGGCGCGAGACACTGGAGGAAACCGGTTGGGATTTCACGCCCGATTCGGTCACGGGGATCTATCTGTGGAAGAATCCGGAGCTGGACGCCGCCTTCGTGCGCGTGGCCTTTTACGGACATTGCTCCCGGCATCATCCGGACCGCAAACTGGACAAAGGCATCGTCGCGCCCCATTGGCTCACACGCCATGAACTGGCTGCGGGTCGTTACGAACTTCGCAGCCCCATGGTGCTCCGCTGCATAGACGACTGCCTCACGGGGCGGCGTTATCCCCTGGATTTGCTGAGTCACGTGACCGACCTGGACTCGGTGCTCCAGGAAGCCTGATACCGTCCCGCCCGCGGCGGTAAAATGTTCCCATGGCCATTTCTCCCGCCACCCGCGTAATCGTCGGCTTGTCCGGCGGCGTGGATTCCGCCGTCGCCGCGCTGCTGCTCAAGCAGCAGGGTTATGCTGTGGAAGGCCTGTTCATGGACAACTGGGAGGACGGCGAGGACGGGACCTATTGCACCGCCGCCCAGGATTACCAGGATGCGCGCCAGGTCTGCGACACCCTCGGGGTGCCTCTGCACAAGATGAACTTCGCCGCGGAGTACCGCGAGCGGGTGTTCAAGCACTTCCTGGACGGCTACGCCCGTGGGTATACGCCGAATCCCGACGTGCTCTGCAACAGCGAGATCAAGTTCAAGGCGTTCCTGGATCACGCGCTCCGGCTCGGGGCCGCGCACATCGCCACCGGGCACTATGCGCGCCTCGAGGCTGCTGCAGATACCGTGAAGCTCCTCAAGGCAAAAGACACGGGCAAGGACCAGAGCTATTTCCTGCATGCCGTACCCCAGGCGGCACTGAAACGGGCGCTCTTCCCCCTGGGTGAATTGCTCAAACACGATGTGCGCAAGCTCGCCCGCGAGGCGGGCTTCGCCAATCACGCCAAAAAGGACAGTACGGGCATCTGCTTCGTGGGCGAGCGCCGTTTCCGCGAATTCCTCGGCAAATATCTGCCGGCACAGCCGGGCGAGATCGAAAGCGCCGAGGGGCGGCCGCTCGGGCGCCACAACGGACTCATGTATTACACGCTGGGCCAGCGGCAGGGCATCGGGATCGGTGGGCGCCGCGATGCGGAAGCCGCGCCCTGGTACGTGGCGGGAAAAGACATGGCGCGCAACGTGCTGACGGTCGTTCAGGGGCACGACCACCCGCGGTTGTTGAGCGCCGCCTTGTACGCCGACGATGTGCATTGGGTCTCAGGCCGTGCACCGAACCTCCCCTTCCGCTGCATGGCCAAGACCCGCTATCGCCAGGCGGATCAGCCCTGCGCGGTATCGTCGGGCGGCGACAATCGCTGCCGGGTGGATTTCGACCGGCCTCAGAGGGCCGTCACCCCCGGCCAGTACGCAGTGCTCTACACAGGCGAGGAATGCCTGGGCGGCGGCGTCATCGCGGCCGAGCAGCCGACTACGGCGGTCTCCCCGGCCTTGAGGAGCACCGCCTGATGCGTCCCCTGCAGGATCGGGTGCTGGCCCTGGCCGGCGTGGTGCAGGCGGCGGCTCTGGTGAGCGATGCCGCCACCGGTGCCCCGGCAGACGAAACCTCCCTACGGGCGACCCTGGCCAGCATCCTCATGACCGAAACCCGCGATGTGCCCGAGGTATACGGCGGTCTCGCCGGCGTCAGCCTCGGCCTCAAGAAACTGGCGGAACTCCTGGGACCGAACCGCAGCCCCGATGACGTTTCCATCCTGCGGTATTCCCTGAGCCTGATGCAGCTGCAGAGCAAGGTGATGGGCAGCGGCCGCTTGCGCAAGATTCTCGAGGAGAGCATCACCCGCGGCCGGGCGCAGGTGCGCCATTTCGGGCTCACCCACGGCAACGTTCTCGCCAATCTTGCGGATGGCTATGCCCGCACCGCCGGCAGTTTCGAGCCGCGTATCCTGGTCACGGGCGACGCCCACAAGCTTAGGAACCCCCTGACGATCAATTTGGTGCGCAGCCTGCTACTGGGCGGCCTGCGCTCCGCCGTGTTGTGGCGCCAATGCGGCGGATCGCGGTGGATGCTGTTGTTCATGCGCGCCAGCCTGTTGAAGGAGACGCAAAGGCTGTTGAAAGAGTCCGGCCGTTACGCCTGACCTGCGCACCGCGCGCCGCTACCTTATAATAGCGGGCCTGATTCGCCCGGCATCCGAACGTCGGGCCATCCCCATCCCTTCCGGAGGCGTCATGCAGGACAGCTTCAAGTCGCGCGCCACACTCCTAGTCGGCGGCAGGAACTTCGAGATCTTCAAGCTGGACGTCCTGGAGGCGAAATACAAGGTTTCGCGGCTGCCGTATTCGCTGAAGATACTCTTGGAAAACATGCTGCGGCTCGAAGACGGCGTGAGCGTGACCAAGGCGGATATCGAGGCACTCGCCTCCTGCGACCCCCGCAAGCTGCCCCAGAAGGAGATCGCCTTCACTCCGGCGCGGGTGATCCTCCAGGACTTCACCGGTGTGCCGGCGGTGGTGGATCTCGCCGCCATGCGCGATGCCATGAAGAAGTTGGGCGGTGACCCCAAGAAGATCAACCCGCTCTGTCCCGCCGAGTTGGTCATCGACCATTCGGTGATGGTGGACTATTTCGGCACCAAGGACGCCTTCGCCCTCAATGCCAAGCTCGAATTCGAGCGCAACAAGGAACGTTACGCATTCCTGCGCTGGGGCCAAAACGCCTTCCGCAACTTCAAGGTGGTCCCGCCGGACACCGGCATCGTGCACCAGGTGAATCTGGAGTTCTTGGCGCGCGTGGTGTTCGTGAACGACAGGAACCAGGCCTACCCGGATACGGTGGTGGGCACCGACTCACACACCACCATGATCAACGGCGTGGGGGTGCTGGGCTGGGGCGTGGGCGGCATCGAAGCCGAGGCCGCCATGCTGGGCCAGCCCTCCACCATGCTCATCCCCGAGGTCGTCGGCGTGAAACTCACCGGCAAACTCGCCGAGGGCGCCACCGCCACGGACTTGGTGCTCACCGTCACGGAAATGCTGCGCAAACGCGGCGTGGTGGAGAAATTCGTAGAGTTCTTCGGGGACGGACTGAAGCACCTCCCCCTGGCCGACCGCGCCACCATCGCCAACATGGCGCCGGAATACGGCGCCACCTGCGGCATCTTCCCCATCGACGACGAGACCCTCGCTTATCTGCGCCTGACCGGCCGGGGCGAGGACGAGGTGAAGCTGGTGGAGGCCTATGCCAAGGCCCAAGGCATGTGGCGTTACGACGGCCAGGAAGCCGTGTACACAGATGTATTGCACCTCGACCTGGGTTCCATCCAGCCTTCCCTGGCCGGCCCAAAGCGCCCCCAGGACCGGGTGCTGCTGGGCGACATGCCCAAGAACTTCAGGAACGCCTTCGACAAGGACCAGGTCACGCGCAAGTCCGCCGGTCCCGCGAAAGTGAAGCTGGACAGCAAGGACTTCGAACTCAAGGACGGCGCCGTGGTGATCGCCGCCATCACGAGCTGCACAAACACCTCCAACCCGGCGGTGCTGGTGGCGGCCGGACTCCTGGCGCGCAAGGCACGCGAGAAGGGCCTCACCTCCCAGCCCTGGGTCAAGACCTCGTTGGCCCCGGGATCCAAGGTGGTGACCGAGTACCTGAAGAAGGCGAACCTCCTCGCGGACCTCGAAGCGGTGGGGTTCTATCTCGCGGGCTACGGCTGCACCACCTGTATCGGCAATTCCGGCCCCCTGCCGGACGCCATCGGCAAGGCGGTGAACGACAACAAGCTCTCGGTGGCGGCGGTGCTCTCGGGCAACCGCAACTTCGAGGGCCGAGTGCATCAGGACGTGCGCATGAACTACCTGGCCTCGCCGCCGCTGGTGGTCGCCTACGCGCTCGCCGGCAGTGCCGACAAGGATCTCACCCATGAACCCATCGGCGCGGGCAAGGACGGCAAGCCGGTCTTCCTCAAGGACATTTGGCCGAGCCAGCGTGAAGTTCAGGACACCATCGCCCAATGCCTTGACGCCGGTATGTTCAAAAAATCCTACGGTGACGTGTTCCACGGTGACGAGCGTTGGCAGGGCATGAAGGTGGGTACCGGCGATATCTACCCATGGGACGGCAAATCGACTTACGTGCAGAATCCGCCCTACTTCGACGGCATGGGCAAGCAGGCCCCGGGTATCCCGACCATCAAGGGCGCCCGCTGCCTGGCGTTGTTCGGTGATTCCATCACCACCGACCACATCTCGCCGGCCGGTGCCATCAAGAAGGACTCTCCCGCCGGCAAGTACCTGATCGGAAATCACGTGGAGCCCGGCGACTTCAACTCCTATGGCTCGCGCCGCGGCAACCACGAAGTGATGATGCGCGGTACCTTCGCCAACACCCGCATCAAGAACTCCATGGTTCCCGGAGTGGAGGGCGGCGTCACCAGGCATCTGCCGGATGGCGCGCAGATGCCCATCTACGACGCCGCCATGCAATACAAGAAGGAAGGCGTGCCGCTGGTGGTGCTGGCCGGCAAGGAGTACGGCACCGGCTCCTCCCGGGACTGGGCGGCCAAGGGCACCATCCTCCTGGGCGTGAAGGCGGTGATCGCCGAATCCTTCGAGCGCATCCACCGCTCCAACCTGGTGGGAATGGGCGTGCTGCCCCTGACCTTCCTGGACGGCAACAGCGCCCAGAAGCTCGGGCTGGACGGCACCGAGACCTACACGATCGAGGGCCTCCTGGACGGCGCCAAGGAAGTGACGGTCAGGACCGACAAGGGCGCGAGCTTCAAAGCCCGGGTACGCATCGATACCCCGAAAGAATGGGAGTATTACAAGAACGGCGGCATCCTCCACTACGTCCTGCGCCAACTGGCCGCTTGAGACGGACATCGATCCAACAAAAAGCCCCGCAGAAGCGGGGCTTTTTGTTTATTGCAGTGCAGCCGCTCAGAATGAATAGCTCAAACCGACGCGAGTTTCTTCGGTGGTGAATGTGGAACGCTCATAAGTGATGTCCAGGTTCAGGCCGTAATCGAAGTGACGCACCACGCCCACGCCGTAGATGAGCTCGGTTCCCGTGGTGTGGGCGAACAGCATGGAACCCGGCGAACCCACGCGCCAATCGAGCGCACCCACGCGCAGTTCGCCGTCAAGGTGATCCGCGACTTCATAACGGCCCAGCACCTCAGCGCTCAGGCCCGTGACCTGCGGGCAGGAAAAGCTCGCCGGGCAGCGCGTCGGCAGGCTGCCTCTCTGTTCGTACGTAGTCGGTTTGCCGTAATCATGGTATGCAAGCTCCACACCCAGATATTCGTTCAAGTCATACCCGAAGAACAGGGTTTCCGCCGTGCCTGTGCCGTTGATGACGCCGGCATTCGCGGGGGTGAGCGACAGGCTGCCGTAGTCCACGGAGACATGCCCCACATCCAGGCCAACGTGGAATGGCCCCGTGGGTGCATCGTCGGCGTGCACTGGTGCGGATAAGGCCAGCAGCGCCGGCAGGACGAAGCGTGAGAACGGTTTCTGCATGGGGAGGCCCTGGCGTTGCGCTTGGATTTGGAATACGGTGGATTGTGGTGTCCGGGAGCGATTCGAGGCGCGCATGGATTTTATCAATGTGCATCCTGAAAAGACATCATGGCGGCGCGGCCGGCGTATGCTCGCCGCCCTGCTGTGCCTGCTTCCGGCGCTGAACACCTATGCCGCCGGCGGTCCTCTCGGCATCGACCATCGCCTTTCCTACGACAATTCCGGAATCTGGAAGCGCAACGACCAGCTGTTCCTGGAACGGGCCGTGATCCTCACGGAATTGGGCGGCGCGCTATGGCTCGGCGGCGAGGACCGCCTGGGCAGGACCTATTGGCAGTCCCTGGACGCCTCGATCTTCTCGGCGCTCAGCGTGGAACTCATGAAGCACGCTTTCGGACGCGAGCGCCCGTCCCAGACCAGTGATCCCAACCAGTGGTTCAAGGGAGGCGAAAGCTTCCCGAGCGGCGAAGTGGCCCTGCAGGCGAGTTTCGTGACGCCCTTCATCGCCGAATACGGAAACGATCATCCTTGGGTATGGGGGCTGGAGGCGCTGCCCGCCTACGACTCGGTGGCGCGCATGAAGACCTGGGGTCACTGGCAGACCGACGTGCTGGCGGCGTGGGCCCTGGGCACGGGCCTCGGCATCTACGCCCACGGAAGGGAAACGCCCTTCTTCCTAGGCTACATGCCCCACGGAATCGTAGTGGGACTGCGAACGACTTTCTAGCGGAAAAAAATACCCCGCCGCAGCGGGGTATTTGTTCCAGGTCAATCTTCAGCAGGGCTTACTTCTGATCCTCGGTCTTCCAGACCACCGGCGCCCATTTGCCGGAGGCGTCGAACTTGGCGCCGATGTAATAGGCCTTGCCGGCGGCGACGCTGACCTTGATATCGTGGGCGTCCAGACCGTATCCCGCCTTGCGCTGCATGCCGGGAATGTCGGACAAGTTGACCGTGTGGCTGACCTTCACGCTAAAGGTATAGTCACCCGGCTTTATCCAGAGCACCCCCTGATCCGAACGGTTGGTGAGTTTGCCGTCCACCGTCCAAATCTCCACCGGATAGGTCTGCTTGGCGCGCTGGTCCACGTTCAGCACCAGCGTGCCGTGGGGGTCCGAACTGGAGCTGAGAAATGGCGAATCGGCGAGGGCCGCCACGCTCGCTACCGCGAGCAGAGCGGCTGCCATCACCGCGAATTTACCTTTGAGAGTCTTCATGGCGACCTCCTGATCCTCAATTGTTGTGTTTGCCAATCATCTGAACCGTCTGCGGTTTCGCGATATTCCTCTGAGTCCAACCTTAGTCGATGAACGCCCACATACGATGGCGTTAAGGAAAATTTCAGATATTTATCATGCTGTGACGCTACGTCCACCCCGGCGGGAAAACTCGCCGTAAACGGACGCCGTCACTCCGTTCCTGGATTCGCTCCGCCGCGCGCGACCGGGCGCGCGGGATCGCGTATCCATTCGCTCCAGGAGCCTGCGTAGAGCCGGGCACCCCGGAGCCCGGCCACCTCCATGGTAAGCAGGTGGTGGCAGGCAGTGACGCCGGATCCGCACATGCACACCGCCTGGTCGAGTCGTACGCCGTTCAAGACATGCTCGAAACGGCGTCGCAAGGCTTCCGGTTCCTTGAAACGTCCATCCCCTGCAACGCTTTCGGCATAGGGAAGGTTGACAGCGCCGGGCACATGGCCCGCCACGGGATCGATGGGCTCCTGCTCGCCCAGGAACCGGGGGGCGGCCCGGGCATCCAGAATGAGGCCGCGTTTGCGCCCGCGGACCATCTCCAGCACGCCGGCGGTATCGAGCCAGGCGCCGTCGTCGGCAGCCGTGAACGGGAAATGGCGCGGTGCGGGCCTCGCGTGCTCCGCGCTCACCGGACGCCCTTCCCGTTGCCATTGTTGCCAGCCGCCGTTCAGCACGGCGGCGCGCTTGTGTCCCAGCCATCGGGCCAGCCACCAGAGCCGTGCGGCGAATGCGCCACCCGCATCGTCATAGGCAACGATCTGCACGCCGCCGTCCACGCCCGCCTTCCCGAGAAGCTCGGCAAGCCGTTTCGGGTCCGGCAGCGGGTGACGGCCCGTGTCCGGCGTCACGGGGCCCGAAAGTTCGCGCTCCAGGTGTAAGTAACGCGCGCCAGGGATGTGGGCCGCCGCATAGGCGCGCGGCCCCGCCTCGGGATCGCTGAGCGCCGAACGGCAATCGAACACCGCCCATTCCGGGTCATCCAGGTGGGCGGAGAGTATCGCGGTCTCGACCAGCGTATCGTACATACGGCCAGTATAATCCCGGCATGCGCAATCTTAAGGACAAGACCCTGTTCATCACCGGCGCGAGCCGGGGCATCGGCGAAGCCATCGCGGTGCGTGCCGCCGCCGACGGGGCGAAGGTGGTGATCGCCGCCAAGACGACGCGACGCCATCCCAAACTGCCCGGCACCATTCACACCGCGGCGGAGGCCGTGGAGAAGGCCGGCGGAAGGGCGCTGGCCCTCGCCATGGACGTACGTGAGGAGGAGTCGGTGGCGGAAGCCGTGCGCCAAGCCGTCGAGCACTTCGGCGGCATCGACATCCTGGTGAACAACGCCAGCGCCATCTGGCTCGCGGGCACGCTGGAAACGCCCATGAAGCGTTACGATCTCATGAACGAAGTGAACGTGCGCGGCACCTTCCTCTGTTCCCAGAAGGCCCTGCCCCACCTGATGAAGGCGGCGAATCCGCACATCCTGAACCTCGCGCCGCCCATCAACCTGAACCCGCGATGGTTCCGCGATCACACCGCCTACACGCTTTCCAAATACGGCATGAGCCTCTGCACGTTGGGGATGGCGGCGGAATTCGCGCCGCACGGCGTGGCAGTGAACGCGCTTTGGCCACGCACGGTGATCGCCACCGCCGCCATCAACATGCTGGGTGGGAGGGTGCAGCAGGAATACTGCCGGCTGCCGGCGATCGTGGCCGATGCCGCCCATGCGGTACTCATCCGCCCTTCCAGGGAATGCACCGGCAATTTCTTCATCGACGAAGAGGTGTTACGCGCCGAGGGGTTCGGCGATTTTTCCCGCTATTCCGTGGCACCGGACCGCCCGCTGGCTCCGGATTTGTTCCTGGATTAGGTTTCGGAGGCCTTATGCCCTACAAGACCATATTGCTGGCCTACGACGGCACCGAGGAAGGACGCCGCGCCCTGCTGGAAGGGGCGGAAGTGGCCAAACGCTTCAAGGCGAAGATCCATCTCCTGGCGGTGATCGCCGATGACACCGGCGCGGCCATCGCCCAGGGCATGGGCGGCGCACCGCAGGAGCGCACCGTGTTCTACAAGAACACACTCGATGCCGGCGTGCGCTACTTCAAGAAACACGGCCTCGAAGCGGAGGGCCACGTGATGCACGGGGACCCGGTAGAGGAGATCGTCAAACTTGCAAATCAGGTCGCCGCCAATCTGGTGGTCGTCGGTCACCGCGAGCGGGGGCCACTGGGGCGCTGGCTGAGCACCCCCACCAGCATGTCGTTGCTGGAGAAGCTCGACTGCAGCTTGCTGATCGGGCTTAGCGGGGACGGCAAATAACAGCCGCGGAGGCGCGTGCTATTTCACAGGCACCTTGCCGCCCGGAAAGAAAGTCTCCATCCATCCGACCTTCCAGCCTCCGCCCTCCTGGTACATCAGGACGGTGACCTGATTGCCGTTCGTGAAGGAAATCGAGACGCTCCCGTCAGCGTCCAGCTGCTTGCCGGCGGCGCTCATGGGCAGCCCCGCTATCACGGGAGACTGCGACGATTGCCTGAAACTTTCCCAGAATCCCGCCTGGATGCTTTCGTCGTTGGTGTCGAATAGCTTGCGCACGTCCTGCACCGACATCTTTTCGCTGTCGGCGACGTTCTGCACGACCAGATCCTGTGTATGGCGGGTGAACGCCGACCACGCCGCGGCGTAATTCTTGCTCGATACCGCGTTGAAGAAACCGCGCAAGGCATCGACTTCACCGGTGTCGGCAACGGCCGCGCCAGAAACGAGCAATGCGGCCAGCAGGATCAGGGAGCGGAGCGTGATTTTCATGGCTACCTCAGTGAATTTCCACCCAGGCCGGCACATCGCGCCAGGATTCCCCCAATTCCTCGTCGAGCTCGCGGCACTGGGGCTCGAACTCCTCCACCAGCCGCCAGAATCGCGGTGAATGGTCTAACTGCCGCGTATGCGCCAACTCATGAATGACGAGATAACGCACCAGCTCCGGCTCCAGGAACAGGAGCTTGTAGTTTAGGCTCAGGGTCTTGTGGGAGGAGCAACTGCCCCAGCGGCTGGTCTGGCCGCGGATCTGCAGCCGTTTGTAGCTGAACCCCGTGGCGCGACAGATATGTGGCAGATACTCGGCGAAATGTCTCCGGGCCCTTTCCACCAGCCAACGACGCAGGGCCTCCCGCACCAGTTGCTCGCTGCGTCCGTCATGATGCACCGTCAAGGTGGATCCGGCACTCGTCACGCGCACCCGTTCGCCGCTGCGGCGGAGATATTTGACCTGCCAGTGTTCGCCGACGGCACGCAACTCGAAGCCATTGGGAAGCGTCAGATCTGCATCCACCATCTGCTCGCGCATACGGGTCCAGGTGTCGCGTATCCAACGGCGGTGGCGGGCGACGAAGGCCCGGGCACGCTCGCGGCTCACGTGGCGGGGCACGACGATCTCCACGCCCTGCCAGGGCGTGATCCGCACTTGCAACGACTTGGCCCGCGGACTGCGGCGCCAATGATAGGCCACGGAGCCGTTCATCTCTGGTACTCCGGAGGGTGCAGCAGCGCCCGCCCCTTGTTCAAGCTTCGCGTTTCTCGGCGTAACCGTATTCTTCGCGCGCTGCCAGAACAGTCGATTCGGATTCGAACAGTTCCGGCAAGACGAATTCGAATTCATGGCGGTGCACGGCGACGATGTCGCCGTGCTTCAGGGCGTGATCGCCTGAAACGCGCTCGCCGTTCACGAAGGTGCCGTTGATGCTGCCCTGGTCGGTGATCCAGAAGGAATGCCCGCGGCGCTCGATGAGCGCGTGGCAGCGTCCCACGGTGGGCTCGGCCGCTAGCACGTACTGCACCTCGGGGTCATAACCTGCGACGCGGCCGATGACGGTGGCCTTCTCTCCCAACTCATAGCGCTTGATGTCGTTCGGGTTGCTGATGTCATAGAGGACCGCCTGTAGGCCGTCCGCAGCGCCTGGGGTCGCCTTCTCCGGCCTCTTCAGGATAGCCTTGATTCCGCCCCTGCTCCACACGTACCAGCCGCCCGCGCCGGCTATCGCCAGCAACAGCAGCACCACGACCGCCGTCCATAGTGTGCGGCGCGAGTCTTCCTCCGCCTGCTGCATGTGGGTGAGCGGCGTGTTGAAACTGAAGGTTTGCGGTGCGGCGTTGACCGGCCCCGTTTGCGCCCCCACCACGCCCACGTCCTCCGGCTGGGGCACGGGCTTGGCGTTCACCAGGGTGTCGCTGATCTGCTTGTAAATGCCGGCGAGATCGCCCGGCTGATAGGCGCGGTAATACCCGGCTCCGGTCTTCTGCGCAAGCTGTTGCAGGAGTTCGTAATCCGCCTGATCGGTGAAGGCGATGCCGAATATCCGCACCCGCTTCGACACGGCCTCGGGGATGAGCGACTGCACAATCCAATGGATCTTGTCGCTGTCGCGCGAGGCGTTGCCGACATCCACGTAGCCGTCGGTCATGAGAACGATGAACTTCGCGGCATCCGCACGTCCATGGCTGTCCAGCTCGTAGAGCGCGCGCTCCAGGGCGGCGCCAGTGTCGGTCCACTGGCCGCGGTAATCGAGCTTGTCCACCGCCGCCTGCGCTTGCGCCTTGGCGCCGGCGTCCAGCGGCGTCAGGGGCATCAAGGCCGCGGGGGTAGTGGCGAATTCAATGATGGAAATGCGGGTGTCCGCGGGCTGGACGTTCACGAAATCCATGACCGCTTTCCCCGCCAGGCGGCTGGGATCGTTGCTACGCATGCTGCCGGAATTGTCCAGCACCAACACCACGTCCTGGGCGGCAAACGCCGGCAGGGCCAGGGCCAGCCACAGGCCGGCGATCCAAGCGATGCGGGATGCGGATTTCACCTGACGGTCCCCTCCATCCATTGTGCCCTCATTGTAGCGGGCGTCGGGTCAAAACCGGTATGACAAAAAGCCCACTTCCGGCACGTGCTTATCGTGGGTTCTTAAAGCTGTTTTCCCATATGCTTCAACTAGATAGACTATGAATGTACAAAAAAGCGCCGCCCGCTGGCACCGTGCCGCCCCGGCGACAGGCCAGCCCGGCCACGGGATAATGTGCCGCCGTCCGCCATCGGTCCCCCATGCCCGCGATCCTCGAAGTCCGCGACCTCGTGAAGCGCTATCCCGGCGTCACTGCCGTGGACGGCATCGATTTCGCCGTGGAAGCCGGGGAATGCTTCGGCCTGCTCGGCCCTAACGGCGCGGGCAAGACCACCACCGTGGAAATCATGGAAGGCATCACCCCGCCCAGCTCCGGCGAAGTCCTCTACCGCGGCAAGCCGGTGGATGCGCACTTCCGCCAGGAGGTAGGCATCCAGTTCCAGTCCACCGCGCTGCAGGATTTCATCACCGTGCGCGAGACGCTGCAGATGTTCCGCAGCTTCTACGTCAAGGGCCTCTCGGTGGAGGAACTCATGCGCCTCTGCACTCTGCAGGAATACCTGGACCGTGATGCCCGCAAGCTCTCCGGCGGGCAGCGACAGCGCCTGCTCCTGGCTCTCGCCCTGGTGAACGACCCCGAGATACTGTTCCTGGACGAGCCCACCACCGGCCTCGACCCCCAGGCCCGGCGCAATTTCTGGGACCTGATCCGGGACATCAAGGCGCGTAACAAGACCGTGATCCTGACCACCCATTACATGGAGGAAGCATTCCTGCTCTGCGACCGCATCGCCATCATGGACCACGGACACATCATCGCCGAGGGCCCGCCGGCCTCGCTGCTGGCGAAACATTTTCACGACGTGATTCTGCAGCTCCCCAAGGCGGATTTCACATTGGACCCCGTGGAACTCGGCATCCCGCTGCTGGATGCAGGCGAATATCTGGAGATCTCCACCGCGGACGTCGATGCCACGCTCCAGAAGCTCATGGCAAAGCGCGTGTCCCTGGCCCGGTTGCAGATCCGAGCCCGCACCCTGGAAGACCTGTTTCTGGAGCTCACCGGCAAGGAATTGAGGGCATGATCCGGCGCTATCTCGCGGTACTCAAGACCCGCAATCTGGAATTCCTCCGAGACCGGGCTGCCCTGGGTTGGAACATCGCTCTGCCGGTCTTCATTGTTATCGGCATGTGGCTGATCTTCTCGGGCGGCCAGAAACCTTTGTTCAAGGTGGCGGTGCTGAACGACGGCAAGACGATCGCCAGCATCGACAACGCCTTCCTGAAGACCCGCTATGTGGATTTCTATCCGGTGAGCGACGAGACCCAGGCCGAATCCAAGGTGGGTCACAACCAGATCGACATGTTGCTCGACCTCCGGGACCCGAAATCACCCCGCTACTGGGTAAACGAGACTTCCCCCAAGGGCTATGTGCTGGAAAGAATCTTGGCCGGTGAAACCGATGCCCGTTACCAGCGCGCCACGGTGAGCGGCCGCGCCATCAACTACGTGGACTGGCTGGTACCCGGGGTGCTCGGCATGAACATGATGTTCTCGTGCCTCTTTGGTGTGGGGTATGTCATCGTCCGCTACCGCAAGAGCGGTTTCCTGAAGCGTCTCAACGCCACGCCCTTGAAGGCTTTCGAGTTCATCGCCGCCCAGGTGTCCTCTCGCCTGTTGCTGATCATGAGCGTCACCACCGTGGTTTTCTTCGGCACCTACTGGCTGGTGGGTTTCTACATGGCAGGAAGTTATCTGCTCCTGCTGCTGACGGCGGTGCTCGGCGCCATTTGCATGATCTCCCTCGGCCTGCTGGTGGCCGCGCGCGTGGGCAGCGAAGAGTTCGCCGGCGGGCTGCTCAATCTCGCCTCCTGGCCCATGATGTTCCTCTCGGGTGTGTGGTTCTCCCTGGAAGGCTCGCCCGGCTGGATCCAGAACGCGGCCAAGGTTTTCCCCCTCACCCAGATGCTGGATGCCGCCCGGAAGGTGATGTTGGACGGCGCCGGAATCGCCGCCATCTGGCCCCAACTGCTGTCCATGGCGTGCATGACCACCCTGTTCCTGACCCTGGGTGCCTTCGGGTTCAAGTGGAAAAATGAGTGAGGCGGGCCTTTTTCTCGCGAGGTCCATCCCCATAGCTGCGTGATGCTGTCCCTCCTCCGCCGCTGGCGCGAACGCCGCATCCTGGACCGTCACCCCATCGCCGAGGCCGATTGGCGGGCGGTGCTTTCCTCCAGCGCCGCGGTGCGCCGCCTGCCCGCCTCCGACCAGGCGCGCCTTCGGGTCATGGCCACGCTGCTTTTGCAGGAAAAGAGCCTGGAACCGGCGCGGGGCTTGAGGCTCACGAGTGCCATGTCCGCGCGCATCGCCGCTCTCGCCTGTCTGCCCGTATTGAACCTGGGACTGAGCTGGTACCGCCAGTGGCATTCCGTGGTGGTCTATCCGGAGACCTTCGTGCCAGAACGGGAGGAAATGGACTCCGCCGGGGTCGTGCACCGCGGCCACACGCCGCTCACCGGCGAAGCTTGGCAACACGGCCCGGTGATACTGGCCTGGGACGCGGTGGAGCGTGCGGGTTCACCCCCGGGCCACAACGTGGTCATCCACGAGATGGCCCACAAGCTCGACATGTTGAACGGTGAAGCCAATGGCTACCCTCCCCTGCACGCCAACATGCGCCGCCGCGAGTGGACCCGGGCGCTCGACAGCGCCTACCGCGAATTGGGGCGGCAGGCGGACTACGGCGAGGCGTCGGCCTTGGACACGTACGGATTGGAGAACCCTGGCGAGTTCTTTGCCGTGGCCAGCGAAGCCTTCTTCGAGGCGCCGCGGCGCCTCAAGGATTTTTCGCTCGGCCTCTACGAGCAGCTCGCCCTGTTTTACAGACAGCAGCCTTTGGGATAAACCCTAGAGCTGTCTCAGGCTCGCGGCGATGGGCATCCGCACCGCACGGATGGCCGGCAACAGGCCGCCCAAGAGGCCCATGAAAAGCGCATAGACCGCACCCTTCAGCAGCAGCGCCGGCGTGACACGGAAGGAGAACGCCACCTGGGCGAAATTCGAGCCCATGGTGCTGGTCTCGATGCCGTTGAAGAGCACATAGGCCACCAGGCCGCCGATCACGCCGCCCACGAGGCCGAGCAGCATGCCTTCCACCAGCACCGAGATGAGCACCGGCGAACGGCCGAACCCGAGTGCCCGGAGCGTCGCGATCTCGGCGGCGCGGCTGGTGACCGAGTTGTACATGGTATTGACGGCGCCGAAGATGGCGCCGATGCCCATGAGGAAGGCGATGAAGGCGCCGGCCCCGGTGATGAAGCTGTTCATGTTCTTGGACTGCTCGGCATAGAAATCCGTCTCCCGGTCGACGCTCACGTTCAACTGGGGGTTGCTGGTGAGTGCGTCCTTGAATTGCTGGAAATCCGCCGGCGAAGCGAGCTTCACATACACCGATTCCAGCGAGCTGCCGCGCTTGTAGGCCTGTTGCATGACCGAGAGATCACCCCAGACCTCGGAGGAATAGACGCCGCCGTCGTCGAACACGCCCACGATGCGCCACTGGTAGGGACCCGAATGGATGGTATCGCCCAGGGCAAAACCCCGGTACTCGTGGTTGGCGCGCTCCCCCACGATCACCTCGTTCAGGCCCGGCTGGAAGTTGCGACCGGCGGTAATGTGCACCTTGTCGTGGACCAGAAAGGCGTTCTGGCTCACGCCTCGGAACGGCACGTTGGCATCCAGGCCAGTGTCCGCCTTGGGCATGCTGAGCTGCACCAGGAGCTCGCTGGAGGCGAGCGGCCCGCCGGCCGTGGAGACGATGCCGGGCGCCTCGCCCACGAGCTTGGCGCTGTCGGTGCTCAGCACGCTGTTGATCTCGGCGCCAGCGCCGCCGCGCAGCACGATGGCCACGTCCGGGGAGCCGGATTCGCGCAGGGTGGCGTTGAAGCCGTCGCGGATGGCGAACACCGCCACGAACACCATGATCACACCGGTGAAACCGATGACGGCCACCAGGGAGGAATCCAGGCGCGCCTTCAGGTTGCCGAAGTTCAACAGACAGACGGTGTACAACTGGTATAGCCAGCGCATCTCAGGCCCTCCTCAGGGCAGCGGCCACCTGCAGGCGCATGGCCTGGGCGGCAGGAAGCAATCCGGCCAGGAGGCCCAAGGCGAACATGAGCACCACGCCGAGCGCGAGGCTCGAAGCAGGCGTGTGGAAATCCTGTAGGAACGGCAACTTCGAACCGATGCCTCCGGCGAACAGGGCGCCGAGGCCGAGGCCGATGGCGCCGCCCAGGAAAGTGACCAGCAGGGATTCCGCCAGCACCATGAAAGCGACGCCACGGCGGCTGAAACCCAGGGCCTTGAGTACGGCGAGCTCGCTCACCCGCTCGCGGATGGACTGGGCCATGGTGTTGGCGATGACCAGCAACATGCTGAACAGCACCGCGCTCACGATGCCGGTGACGATCTTGCCGATGTTACCGAGCATGGCGGCGAAACTCTGCAGGAAGGCCTTCTCGGTCTGGGTCTTGCTCTCGGCGTCGGAGTTCGCGAACAGCGCGTCCACATCCTTGGCGATCACGCCGGAATGTGCGGGATCGGAAACCTTCAGCACGAACATGTTCACCTGGTTGTTGCGGAAGGCGCGCCGGTCATCCAGGTACTTGTAGTGCATCAGCAGGAGATCCTCCTGCCCACCGGAGTAGACGCCATCCACATTCACATCCCAGGTGCTGTTGCCATCCTTGTCCCGCCAGATGTTGGAGCGCAGCGGAAAATGGTCGCCCGCTTTCCAGCCGTATTTCTTGGCCAACGCCGGACCCACGATTACGCCGCTCTTGTCATTAAGCCAAGCCTGGGACTGCTCGGGTGGTAGCCGGATGTCCTGGTGCACCTCCAGAAACGACGGTGCGTCCACGGCGAAACCGGTGATGGGCTGGCGGGGGTCCTGGAAGTACGCACCCACCCAATCCTGCAGGGTGACGGCAGCCACCCCCGGCACGCTGGCGATGCGGTCACGGTAGCCGATGGGCATGGAATTGATGAGGCCCACCTTGTTCATGACCATGAGCCGGTCGGCGCCGGCCAGGTCCACGCCGCCGGTGAAGGCCTGGTTCACGGCGCCCAGCACTGCGAACAGCATGAATGCGATGAATACCGAAAGCACCGTGAACAAGGTGCGCGCCTTGCGGCGCATCAGGTTGGCCCAGATGAGCGGCAGGTATTTCATTTTTCCGGCTCCGTAGAGAGCCGTCCCTTGTTCATATAGAGGATGCGGCGCGCCCGGGCCGCGGCATGCGGGTCGTGGGTCACCATGACGATGGTCTTGCCCTGCTCTCGATTGAGTGCTTGCAGGAGGTCCAGGATTTCGTCGCCGGACTTGCGGTCGAGGTCGCCGGTGGGCTCGTCGCAGAGCAGGAGCAGCGGATCGCCGACGATGGCCCGGGCGATGCCGACGCGTTGCTCCTGGCCTCCGGAGAGCTCCGCGGGCTTGTGCTTGGCGCGGTCTGCGATGTTGGCGAGCTGCATGGCCGCCTCCACGCGCACCCGGCGTTCAGCCGCCGAGAGGCCGGTGAGCAGCAGCGGCAATTCCACGTTGCGCTCGGCGGAAAGCACCGGCAGGAGGTGATAAAGCTGGAACACGAAACCCACGTTGTGGGCGCGCCAGCGGGCCAGTTCGGATTCGTTATAGCGGGCGATGTCCATGCCCTCGACACTGATGCTGCCGGAGGTGGGCCGGTCGATGCCGCCCAAGAGGTTGAGCAAGGTGGTTTTGCCGGAACCGGAGGGCCCCATGAGTGCCAGGAAGTCGCCGTTCGGGATGCGGAGGCTGAGTTCCTGCAGCACGTGCACCGTCTCGCCACCGCGATGGTACTCCTTGGTGACGCCCTGCAGTTCCACGAGCGTGGAGCCGGTCTCGGGCTTCTGGATGGGCTTGGGGCTGCTCATGGTTCCACCTCAATCTGAAGAAGGCTTGTTGGTCTCGCGGACACGATCGCCCTCCGCGAGGGCTTTGTCGGAGCCCGTGATGACGTGCTCACCCGCGCTGATGCCGGCGAGGATCTCCACGTCGCTGCCGGTGACCCCGCCGGTCTTCACGGCGCGCCTCTCGGCGTGGCCGTCGTTGAAAATGAACACGTAGGGAGTGGCGCCATCCTTGTGGACCGCCGCCTGGGGAATCTCGACGCGCGCTGCCTGCACGGTGCCGCCTCCGGCCGGCGCCTCTCCCAGGAACCACACCTGGATGGACATCTGCGGCAGTATCTTCGGGTCAAGCTTGTCGAAGCCGACGCGTACCTTGACGGTGGCCTTGTCCCGGTCGGCGGTGGGAATGATGCTCACCACGTGGCTGGGAATGTGCCAGTCCGGGTACGCGTCCAGCACCGCGTCCACCTGCTGTTCCGTGTGCACGCGGCCGATGTAGGCCTCGTTCACGTCCACCTCGATCTCGAGGGAACTCATGTCCACCACGGTGCAGATTCCGGTGCGGGTGTAGCCGCTGCCGGCCGAATTGGGGGAGATCATCTCGCCGGGCTGGGCGTCCTTGGACACCACCACGCCGGCGAAGGGCGCGCGGATGACCGTGTCGTCCAGCATCTGCTGGTCGAGGTCCAGATTATTCTGGGCGACGCCGGCCTGCTGGCGCGCGCTGTCCAAGGCGGCCCTGAGACTCGCCTCCTTGGTGGTGGCCCCGTCCATCTCCGACTGGCTTACCAGGTGCCGCCCATACAGCGTCTTGGTGCGTTCCAGATCCCGGGCGGCGTTTTCGTGTTCCACCTCGGTCTGGTTGGCGAGCGCCTGGGCCGCCGCCAGCTGGCTTCTGGCCACGTTCACCTGGTCCCGGGCGGTGGAATCGTCCAGCCGCGCCAGCACCTGGCCGGCCTTGACGTGCATGCCCTCCTCGATGAGAACCGCGCTCACCTTCCCCATGACCTTCGAGGACACCACGGCCTGCAGCCGGGGCACCACGTAACCCGAGGCATTGAGCAGCCGCGCGCCCCCGGGGCCGGAGGCCGTGTCCTCCACCACCTTCGCCGCCGAAGTCTGCACACTTATATAGGAAGGCCGGAGCAGCACCCAAGCAAACACGGCCACGATCGCCAGGAGTGCCACGCCGCCGCCGATGAGCCAAGGGCGGGTACGGCGCTTCAGTTGCGCGTCGTCGGCCTTGCGGTCCATGCGCAGCACGTTCAAGGCGTCGCGGTTCAAAGGCATCGTTCATCCCCGTGGATATCGGTCATCGGAAACCGGGCTCCGCTTAGTTTACACTTGCGCCGCCGCGGTCTTTCCGCGCCATATGCCATTGTCGCGTCGGCGCGCCACTCACGACAGTCATGTTCATCAGGACTATGAAATGACAGATGTCACGCATATCCCGGGCTTGGTGGACATCGGTGCCAATCTCACCCATGACAGTTTCGACGTGGATCGGGCCGAGGTCATCGCCCGCGCCCGGGCCGCGGGGGTGCAGCGCTTCGTGGTGACGGGTAGCGACACGGCCCATAGCACCAAGGCACTCGCGCTCTGCCAGCAATACCCCGGCCTTTATGCCACCGCCGGCGTGCATCCTCACCATGCCAAGGACTGCACCGTCTCGACAACCGACGAACTGAGGGAGTTGATGAGAAATTTCCCGGCGGTAGCCGTCGGCGAATGCGGCCTGGACTACTTCCGCAACTTTTCGCCCCCTGATGTGCAGCGAAAGGTATTCGAGATGCAGCTGGGCCTCGCGGTGGAGTGCCGTAAGCCCGTGTTCCTGCATCAACGGGACGCCCACGGTGATTTCCTGCGCCTGCTTCGGGAATACCGCCCCCGTCTCCCCCGTGCCGTGGTGCATTGCTTCACCGGCGATGCGACAGAACTGAAGGATTATCTCGCTCTGGATTGCCACATCGGCGTCACCGGCTGGATCTGCGACGAGCGCCGCGGCCTGAGCCTCAGGGAATGCGTGGGTTTGATACCTGCGGACAGGCTCATGCTGGAGACGGACGCGCCCTATCTCATCCCCCGGGACCTGAAACCGCGGCCCCACCGGAACGAACCCATGTACCTCATGCACATCGCCGAGGTGGTAGCGGCGATGCTCGGCAAACCAGTCGGACAACTCATCCGCGAGACAACGCAAAACGCCGAGGCATTCTTCGGGCTGCCGCGCCTGGGTTAGAATCCGCCTCCCTGAGCGCACTTTCCCGGAGAGCACGATGGATTTAAGCGAACTCAAGCGTTTCACAGACCAGGCCTGGGACGGCTCCATCGTTCCGATGCTGCAGACCTATATCGGCATACCCAACAAGTCGCCGAACTTCGACAAGGACTGGCAATTGCGGGGCCACATGGATAAGGCCGTGGAACTCGCCGCCAACTGGTGCCGCTCCCAACCCATCCGCGGCCTGGCCGTCGAAGTCATGCGCCTGCCGGGACGCACACCGCTCCTGGTGGCGGAAATCCCCGGCAACGGAAAGGACACGGTGCTGCTCTACGGCCACCTGGACAAACAGCCGGAATTCACCGGCTGGCTGGAGGGGCTGGATCCCTGGACCCCGGTGATGCGGGGGGACAAGCTCTACGGGCGCGGCGGCGCCGACGACGGTTACGCCACCTTCGCCTCCCTGACCGCCATCCGCGCCCTGCAGGAACAGGGCGTGCCTCACGCCCGCTGCATCATGCTCATCGAGTGCTGCGAGGAGTCGGGTAGCTACGACCTACCCCACTACATCGAAGCCCTGGGCCGCCGGCTCGGGAATGTGGGCCTGGTGGTATGCCTGGACGCCGAATGTGGCAACTATGACCAGCTCTGGACCACCACATCGCTACGCGGCAACCTGGTGGGCACGCTCACCGTCGAGGTGCTCACGGAGGGTGTTCACTCCGGTGCCGCCAGCGGCATCGTGCCGTCCAGTTTTCGCGTGTTGCGCTCGCTGCTCGATCGCGTTGAGAACTCCGTCACCGGCGAGACCAGGGTGAAGAGCCTGAAACCCAAGATTCCCGCCCAGCGCATGGCCCAGATCCGGCGCGTGGCGAAGGTGCTAAAGAACACGGTCTACACCAAGATGCCCTTCGTGAAGGGCATGCAACCCATCGCCAGGGACGTGGTCAAACTCATCGTCAACAACACCTGGGGCCCGACCCTGTCGGTCACCGGCGCCGACGGCCTGCCCTCCCTCGGCAACGCCGGCAATGTGCTGCGCCCCAAGACCACCATGAAGCTCTCCTTCCGCCTGCCCCCTACGGCGGATGCCCGCAAGGTGGGCGCGGAAGTGAAACAAATCCTGGAAACCAAGCCGCCCTACGGTGCCAAAGTGACGTTCACCGTGGATTCCGCCATGGGCGGCTGGAACGCGGCGCCGGTGGCACCCTGGCTGGAGCAGTCCATGCAGCGCGCCTCCAAGACGCACTTCGGCAAGGACGCGGTCTACATGGGCACCGGCGGCAGCATCCCGTTCATGGGCATGCTGGGAAAGAAGTTTCCCAAGGCCCAGTTCCTAGTGACCGGCCTCCTGGGCCCCCATTCCAACGCCCACGGGCCCAACGAGTTCCTGCACGTGCCCACCGGCAAGAAACTCACCGCCTGTGTGGCCCAGGTGATCGCCGACCACTATAAGCGGTCACGATCGAAGTAATCACTGTCGGAATGCGACACGTCGCGTGGAGAACGCGGCGTTTTATTTACGGCACTTCAGCGAATCGGTGCGGGGCGTTCCTTGCCGGGCGGCACGTTGGCGGCCTCGCAGATCTTGTCCCAGAGCGCCCTGGATTCCTCGGAAATCGTGCCGGCTTCCTTCTGTTTCAGCCGCAGCAAGGGTTGGGCGAATTCCTCCAAAAGCTGCACTCCGTCCGGACGCCCCTTAGGGAAATGGCCCCGAGACGTGAACAGGATGCGGGAGATCACATCCGCGTCCGGCACCAGATACTTCACCGCCGCCACCCGGTCATGCATGGGGCGGATGGGATTGTTGAACTGGTAACGGCGGCGGCGCCCCATGGCGGTCCAGACGTCCATTTTCTCGGAGGCAAACACGGCCCCCTCCACGTCGCGGATGTCCAATACGTAGAGCTTACGGTCGCGCAACATCAGCGCATCCACGGGCACATAACCCCCGACGCCGTCCGGAATGATCACATCCCGCACAAGCCGGTCGGCGACATTGCGCAGAGTGCGCGTGACGCCGCGCTGGACGGCGGTGATCCGCAGCCATAGCGCGAGAGACAGTGCCGCGAGGGTCACCAGGGCGGCGGCGGCGGTCAGCGACCAGACGAGCCAGCTGTCATACCAGGCGTGCATGTTTCCGCTTTTCCCCCATTCCATGCCCCACCGGACCCCTCCGGCGGCGCGTATTGTAGCGGAACAATTCTCTCAGAAGGCAATGCGTCCCGTGAGGATGTCGCGGAACATGACCCAATCCCCCATGAAGCTGTAGACGGGATGGGTGAAGGTGGCGGGACGGTTCTTTTCGAAGAAAAAATGACCCGCCCAGGCGAAGCCGTAGCCGAACAAGGGCAGCAGGATCAACCCCAGCCAGTTAGCGGTCACGAGGGTCCAGAAGAGCGCGCCCAGCACCAGGGCGCTGCCGATGAAATGCAGGCGCCGGCACGTCGAATTGCGGTGTTCGCCGAGATAAAAGGGGTAGAAATCCTTGAAGCTCTCAAACTCGCTTGTCATGGCGCGACCGCTCCTAGCGCAGGGTCCATCAGCACCACTATACCCCGCGGGTCATGGGCGATGGCAACGCTGACGATGAAGCCGAATGTGCCCAGTGCCGCCAGGAACAGCGCCAACCTCACACCTCGCCCGGCCTTCGAGCGGAACGCCAGGATGCCGAGCGCGATGTAAAGCGCGACGCACAGGAGTTTCACTCCGAACCATGGCGTGGTCAGGGGATTCAAGCGCAACAGGGCAGCCAGGCCGATGCCACAGAGGAGCAGCAGCGTGTCCACCACGGGCGGAACCCGGCGCCAGACGGGGTGCCGTAGCGGCTGATTCGACAACAGGAGCATCCCGCCGCGCAGCGCGAACAGCCCCAGGCTCAAGGCCGCCAGCGCCACATGGCTGAACTTCAAAGCCGTGTACATCCCTCCCCTCCCGGCCATCGGCCGCCGTGTTCCGCAGCTTCAAAGCCTGCGGCATGCCGGCACTTGGCTCAAATCCAATAATAGGACTAAAATAGTCCTATTAATACAAGCGAAGTAAGCCCATGCTGCGCCTCAGTAAATTGACCGACTACGGTACCGTCGTGCTCTCGGGCATGGCCCGGGAGCCCACGCGGCTGCACACGGCCACCGAGCTTGCCGCGAGCCTGCACTTGGCCGCCCCCACCGTGAGCAAGCTGCTGAAGCTGTTCGCCAAGGCCGGGCTCGTGACTTCACAACGCGGTGCGCGGGGTGGTTACGCCCTGGCGCGCCCGGCGGAAGAGATCAGCGCGGTGCAGATCATCGACGCCATCGAAGGACCGGTAGCCATCACCCAGTGCAGCATGAGCCACAGCCGCTGCGGCATCGAAGCGGTCTGCGGAATCGGCCACAACTGGCAGCGCATCAGTCTCGCGATCCGCGATGCCCTGCGCGGCGTGACCCTGGCGCAGTTGGCCCGGCCCGTGGCTCTGCCGCCGCGGCTGGATTTCCGCGCGGTGCTGGACGGCGCGCCCCACAAGCAATAAGCATGGCCACCGACAACAAAGACGTGGATACCCTGCTGCGCGGCGAATACCGCCACGGCTTCGTGACGGATATCGAATCCGACACGGTGCCGCCGGGGCTGGACGAGGGCGTGATCCGGCTCATCTCCCGCAAGAAGCAGGAACCGGCATTCATGCTGGACTGGCGCCTCAAGGCCTACCGGCACTGGCTGACCATGCAGGAACCGGGTTGGGCACATGTGAAGCACCCGCCCATCGACTACCAAGCCATCTCCTACTATTCGGCGCCCAAGTCCAAGAAGGACGGCCCCAAGAGCCTCGCAGAAGTGGACCCGAAGCTCCTGGAGACCTACGAGAAGCTCGGCGTACCGCTGCATGAACGCGCGGCGCTCGCCGGCGTGGCGGTGGACGCGGTGTTCGATTCGGTGTCTGTGGCCACCACCTTCCGCGAGAAGCTCGCGGAGGCAGGTGTGATCTTCTGTTCCTTCTCCGAGGCGGTGCAGAAGCACCCCGCCCTGGTGGAGCAATACCTCGGCTCCGTGGTGCCCTACTCCGACAATTTCTTCGCCACCCTGAACTCGGCGGTGTTCTCGGACGGTTCCTTTGTTTACGTGCCCAAGGGCGTGCGTTGCCCCATGGAGCTCAGCACCTATTTCCGTATCAACGCCTCCAAAACCGGCCAGTTCGAGCGCACCCTGATCGTAGCCGATGAAGGCGCCCATGTGAGCTACCTGGAAGGCTGCACGGCGCCCATGCGCGACGAGAACCAATTGCATGCCGCCGTCGTGGAGCTTATCGCGCTTAAAGACGCCCAGATCAAATACTCCACGGTGCAGAACTGGTACCCGGGCGATGCGGACGGCAAGGGCGGCATCTACAATTTCGTGACCAAACGCGGCGAATGCCGCGGTGAGCGCTCCAAGATCTCCTGGACCCAGGTCGAGACGGGTTCCGCCATCACCTGGAAATACCCGAGTTGCGTCCTGAAGGGCGATCATTCCGTAGGCGAGTTTTATTCCGTGGCGGTGGCGAACCATTATCAGCAGGCGGACACCGGTACCAAGATGTTGCATATCGGCAAGCACACCACGAGTACTATAGTGTCGAAAGGTATCTCGGCCGGCCACGGCCAGAACAGCTACCGGGGACTCGTGAAGGTCGCCGCCGGCGCCGAGCAGGCCCGCAACCACACCCAATGCGATTCCCTCCTAATGGGAAACCAATGCGGCGCCCATACCTTCCCTTACATGGAAGCCAAGAACCCCACCGCGCAAGTGGAGCACGAGGCCACCACCTCCAAGATCAGCGACGACCAGTTGTTCTACTGCCGCAGCCGCGGCATCTCGTCGGAGGACGCGGTGAACATGATCGTCAACGGCTTCTGCAAGGACGTATTCAAGGAACTGCCCATGGAGTTTGCCGTGGAGGCCCAACGGCTCCTAGCGGTCACTCTCGAGGGCGCCGTAGGCTAAGAGAGAAGAAAATGCTTGAAATCAAAAATCTGCACGCACGCGTTGAAGGCAAGGAAATCCTCAAGGGGGTTTCCCTGACGGTCCATGCCGGCGAAGTCCATGCGGTCATGGGCCCCAACGGCTCGGGGAAAAGCACCCTCGTCCACATACTGGCCGGCCGCGAGGGTTACGAGGTCACTTCCGGTAGTGTCACGTATCAAGGCAAGGACCTCCTAGCCATGGAACCGGAGGAACGCGCGCGGGAAGGGATGTTCCTGGCCTTCCAGTATCCCGTCGAGATCCCCGGCGTGAACAACGTCTACCTGCTGAAAGCCGCCTTCAACGCCATCCGCAAGCAGCGGGGCGAGGAAGCGCTAGATGCCATGGACTTCCTGGCCCTGGTGAAGGCCAAGATGCAGTTCATGGAGATGGACCCCTCCTTCCTGAACCGCGCCGTGAACGAGGGCTTTTCCGGCGGCGAGAAGAAGCGCAACGAAATCCTGCAGATGCTGGTACTGGAGCCGAAACTTGCGCTCCTGGACGAGACCGACTCCGGCCTGGACATCGACGCCCTCAAGGTGGTGGCCAAAGGCGTGAACAAGCTCCGCGACCCCAAGCGCGCTATCGTCATGGTCACCCACTACCAACGGCTACTGGATCACGTGGTGCCGGACAAGGTGCACGTGCTTTCCGGCGGCCGGGTGGTGAAATCCGGCGGCAAGGAACTGGCGCTTGAACTGGAGAAACGCGGCTACGACTGGCTGAAAGAAGGGGCCGCCGCCTGATGAGCGCCCTTGCTCCCTACCTGGAAGGCTTTAGGGACCTGCCGGCACCGGCACAGCCGTGGCTGCGCGCGCTCAAGGAACAGGCTCTGCGTGAGGCCGAGAGCCGCGGCTTCCCAACTCTCAGGGATGAAGCCTGGAAATATACTTCCCTCGCGGTCCTGGAAAAGCGCGGTTTCAAGCCGGCCGCGGGCGGCACGGAACTGGGTGCGGCGGTGCTGGCCAAGCGCCTGGTCAGGGGCCTGGATGTGCCCCGCGCCGTCTTCGTGAACGGCCGTTTCGTGGCCGGGCATTCCCACCTGCCGGACGGCATGCGGGCACTGCCCTTGAGCATGGCCGCAGACTCACTCAAGGCACTGCCTTCCATTCCCTCGGAGTGGCATGCGGATACTTTGACGAACCTGAACACCGCCCTATTCCAAGACGGCCTGTTGTTGGAACTGGATGCAAGTGCGAAGTGCGAAGAGTCGTTGGAGCTTCTGCATGTAAGCGTGCCCGGCGACACCCCGGCCTCGCACCATCTACGCCATGTGGTCCACCTGGGTGAACGTGCCCGCATGGTGCTGGTCGAGCGCTATATCGGAATGGATGGAGCGAAACACCTCACCAACTCAGTCATCCAAATCGAATTGGGAAAACTCGCGGACCTGACACATGTCCGCATCCAGGAAGAAAGCCCCCAGGGTTTCCATGTAGGGCGCGCGCTGGTGGAGCAGGCCGAAGGCAGCATCTACCGCTCCCACAATCTGCAGTTAGGCGCCGCCTGGTCCCGCCTGGATATTCATACCCGCCTGCTGGCGGAAGCCGCCCATGCGGAACTGCGCGGCCTCTATACAGTTGACGGGCGGCAACACCTGGACAACCACACGCGCATTGATCACCTGGCGAAAGGCACGGTCAGCCGCGAAATCTACCGGGGCATCCTGGACGGCCAGGGTCGCGCCGTGTTCAATGGCAAGGTGCTGGTGGCTCCTCACGCCGTCAAGACCGACGCGAGCCAGGCGAACCATAACCTGATTCTTTCCCGCGGTGCGCAAATCGACACCAAACCGGAACTGGAAATTTATGCCGATGACGTCAAATGCAGCCATGGCGCCACCATCGGCCGCTTGGACGAGGACCAACTCTTCTATCTGCGCTCGCGCGGTCTGGATGCCATCGCCGCCCGGAACCTGCTTGTGTCCGCATTCGCCGAGACACTGCTGGGCGAACTCCCTCATCCCGCTCTGACCGAATACGTCCGCCAATGTCTTCGCGCCAGGATCCCGCATCCGGAGGCTGCATGAACCGCGCCACCCAGATCGCACAGACTTTCGACCCCCTGCACTGGCGTCGGGACTTCCCGATCCTGGCCATGAAGGTGCGCGGCAAACCGCTGGTGTACCTGGACAACGCTGCGACATCCCAGAAGCCCCAGGCGGTGATTGATGCCATATCCCATTATTACGAGGCCCAGAATGCCAACGTGCATCGCGGCGTGCATTACCTGAGCGAAACCGCCACGGCTGCGTATGAGGCTGCACGGGAGAAAATCCGCACCTTTATCAATGCGGCATCGATCCACGAAGTTATTTACACCCGCGGCACCACCGAATCCATCAACCTGGTGGCCCAGAGCTACGGCCGCTCCCGACTCATGGCCGGCGACGAGATCATCCTCTCGGAGATGGAGCACCACTCCAACATCGTGCCCTGGCAGCTCCTGGCGGAACAGACCGGCGCAGTGCTCAAGGTCATCCCCATCACCGATGCGGGCGAATTGCTGCCCGGTGCCTACGAGAAGCTCTTCAGTGAGCGCACGCGCCTCGTGGCCATCGGTCATGTATCCAACGCCCTCGGCACCGTGAATCCGATAAAAGCGATGATCGCCTACGCCCATGAGCGCGGCGTGCGCGTGGTGGTGGACGGCGCTCAGGCTGTGCCTCACATGCGCGTGGACGTGCGCGACCTCGACTGCGATTTCTACGCCTTCTCCGGCCACAAGATGTTCGGCCCCACGGGGATCGGCATCCTCTATGCGAAGGAGGCCCTGCTCGCCTCCATGCCACCCTGGCAGGGCGGCGGCGAGATGATCCGCACGGTGCGCATGAATGGCAGCACATGGAACGAGCTACCCCATAAATTCGAGGCAGGCACGCCGGACATCGCCGGGGCCGTGGGCCTCGGCGTTGCGGTGGATTACCTAGAGAAAGCGGGCTTGGACGGTATCCAGGCCTATGAACGGGAATTGCTGGCCTACGCCACGGACCGGATCGGTTCCATCCGGGGCGTGCGGCTGGTGGGCACCGCGCGGCACAAGGCCTCGGTGCTCTCGTTCGTCATGGACGGCATCCATCCCCATGACCTCGGCACCATCGTGGACCGGGAGGGCGTGGCCATCCGCACCGGCCATCACTGCGCCATGCCGGTGATGGAGCGCTTCGGCCTGCCGGCCACGGCCCGGGCCTCCCTCGCCTTCTACAACACCCGCGGGGACGTGGACGCGTTGGCGTCGGCCCTGGAGAAGGCCCGGGAGGTGTTCCGGTGACCGAACTCCAGGATCTCTACCGGGACGTGATCGTGGATCACAACCGGACCCCCCGGAACTTCCGCAAGATCGCCGATGCCGACCGGGTGCTGGAAGGCTTCAACCCGCTCTGCGGCGACAAGCTCACGGTCTATCTCAAGTTGAATGCCGACGTGATCGAGGACCTGAGCTTCGAAGGCAGTGGCTGCGCCATCTCCGTGGCCTCCGCCTCCCTCATGACCGAGCGCCTCAAGGGAAAGACCCGTGCTGAGGCTGAACGGCTGTTCGACCAGGTGCACGAACTGCTTACGAAAGAGAGTACTGCGGAGACGGAGCACCTGGGCAAGCTTGCCGCCCTCTCGGGTGTGCATGAGTACCCCTCGCGGGTGAAATGCGCGAGCCTCTGCTGGCACACCCTCAAGGCGGCACTCGCAGACTCCCACCGGCCGGTCTCGACGGAATAATTAAAGATGTACGACCGAGAACCCGTCAAGCTTTCCCGCGCCTGCGAAGCGGTGATGATCCCGGCCGGCACCCACGTGGTGATACCGGAGGGCACGGAAGTGAACGTGGCCCAGTCCCTGGGCGGCAGCTTCACGGTGTACGTGGACGGGAATCTCCTGCGCATCGCCGGCAAGGATGCGGATGCTTTGGGGCGCGAGGTGCAGGAAGGCCCCAGTCTTCCCGAGAATCCCAGCGACGCCGACGTGGAGAAGCTCGTCTGGGACCAGTTGAAAACCTGTTACGACCCGGAGATCCCCATCAACATCGTGGACCTGGGTCTCGTCTACGAGTGCAAGCTCATCCCCGGTGACGGCGGCAAGAAAAAAGTGGGCGTGAAGATGACGCTCACCGCCCCCGGCTGCGGCATGGGCAGCATCCTGGTGCAGGACGTGAAGGAAAAACTCGAGCAGGTGCCGCTGGTGCAGGCGGCGGACGTGGAACTGGTGTTCGACCCGCCCTGGAGCCGCGACATGATGTCGGAAGAGGCAAAATTGCAAACGGGGATGTATTACTGATGTCCGGCT
This sequence comes from Bacillota bacterium, assembly GCA_050261675.1. Lineage (GTDB taxonomy): Bacteria > Pseudomonadota > Gammaproteobacteria > Natronospirales > REEB76 > DASUBN01. The sequence goes on from JBLNDO010000023.1 coordinate 74,821, forward strand.
GGGTGAATGTGGGCCCAGTGGAGGAAATCCCGCCGGGGACGCACAAGGTCATCGACGTGGACGACGTCCTGGTCGCGGTGTTCAACATCGAGGGGAATTTTTATGCCATCGAGGACGTCTGTACCCACGACGGCGGCATCCTCACCGGCGGCCCGGTGAACGGCTGCATCATCACCTGCCCCCGCCATGGCGCGACCTTCGACGTGCGGACCGGCGAGGCCCTCTCCGCGCCCGCTTATGAGCCGACAGCGAGCTTTCCCGTGCGGGTGGAAAACGGCATGGTGCAGGTCAAGGACGACCGCTGGGACTAGATGTCCGCCGGGACGTCGCTCTCGCCGAAATGATCCAGGTAGTCCGCGTGTGAGGCCTTGATCACCTCGTAGGCCTTGTCGTGGTTGTAGACGGCCTGGATATCCACTTTGTGGGCCTGACCTGGCACCCACTTATAGGTGCTGAAGTAATGCACCAGCCGCTCCACCATCACGTGGGGCAGATCCTCGAGTTCCCGGGCGTGACCCCACAGGTTGTCGCTGGCAAGCACCGCGATGATCTTGTCGTCCGCCTCGCCGCTGTCGATCATCCGCAGGCCGCCGATGACCCGCGCGCTCATCAGCACCTCGGAGCGGGCGATGGGCCGCTCCGAGAACACGCAGATGTCCAGGGGATCCTTGTCCCCCGGCACGCCTGCGCCAGCGAGGCGCCCCACCCGCTCGCCACAATAGGTGCGCGGCACGAACCCGTAAAGCGCCGGCATATGGGCGGAACTGCGCTGCGGCCGGTCCACCCGCAGATAACCGGTACCCTTGTCCACTTCGTACTTCACCACGTCAAAAGGCGTGATCTCTATATAAGCGTTGACCACGGCCGGCGCTTCCTCGCCCAGTTCCAGGCCGTGCCAGGGATGGGGGCGCCATTGGTTATAAGGCTTCATCGCGAATCCACGGGGACCACAGGGGGTGCAGGGGCGCGCATTCTACTGGTTCGGGCCGCCGCTTCCAAGGCGAGAGCTTCAATCCCGGTCATCGCGACGGGGCTCTTCCACCTTGGAGACCGAGTATTCGCCTTCCAGGGTCACCCCGCCCTTCCGGCTTCCGGACGCAGCGCGTTTGGCCCATTGGCGGCGGCGCCACCAGAAGCGCAGGTAAAACACCACGAGCAGCACAGTGACGAGGCCGAGGACGGTGAGGAGCACGAACGTTCCCACCACGAAGGCCAGGCCGAATATGAGGACCAGCACCAGCACCGAGAGGAACCGGGAAACGGGGCCTTGGCTGGGCGGGAAACGGTAGACGAGCGGCATTGGCTTAAGGGAAACGCTTGGCGATCTCCGTCGCCGCTGCCTTGATGTCGATGCGGCTCATGTCGCCTTCTTCCGCCTCCTCCGGCGGCATGAAAGCCAGGCGTTCCGTGGGCGGATTAACCGTCTGCCAGCGCAAGGCCGTGGAGGAACGCCGACGCGGGTAGAACGCGGCCGTCGGCACCCCCAGCGCCGCCGCGAGGTGCAACGGGCCGGTGGAGCCGCTGATGAAGAGGTCGGCGAAGGCAAGATGCTTGGCGAAGGGAATCAGGCCGTCCGTCGAAATGTGGACAGAGTGCGGAACCTTCTCCAGCATGCTGGCCAGCCGTTGGGCCTGGCCCTCCTCGCCGGGGCCCGCCGTGAGTACGAAATGGCGCTTCTTCGAGGCGAGCTTTCTTGCAAGCTCGGCATACTGGAGCAGCGAAAGATTGCTGGCAGAGCCCCCGTGGCCCGTATGCAGGAATATCAGTTTTTTCGTGGCAGAGAGCTTGTGTTTCCTGAGGAATCCCTGCTTCGCTTTCTTGACCTCGGCGGGCCTGAACGCGAGATAAGGCGGATTCACCGGTGCGGGTTTCTTGATCCCCAGGTCTTCCAGGAAGACCTGCACCATTTCCAGGTTGTACTCGTATTCCGGTTTCGCGGATTGGGAACGCCGCTGGGCGATGCGCCGATTATAGAAAATCTGTGCCAGCTTGGTTGCCGGCGCATAGCGCGCTGGGATGCCCGCAGACCAGACTGCCAGCCCCGTGTCAAAGCGCGAGAACAGGGTGATGACGGCATCGAACTTCCTGGGCTTGAGCAGTTTCGCAAGGGCTTTGCCGTTCTTCCAGTCGCCCTTTAGCTTGGGATCGACGATGACCTCATCCACGTGAACGCAGGCCTTTGCGAGAGCCGCCGTATATTCCGGGACAAGGACGGCGAGATGCGCTGCCGGAAGGTTGGCGCGCAGCAGGGCGAGCGCAGGCCAGGCGAGCATGAAATCGCCTAACTTGTCGTTGCGTATCACCAGTATCTTCTGCTTGGTTTCCCCGGGTCGCGCCATCGATCGCCCTTGTCAGGACTATCCCGGGGTCATTTTAAGGGATTTGCCCTGAAGCAAAGAAGCGACACCCGCCCCTCCGATAGTGCGGCATCCTGCTCTTTCTCGAAATTTGGGTTCCCTAGTTTGGAACCCGCGACTTCGGCTTACCGAAGCCGCGGGTGGTTCACCGTTGTCTATATCTTAGGCATTGGGTATTACGGTGTGCAGGCTGAATTGGCGTTGATAGTGAGATTACCCTGGTACGCCAAGCCGTCCGGCATTTCGTCGACCGTCTCGGCGACGCCCCCCAAGGGGGTACTCACCGACTGAACTACGCCGGAATTGAAGCCGCCGAAAGCCTGCCCCGGGCTCAGGCCGAGGTCCGCGAGGGGAACGGTGGTCACGATGATCCCGTCCGCGGAGTCGTAGAAACTGGAGGGGTCCGCCGGCTTCTCGCTCCCGGCGAGCACGAAACGCCCGTCCACGCCGCCGCTGCTGTTGGGCGCGGCGATGTAGGACTCGAAGCTCGGCGTCAGCGCACCCACCGGGTAGAACATGCGCACGCCGTGAACCTTGCCGTCCGGCTCCTTGAAGGACACGTACCAATAGGAGTCAGGCGGTTGCGTGGACTGCCCCGGGTCGGTGTTAACCTGGAAGCGCAGCTTCACGTTGCCGTCTGCGGCGAAGGGTTGTGCGAGCTCGAAGGACTGAAGGTCCGTGCCGGGCGTGCCCGTCAGGCTGTCGCCGGTCGCGTCCGTAAGGATCGTCGGCCCAGGCGGCGTGCAGGGATTCGCCGCAAGCGTGACCGCGAGCGCTATTTCGTTGCTGGCGGGACCCGTACCCTGCCCGTTGACCGCCCGGACAACGTAGAAGTATTGCCCCACGGAGGATTTCACTTTCGTATCCACGAAAGCGGTCTTGCTGCCGCTCACGGTGGCCAGTTTCTTCTCCGCCCCGGCGGACGTACCGCGCAGGATCACGTAGGCGCTGATGGAGGAGCCGCCGTTGTCCGGAGGAGTCCAGTTGAGGTTGGCCTGCGTCGCGGAACGCGTGCCCTGCAGGTACGGGGCTTGGGGCACGGCGGGCTCCACCGGGTCGAACTGTGACAGGAGCGTCTTGCCCCCCGTCTGGCGCGCCACCCGCTGGAAAGCCACGAAATCGTTCTTCGTGGGATCCGCGATGCAGGTCGCGGTGACGCAGCCGTCGTCGTAGCCGAAGAGCACCCGGCCGTGATCGTCCATGGTCACTTCGTTGAAGTCCAGGAGGTTGCGGTTCGGTTCGTTGCCGCCGCTGTTCCAGATGCCGCCCGCCCCCTGCACGGGATCATTCGGGGAAGCGTTCACTGTGGTCCAGGTCTTGCCGGAGTCGTAGGTGGTGGCGATGAAGAGGTACCAGAAACCCGGGTAGTCCAGCGATTCATGATCGCCGCCGGCATCGCTGCCGAGAAAGCCGCAGGCAGCGCGTCCGGCGGAGCCGGCCACCGCCTCCGGGAACACCGCCATGATCACACCCACCGCAAGCCCGAGGTCCGTGTCGTTGCTCCAGGTGGCGCCGTGATCATGGCTCACCGCCGCATGCACATGATGCTCCGCGCCTTGCCCGTCCACGTAGCAGTAATAGACCGCGTTGTCCTGACCGATGGCCATGGACGGATCCGTGGAACCGCCGCTGAAGGACTGGCTGTTGGGCACGGTGAAATTCGTCCAGGTGCTGCCCGCATCCAGGCTCACGGAGCCGCCTTGCACGGGGCCGCAGTCGGAAGCAGGAACGTACACTGCTCCGTCCGGGCCCACCTTGGCGTGGCCGTGCAGGCCGCCGCAGGCGGTGATGCCGTTGCCGAAGTAGATGGGTACGCCCGGGCCGAAGCTCGCGCCGCCGGAGTCGCTGCGTTGGCACATGGCCGGCCCGACCACGTCCTGGGAGCAGTAATAGACCGCGTTGGGGTAAAGCGGATTGGGCGCGGGCAGGAGTGAGGGATAGGGTCCGGCCACGATGGTTTCATGATCCGCGCCGCCGTTAGGCGGCGCGGCCGAGGCCTGGATCCAGCTCGTGCCGTCGTTGTCGGTGTAACCGAACAGAGCTTCCGCGCCGGTGGTCTGCATGGACTCGAAGCTGCGGCCCGCCGCCTGGTCCGTGAAGAGAATGGGGTCGAGGGTATCGGCGTTGATGATGCCCGGCGAGACGTCGGTCCACAGGGCCGGGCCTGCCATGGGCAACGGCGGGCTGCGGAGTTCGGGGGGCGTGAGCCGGAAGGTGTCGAGATCCGAGAGCGTCATGATGCTGTGGCTCTTGGGGTCGAAGCCGATGCTGAACTCGCCTGCGCTGCCCTGGGCGGCGGTGCCGGCCGGGGCGTAGAAGTTCTGGTAGCGGGGCACGCCGGGGGCGGTGGGCGTCGGCCCACCGAAGGCGGCTCCCCCGCCGCTCACCGGGCCCTGTATCAATTGGATGGTCACATGCACCGTCTCGCCGGTGGGCGTGAATGGCACCACGATGACCGTGAAGGTTTGGGTGCCGTTGAATGCCCGAATGGTGGTCACTTCGGGGTTCGCGGAACTCGCCGATTGTGCCTGGGCCGCTTCGGAGCCGTCGGTGGTGGTGACGCTGCCCGGATATATATAGAGATCGTAGTCCGACGCGCCGGTACCGGAATCGGTCCACCCCAAAGAGAACTGAATCAGCATGCCAGGGTTGGTGGTGGTGAAATCCGAAGGCAGCGACACCGTGAGCGCGTACTCGTCACAGGGCTGTTGCGGGTTGTTGCACTCCGGCCCCGCGTCCACCAAGGGCACCGGCGTGGGGTTCGCCAGCGGGAAGGGTCCAGCTGTGTAGGTGAGCGGGCCGGAGGTGGCCGTAAGCGTACCGCTGGAGGGCGTGGCGGCTCTGATCCCACCCGCAACCGCTGCAAGCACGAAACCCAGGAAAACAACGAGAATTTTCAGACTGCGACCTGACATGGCTGCTCACCCCGGCGTGCGTGTGTCGGGTACCCACCCGAATGCAAGTCACGCTAGGCCCGTAGTCGCATAGCCTCAATGAGGGAAACTCCTCATTTGGAACACAGAGATTCCCATGCCCGTTATGTCAAAGAATAACACCGCAATCCACGTCGTTGCGTACGCGCGGGCTTCGGCGTGCCCGCTCTCATGAGGAGGCCACAACGGTAAAATCAGGTGATTTCCTAATTACAAAACTGCCCGCGCGACCGCACACTTCGCGCAGGTCGTGTACCCCTCACGACCCGGGGTTAATGCTCCCCATTGACCCCATCGGTCAGGACGCAACATCCTGGCTCCAAACCGGATGAACTCCCTATCATCCGATTTGACTGGAAGCGCCTCTTTTGACGTAAGAGGCGCTTCTTTTTTGCCTGCAAGCCTAATGACTTGATGCCCGCGCATGACATATCCGGGCCGTTCACACCGCGTGCATTTCATCCTGGCGAATATCCGCCTCCATTCAGGGTAATCCCGCAAGTGATTCACGTAATCACCTGCTTGCCCAGAATTCGAACGCGCGTATCTTTGAAAATACGGCCTATAAACCGCATCAGCGTCCGCAAAACCCTTCGTCGATATCACAAATGACATTGACGGATCCTGCGTCTTGCGTGCATCAGGGCGTTTGCGCGATGTCGCCATTGGCCCATGACCAGGAATTCCGAGTTAGGGAGGGCGAGCCATGACCCGAGATAGCCTGACAAATCGTTTCAAGATCGCAGCCTCGGCTGCTCTTGCATTTACAGTTCTCGGCCTGGCCGGATGCCCGTCCGGATCCATGAGTCCCTCTTCACCGACCCAAGCGGACCGGTTCCCCGCGGCGATGGTGAGTTCCACCGTCGATTCCGGACTCATACTTACCATCGGCATTCCCAAAGGAGACATCGCCAAGCCGGATGGCAACCCCGTCATCCTCAGCACCGTGCCGGGAAGCGCCTCCACCCCGGCGCACGGTTACGCGCGCGTGGAGCAGGACAACCCCGCCGTGACCTACACCGGCAACTGGGTGGCCACCACTTCCCCCACGGATTATTCCGGCGGCAGTGCGGCGGAATCGGTCAACGCCGGAGATGAATTCCACTATAACTTCACCGGCACGGCGGTACGCTGGGTCGGCTATCGCGGAACGGACACAGGCATGGCCGATGTGTATATCGACGGCCTGATGGTCGGTAGCGTGGATACCTACAGCACCGCGCCTTATCCCCATGCAATGCTATTCACCGCTACTGGCCTCACCCCCGGCGGACATACCCTGACGGTGCAGGTGGAGGGCCTGCACAATTCTGCCTCGACGGGTTCAGCCGTCTGGGTGGATGCCCTCGACGTGTCCGGACAGCCGGCGGCAACCTCTGCCAGCGTCATGCCCGAGTCCACGGGCAGCACCGTGACCACGCGCATCCAAGAGGATGATCCCGCCATCTCCTACAGCGGATCCTGGAGCAGCGAGTCGTCCGGGCTCCTGGGGCTGCCGCCGCAATACAGCGGCGGGTCGGCAGCGGTATCGTCGTCCGGCGGCTCCCAGGCCATCCTCACCTTCATCGGCACGGGTGTCAGCTGGATCGGCTACAAGGACACCCTCTCAGGCATCGCCGACGTGATCCTCGACGGCAGCCCCGTCGCCACCGTGGACAGCTACGACACCTTGCCGGCTTCCCAGGCGACGCTCTACTCCGTCTCGGGCCTGACCAACGCGCGCCACAGCCTGACCATTCGGGTCACGGGCGGTCACAGCCTGCTTTCGCTGGGTTCGAACGTGACGGTGGACGCGTTCGACGTGCAGGCGCCACCTCCGGATACCACGCCGCCCACGGTGAGCATGACCGCGCCTGTGAACGGTGCAACCGTATCTAAAACCATCACCATCTCGGCGACCGCCTCCGACAACGTGGGCGTTACGAGCGTGCAATTCGAACTGGACGGCGCCGCCCTCGGCGGCAAACTGAGTTCCGCCCCCTATTCCATCTCCTGGGACAGCACGGCGGTCGCGAACGGCAGCCATACGCTGGCCGCCGTGGCCAGCGACGCGGCCGGCAATCATTCCACGGCAACGCCGGTCACGGTGGAGGTGGCCAACCAGACCCAGCCGCCGCCCGACACCACGCCGCCCACGGTCAGCATGACCGCACCGGTCAACGGCGCCACGGTCTCCGGCACGGTCACCGTCTCCGCCGATGCCTCCGATAACGTGGGGGTGGCGGGCGTGCAGTTCCTGCTGGATGGCGCCGCCCTCGGCACCGAGGACACGAATGCGCCCTATTCGGTTTCCTGGAACACCGTCAATGTGCCGAACGGCACCCACCGGCTCAGCGCCATGGCCCGCGATGCCTCGGGCAACACGAGCACCTCGGCCGCCGTGACCGTGACGGTAAGCAACGGCCCGCCGCCCGATACCACGCCGCCCGCGGTGAACATGACCGCACCGGCCAACGGTGCGACGGTCTCGGGCAACGTCACCGTGTCCGCCAACGCCTCGGATAACGTGGGGGTGGCGGGTGTGCAGTTCGAACTGGACGGGGCCGCCCTGGGCGCGGAAGTCACGAGCGCGCCTTACTCCATCTCCTGGAACAGCACCAGCGTCGCCAACGGCAGCCACAGCCTGACCGCCGTGGCCCGGGATGCGGCCGGTAACCACACGACCGCGACGCCGGTGAATGTCACCGTCAGCAACCAGAGCCAGCCGCCGCCTGACACCACGCCGCCCACGGTCTCCATGACTGCTCCGGCGAACGGCGCCACGGTCTCCGGCAACGTCACCGTGTCCGCCAACGCCTCGGACAACGTGGGCGTGGTAGGTGTGCAGTTCAAACTGGACGGCGCAAACCTGGGACCTGAGGACACCAGCGCGCCCTATTCCATCACCTGGAACAGCGCCGGCGCCAGCAACGGCAGCCACAGCCTGACCGCCGTGGCCCGGGACGCCGCCGGCAACAAGACCACCGCCACGTCCGTGACCGTCACGGTCTCCAACAGCAGCGGCGACACCACGCCGCCCACGGTGAGCATCACGGCACCCGCCAGCGGCTCCACCGTCACGGGCACTGTGACCGTCTCGGCCACCGCCTCCGACAATGTGGGGGTCGCGGGGGTGCAGTTCATGTTGGACGGCGCGGCCCTGGGCGCCGAGGACACCACCGCGCCCTATTCGGTCTCATGGAATACCACGAGCGCCAGCAACGGCGGCCACACACTCACGGCGGTTGCCCGCGACGCCGCCGGCAACCATACCACCTCCTCGCCGGTAAGCGTGACGGTGTCCAACAGCGGCGGCGGGGGAACCACCACCCGCATCGAACAGGACAATCCGGCGGTGGCGTACACGGGCACCTGGGTCACCGCCAGCGACTCGAGCGTCAGCGGCGGCACCGCCACGGAATCGAACCAGGCGAACGCCACGGCGACGCTGACATTCAGCGGCACGGGCGTCACCTGGATCGGCTACAAGTGCGGCTGCGCAGCCGGCATCGCGGACGTATCGGTGGATGGCGGCGCGCCTACCCAGGTGGACAATTATTCGGCGACCACCGAGCCACAGGCGAAAGTGTTCAGCGTGAGCAATCTGCCGAAGGGTACCCACACCCTGAAGATCACTGTCACCGGCACCTTCGACCGTAACGGCAGCACGGCCTACGTGGTGGTGGACGCCTTCGACGTCACGGATTGAAACAGTAAGCCAGCAAAGGAGCAGCTCATGAAAAGAATCACCGCTCGCAGCATACGAAACAGCCTGGCGGGAATGATTTCAACGGTCACTCTGTTGCTCTGCCTAGGCACCGATGCCCAAGCTGCCGGCAGTCGCGTCGAAGACGGGGATATATCCATCGTCTACGGGGGCATCTGGTACACCGCCAGTTCGTCCGAACTGAGCGGCGGCTCCGGGCATGAATCCAATACCGTCGGATCCACGGCCTCGCTGGTATTCACCGGCACCGGCGTCACCTGGATCAGTTACACCTGTGCCTGCGAAGCGGGTATCTCAAACGTGTATATCGATGGCAAGTTTGCCGCCAGCGTGGATACTTATTCGCCCACGCCCCAGGCCCAGGTGCCCGTGTTTACGGCGAGCAATCTCACGCCGGGCGTGCACATCCTGACCATTGAAGTGACCGGCAAATTCGATCCGCGCGGTCAGACGGCCTATGTCATGATCGATGCTTTCGATGTCGTCGATTAGCGGACCATCGATCACAATTTAAATAAAGGCGAGGCGTTATTCGCTTTGGGCAATGTTCGAGGCGAATAGCACCGAGCTGCTTGTGCCTGCGTGAAAATCACCGCAGGTAAATCATTGACCCCCGCTTAGATCCCCCCGATTCGTGTATCAAAACCCCCATAAATTTGCATTGCCTCAGGCTTATCCATCGGGTGATTCACGGAATCACCTGCGTGTTTGCAAATGGTTTGGATGTAAATTTTATATGACTTTGATGAGTCGGTTTTGTAAACCGAAAACGATTCCAACTCATAGGTTGGAATGCCCCTGTAATGGGCTCTAATGCGTGCGCGCTCCTTAAGAGAGCGCATTTAGGAGCGCGGGATGGAAATCACATATAGTAAGTGGCACCAGCGGCGACGCATGGCGTTTGCGTTTATATGGGTTATGGCAACCGGAGCCATCGCCGCTCCGCCGCCGCCAGGCTATACCCGTGTCGAGGAAACCGATGCCGCCGTCCAGTATTCAGGCACCTGGCAGAGCGCCGCGGACAGCAGCTACAGTGGGGGCACCGCGACGTACTCAACCCAGGTGGGAGCCACAGCGCAGTTGAGCTTCAGCGGTACCGCCGTGCAGTGGATCGGAGAACGCGGTCCCCACACGGGCCAGGCTCAGGTGTTCCTGGACGGCATCCACGTGGCCGACGTCAATACCGCCTCCAAACAGACCACGAGCCAGGCGGTACTTTACGTCGCAAGCGGCCTCACCCAAGCGAGCCATACGCTCACCATCCAGGTGAAGAAGATACAGAGCGCACCTCCCGGCCAACTGCAAGGCGTCTGGGTGGACGCCTTCGACGTGCTCCCGATTTCCACCGATACCACTCCACCCACCGCCACCCTCACCGCGCCAACCGACGGCCGCACCATCTCGGGAACCGTGACCGTATCGGCGAACGCCTCGGACAACGTTGGGGTGACGAGCGTTCAGTTCGAGTTGGATAACGCCCCGCTGGGGGCGCCCGACACCACGGCCCCCTATTCCATCTCCTGGAGCACTACTGCCGTGTCCAATGGTTCCCACACCCTAGTCGCGGTGGCGCGGGATGCCGCCGGTAACATCGGCACCTCCCAACCCGTGACCGTCACCGTGAACAACAGCGTGACGCGCATCGAACAGGACAACCCGGCGGTGGCCTACACCGGCGTTTGGGTTACCGCCAGCGATCCTACGGTGAGCGGCGGCACAGCCGCCGAATCCAACCAGGCCAACGCCACCGTAACCCTGACCTTCAAGGGCACCGGCGTCACCTGGATTGGCTACAAGTGTACCTGCGCCTCGGGCTATGCCGACGTGTCGGTGGATGGCGGCCCCGCGACACAGGTGGACGGTTATTCCGCGACGACGGAGCCCCAGGCACCCATGTTTACCGCCAGCAACCTTCTTGAGGGCACCCATACCCTCGTCATCACCGTGACAGGCCAATACGACCGTCAAGGCGATACCGCCTACGTCGTGGTAGATGCCTTCGATGTGACGCCTTGAGGCGCGTATATCAGGTCATTACCGGCAAGCGATTCCGGGGTTCACCCGATTCCTCGGAATTATCCCGCTGAACTATCCTCAGGGTTATTGCACGGAACCCGGCGCCACCGGTTCCTGGCCGCTCCGTCGCCAACCCCGGGCCCGGAGAGCGAAGTGGACCCTCAAAGCCTATCCCGCACGTTGCCAGCGACGTTCAAAGCCCTGATCGCCACCGATGACGACGCGCTGACGAGCGTCGAAAGCTCGGCGCTCAAGCAGTTGAACTTCGACACCGTCACCGCGCACGACAACGGCGAGATGCTGAATACCGTCAAGGAAGAGAAACCCGATCTGGTGATTTTGGATGCGGCCCTCCCCGGGGGTGGGATCGATGCATGCCGCAAACTGCGCGAGGATCCCAACACCGCGGAAATTCCCATCATCATGGTCACCTCGGCGGACAACAACACCGAGAAGGTCGAGGCATTGGAAACCGGCGCGGACGACTGCGTCACACGGCCGGTGCAGGTGGACGTGCTGGTCGCTCACATCAAGGCGGTGACCCGGCGCGCCCTGCCAGATCTCCCGAGCAACCGCCTGCGCGCGGGCCCCATCGAGATGGACCTGGACCGCTGGACCGTGAGCATCGGCGGACAGCCCCTGGAACTCACCAAGAAGGAATTCCGCCTGCTGCAGGTGCTGCTGGAGGCGAAGGGCCGCGCCCTTACCCGCGATTTCCTGCTCCAGAAGGCCTGGTCCCACGCCACCATCCACGGGCTCGATACCCGCACCGTGGACGTCCACATCGGCCGGCTGCGGCGAAAACTGGGCAGCGCGGGCCAGTACATCATCACCGTTCGCAACGTCGGCTTCCGCTTCGACATCCTTCCGGACTGGATAACGAGTTATCACTCGCCGTGATGATCCTTTAAGTCCACGTCGGAGACGTGGGGTCTTTATGTGCGCCATTTTCGGGTATTTACCCGATACCTATGCGGCCCCGGGCCCCCGTAGAGTTTACTTAACTCGGGTACACGCCCGACTATTGTCTATTGACATATGACGGGGCAGGCGCCGGGCATGTGAACTATCATTGCGGATACTGCTTGTCGCGTTTTGATGCCCTGGGGTCTGCGCGGCTGCGGGGAAACGGCAATGACGCAATGTCCGCCGCCTGCACCACCCAATGACCGCCACCGGGTTCGCCCCTTGAACCCAATTGCCATTGACGCACCCGCCCGCCGGGGAGACGAACGAGGAGCAGCACGATGAGCGACAAAAACACCAAAGGCCGCGACCGGGACCTGCAGCCCGAGAGAGGGGCACCGGCCGGTGCACCCAACGACGAATCCCATGTCGAGGTACTGAGGGAGCTGGTGGCCCACCTGCGCCAGAACCGCACGCAACTGCGCGAGGTATGGGCGAGCCGCATCATGGGTTCGCGGTTCCTCACCGCCATGACCAACGAGGAAATCATGGCGGAAGCAAGTTCCGTGTACGACAACTACCTCGGCGCCCTGGAGACGGGCTCCATCGAAGCCCTCGAAGCCTACGCCCGAGACCTCTCCGAGCGCATCATCCCCCGCGGCGTCGAGACCCACGAAGTGGTGGGTATCGTGCTGCTGCTGCGCGACGTGCTGGCCCGCTCGCTGTTTTCCAAGTACGGCCAGAACCAGCAGATCCTGACGCGGGTGCTGGATGCCTACGAACCCGCGGCGAACCGCATCGCCACCACGGTGGCGGTGGGCTTCGTGCAGGAGCGCGAGCGCATCATCCGCCAGCAACAGGAAGCCATACGCGAGCTGTCCACGCCAGTGCTCGCGGTGCGCGAGCGCCTGTTGATCCTGCCGATCATCGGCATCCTCGACCCACAACGCGCGCGGCAATTGACCGAGCAGCTGTTGCGGGGCATTCGCATCAACCGCGCCCGGGTGGTGGTGATGGACCTGACGGGTGTGCCGGCGGTGGACGCCGCCGTCGCCAACCACTTGGTGCAGACGGTGGAAGCCGCCCGCCTGGTCGGCGCCGACGTGATCGTCACCGGCCTCGCGCCGGAACTCGCCCAGACACTCGTGACCATCGGCGTCGACCTCGGCAAGATGGCCACGGTGGGCGACCTGCAAGGCGGCATCGAGGAAGCGGAAAAACTCCTGGGTTACAAAGTCGTACCGAGCGTCGAAGCCGCCGAATAAAGGACCGCCATGGAAGTCCCTATACTAAAACAGCGCAATTACCTGATTGCGTCTGTACAGGCGGTCCTGACCGACCAGGACCTCGTCAACCTCCGCGACCGGTTGGTCGCCCAGGTGGGGCGATACCGGTCTGTGGGCGTGATCCTCGACGTGACCGGCCTCGACGTCATGGATTCCTTTTCGGTGCGAACACTGCGCGACATGGCGCACATGATCCGGCTGCGCGGCGCCGACACCGTCATCGTAGGCATCCAGCCCGAAGTCGCATTCTCCATGGTGCAGCTCGGGTTGAGCCTCGAGGGTGTCCCCACCGCACTCGACCTGGAGGAAGGCCTGGCATACCTCGACGCGCGGCCGAAGCGCGTGAGTGCCGGTGCGATGAGCAATAAATGATCGAGCGACCCGACCCCCCTCCCCCGGACGCAGGGAAGGCGGCGGAACAGCAACAAGGCAGGATCACGATCCCCATACGGGCCGTGGCGGACATCGTTACCGCGCGCCAGCATGGGCGGCAACTTGCGCTAAATTCCGGCTTCACGGAAACCGAATCCACGCTGATCGCCACCATCATCTCCGAGCTGGCGCGCAACATCGTGCTTTATGCCGAGACCGGCGAGATCATCCTCGAGAAAGCCACCAACAGCGCCAGCCACCGCGGCATCACGATCGTCAGCCGCGACCAGGGGCCTGGCATTCCCGACGTACAGCGGGCATTGGTGGGTGGTTATTCGACCTCCGGCGGGCTGGGACTCGGGCTCTGCGGCGTGCGCCGCATGGTGGACGAGTTCTACATCGAGACGGGGGCCGGAAAGGGAACCACGGTCACGGCGAAGAAATGGCTGCAGTGATCGACAAAAAAGTCATCGAATCCGCCTCGGCGGTCTTCACCCTGCCGGGCCAAAGCGAGTCGGGAGACCGGCACGTCATCCTGCACCTGCCCCACGGCGCGTTAGTCGCGGTCATCGACGGGCTGGGACACGGCAGCGAAGCCGCGGCCGCGGCGCAGCGGGCCGTGGTGAACATAGAACAGTACGCGGAAGGCGATTCGCTCATCGCGCTGGTGAAGCGCTGCCATGCGGCGCTCGTCGGCACCCGCGGCGCGGTGATGAATCTGGCGGCGTTTGACACGCGCGAAGACACGCTCACCTGGCTCGGGATCGGCAACGTGGAGGGCCGTATCCTGCTCAGGACCACGAACCCGGGCTATGCGCAGCAGGGCCTGTTGCTGCGCCCAGGGGTCGTTGGCCAGAAACTCCCCCGCTTGCAGACCTCGGTCACGCGCGTGCAGCGCGGCGACATGGTGATATTCGCCACCGACGGCATCGATCCCGACTTCGTCGAAGGCGTGCATACCGGCGACAGCACCCAGGAGATCGCCGAGCGCATCGTCACCCGTTATTGCAAGAAGAACGACGACGCCCTGGCGCTCGTCGTCAGGTACCTCGGTTGAAATGGGATGCGCGACCCAGCCTCCCTCGATCTCGCAGGAATGTACAGGCAGGCACTCAAGCAATACCTGGCGAACGGCGGCGAAGCTCCGCTCCACCAGGCCTATGAGCTGGGACGGCAGGCGCTGGATTCCGGCATCGGCTTGCTCGGCCTGGTGAACATCCACCAGGAGGCGACGGCCAGCATGCTCAAGGATGCGAATGGAGACGCCCTGCGCCGCTTTCGCGACGCCCACCACTTCCTGCTGGAAAGCATGGCGCCCTTCGAGATGATGCAGGTCGGCAACCGGGAATCTAACGCCGCGCTGCGCCGCCTGAACGCCATCCTGGAAGAGGAAGCGAAACGCATCGCCCACATCCTGCACGACGAGGCGGCGCAGCTGCTCGCCTCGGTATACCTCGAGCTCGCCGAGATACTCCGCGAGACGCCCCCGGCGCAGATCCGCTCCCACGTGGAGCGCATCACCTCCCACCTCGACCAGGTGCGCGAGCAGCTGCGGCGGCTCTCCCACGAGCTGCGTCCGCCCATATTGGACCAATTGGGCCTGTTGCCGGCGCTCCAGTTCCTGGCCGACGGCTTCCGCAAACGGAACAATCTCCAGGTCGAACTGGAGAACGGCGTCACGGTCGATGGCCGACTGCCCCAGGGCATCGAAACCGCGCTCTACCGCGCCGTGCAGGAGGCACTCACCAACGTGGTTCGCCATGCCAATGCCCGTTGCGCCTGGATACGGGTATGGACCAACAAGGGAACCGTCTATTGCACCGTGCGGGACGACGGCGTCGGTTTTACACCCGCTACCGAAGGCGCCGACGTGCGCCCCCGGGGGCTGGGCCTGCTAGGCATACAGGAGCGCATCGGCAGCCTGCACGGCAACTTCAACGTGACCTCCATGCCCGGCGCAGGCACGGAGCTTTACATCGGCATCCCACTTGGAGGCAACGTATGATGACGCAAACCATACTACTAGCCGACGACCACTTCGTGTTCCAACAGGGCCTGAAGGCCCTATTGGAACGCGAGGGCTTCGATGTAGTGGCGGAAACCAAGGACGGCCACGAGGCGGTGCGCCTCAGCCGCCAACTCAGCCCCGATGTGGCGGTGCTCGACATCGGCATGCCGCTCCTGAACGGCATCGACGCCGCCCGCCAGATCCTCAAGCAGAGCCCCGGCACCCAGGTGGTAGTGCTCACCATGTACGAGGAGGATGCCTACGTGCTGGAAGCCCTGCGGGCCGGCATCCGCGGCTACGTGCTCAAGGCCCAGGCGGCGGCGGACCTGGTGGCCGCCATCCGCGAGGTATCGCGCGGGGCGGTGTACCTCAGCCCGGGCGTCTCCAAGACGGTGGTGGACGCCTACATGGGCAAATCCGAGCTGCCGCTCGACCCCCTCACCGACCGCGAGCGCCAGGTGCTGCAATTGGTGGCGGAAGGCAAGACCACGAAGGCGGTCGCCGACATCCTGGGCCTGAGCGTCAAGACCGCGGACTCACACCGCACCCGCATCATGCAGAAGCTGGAAATCCACGAGACCGCGAGCTTGGTCCGCTATGCGATCCGCCGGGGGTTCATCAAGCCATGAGCTTGCCGGCCCCCATACGAACAATATGTCCGGTTTACCTTCACCGGGTCCCAACCCCCATACGTACACCGTAATATTCCGGATTGCCTGTCGCGCGGCCGATATTTATAAGTTAAGTACCCGATCCCGGGTCCTAGAGAAAGCGGCTCCCGCAACATGGTCCAAACCGGTGCAGACCCCTCACAGCCACTGCGTCTTCCTGAAGCAACATAATTACCTGATCGTCTCCATCCAGACGCCCCTCACCGACGCGGAATTTTCCGCCCTAGGGGGGCAAGTCGCAGAGTTGATCATGAGCTACCACTCGAACGGCGCGGTATTGGACCTGTCGGGGTTGGACGTGGTGGATTCCTTCTCGGTGCACAACCTGAGGCGTCTGTGCGAGACGCTGCGACTCTATTCCGTGACCACGGTGATTACCGGAATACGGCCCGCGATCGCGATCTCCATGGCCATCCGCGGCCTCGCACTCAGCCTGAAGGGCGTAACGATCGCGGCGGACTTGAGTGCCGCCGTGGAGCTGCTCGACACGGCCGCGGGCTATCCGGCCACACCCGGAGAGTCCTATCCCAGCCTGCATTGATCACCGCTGTTCCCGTACGGGTATTCTCCCGATGGACTCTAAGGTTCCGCCCCGCCGGAAATACGCGTATTAACACGCCGAACTAAGGTGCTTGATTCACGATTTGCAGGTATTTACTCGATTCCTCGCATGGGGGCATTACCCCATAGTTTTCCGAAGCGCGTATCGTTTTCACGCGGAGTCGCCTTTTCTCCGCAGGAGACCAGACGGATGCAGCGCATCTTGTTGGCTGACGATCACCCGATGTTCCAGCAGGGGCTCAAGGCCCTGTTGGAACGCGAGGGCTTCGACGTGGTGGCGGAAGCCAAGGACGGCCACGAGGCAGTGCGCCTCGGGCGCCAACTCAGCCCCGACGTGGCGGTATTGGACATCGGCATGCCGCTCCTGAACGGCATCGACGCCGCCCGCCAGATCCTCAAGCAGAGCCCCGGCACCCAGGTGGTGGTGCTCACCATGTACGAGGAGGAGGCCTACGTGCTGGAGGCCCTGCGGGCCGGCATCCGTGGCTACGTGCTCAAGGCCCAGGCGGCAGCCGACCTGGTGGCCGCCATTCGCGAGGTATCGCGCGGGGCGGTGTACCTCAGCCCGGGCATCTCCAAGACGGTAGTGGATGCCTACATGGGCAAATCCGAGCTGCCGCCCGACCCCCTTACCGACCGCGAGCGCCAGGTGCTGCAGCTCATCGCCGAGGGGAAGACCACCAAGCAGATCGCGGAGATCCTGGGCCTGAGCGTCAAGACCGCGGACTCCCACCGCACCCGCATCATGCAGAAACTCGAGATCCACGAGACCGCGAGCCTGGTCCGCTACGCCGTGCGCAGGGGTTTCATCAAGGCCTAAACGATGCCCTCCAGGATGGAACCACACATGAACAGCGCCTTGCAGATCCCGGCACCGGTCGGGCAACAACCGGTACGGATCCTATTGGCGGACGATCACAGCATATTCCGCCAGTGCCTGTGCATGCTGTTGGAACGGGAGGGGTTCGAAGTGGTGGGTCAAGCCTCCGGGGGACAGGAGGCGGTGGGACTGGCGCAATCGCTGCATCCGGACGTGGTCATCCTCGACTACAGCATGCCGGACATGAACGGCATCGACACCGCCCGCGCCATGCAGAAAGCGGTGCCCGGGGCCCAGACGATCCTGCTGACCGCCCAGGAGGACAATGCCAACGCCATCGAGGCCCTGCGCGCCGGCATGCACGGTTATATCTACAAGTCGCAGACCGCCGAGGAGCTGGTGGGGACGGTGCGGGAAGTCGCGGGAGGGGCCATCCATTTCAGTGCGCGGCTACCGCCCATGGCCATCGAGAGCTACATCACGCACATGGGCCGCGAGTCCGACCCGCTGACCGAGCGGGAACGGCAGGTCCTGCGGATGATCGCCACCGGCAACACCACGCGGGCGATCGCGAAGGAACTCGGCCTGAGCGCCAAGACCGTGGAATCCCATCGCAGCCGCATCATGCACAAGCTGCATCTGCACCGGGCCGCCGAACTGATCCGCTACGCCATCCGCCGCCAGCTCATCACCCCTTAAAACTCTCCCTGCACAAAACCACCTCGCTGTCACTCAGGGAAACCCTGAGTCGCTAACAGAACGCAACGCACGCTTTGTGTGATGCGGCTCACACTATCTATTTCGTTTACTAACAGTTGGGGTTTTTTTTAGAGTTCCGTTACACACGGCAGGTATATCTGCACGTGCCGGTAAGGTGTCTACCGCAGGGTCTCTACCCGAAGGAAAGCACCCGAACGTCATGATGCGGGATATACGGGCAACCGCCCCGATTCACGTTGTGACATAACGGCACTGGATCCGCAGGGCGACGCAACACGCCTTCATGCCCAGTGACCTCCGGCAAGCGCGCTCGCAAGAGCACCCGAGCAATGCCACTGAGGTTACGAGCATGACAACGTGTATCAGCCCCTTCCGCCGGTTCAGCCGGCTTATCGCAATCGGCGCCCTGGCGCTTGCATCGCTGTTCGCCGCGAGAGCGGTCTGCGCGGATACCGCCACAGGCGGCTTCCTGGAAAGCGACGAGACCTCCGTGGTCCGCGGCCTGCTGAGCCAAAGCACGATCAACGGTTTCCTGCCGCAGCGCGGCGCATTCACCTTCCCGGCGCCCTACAACACCCAGGGCATCCGCGTCACCAACTCGAGCGACTGTGGCGGGCAGGATTGCGTGGACATGATCTACTCGTACTGGCGCAACATGAGCAACAGCGCGGGCAGCAACACCATGTACATCTTCATCGGCCTGGACCGCAACCGCGGCGGCCAGGGCCCGACACTATTCAGCTACGACAAGAGCACCGGGCAGCTGACCGAGGTGGGCCCGCTGTTCGACTCTTCCAGCTCGTACAGCTGGAACAGCGGCGAGGGCTGGTACTTCAGCTACGGCATGCCCACCAAGATCTACATGCAGGACGGCTCGAAGCTGTTGCGCTACGACGTGCTGGCGCACACTTTCGAGACCGTGTTCGATTCAACCAGCCAATACCCGAACACGGTCATCCGGCAGACCAACTCCAGCAACAACGATGACGTGCACTCCGCGACCCTGGAGGACGCCAGCACCTGGCAGCCCACGGCCTGCATCGCCTACAAGGCGAGCACGAATCAGTTCTTCTACTTCGCCGTCCAGGGCCACTTCGACGAATGCCAGATCGACAAGAGCGGCCGCTACCTCGAGATCAAGGAAAAGCTGCCCAGCGATCCCTGCTCGAGTTGCGACGAGGACGACGTGATCGAGGACCTGCAGGCCGGCACCGAAAAGGTGCTCTACGACCAAGCCGGCGCCGGCGGCCATTCCGACCTCGGCTACGGCACCATGGTGGCGGTGGACAACTGGAACAACTACGCCAATGCCTGGCGCTTGTGGGACCTGTCCTCACCGTTTCCGACCGCGCAGGGACAAGGCGGCGCCACGAACCTGGGCTTCGCCCAAGGCGGCCTTGTTTACCACAACCTGAGCTGGAGCGCGTTCAACCCCTCGCACATCAGCTATGAGAACGCGAACACTTCCGCGCCCGTGAGCCAGCAGTACGCCTGCGGCGGCGCGGTGAACACGACCATTGTGCCCCAGTCCAATGACATCATCTGTTTCCTGCTCAACCCGGCAGTCCCGGCTTCGTCGGAGCAGGCTCTGATCGTTGCTCCGGTCATGACGGACATGAGCGCCAGCGGCGGCAGCGCCACCTGCCCGAGCTGCGTGGCCTACGGCCAGGATCCCAAGGGCAACCTGGACCCCACCGGCCAGTACTTCTTCTGGGTCAGCAACATGGGCGGCAGCCGGATGGATGCCTTCATCGTGAAGGTCCCATACCAACTCCTGACCGGCTCCAGCGGCACCGGCGGCACGAGCGGCGGCACCACTGACACCACGCCTCCGACCGTTTCCATCTCCAGTCCGGCGGCAGGCGCGTCCCTGACCGGCAGCGTCACGGTTTCCGCGAACGCATCCGACAATATCGGCGTGGCGAGCGTGCAGTTCAAGCTGGACGGCGCCAACCTCGGCTCCGCCCTCACCCAGGCGCCTTACAGCCTCTCTTGGGATACCACCGCCGTGGCCGCGGGCACGCACACCCTGACCGCGGTGGCGACCGACACCTCCGGGAACACCGCGACCTCCTCGTCGGTGTCCGTGACGACGGTGCTGCCGGTGTTCCCGCCGACGATCTCGAGCGTCGCTTCCTCCGTCACCGGCTCGTCAAGCGCGAGCGTCAGCTGGACCACCGATCAGGCCAGCAATTCGCAGGTGGCCTTCGGCACCACCACGGCCTACGGCACCACCACCACGCTCAACACAAGCATGGTGACCTCGCACTCCATGAGCCTCTCGGGCCTCGCCGCGAGCACCACGTACCACTACCAGGTGATTTCGGCGAACTCGTCAGGCCAGCAGTCGGTGTCCGCGGACTACACGTTCACCACCCAGGCGGGCGGCAGCACGACCCTGCCCTCGACCACCGCCAACTGGCACCTGAACGCCACCAGTGGCACCACCGCCATCGACAGCTCGGGTAACGATCACACCGGTACCCTGGTCAACGGCCCGGCCTGGACCGCCGGCGTCGCAGGTAACGGTCTCGCGTTCAACGGCACGAACCAGTACGTGACGGCGGCGAGCAAAGGCCTGAACCTGTATCCGCTCACCGTGTCCGCGTGGTTCAAAACCTCGTCCACCAGCGGCCTGCACGGGCTCGTGAACAAATACAACGTCAGCTCCATGAACGGCTATCAGGTGTTCATGAGCAACGGCAACCTGTGCGCCTGGTACTTCCGTGACAGCGCCGACTACGTCTGGGACGGCAGCGGGTGCACCCTGAACACGTCGGGCTACGCGGACAACCAGTGGCACATGGTGACCTACACCGTGAATTCCGCCGGCGGCAAGCTCTACGTGGACGGCGTCCTCAAGGCGAGCCGCGCCTGGACAGGCGTGGCAGGCGCCACCACCTCCGGTGCGGCCCTCAGCATGGCCCGCTATCCCGGGGTCAGCTCGCCGTATCTCGCCGCCACCCTGGACGAGGTGCGCCTGTACAACAGCGCCCTCTCAGCGTCCCAGGTCGCCGCCCTCTATGCGAGCTTCCCGCTGGTGATGCCGGTGGCCTGGACCAACCTGGTGAACCTGACGGCGAACGGCGGCAGCCTGACGAAGACCGGCGGCTGTGACGGTTGCGAGGACGCCACCGCCAATTCCCAGCAGCAGATCGCCCTGGGCGCGAGCGGCTACTTCGAGTTCACCGCCTCCGAGACCAACACGCTGCGCTATGCGGGCCTCACGAGCACCAGCTCCGGCCCCGGCTCAAGCAACATCGGCTACGCCATCCGGCTGCAGAGCGGCGATGCGGCGGTCTACGAGGGCGGTATCTACAAGACTGACGTGAGCTTCTCCTCCGGCGACGTGTTCCGCATCGCCGTGGGCGCCGGCGTGGTCAACTACTACAAAAATGGGACTGTGTTCTACACCAGCAACACTGCTCCATCTTCGGCCCTGATAGCCTCGGCGGTGATCTGTAACATCAACGGCACCATCACGAGCGCCGTGATCAAGACCCAGTAGACTGGGCTATTTTCCGCGGGACCTTGCCGTCTGCAGTAACCCTCGGGTTACGGATGGGCGGCAAGGTCCCGGTTTTTTTCCACATGGGCCGTACGCTCCTGGAAACGCTCCAGGGCGAACCACTTGCGGTACCAGTCGACCGTCTCCTTCAAACCTTCCTTGAAACCCACCCGCGGCGCATAGCCGAGTAGCTCCCGCGCCTTGCCGATATCGGCCTGGGAGTGTTTCACGTCGCCGGTGCGCGACGGCTCGAAATGGGGCTTGAGCTGCTCGCCGAGGAAGTCCTCAAGCGCCTCCACCAGGTCCAGCAGGCTGCGGCGCTCGCCGCAGGCCACGTTGATGACCTCACCCGCGGCCCGCGGCGCGGTCGCGGCTGCGATGGTCGCGTCCACTGCGTTCGCGACATAGGTGAAATCCCGGGACTGGGTGCCGTCGCCGTAGATGACCGGAGCCAGGCCTTTCAAGCCGGCGTCGATGAACCGCGGTATGACCGCCGCGTATTCCGACTTCGGATCCTGGCGCGGCCCGAACACGTTGAAGTAACGAACACAGGCGGTCTCGAGACCGAAGGCTTCCCAGTAGACGCGGCAATAGTGCTCGCCGGTGAGTTTCGAGACCGCATAGGGCGACGCAGGCGCCGGCTTAGCGTCCTCGCACTTCGGCAGCGTCGCCAGGTTGCCGTAGGCTGACGAGGATGCGGCATAGACAACGCGCTTGACGCCGGCCCGGCGGCTCGCATCCAGCACATTGAGGGTCCCGGTCTCGTTGACCGCGTGGGTGGCAAGGGGATCGCGGAGCGATCTCCCTACGGAAGCAAGCGCCGCCAGGTGGAAGACATGGTCCATGCCCTCCACCGCGCGCCAGACGCACCCCGGGTCACGGACATCCCCCTCCAGGAGCTCCACCGGCAGGCTCGCGACATTGTCGCGCTTGCCCGTGGAAAAGTCGTCCAAGACCCATACATCATGGCTCTGGTGCAACAGCGCGCGTGCCAGATGCGAGCCGATGAAGCCGGCTCCGCCTGTGATCAGACATTTCATGGCAGGTACCTCATGCTGAACGGAAAAACTGAGCCGCGACGGCGGCAAGCAGGACGCCGGTGACAGGCATCCACGGCTCAACGTGCGCAGGAAGGCGCGCCGATGGGCGAAGAACTAGGGGAACGGAATGCAGGAAGGAGAGGCGGTAACCCTTTCAGCGTCCGCTGACCTTGGTCTCGCGGTGATAATCGTCCTCCAGACGCACGATATCGTCTTCGCTGAGGACGTCGCCCTTCTGCACCTCGACGATGCATACGGGGACCGGCCCGGAATTCCCCAGGCGGTGAGCATCCCCCGCCGGGATGAACGCCGAGTCATGCAGGCCGAGCTCGACGGCACAGCCGCCGATCACGGCGTCCGCCCTGCCCGCCACGCACACCCAATATTCGCTGCGGTGACGGTGGTATTGGAGGCTGAGACGGTGCCCGGGGTGCACCTCGATGAGCTTCACCTTGACGCCCTCAGCCTCATACAGCACCGTCCAGCTGCCCCAAGGCCGGGTCACAGGCTCGACAGGTGCCGTCAGCGCCGTTGGCGCAGGGTGGGCCTTGGAAGCGATATTCAGATCCAATTCCTGTTTCATGGGCGCTCCTCCGGTATCAGAGTTCATTCGACGGTGACGGATTTGGCGAGGTTGCGGGGCTTGTCCACGTCGTTGCCGCGCTTCAGGGCGGTGTGATAGGCAAGCAGTTGCACCGGGATGGCGTGTACGACGGGCGAAAGGACGCCCGCGTGCCGCGGCGTGCGGATCACGTGCACGCCTTCACTCTCCGCGAACCGGCTGTCCTGGTCGGCGAACACGAAGAGTTCGCCGCCCCGGGCCCTGACCTCCTGCATGTTGGATTTCAGCTTCTCCAGGAGGGCGTCGTTAGGGGCGATGATCACTACCGGCATTTCCCGATCCACGAGCGCCAGGGGGCCGTGCTTCAACTCGCCGGCGGGATAGGCCTCGGCGTGCACATAGGAGATTTCCTTGAGCTTGAGCGCCCCCTCGAGGGCGATGGGGTAATGCACGCCACGGCCCAGGAAGAGCGCGTGCTGGCGGTCCGCGAAGCGCTGCGCCCAGGCGCTGATCTGAGGCTCGAGGTTGAGCGCGTGCTGCACCGCCTCCGGCAGCTGCCGGAGGCAGAGGCCGTAGGCTTGCTCAGCGGCCGATTCCAGCAGGCCGCGGGTCTTCGCGAGAGTCACCGCCAGGATGAACAGGGAGACAAGCTGGGTCGTGAAGGCCTTGGTGGAGGCGACGCCGATCTCGGGCCCCGCCCGGGTGTGGAAGGTGAGCGCCGACGCCCGCGGTATGGCGCTTTCCGGCACGTTGCAGACGGACAGGGTGCGCTCCTGGCCGAGCGCCCTGGCGTGTTTCAGGGCTTCCAGGGTGTCCAGCGTCTCGCCGGACTGGGAGACGGTGACCACGAGCTGCCGGGGGTTCGGCACGCTCCGGCGGTAGCGGTATTCGCTTGCGATTTCCACGGATACCGGCAAACCGGCCAGTGCCTCGATCCAGTAACGCGCGGTGAGCCCCGCGTAATGGCTGGTCCCCGCTGCGAGCACCAGCACCGAATCCAGGTCGCCGAAGAGCTCCCCGGCGCCGGCGCCGAACTGGCTCGGGGCGAAGCCGGTTTCCAGCGCGGGCTTCGCGGTCTCGGCGAGCGCGGCGGGCTGCTCGTGGATCTCCTTCTGCATGTAATGCCGGTAGGAACCCAGTTCCAGGGCCGCCAGGGCCACGTCGCTCACATGCACCCGGCGTTCCGTCGGCCGGCCGGCGCGGTCCACGACTGCCACACGCAAATCCCTCAGCTGCACCACGTCCCCGTCTTCCAGGTAGATCACCCGGCGGGTGGCGGAGAGTACCGCCGAAACGTCCGAGGCCAGGAAGTTCTCGCCTTCCCCGAGTCCCACCAGCAGCGGACAGCCCATGCGGGCGCCGGTGATCACATCTGGGTTCTTGAGGGAAAGCACGCCGATGGCATAGGCCCCCACGAGCTGACGTACCGCCTCGCGGGTGGCCCGGAACAGGTCGCCGTGCTGCTTCAGGTGCCAGTGGATGAGGTGGGCGATGACCTCGGTGTCGGTCTGGGACGAGAACGTGTAGCCCAATTCCTTGAGGCGCGCACGCTGCTCCTCATGGTTCTCGATGATGCCGTTGTGCACCACCGCGATCTCGCCCATGGAGATGTGCGGGTGGGCATTGGACTCGGTCACGCCGCCGTGGGTGGCCCAGCGGGTGTGCCCGATGCCGGCCAGTCCCGCTAGCTTCTCCGTCCGCGCTCGGTCTCGCATCTCCGCCACGCGACCTACGCTGCGCACGCGGCGGATGCCACCATTCAGCACGGCGATGCCAGCCGAGTCGTAGCCGCGGTATTCGAGCCTCTGAAGGCCCTCGATCAATAACGGCACCACATTGCGCCCCGCCACCGCCGCCACTATCCCGCACATGCACCCATCTCCATATTGCAACCGCTCAGCCGGCCCTCCGCTCCCAGGTAACCTGTTGCCGCCCGTTCAAGAAGCGGACGAAAGCCACCACCGTCGCCCAGTTCAAGAGGCAGAATGCGTAGGGCACGTTGAGGAAGAACGGACGGCGCGCTGCACCCCGCGTCAAGTAACCGAGAAAGGCGGCGATATAGAACGCCGCCTGGGCGGCGAACAGGCCGGTGTAATCGGGGTCAGCCAGAAGCAACAGGTTCGAGCCAAAGACCGCAGCCAGGCCCAAAGGGCTCAGTAGGCGGCAAGCCTTGTGGGAGACGGTCTGGACCCACAGCCGATTGCTGAACGGGTTCAGGAGCCAAGGCCGCAGGACAAGGAGCTGGAAATTGCCAGCGATGGTGCGCAGCTTGCGCATGAATTCCTCGCGCGCCGTCGCCGTCACCCAGTCATAGGCGCGGGCACGCGGCTCGAACAGCACGCGATAACCCTGGCGGACCACCTCCATGGGAATCAGCACGTCATCCAGGATCGTGACCGCGGGTATGGGCATAAAGAGCGAGCGGCGCAGGGCGTAGATCGCGCCGGTGACACCCACCGACGAATCGACGCGGCTCTCGTGCAAGCGCATGAACTTCTCGTAACGCCAGTAGAAGTCGACGCCCTTTCCGACCTCCGAGCGGCCTGGCCCATCCAGGAGCACCAGTTCGCCGCTCACGGCGCCCACCTCCGAGTCCGAAAAGCACTCGGCAAGCGCGCGCAGGGCATTGGCCTCGAACCGCTGCCTGACGTCGGCAAGCACCACGATCTCCCCCTTCGCCCGGGGAATTACATCGTTGAGCACCGCGCTCTTGCCGCGCCGCTGACTGAATTCGATCACCTGGACGTACTCGGAGTGGTAATTCCGTGCTTGCTCCGCCGTCGTGTCCGTGGAACCATCCGAAGCGAGGATCAGGTCGAGGCGGTCCCAGGGGTAATCCAGGTCCAGGAAATTCTCCAGGCGCTGCTGAATGCGCCGCGCCTCATTGTGTGCCACGACTACCAGGGTCATGCATGGCAGCAATGGGCTCGTCCGCAGTGGACGTGGGCTCAGCCACGACCACAGGCGGATGAGCAGCGGATATCCGATGTACGTGTAGAGCAGGAACGCGATCGACGTCCAGAAGACCGCGTACGCACCCGTGATGTCTACCATGACGCGCCCGACCTCAATGTTTGCCAAAACAGGAGGGGACGTTGTTCGCGAGCGATATGCCGCCGTAGGTCCTCAGGGCGGCACACAATTCATCGATATCGGCGCCGATGTCCTTGCCATCGTCGCCGGCTGAATGGAAGTCGCTACCTGGCGCGAGCCGGTAATCTCCACTGGCGGCATCGATGAAATTGACGCCGGCGATGGTCCTCGGAAAATAGTTGCCGGACGGATAGGCTGCTGCGGGCGCGCCGATGATGACGTTCTTATGGACGTCGGCGTCCGGGAAATACACCTCCAAGGTCGCGTCGCCTACCCCGGTATTGGTGCCGATGATGCCGTAGGCGTTGTGCGGGGCGATGTTGTCGGCGTACCTGAAACCGGAATGCGGATGTCCGTCGCTGAAGACGATGCTGCCGGTCTGCAGCGAGGTATTGTGCATCACGTGCACATCCAGAGTGCCGTCGTTCATCGCCAGCAGCACCCCCTGCCCCCACACCCCGCCCACGTCGTCGAACAGGTTGTTGGCGATCAAGATGCGCTGTGTCTGCCGGCTGGGGGCATTGTTGTCAAAGCCGAGGACGTTGACGCCATTCGCCACATGCCGGATCACGTTGTCGGTGAAGCTGACGTCCTGCACCACGGACCAGGGCGCGCTGCCGTTTTGGTCCCGCACCGTGAAAAGCACGGAGAAACCGTCCTGGGACTGCGCCCAGTTGTATTCGAACACGTTGCCCTCCACGAGCACGCGTTGGGCGTTCTTGAGCTCGAACAGGTTCTTGATGGTCCAATTGGTGCCCTGGTAACCCGGATCTCCGGACTTCCAGGCGAGCTGCTTGCTGAAATGGTTGCCGCGCACCTCGATGTCGGAGGGCACGAGATTCGGGATGCTCGGATCCTCCCCTCCGAACATCACGTTCTCACCCGCGGCTTCCAGGTAGTCATCCGTGATCTTGAACGGGCCGGGGCCGTTCCAGGCCGAGAGCGCCTGGCTGTCTTCACCGGCCTCCTTGAAATCGGAGAGATAGGAATCAATGACGGCGATGTTCGCGCCGTTCATGGCCACGCCCCGCCGCGCACCCACCACGGGATCCCCGTGCAGGTAGCAGCGATCAAAGATGATGTGGTGCGGCAGCGTCGCGATGTTGGTGTCCGCGTTGCCCAGGTTCACGAGGTTTTCCAGGAACGCCACCGCCGGCGTGGAACCGGCCGGCTCCCTTCCTCCGCCGTCGTGCCACAGATCATGCAGCCAGCCGAGGGCGCGCCGCATGGACATGGCGACGGGTGCGCCCGGGCGGATCTCCAGGCCGATGAAGCGGTAGTGGTGTGCGCCGTTGGCGGTCAGCATCACCGACTGGGACGCCGCTTCGAGCTTGGGCATGGCGGGCGCATCGGTGGGCGTCACCCGGCCGCCGGGGGGTGGCAGGGTGGACATGGCACTGGACTGGACTGTGATCCAGCCATCGCCGTGTTTCGCCGGCAGGGTAAAGGGGCCGGTGTAGACCGCGCCGGCCTGCAGCACGATGAGGTCCCCCGGCGCGGCGTGGTCGAGTGCGGCTTGGAAGTCTCCGCCCGCGGCAACGTTCAGCGTCCTGCCCGTCGGGGCCACATAGCGCGTATCCACGTACTGCCGGGGCGGCTCGGGATTATGGCGCGTCTCGACTTCCGCTGACGTGGTGTGGCAGCCGGGCGTGATCAGGACCGGACTGACAGCGCCGGACGCGAGGACGAAGGTGTAAAAGGCTCGGATGACGAGAGTGTGCATTGGCTTTCCTCCTCCACGGCGGGAGGCAACTGGACCATGCCGCGCGTGAGGTCTATGACGGCGGTGCCCGGCGGGGCGGTGGCGAGTGCGGCGTCGGTCTCTTGGCCGCCGTTCCCCACCACCAGAAGTTCGGCGTGAGCCAGGAGATCGGTGGCATCCGCGCACATCAAGGAAGCGATGTGCGGTATTTCTTCCTCGATATAACGCCGGTTCGCGCCCATCAGCCGCGCCACCGCGACGTTGTGGTCGAGTATGCGCACGTCACAACCCTTGCCGATGAGCGCTTCGACCACGGAGACCATGGGGCTTTCGCGGAGGTCGTCGGTGCCGGGCTTGAATGACAGGCCGATGACGCCGATACGTTTCTTGCGGGTGGCGAGCACAGCGTCGATGGCACGGCGCACCTGCGAATCGTTGGATCGCAGGATGCTGCCGATCAAAGGCATCTCGACGTCGGTATTCCGTGCCGCATAGGTCAGGGCGCGTACGTCCTTCGGCAGGCAGGATCCGCCGAAGGCGAACCCCGGCCTGAGGTAGGCCTCGGAGACGTTGAGCTTGTGGTCCATGCGAAATATGCGCATCACTTCCTGCGCATCCACTCCAAACCCAGAACAGGCGTCACCGATCTCGTTTGCGAAGCAGACCTTGAGGGCATGGAAGGCATTCGCAACGTACTTGATCATTTCCGCCGTGCGGATTGAGGTGTGGACGAACGGCGCTTCCACGTTCGCATAGAGTTCCTGCACCCGCGCAGCGGTCTCCGCGTCCTCGCACCCGACCAGCGTAAACGGCGGTTGCAGGAAGTCCTGCAGCGCACTACCTTCGCGGATGAACTCGGGGTTCACCACGACCTTGAGGCCGGCGCGAGAGCGGCGTCGCATGCCTCCGAGCAACGCCGGGATCACCACATTTTCCACCGTGCCTGGCAACACCGTGCTGCGCACGATCACGGTGTAGTTCCCGTCGTGCTCGTGCAGACCGTGGCCGATTTCGCGGCATACTTGGGCCAGGACTTCGACATTAAGCTGCCCATTTGGATGCCCCGGCGTGCCGACGCAGACGAGCGCCACGTCCGAGGCCGCGATCGCCTCGACGCTGGAAACGGTCGCACGCAGGCGTCCCATGGCGACCGTCGCAGCCAGAAGCGGCTCGAGCCCCGGCTCGACGATGGGCGAAGTTCCGGCGTTTATCATCGCCACCTTCTCCTCGTTCACGTCCACGCCCACCACCAGATGGCCTGCCTCCGCCAGCCGGGCGGCGCTCACGCAGCCCACGTAACCGAGTCCGAATATGCTGATGCGCATGATCTTGTGCCTCCCGACAGGGGTTTCAGGGCCGCCGGCCCAGCCGGGCGACCCGACCGGCGATTTCAGGGTATGCATCGCCCAGCGCCGCTTTGAGCGCCTTCTTCGCGTTCCATGCGAGCCACGCCCCGTAACGGGCGGCGGGCGACCCGCGTACGAGGCGCGCCGGATAATCCGCCGGGCAGCCGCGCCGCGCGGTGAAGCGCCCGAGCACCGTGCAGCCTGCGATCTCCCGCACCTGCGTTTCGGGCTCGGAGGTGAACAGAACGCTCAAACCCGCTTCCGCCGCGGCACGCGCCACGTGCGACGAGAAATATCCTCCGGGGACGGAGGCCATGGTCACGTCCGCACCCAGGATGTCCTGCAGCGCGCGCCGGCTATCGGACCATTCCCGCGACATCACACGCGGGGCGCAGGCCGAGAAACGGGCGGGATGGCTCACCGAATGGCTTCCGATCCCGTGGCCGCGCGCGTGCAGCTCGCGCAGGTGATGCTTTTGCAGGAATCCGCGCCGCCCGATGAACCCGGTGGTGACGAAGCAATGCCCGCGCCAACCGCGCGCCTCGAGCCGGTCCGCCACGAGGCTGTGATACGACACACCACCGTCATCCACGGTTATCGCCACTGGTGTTCCCGGCCCCTCGCGATATGCGCCGGCGAGGAGCGCCGGAGGACACGGGAGTGCCGCTTCGAGTCCGGCGAGCTGGGCGTCGAAATCCGCGAGCGGTAGCTTGTATCGCGCCGCCCCCGCGCCGTCGAAACCGCTCTCCCCCGGGTCGTCCACGAAGACGTCGTGGAACAGGAGCGCCAGCAGCCTGTTCACCGCATCGCTTCCTGGTGCGCGGCGCGTTTCCAGCGCAGGTAGGCGCTCAGCCAGGGTTGGCCCCAGGCGGCCGAGCGCCGGTGCCGGATGCGCAACGGCTCGGCGCGCCCGCGCCAGGCGGCGGTGAGTTTCGCGGCCACCACGTCCAGGTTCTCCAATACCACCCGATACTGCATGACAAGGTGGGACTCCTGGAGTTCATCGAACCGGTAGGAGGATTGCAGCAACACCGGTCCCGTATCCACGCCCTCGTCGATCTTCAGCAGGGTCATGCCGACGCGCTCCATGTCGCGATTCACGAGCGCCCAGAAACAACCGTGGGCGTTGCGGTATTCAGGACAGATGCCCGGGTGCAGCACGTAGGTACCGCGGCTCGGCAACCGGAAGACCCCGGGTTTGAGCAGGGTCTTGCAACGAGCCAGAAGGACGTGTGGACGCGTCCATTTCAGGAACGCCTTAACCGCCTCGCCATTGGGTTCCCGGGTCACGAGCGTCATGACGCCCGCGGGATCCACGGGATATCGGTTCTTCAGGCGGGCGACTTCCGCCCCGATCCAGGCTTCATCACGGCGCGCCTGCCACAGGCGGTAATAGAGGCGGAAAGCCAACACATCGAGAAAGCGCAGCAGGCCCACGCGACGGATCTCCCGCCCAATCCGTTCGAAAATCCGCCGTCGGGGTTCACGCAGGCGAATGACGCCCACGAGGTGCATGCTGCTCGCGAGCCAGGCCGTAAGCCCCTCCGTGTCGATACGATCGCCCTCGTGGCACATGAGTACTACACGCGGCCGGTCGTGCCGGTGACGCAGGCTAGCCAAGGGCAGCCTCGCAGCAGGCGCCGAATTCGCGCGCCACCTGGCTCCACGCGTAACGCTCACGGGTAAGGCGCTGCCCCGCTTCGCCAAGCTCGCGGCGGCGCGCAGGATCACGCAGCAGGCTCACCACGGCGGCGGCAAACGCGGCGGGGTCGTCCGCCCGCAGGTAGTGCTGGTCCGGTTCGAGCGGCAGGCCTTCCACGCCGACCGCCGTGGAGACCACGGCCTTGCCCATGGACAGGGCCTCGAACACCTTGAGCCGTGTGCCGCCGCCGACCCGCAGCGGCACCACGTAGACCGCCGCCGCATCGATGAAAGGGCGCACGTCTTCCACCGTGCCGGTGACTCGCACGCCGGCGCTTACGGCCGCTTCGCACAGAGCCGCGCTCGGATTGCGCCCCACTACCGTGAGCGTCGTACCCGGAACCTCCCGGCGCACGGTTGGAAGGATATCGGAGATGAAGTGCCGGACGGCGTCCTCGTTCGGGTGCCAGTCCATGGAACCCGTGAACACCAGCTCCCCAGGCGCCTCGGGTGCGCCGTCGGGCTTGAAGTAATCCACATCCACCCCGGTCGGAACGCTGCGCAATGCGGCCTCCGGCGCCTCCCGGTGGAGCAATTCCCGGTCCTGGGGGGACACGGCGACCGTAAGCCGCGCCGCGCGGCAGACCCTGGCCTCGTAACGGCGCATCTTGCGCCATTCGATCCCGAGCAGGAGGCGGCGCCAGACCTGCGATTGCATCGCGGCGAGGCGTTTCAGAATCAGGTATTCCACGTTATGGGCGAAAAACACCACCGGCACGCCGCCCGTCAGCGGAACGTTGGGCGCGGCGAAGGCAAAATCGGCGATGCATAGATCGACTTGTCCGGACGCCAGCAGCCGCTCGACCTCGCGCCGCAGCGCCGGCACGCGGTATTTCCACACGTCCACGGGCATCGGCGAGAACCAGGAACGGAGCAACATCCAAGGGAAACGGAAGCTATGCCACTTGGGAACCGTGTGTGGGAAGGAAAACACCCGCTTGCAACCGCTCAAGCGCCGATAAAGTTCCGCGGGGTCGTCTCCGGGCCCGTGCGTGGTGAGCACACTGACCGCATGGGTGCGCGCAAGCTCCGTCAGGATGTTGAGGCTGCGCAGCCGCCCTCCGCTGTTGGGCGGCCAGAGCCCGCCGACCTTGACCCAGAGGATCCGCATCATGCCGCGGCGCTCAACGCCGCTTCCTGAAGGCTGTCGCCCAGCACGGCTTCCGGTGCTTCGCCCTCCAGGAATAGCCGCTGCCACATCTCGAGATTCATGAGCAACCACAGCCGGTCGCCGTGGTCGGAGGTCCCGCTGCGGTGCTCGGTAACCAGTTGCCGGAGCATCGCTGCGTTGAACAGGCCGCGGTCCAGGGCCCGTGGGCCCACCACCAGCTCGTCCAGGAGGCCGGCATAACGGTCGCGCAGCCACTGCCCCACCGGTACCGGGAAGCCCATCTTGCGGCGGGTCAGAATCTCCTCCGGCAGAAGATCCTGGACGGCCGCGCGCAGCACGGCCTTGGTCCGCCAACCTTGCAGCTTGTGCTTGCCCGGGATGGCGGCGGCATATTCCACGAACTCATGGTCGAGGAACGGCACGCGGCTCTCGATGGAGGCCGCCATGCTCATCTGGTCCTGCTTCATGAGCAGTTCCACCATGTAGGTCTGCATGTCGGCATGGCTCATGCGCTCCAGCGTGCCGCCCGGCGCCCGGTCGTAGTGGCGCAGGCAGTCTTCATAGGGGTCATGGCCCGGTACATCGGCCAGCAGCAGGCGCTGCAGGGCCTCGGGGAAAACCGCGAAATTCTCGTAGAAGAGCCCGCGCGGGCCCGGGGGCGGGACGAGGAAACTGCGTTCCGCGTAGCGGCGCAAGCGGCGTGGCAGGCGCTGCACCAGGCGGCTGATGTTCTCGCGTAGGTGCGCGGGCACCGCCGCCCAATATGGCCGCCCCAGGCGCTCGTTCCAGGCGGTGACCCGATAGCGGTTGTAGCCAAGGAACAGCTCGTCGGAACCCTCGCCGGTGAGCACGACCTTGACATGTCCCGCGGCGAGGCGCGAGACAAAGTACAGGCAGATGCTCGACGGGAAAGCGATAGGTTCGTCCTCGTGCCAGACCATGCGCGGCAGCGCACCGAGGAAATCGCCGGCGGACACCATCAGGTCGCGGTGTTCGGCTCCCACGGCGCGCGCCATGAGACGGGCATAACCGAGCTCGTTGTAACCCTGCTCTGCGAATCCGACGGCGAAGCTCTGCAGGCGGCCCTGCATCATCGGCGCCATCAGAGCCGCAATCGCGCTGGAATCAATGCCGCCCGAGAGGAACAACCCCAGGGGCACGTCGCTCATGAGGTGCGAACGGACCGCCTCCTCCAGTCTCCGGCGAAGCTCGGAGGCGTGAACCTCGAAGGGGATGCTGTCCGGATGGAGTTTGTCGGGCAGGCTCCAATAGCTGCGCTGGCGGAACCCGTTGGCCGGCGTCCACGTCAGGGTGTGTGCGGGCAGCAGTTTGTGCACGTTCCGGAAAAAGGTCTCGCCGCCGGCGACATAACGATTCGCAAGGAACTCAGACAGGATGGAGGTGTTCAGTGCGGGCGGAACACCGCCTGCCGCGAGGATGGCCTTGATCTCGGAGCCAAACAGGACTTCCTCCTCCGTGACCGCGTAGTAGAGCGGCTTGATGCCGAGCCGGTCGCGCGCCAGAAAGAGTTTCTGCGGGCCTTCCTCCCAGATGGCGAACGCAAACATCCCCCGCAAGTGCCGCACGCAATCCTCGCCGTACGCCTCGTAGGCGCGAAGGATGACCTCGGTGTCGGATTGGGTCGAGAAGCGGTAGCCGCGCGCCATGAGTTCGCCGCGCAATTCCCGGAAGTTGTATATCTCGCCGTTGTAGGCGATCCACGTGCCTTGCACGCCCTGCATGGGCTGCCGCCCGCCGCCGATGTCGATGATGGAGAGCCGGCTGTGGGCGAATCCCGCCCTGCCCCGCGCGATCGTCCCGGCGTCGTCGGGGCCGCGGTGATGCAGCACGGCACGCATCCTCTCCAGCCGCGCCTGTTCCACCTCACGGCGTGGGTCGAGTTCCACTATTCCGGCTATACCGCACATGGCACGGCTCCTCGTTTCATTCCGACATCAGGGGCGTGATGCCCAACTCGCCCTCGTGTTCCACGGTGATCTGCCGGTCGTCGACCCGAATCGTCTCCCGCCCACCGTCGAACACGAGCTTCGAAAGCCCCTCGGCCTGCACCACCGCGACCGCCGGTGGCTCGCCGCCCTCCTCAGCCGGAATCAGCAGCGTTACGATGCTGAGGGGCAGGCGGGTTAGCGTGCCGTAGCAAAGCAGCGGTGCCGGCGCGCGTAACCCGTAATCCGGCGAGACCCAAGCGCGGATGGGCTCGACCTCGCCTTCATGGATACTGGTTTCCAGTGTGGCCGTCGAGAAGGGACGGACGAGAAGTCCGCGGCCGTCGGGCGCAGCGGCACGCATCCACCCGTTTCCGCCGCGGGACAGCGAGACCGTGCCGAATTGGAACAGCAAATCCACCTGGTGCACATCCGCGGCCAGGAGATCATCCACCACCACCCAGTAACGCGGCTTCACGAACAACACACGGCGCCGGTGCCGCACGGGGTCGCGCAGGCGGCCGTAGGCGTCGTGCACGGCATCGGCGTAATCGAATCGCGGCGCGGAACGCCATGCCAGGAGCTCGGCCGCCGGCCGTTTGCGCCAGGAAAACGGCCCGGCGGGGGCCGCTTGGCTTTGCCGGTCGATCACCACGGTGTTGTGGGCGGCACTGCCACGAAAATGGTCGCGCCAGTTCGCGTGGGCCGTGTAGCAATATGTCCCGGGGTCCACCAACAATGGGTGACCGAACGGACTGCACTGCACGCTGAGCAGATCCGCATGACCGTGACCGCCGCTCACGCTGCAGCCGAGCGGTCCCACGTCGAACAACAGTTGCGGGGCATCCGGTTCCCAGCCTCCCTGCATCACCGCCCAGCCGCCGTCGGCGAATAGCCTTGACGGTGGGTGAGGCGGCGGCCGCGCCTCGAGCGCATCGAAGGCTTCACATCCCGCGGGACCCAGCAGCCAGGCGGTCTCGGGCGCCCTGCCACGCGCCGCCCAGGCGTAATCGGCGCGCTTGAAGAACGCAGCCGACAGCGCGAGCACATCGCGGCAGTCGTCGGCACCACGCGGGGAAAGCGGCAGGAGGCGCCCGCCGTCCGTATCGCCGATCTGGGGCATGCTGCCGTCGGGCCGGCAAATCGCCAGCAAATAATCCACCACCCGGCAGACCTGCGCCTGGGCGTCCTTTGGGACGGGTATGCCGTTGCGGGCGGCAAGCACCAGAAAATGCAGGTAAATTTCCGCGGTATAGCGCTGATAGCAGGTGGATTGCTCGAAATAGACGCCGTCAGACAACACCTGCCGCGGCAGCTGCTCGAGCAACACTCGCATGCCAAGCTTCAGCCAGCGTTGCGCCCGCGGCAACTCCGGCAACAGCACGCCCGCGTAGAAAAGCCCCAGGGCCTCACCCGTCAGATGCGTGTTGGGTGAAAAATAATGAGACAGATACCGCTCCACGTGCCCCGCGTGTGCGCACA
Source organism: Bacillota bacterium (assembly GCA_050261675.1). Classification (GTDB taxonomy): domain Bacteria; phylum Pseudomonadota; class Gammaproteobacteria; order Natronospirales; family REEB76; genus DASUBN01. Next base: position 110,668 of record JBLNDO010000023.1, read on the forward strand.
TCGATTCGAGCATGTCTGCGTACAAGGCCGGCGTGAGCGCCGCGGAATCGCGAAACAGGTTGAGGGCCCAGCACCAGCTGATCATGCGATAGGACACTTCCAGGCTGCTGGCCCAGTTGATGCCCATCCCCGGGGGGTTGGCCCGGATCCAGTCGCGCACGCAAGCGGCGAACATCGACGCATAGCGTTCGTCGCCGCTCAACCGGTAGGCTTGACCAAGCTCGACCAGCCACTGGTGGCGGTTGAGTTCCCAAGTGACCTTGCTGTCACCGACGCTCTCCATGTCGAGCGGATCGATGCGGCTCCAATGCACGAGCGGCGCTCGCTTTCCCGATACCGCGTCCCGGTGCCAATCGATGGGATGGCCGAGGAACAGTGCACGATGGCCGAGCAACCGGAAACTGTAGCTGCAAACTGCGTCCGCAGCGGCAAGGATGCGCGCACGCGCCTCCGGCATTTCGGAGATGAACAACCCCGGCAGGCGCTGATCGCCGACCCCGGCAAAAAAGCGCTCCGCGCCATTGCGTCTGAAGGCACCGAGGCGCGCATGCGCATCGTCCCGGATCGCCGAGCGGCCCGGCTCCCTCGCGGTGACATGCGGCGACCAGGCGGGCGCTGAATACGCCTCTTGCGACCCGATGCCTGCGTCACCGGGCGCACCCACCGCCAAACGATCGATGGAGCGCGAAACTTCCTGCCAGCCGCGGTTGGCCAGATCCCGCAAATCCGCATGCAGCACGCGCGACAGCCTCATGCCGAATCTCCACGGTATACTGCGGCCCACTCCGCGGAAAGCCGCGACCAGGTGTAGCGCCGGAGTTCACCCTTGGCACGCCGGGCGATGCGCCGTGCGCGGGACGGCTGCTCCAGGAGGGATGTGACCGCCCGCGCCATGGCGGCCGGGTCGTCGGCCGGCACCAGTAGCCCCGCCTCCCCGCCACAGGCCATCGCAGCGATGTCGCCGGTTCCGGTGGTCACCACCGGCACACCCGCTGCAAAGGCCTCGAGCAGCGAGACCGGCTGGTTGTCCACTATTGCGGCGTTCAGAAAGATGTCCGCGTCGGCGTACAACCGTGGAACCGCATCGGGCTCAACGCGTCCCAGGAACCGGACACCGTCCAACCCGAGTTCCGAGACACGCGCGCGCAAGCGCGGTTCATCGCTGCCGTATCCGGCAATCGCGAGGGTCGCGTCTGGATAGCTCGGCTTGAGGAGTGCGAACGCCTCGATCACCGTCTCCACCCGGTAGGGCCGCTCCAGGTTGCGCATGGAAAGCAGCCGCGGCCGCAGGCTCCGTCGCTCCCGGTAGACGAAGCGGGTGACATCCACCACGTTCGGCACCACCTTCACCCGATGACCGTGGCGCGCGAAGACTTCCTTAAGGTAACGGGACGGCACCACGATCTCGTGGGCAAGCCGCAGCCAAGGGTGCACGCGAAGCCCCCAGCGGCCCAGGTGGTCCTCCGCTTCGCCGCTGTGGTAGTGCAGAACGACACGCTTCCCGAAAAGCCGTGCCGCCAACAAGGCCGGTGCCGGCGCCAACAGGAAGGACCAGTAGGCAGCGGAGAAGACATGAACGACGTCAGTGCGGCGCAAAGCGAAGAGACTCGGCAGGTAAAGGAGCTGGTTGAGGAACGTGCGCAGATACCGTACCCGGCGCAGCCAGCGTAGCGGCGCGGGGAACGGAGGATTCACCGGCAAAAAGCGCACCGTGTACCCGTCACGCTGCAACCGCTCGAGAAGCGCGCAGGCCTGCACTCCCTGGCCTCCCAATATCTCCAGACTTGCGGCCACAAGAGTGATCCGCGGAAGCCGCGGGGCATACGGTATGGGAGCGTCCGCGGCGACCTCGGTGCGATCCGTCACTGCGCTAGACCTCATGGATGATGCCTGCGTTCCGGGAATGAATCGGCGAGGTCCAGCCTGAAAGCATGGGTCTCTCCGTTGTGCAGGCCGACACCCGCGATTTCACCGCGGATGTTGATGGCACGGGCTTCCGTGAGCACCCATCCGGAATTGAGCGGGATCAGCGTGTTGAGATCCACAACCTTGCCGAAACTCCACAGGACGGCATGCGAATTGCCGCTGCCGGCGCCAGACCAGCCCACCGCCATCCCCAGTGCGTTGACGGCGAGTGCCGCGCTGTTGGCATCGCCTGGGAGTGTGCCTAGGTCGCGCATCGTGCCTGCATCCCAGATAAACGCCCGGGACACAGAAGCGTCGGCGGTGCCGGACCAGCCCACCACCTGCCCCTTCCAATTGACCGCCAGCGCGGTGCTGGACGTCTGCCCGGCGAGGACGCCAAGACCGGTGCGCGCACCGTATTGCCAGAGACTCGCCTCGCGATCGAAAGAGGATGTGCCGAGCAGCCCCGCATCCGCGGCGTAATCGCCCGCCATCACGCCAAGGTCATTCACGCCAAACAGCCGGCTGATGGACCAATCACCGGCGCCGCCGCCCAGGTCCTGCATCTGCCCGTCCTGCCACAGTACGGCATGCAGCACCCAGGACCCACGGATCGTCTCGGAAGCACCCGTCACCCAACCAAAATCGTTTATCCCGAAGCCAGTACTCATGCCGTAGCGGTCATTGAAGGAACAGGGGCAAAACAGCGCGCCCAGGCTGTGCATGACCCCTTGATCCCAGATGAAGCCCTGCATGATCTCGGGGAAAGAGGGCCCGAATTCGTTGATGCCGCTGACTCCGGTCACCTGGCTGCGATCATTGATTGCGGTGGCATAGCTGCTAAGCCCGCCATTGAGCACGCCGAGGTCCTGCAGCGTGCCGTTCGCATACAGGAAGGCGTGGCGGCTGCCATCCGGCAGGCCGGCCCAACCCACCACCTGGCCCTGGTCGTTCATCCCCAGAGCGTCGCTCGATACACCACCGAGCGTGCCGAGATCGGTAACGAGGTAGCGCGGCGCCGGAAGCCCCCGGCTCATCATCGTCGGCGACATCATTAGGAATGTGAGACCCAATATACCGGCGGCAATTCTCTTGAAATGCTCGGGATGGTGATTCAAGGTTTTCTCCATACGGCGATTCACGGCCGATAGCGATAGCGCAGCATCAAGGGCAAGACCAGCAGGTAGAGGCCTTTCTGCATGATGAAGCTGAAATAACTGCGCCAAGATTCATCCGGCGCTATCTTCTGCACGGGCTTGAGGCGCAAGTCGTTGCCGGCGATCTGGTGCCCCTGCTTCAACAAGTGGCCGGCGCCGGCGGCGTAATCAATGCGAGGCACGCCGAGCAGGTCCGCGACGCCGCTGAGCGCCACGTCGGGGTTCCTGGTGTAGTCCTCGTAGCGCAGGAACAGACTGGGTCCGTGAAGTTGCCGCCTGACGCGTTCGCAGAAGTAATTCACCAATGCCCAGGTACCTGCGAACCGCAGGTTGCTCCTGCGTTTCACGTTGGCAAAGGGACCATCCTTGGGGCGCTCGCGGTACGGGATGCGCAGAGAATAGGCGACGCCGCGAACGTCCCGCACCAGATGAAGCAACCTCAGGTCGAGGCCCGCAACCCGCGACAAAGCCAGAGCACGCGCCGGGTTTTTGGAAGAATCGACGATTATGGAAGCGCCGGAAAGCCGCGCGATGGTGCTGAACAGCGCCAGGGTGTATTCCGCATAACGTGAGAATTTTCGACCGCGGTAGGACAGGCCGTTGAATGGCAGGAACAGGGCGCGCAGGCGCTCGTAGCGGTGCTGCAACCTGCGATACTCGCCCTGGGAGAACCGCGGCACGGTTGCGCTCCATTCGCGCATCACGCCGCGCCAGAAGCCGCATTCCCCGGCCTTCAGGGTGCAGGCGCAATACTCTTCGTCGGAATTCGCGGATTGCAGCAGGTTGCCGAGTTCTCCACAGGAGAATACCCCGGGGTAGGCCCCGATCAGGCGGTCCAATAGGGTCGAACCGCTGCGACCGTCGCCGGCTATGTAGATCACCTTGACGCGGGTGTCACCGCCGGCCGAAGCCGGCGGCGAGTGCTCGGCGGGCGCTTGCACACCCCGTGCGGCGACGTCATTCACGACAAATTGAGCGTTGTTTTGCATAAATCGGCCCCGGAATGGCATGGCGATACGCGGCGCCTTTCAGACACCGACGGCGGCAGGCACAACGGTCGTCGCAGGTGTTGGCCGCCGACCTGGCGGCGCATCCAGGAAGCTGCGGCACCATAATTCAAAAGAAATGAGGGTCCAAAGCTGCAGTCCAAGATCCCGGCCGCGTTCGTGGATCGCGAGCAACTGCTCGATATAGCGCGTATCGAAGATCTCCCGCCGACGACTGGTATCCGATAACAGAAGCTCGCGGACGAACCCCGACAAGTGCCCGCGGAACCACAGCCCCAGCGGTGCAGCGAACCCGTGCTTCGGCTTGTCGATGATCTCGTCAGGAAGAATGCCGCGCATAGCCCGCTTGAAGATGCTCTTGGATTCACCGTCCCTCAGCCGCAATTCCGGCGGGATAGTGGCGGCGAACTCCACCAGCTTGTGGTCCAGCAAGGGGACGCGGGCTTCCAGGGAGTGCGCCATGCTCATCCGGTCGACCTTGGTGAGTATGTCCAGCGGCAGATAGCTCTGCAGATCCCAGTGCTGGACGGCGGATAGCCAGTCGGCATCTGCACTCTGCAGGAACATCCGTGCGTCTCTCCAGGGATCGTCGGCCGCCATCAGGGCGGCGGGTTCCGGCCTGAACAGCCGGCTTCTCTGATCCCCTTTGAAAAGGGTGGAGGCGTCCAGATAGCGCTCCGGCCCCGAAAGTGCGATGTGCCGCAGGAAATTGCGTCCCTTGGCGCCTTCGGGCAGCGCCTTTCCGACAAGCCCTAGCACGCGGCGCAGGGGGCCCGGTACATATTCGTAAAGCCGTTCCCGGCTCTCGACGCGGTACTTATCGTAGCCGGCGAACAATTCGTCGCCACCGTCGCCCGAGAGCACTACCTTGACCTCCTCCGCCGCAAGCTTGGACACCATATAGGTCGGTATCGCGGAGGAATCGCCGAAGGGTTCGTCCAGGTGCCAGGCGATGCACTCCACCAGATCCTCGATACCGGGCTTGAGGATCAGTTCCGTGTGTTCGGTGCCGAACTGCCGCGCCACGCGCCTCGCCGAAGCGCTCTCGTCATAGCGCGATTCTTCGAAGCCGATGGAGAAGGTCTTGACGGGCCGTTCGCTGCGATGTGCCATGAATGCCACCACCGAGCTCGAATCCAGTCCTCCGCTCAGAAAGGCCCCGAGCGGCACATCGCTGACCAGGTGCAGCTCAACTGACTCCTCCATCAGCTCGCGGAGGCGCTCCGCGAAATACTCCTCTCCATGCTCGCGGTCGGGCTCGAAGCTCACATCCCAGTACCGGCTTAACCGCCGATGCCCGTCGATGCGCAGACTGAGTGTGTGCCCCGGCGGGAGCTTGTGTACGCCCTTGATGATGCTTTCCGTCCCGGGGGTAGAGAGGCTGGTGAATAGGTGATTGACGGCACCCCAGTTCAGGTCGCGCGGCACCTCCGGCAGTTGCAATAACGCCTTCAGTTCGGATGCGAAAATAAGGCGCCCCCCCGTTTCCGTGTAATACAGCGGCTTGATCCCAAGCCGATCGCGGGCCAGGAAAAGGGTCATGCGGTGCTCGTCCCATATGGCGAAGCTGTACATGCCCCGCAGCCTGCTCACGCAGGATTCACCGTATTCCTCGTAGAGGTGCACCAGTGTCTCGGTGTCGGTGGCGGTGTAAAAGCGGTGACCTTGCCGCTCCAGGTCGGCGCGTAACTCCCGATAGTTGTAGATCTCGCCGTTCAGGACCACATGAATAGAGCCGTCCTCGTTGCGCACCGGTTGATGTCCGGTCTTGAGGTCGATGATGCTGAGGCGTCGCATGCCGAGCCCGGCACGTTCGTGCAGGTAGTATCCGGCATCGTCAGGTCCGCGATGCCGCATCGCCTCGCACATGGCTTCGATCTCGCGTGGGTACACCGCACGAGCGCCGTGGCTAAAGATGCCGGCTATCCCGCACATTGCATATTGCTCCTTGAGGATCGTGACCTGCGGCTCAGGCCGCGTGATGCAGCCCGCATCTTGCTGCGAAATCGAACACCCCGTTGACTTGGCAACTCATCACCGAAGGTGAAAACCGCCCGAAAGCGTCCAGGCAGGCGTTTTCCCACAATAGTCGCCGCGGAACGGTGAGTTGAGGGTGGGCGGGATCACGGTGTGCGCAGGTGGTGTAGCCGAACCGGTACCCCGCCCCTGCCGCCGCCGAGGCGACCGCCGCATCGAAACGGCCATCTGGATAGGCGAGATGCAATGGTGCCTCGCCCAGGTGTTCCGTGATTTCGCGCATCGATCCCTCGAGTTCTTCCGCCACCCTGCCCGCGCTTTCGTTGGTAAGCAGCGCATGGCTGCATGTGTGCGAGCCTGTGCGTATGCCCGCACGACGCATCTCGGCGAGCATGCTCCAGTCCATGGACCGCAGTTCCACCACCGTCGATTCCGGAAGCTCCACTTGGCGGCGCAACACTCGTATGATGCGGAGCAATTCCGCTTGGCCGAGCGTGCCGAACAAGGTGCGCATCAGTACCCGTGGATCCACTGAGCCCGCATCCAAGCCAGCCGGCGGGCTCGCTTGCGCCTCGTTGAGAACCGCTCGCAGCTGCCTGCGAGGGTCGCGCCAGGCGGAGACCGCCCTCGCCAACAGCAGATACAGCTCATCGTGGATCTGGAGGCGGGAGCTGCCCACGAGATCGGTGACCACGAAGACGACGGCCGGTATGCCCTTGCGCTTCAGCAGCGGGAAAGCCAGTTCGTAAACGTCCCGGTAGCCGTCGTCGAAGCTGATCAACGCTACCGGCTTCCCTCCGGCGCGATCGCCGCGCAACCACCGGTCCATTTGATCAGGGTCAGCGTATGCATACTGCTGCCCAATCCAGTCGAGATGCTTCTCGAGTGTGGCCACGCTGATGAGCATGGAGGGCATGTACCCCCCAGAGTGGACGCGGAAGTCCTCCACCACCCGGTGATAACCGATGACGAGCGGCAAGGCCGGGCACCCTCGCCTCGCACCCAGCCAGCGCGCTACGCCGGTACGCTGCAGCGCCACGGCCGCGGCCGCCTTGACCAGGCCCCGCATCATGGCGTGTTGGCCACAGGGGGCATCATGCGCGCCGGTTCCCGCCGGCCCATGTGCCGGTCACCTGCAGCCACTGCAGGATCGTGCGCCTCTCACCCGCACTCAACGGCCCACAGAACCACAGCAGCAAACCGTAACTCAATGCGTACAGCGTTCCCAGAATAAGGAGCCCGGGCAGCGTCGGCAGCTGGAGGGCCGATTCCAGCAGCAGGCATGGCAATCCCGCGCCCGCTGCGATGGCGAGGATCGATAGGAGATTTCTCCAGGGCAGCACATGGGAGAATCCGCAGCGCAGGATGGCGGTGACGCGGGCGAGGGCCGCGCATTTTGCGACCGCCGTGGCGAGCAGGGTCACCGATACCGCACCCACAAGACCGAAGCGTGACAGCAGCGGAACGATGGCGAGAGCCACCACCGCGAGGCGTAACAGGTTGAGTACTACCAGGAAGCGGGTGTCGGCATGAACGCGAAGCACACTGTCGGTCATGATCGCGGCGAACAGCATGCTGAGGCTCCATAGCATGAAGAGCGGCGCGCTCGCCGCATAATTCGAGGTAAAAAGCAGGACGATAAGCTTGTTCGCGGTCACCACCAGGACCCCCACCAGCGGTGCGAACAGGAGGGTCAGTTTGCGCGTGGTATCGAGCCAGAGATCCAGGGCTTCCTCGTTGCGGTTATCGCGCAGGTCCTCGCCCATCTTCACCATCATCACACTGCTGGTGGACGTCATCATGAACTCCACCAACGGGATCTGCAGGCAGCCCACGGAATAAATTGCGAACGTTGCGGCGTCAAAATGATAGGAAACCACGTACATGTGGAGGTTGTTCTGCAGCGTTTCGATGGAAACCGCGAGCGCGAACGGCAGCGCATACGCCAGATGCTTTTTCATGAGCGTCGCATCGAACCGCAGACCTTCGGAAAACTCGCGACGCAGATAAAGCGCTACGGCACCGAAGCGCACGGCTGCAAAGGCCAGAGCGCCGAGAAAAAGTGCCCCCAGGCTGCGAAACAGCAACGCGGGCAGGAGATAAAGCACCGACCGTACCAGATCGGACAGCGCATAGGCCCCGAATGCGAAGAGATGACGCTTGCGGGTAATCATGACGATCTCGAAGACCGCCGTGACCAACATCAACAACAGGTAGGTACCGATCAGCGGTAGGTAGGTCACGAGTTGCGGATTTTTGAATCCGCGGCCTACCGCCTTCTCATTGATCCACAACAGCCCGAGACAGGCTAAACCTGAGAGCGCCAGCACCAGCACCGCATTCGTCACATATCCGCCGCGATCGGCAGGTGCACTGGGCAGGAAGTAGTACAGGCTCTCCGCCATGCCGAGTTGCCCAATTCCGTAAAGGGTGGTGTAGATCAGGAAAAGCTGCTTGTAGGTGCCGAACTCCGTCTGGCTGAAGATCCGTACCAGCACCACGGGTATGGCGAACGAAACGACGAATCCGAGCGTCCGCCCGGACACGAGCATGAACGCGGGCCTGAACACCGACCCCGGCGTTTTCCCATCCATCACGGCTCCGGATACAGGAACTGCTGCGGCCAATGCACCACACGCTTGAGCCCGCGCCGGATATCCACCGCGCGACGGCAGAAAGTCCCTTCGACGCCCGGCGGGTAGCAATCGAACCTCACCAGGTCACGGCCACCCCGCGCCCACAGGAACTTATATTCCTCATCGCCGTGCAGGAGGTCATATTCGTCCGCGCCCTCTTCGAGGGCCCTCTGGATGCCGAAGGCCATGGCCACGAGCCCCACGCTGTGATTGCGGTAGGCGGGGTCGAAGCCCGACTGGTAGAAATAGAACGCCCTGCCATACCGGAATGCATAGAGCGAAGCTGCGGGCTTTCCGTCCAGGTTTAGCATGAACAAACGCAACCACCCGCGCTGCAGCGCGATACGGGTGAACGCATCGTGAAATTCCATGATGCCTTCCCCATCCAGGGCATCGGAGCCACGCCGGCCGGCCCAACGCAGGCGATGCAACCGGGCAAACAGCGGCAGGCATTCCCGGCGTTGTGCTTCGGAACGCACCTGCTGGAATTCAACCTGGAAGGACGCAGCCAGTCGCCGCAGCCTTCGGCGAACATTCTGCCGGTGTGCCGATCCGACGCCCGCGAGATACGAATCCCAACTATGCCCGGCCAGGTCGAGATATGGACACACATCGGTGATGGCAAGGCTCGCGGCCCATCCTGCCTTCTGCAGCCGCGCGGCGACCCGGCTGGAGAACCTGGAGCCAGCTCTGACCTGCCTTAGCTCTAAAACACGTCCGCATCCGGCAAGGTGGTCTGCTACAGCCTCGAGGACATCTTCTTCCGTTCCGCGCCGGACGATGAAATCCAGATAATCGGAACCCACCGCACCCATGCCCAGGAATTCCAGCGCCTCGAACGGCAGCAGTCGCTCAGGCTGGCGCGGCCTGACCACGAGTGGTGCGATCGCGAGCAACTGGCCGGCACGGCGCACTGTGAACAGATGGAGACGCCGTTCACCCGCCAGATGCTCCCACCAGGTGTGCAGCCACTCCCAGGTGAGGAACAGGCAATCGGCATAGCTATCCTGCAGGAGTTCATCCCACTCCCGCTGCATGAGCGCGAACCGGCTCGGATCCTCTATCCACTCCACCTCCAGGGCGTCCGGCGACACGGTCGCGAAGGTCGGGCGCGATCGAAGCAAGGGTGCGGGGGAACTGTTTGGATATAGCAGCATGCTTGCGTCTCAACGGCCGGAGACACAGCGCTCCGGCGTGGCGTGCGGCGTTTTCAACCGAGTATGGAGCTGATCCACCATTCACCCTCAAGCCGGGTGAGGAAGGCCTCTCCCGCTTCGAGGGTGTGCAGGATATCCGCGTCCCGGGAATGCAGCATTAACCAGGCGTCCCCGGCGTGGTGGAAGAGGCAGGATTGTTCCGCGAGGTTGCGGAAAAGCGCCGGGTCCACCTGTCCGGTGACGGCGATAGCTCCCTGCTCCTTCGCCTCGTAAAACAGGTGGTCGAGGACGGCGTCGACTGAATCGCGGCCGGCGGCCAGTTGTGCCACTTCCACCACACCGTTCGGCCGCATGAAATACAGGTACCAACCCCGCACCCCGCCGGCGCCATCGCGCACGACTGTTTTGCGGAAACTTCCATAGCGGCTGTTCGTCGTGAGAGTCCGCATCAGCCAATCTGCGCCATGGGGTTCGTAGATCGGCTTGAGCGAGCGATCTCCGGTGAAATGCGGGAGGCTGTCGCACAGAACTTGTGGGTCCAATTCTGCCGGGCTCGTACCCTCGGGTTCCTGCAGCCGGAGATAACTGCCTGAGATATGCGGCGCCACCAGATCCATGAACCGGCAAGCAGGCTCCAGGAGCCACGCCGCAGTTGTCGGCAGACCTCGGTTCTTCAGAAACGACAGGATATAGCGCCCCGGTTGCAGCGGCCGCGTCCAGCGCAAGCCATATAACAGGGAAGCATGCCCGCCGGCGCTCTCCCAGATGCGGCGCGAGACGTTGTTCACTTCCGCGAGCGACAGGTCCTGCGGGCCCGAAAAGAAACGCTTCACCAGGTGGACCGCCGCCAGCGTGGCGCGCCGCCCGGGTTCGACCATGAAGCTGTGGGTGACTGCCGCGGTGATGCGCCGGCCCTTGAACCACATGGGGCGGGGCAGCACGCCGACGCAGCCGATCACCTCGCCGTCCGCCTCGAACACGAGCGAAGGCAGATCGTCCGTACGCCAAGGGTTGTCGAGCAGTATCTTCTCCAGGTTCGCCTGCAGGCTGCGTTCCCGCCCGCGGTACTTGTCGCCGTACACACAGGAATGCAGGCGCACGATGCCGTGGATGTCGCGCGCTTCCAGTGGGCGCACGTACCCCGCGAGGTGGTCCTGGAGGCTCCAGGATTGGATGGGAGCGAGGATCACGTTACCCTCCTCTGAGATCTGTGTCCTAGCGGCCCGCACGTCGTCCCCCGATGCCGCCCACGGGGCGTTGCACGCGCTCTCTCGCGCCGCCGCCCACAGCCAGCTTGGCGAGATGTTCCGCGATGCTCGCCGTGGTCCTGAATTTTTCCAAATCGATGTCCTCGAGTGTGAACTTGACGCCGAATTCCTTCTCGATGTGGAGAAGCATGTTCACGAACGTAAGCGAGTCCATGACGCCGCTCTTGAGCAGGTCGACATCTGGGGAAGGCACCGGTAGTCCGAGCTTGTGCTCAAACAGCCGTTCCACCCTATTGAGCAATTGCGCGCCCGTAGTCACTGTTTTTCTCTCTATGCTCGCTCGCCAATAAATCGAACCATAAGCGGTCGAACGGATTCCCATCTATGTAGTGGCAGCGGCGCTGGCGGCCGATGGGCCTGAAGTGCAGCCGCCTGAGCGCCCGAAGCGATGCGTAATTGCACTCCACCGCCCAGGCATTGATGCACTCCAGTCCGCATTCGTCGAAGCCGAGAGTCAGCATCGCCGCTGAGGCGCGGTGCGCGTAACCCTTCGCCGAATAACGCCTCTCGCCGAGTACGGTCCAGAGCACGCCGGTTCGGAAATCGGCATTCATGTTACTGAGACCGACGACGCCGATCGGCGCGTCGCCGTCGTCGGAGGTAAAAACCCGGATGGCGTGGGATGCCTTGTGCGCCATGACCTTGAGCGCCAAGGCTCCGATGCGCTGTTCACCGCCGAAGTCCAGCCACCGGTAATTGCGCTCCTCGCCCAGCCAGCCGGCGGCGAGGTCGATGAGGCGATCAGTGTGCAGGGGTACCAGCTGCATCTCGTATCCAGGTTTCCTTGAGCCTGCGTCGGTCGATCTTGCCGGCGGCGTTGCGGGGTAAGGCATCCAACGCCCACCATTGACTCGGAATCATATATTCCGGAAGCATCCGGCTAAGGCGCGTGCGCAGGGCCGAGGTGGTGACTCCATCCCGGTCCTTGGGGACATAGGCACAGCACACCTTGTGACCCTCGAAACTGTCTCCTGGGAGGGCGATCACCGCGCACTCGCGCAGTTCGTCCACGCTGTTGAGGGCCGTCTCGATCTCTCCGAGCTCGATGCGATAGCCCCGACTCTTGATTTGTGTGTCCTCGCGCCCGACGAAATAGATCAGCCCGTCTTCTCCCCGATAGGCCAAGTCGCCGGTCCGGTACACCCGCTTCGGCCTGCCGTCGGCATCCGTAATCGTCAGGAACGCTTTCACGGTGTGCTGCGGGTCGCGCCAGTAGCCTGCACTTAGGCCCGCCCCTGCGATGTACAGATCGCCGGTCTCCTGCGCCGGGAGGGGCTTGAATTCCCGGTCCAGCACCAGCAGTTCCTCCCCCTCGCAGGGGCGACCGATGGGAATCGGCGTTGTCTCATTCGGCGGAAAGCTGTCCACCGTGTAGTAGCTGCTGGCGATGGTCGCTTCAGTAGGGCCGTAAAGATTGGTGAAGGCCGCATGCGGCAGGCGCTTCATCCAATAGAGAAGCACCGACGTCGGCAACACCTCTCCGCACCAGAGCACGCGCCTGAGTTCGGGGAAATCGCAGGAGTCCACCACATCGAACTTCGCCATGTAGCTGAGCGCGGCAGGCACCGAAAACCATTGGGTGATTCCGGATGCCCGGATCCAGTCCGCCATGCGCTGCGGCAGCAGGTTGCACTCCGGCGGTACGAGGTGCAATTCCGCACCCGCGGCGAAACTGCCGAAGATGTCGAACATCGACAGGTCGAAAGACAGCGGCGGATGCCCGGAAAGCCGGTCGGATGCGTCGAGCCGGAAGTAACGCTTCGCCCATTCGACGAAGGCAAGGACGTTGGCGTGACTGATGACTACGCCCTTGGGAGTACCCGTCGAGCCGGACGTGAACAGGATGTGTGCCGCATCGGAACTCCTGTGCGAGCTGTTCACCGGCCCGGGCGGCATACCCTGGACGTCCGCGTGCCCGAATGCCGGCGATAGCTCGGCCGGCGCGCCGCCCCGCGGGTCAACCCAGCCGATGCGCGGACTGCCGCCCCCAGGCTGACCGAGCAACTCCATCAGCAGCGCGGCTGTGTCCCCGGCGGCGATCAGACAGCGCGGTTCGCAAGAGGCTACGATCTTCGCGAGGCGCGACACGGGCCCCGAAGGGTCCAGGGGCACGTAGAGGCAGCCCGCCTTGTAGATTCCCACCAGGCTCGCGATCGCCAGCGGCGATTTCGGCATCAGCAGGCACACCCGGTCACCCCGGGCGCACCCCTGCTCGCGTAGCGTGCGCGCCAGCCGGTTTGACCAGGTCTCCAGTTCGCCGTAGCTCAGACGTTCGTCCTGGAGGACCACGGCGGCCACATCGGCACGTTGCTGCGCCTGCTCGCTCACCCAGTCAGGCAGGAGTCGCGCCATTCGCCTGCTCCAAGGCGTTGTGGAACGCCTGGCCGATATGGTCGAGTTCTTCCGGTACCTGCGGCACATCGGTGATGAAGGTGCGATAGCCGTGAGCGATGTAGCCGGCGAGTTCTTCACCCACTTCCCGGTAGCTGCCCACGAGGTATGGGCACATGGTCTTGTAGTTCTCGAAGGGGACCAGCCAGTAAGGCGTCTCGCCCTTGTAGGCCGCGAGCCCCGAAAGCTGCTTGTGCCACACCGAATCGGTAACCCGCATGGCGAGCTGGTGGGCCAATTGCCCCTGGCGGTCTTCAGGGAACCGTGCGTGCGCCGCCTCCCAGGCTGCGTCGCTCCGTTCACGGCTGATGATGCCGATGCGTATGCCGGATTCGATTCCGCCATCCGCTTGTCCGGCGTAATCCTGGACGGGCTTGGGGTATTCGATGGCGGTGGCGCCCAATTCCCGCGCAGCGGCCATGCCCGCCTCCGAAGAGCCTGACATGAATACGCCGGGAAAGAGATCCGGCGGGCAGGCCGGTGCGAGCTTAAGGTTCTCGATCCGGTAGAACTCCCCTTTCAGACTGACGGGGCCCGCACCGCTCAACAGCTGCTTGATGATGTTGGTGTATTCCATCAGCCTCGCATAGCGCCGGTCATGGGCAGTCTCGTCTCCGAGCGCGGTCAGGTCGTTCTTGAATCCTCCCGCGACCATGTTCAGATACACACGACGGCCGCGCAGGTTGGCGATGGATGCAATGGTCTTGGCCACCGTGTAAGGGTGTGCATAAACCGGCTGCACGGCCACCAGCGGGCACAACGATGCGGTGTGTTCAATGATGAAGTTTGCGATCAGCCAAGGGTCGTACTGGAGGTTGTCGGAGTAAACCAATATCCCGCGGCAGCCGGCACGCTCGCTCCACTGCGCTACCTCGATCACCCGACGCACGTAACCTGCGTCGGCGCCCGCAGGAGCGGGCGGACAGGTGGAAAACAGTTCGATGTCATGCGCGTTTTGCATGGGTTCCGTTACCTCCCTGCGTCTTCGCGTCCAACAGTTCGAAATACAGGTCTTGTGTGCGCCCCACCACTACCTCGAAGGAGAACTCCCGGACGACGCGCTCGCGTGCCTGGGCTCCCAGCTGCGCTGCAAGCGAGGGATTCTTGAGCAACATGCAGACGGCCCCGGCGATCGCGTCGATGTCCCCGGGAGGCGCGAGGAGGCCGTGCCGGCGCGCCTCGATGACTTCCGGGGTTCCGCCCACCCGGGTGGCCACCACCGGTACGCCCGCGGCCATGGACTCCAGCAAGGTGTTCGAGACCCCTTCGCTGAATGAAGGCAGCACCGAGACAGCGGCGGCGGAAAGGATCTCTGGTATGTCCTCGCGCATGCCCGTGAAAAAAAAGCATTCACCGAGCCCGAGCGCGCTGACGCGTTCCTCCAGCTTGCGCCGGTAGATGGGGTCGACCTTGAAATCCCCGTCCCCGCGCGTATAGGCTTCGCCGACCGCCAGGAAACAGGCTTCTGGGCACTGCGCGTGTATGCGCGCGGCGGCCTCGAGGAAGGACTCGCTGCCCTTCTTGGGGTTGAGCCGCGAGAGCATGACCACAAGAGGTGCATGCATCGGCAGGCCCAGTTCCCTCCGCAGGGCGACGCCATTGTTGCGCGCGCCGTAGCGTGCGACATCGACACCGTTGCGGATAACGGTGATCTTGTCTTCCGCGTAGCCATCCGCCACCAGCCAATCACGTATCGCGGCGGCGTTGACCACGATCCGATCTGCGAGCTTGCATATCCACCGCTGCGCCCGCAGCTGCGCAGGCCGGAGGTAAATGCCGAGATCGCGAATAGAGGCAATGACACAGGGCACGCCTGCGAGCTTGGCGGCAGGTATGCTGAAGACGTTGCCGTAGAAATTGTAGCTGTGCATGATCTGTATGCGGTCACGGCGCAACGCCTTCATGAACAGCCGCTGTTGGCGGAATGCGTTGAACTCGTAGAAACTGCGCAATGGATACTCGGCCACCGCCACGCCCTGCCCTTGCTCGACTTCCGCGATCAGCTCCCCCCACCGGCTGAGGCACCCGTAACTCAGATCGAATCTCGAACGGTCGATGCGCCGGGTGAGGTTGACCACCTGCTTCTCGGTCCCGCCGATGCCGAACAGCGTCAGGAACTTGAGAAGGCGGATGCGTTCGGCGGGAGAGGACGGCGGCATCCTCGCTCCGGCTTCGGGTAATACCGCCGGGATGACGGGCATCCTGGGCCGCCGGGTGGTCGAGGCGCCGTTCATGCCGCGGCAGGCCGGGAGGCATCGCCGGACGGCGCGATGGATGCGTGCGACACGGCGATATTCCGGGCCGCTATGGCGAGACCCGCGATGTAATAGAAATAGAACTGATAGGCATCCGGATAGAAAAAAGCCGCTACCACGAACCCCGCGAGGCTCACTCCCAGGCCCTGGGTTAGGCAGTGGAGGTCGAAGACATCAGGGTCCGCGGCCGAGGCGCGATGCGCCTCGCCGATCCCCCTCACGACGGTGCGCAACAGCAGGAGAAACAGCACGAGCCCGGGTAGTCCCAGGTCCGCCGCATATTCAAGATAGACGTCGTGCACTTCCGTCCAGGTTGCACCGCGTGCTTCGTTCAGTGCCAGGATGTTCATGCCCAGGCCGGCACCCGTCAGCGGGTGGCTCGCCACGAACTTCATGGCTTCGATTGAATCGCCGAGCCGGGCCTGGGCCGAGCCGGTCTCGTCGGCCTGTATGTCGGTGATGGTCCCCAGGCGATCGAGATAAGCGGATGGCAGCAGCGGCACGCACAACAGCGCGCCGCCTATGACGACCGCCGCCAGCATGCGCTGCCGCCGCTTGACGAGGATGTAGAGGTACGCAAAGCACACCACCCCGAGAGTGAGAAAGCCGGCGCGGGAGAAGGTGGCGATGATCGCGATGGCATCCAGGCACACGGTGCCCGCCAGCAGCCAACGCAACGCCGGCCGGCGGGTGATAAATATGAGAGCCGCGGTCAGCGGCAGTATCAGGTTCAACATCAGCGCAAGATCGTTGGGGTTGCCGGTCAGCGCCACACCGTAGCCCTGGATGCGATCCAGGCCATGAGACAGCTCCTCGCTGTGGAATCCACCGGAAAAGAAACTCCGGACGGCAGAGGCGGACAGGGGGACGGCGATCAGGCTCAGGATCCAGGCCGTGGCCTTTAGCTTCGGCACACTGTCGACCGCGTTCGCCAGCAGCCAGAAAACCACCAGCGCCTTGAAATATATTTCACCGAACATCGCCAGGCTGCCGCCCGGCCAATAGGACAGCGGCACGCCCGCGAGCGCCCACGCCGCGAGACAGATCACGAGCACAGTATCAGTGGTGAACCGCAGGACCGCCTCGCGCCGGTATAACCGGGTAAACACATAGGCCGCGCCTGCGAGCCCGGCGCTCAGAAACGCGAGATGCAGTGGCTCCAGTGCCGGGATGAAATACTGGGGCGCGAGCAACAGTACGATGGTGAACGCCATCAGCGCCCAGAATGGCAGCGCGCCGCCCAGGCCCGTCCGCGGCGCGACAGGTGTGGACGCTCGCCACCAGGCGGTTTCGGTTCCGACGGACATCAGCGGTACTCCTAGTTGCGCTCACGGATCACAGGCGTATGACCTCCGCCTTGGTCTCGTGGATGCCCCAGGTGGCGTTGCGCGTGTCGACCACCAGGGACGCGGCATCGGCGATGTGGCGGTAATCGAACTCCCGATGGTCGGTCAGGATCAGGACGCAGTCGGAAGACCTGATGCGCTCGTCATCGGCGGCCACGGCCGTAAGCCGCGTCCCATTGAACGCCACGGTGGGGACATGCGGATCCGCGTAGCTGACATCGGCGCCTTTCTGGCGCAACTGGTCTATCACTTCAAGCGCGGGGGATTCGCGCACATCGCCGACCCCAGGCTTGTACGCCACTCCGAGCGCCAGAACCTTCGCCCCGTTGATGGAGCGCTGCCGCTGGTTCAGGGCGTCCGTGATCATCTGCACCACCCGCGCGGGCATCGACTGGTTGATCTCCTCTGCCAGATGGATGAACCGCGCGTCGTAGCCGTTGAGTCGCATCTTCCAGGCAAGATAGGCCGAATCGATGCCGATACAGTGCCCGCCCACCCCCGGTCCCGGATGGAACGGCATGAAGCCAAAGGGCTTGGTGGCGGCAGCGTCGATGACCTCGCGGGTGTTGACCCCGAGGCGGCGGCACATGAGGGCCAGTTCGTTGGCAAGCGCGATGTTCACGTTGCGGAACACGTTCTCGTAGAGCTTGGCCATTTCCGCCACGCGCGGGCTCGACACTTCGAGGACTTTCGGCACGATTTTCGAATATAGAAGCGCCGCAATTCGCGAGCATTCCCGGGTAACGCCGCCGACGACTTTGGGAATGTCGCGCACCTTGAATAGGGGATTCGCGGGGTCGATACGCTCCGGCGAGAACGCCAGGAAGAAATCGACACCCGCCTCGCCGCCGTTTCCGGAATACATCGGCAGCAGTATTTCCTCCGTGGTACCCGGATAGGTAGTGGACTCCAGCACTACCAGCTGTCCCGGATGCAGGCGCTGGCTCACTTCAGACGCAGCAGCCATCACGTAAGAGATGTCCGGATCCTTGGTCTTGCGTAGCGGGGTCGGCACGCAGATGATCGCCACATCGGCCCGAGACAACACCTCGAAATCGGTGGTCGCCGCATAGCGGCCAGCGTCCCGCATGCCTTTCAAGTCCGCGTCTGCAACGTCGTCGATTGGGGAGCAGCCTCGGTTCAGATCTGCGACCTTTTCGTGGCTCGTGTCGAGTCCCGTAACCTTGAAACCGCTTCGCGCGAACTCCATCGCGAGCGGCAGGCCAACGTAACCCTGGCCGATGACGACGATATGGGCGGCGCGCTTCTCTATGCGCTCAGACAAGGCTTGTGCGTTCATTTCGGTGGTCCTTATGCCGCCAGGTTCAGCAGTGCCCTGGCAAGTTTGATGGGATGGTGGCGCGCCTTGCTTGCATCGCCGAGAAGATCGCATCCCACGACGCGATAACCCAGTGATTCGATCCGCACGACGTCAGCAGCGATGGGTGCGGCGCCCCGTGCGGCATAGCGCCGCACATGCTCCGTCGACAAGGCCGTGTTGTTGAGCAATACGTCATGGATAGGCAATTCGGGCGCGTGCTCGCGCAAGGCGATGAGCATGTCCGAAGCGCTATAGCCGTCGGTCTCGCCCGGTTCCGTCATGAGGTTCATCACCACGACCACCCGTGCGCCCGAAGCGGCGATGGCGCGGGCCATGCCCTGCACCAGCAGCACCGGTATGAGACTGGTATAGAGGCTACCCGGCCCAATCACGACGAGATTCGAGGCGGCGATCGCTTCCAATACCTGCGGCAGCGCCCGCGTGCCAGGCGGCAACAACGAAATACGCTGGATGCGGCGCCGCGCGGCGGCGATGCGGGACTCACCCTTGCGGCGGCTCCCGTCCACGTATTCCGCCTCCAGCTCTACATCGTCCGCTGTTGCCGGCAACACTTGGCCACGGACTGCGAGCAGCCGCGCAGCGCGCTCGATGCCGCGGTTGAAGTCCTTTTCCAGGAGGGTGAGCGCGGTGAGCATGAGGTTGCCCAGGCTGTGTCCGCCGACCGTTCCGTCGAAGCGAAAATCAAACAGCGCCCGAAGCGTGGGGTCTGCGTCGGACAATGCCAGCAGGCAGTTGCGGATGTCGCCCGGTGCGAGCATGTTGAATTGACGCCGCAGGTCGCCGGAACTGCCGCCGTCGTCGGCGACCGTGACTACGGCGGTGAGCCGCCCGTCCTTCACCCCGTTCGGCCCCTCCTCGGGGAAATGCAAGGCGCGCATCCCCTGCAGCAGAACCGCAAGCCCCGTGCCGCCGCCGAGCGCGATGATCCGCGCCGTCGGCAAAGGTGCCTCGACACCCGGCTGCGTGACATCGGGCCTTGTCGAATGTCCAAGCGCTGTTTCAAGCATCGTCAACCGCCCGCTGCCCGGATTTACATGCAAATACGCGTCCCGTTTTCAGGGAGCATGACTGAGATTGCGTGAAGCGAGGTCGGCGCCGCGACGCGAGGCAGGCCGGCGGTGCTTGGATTGCAGCGCTTGTGCGAGGCCCGGTAACACGGGCGCGGGTTCGGGCGCTGCGGCCTCGAGTTCCGGCCCCGGCGTCGGCAGAGGGACTCGTGCGGGGTGGTGGGGTCCCAGAAAAACGACCTTGACCGTCTCGAGGAATATGCGCAGATCCAGCAAGGGCGAATAGTGCTTGATGTAATACAAGTCGTAACGCAGTTTTTCCATCTCTTCATCCAAGCCGTTGGCGTACTTGTAACGCACCTGCGCCCACCCGGTGATGCCAGGGCGGATCGAAGAGCGCAACGAGTAATACGGGATCTGTTCGCCGCACTGCGGCGTATTCCGCGATACCAGGATGAAGAGCTCGCGATTGCTCACCGGGTGTGGACGCGGACCCACGAGGTTCATGTCGCCGCGTATGACGTTGACGAACTGTGGCAATTCATCCAGCCTGAACTTCCGTATCCAGCGGCCGACGCGCGTGATCCGGTCAGCGTTGTCTTCGACCCATTCGCTGTGGGGGCGGGTCGTTTCACGCATGCTGCGGAACTTGAGGAGCTTGAAGCGCCGTCCGCCCAGGCCGACCCTGTCCTGCACGAACAGCACGGAGCCGCGAGATTCGATCCGTATGAGCGCCGCGATGAGCCCCATGGCCGGCAGGCACAGGACGAACCCCAGGCAGGCGAACAGGACACTGGTCATACGGGCGAACAGCAAGGCCGCCCGCGCCGGGCGGAACTCGCTCGAGAAAAGCACCGTCCCCGCGGGCAGGGACTCGATGGCAAGCTTGCCCGTGAGCCTTTCGTAGGCTTCGACGCCGCTTTCCACCACCAACTTGCTGTCGGCCTGGCTCTCCACCAACAGGTCCGCGGGCAGGTTCCCGTGCTGCTCATCGGGGGCCACGACGATCCGCTCCGGAGACCAGTCCGCGAGGATGCATTGCAGGTCCTCCACCGTTCCGAGGTGCGGGCACGCGAAGCCGCCGAGGTCTGCGTCCTTCGCCTCGCTGATGACGCCCAAGACCTGGTAGCGGCCCGGACCGCGGCGCAGGCATTCTGCCGCTATTTCACGGGCCAACATGCCGGTGCCTAGAATGATCACGCGTTCGGTCATGCTCGTCTCTGACGGGGTCAGCGGGGTTGTTTCATCAGCGGCGGCGGGTTGCGTCGCCCATTTCGGGACGCCCCCTCGCGTGGCACGGTGTACCCGCGCCCGCGCTTCGCCGTGGGCTTGCCGTAACCGTAATAGCCGTAGTAACGGCGCGGCATCAGGTCGGAGCCGTTGAAGACGATCCCCAGAAGCTTCTCGGACCCCATCAAGTTGAGGGCCTCTTCCAGCATGCTGCGGGGCGTTCGATGCGCGGCGACCACCATCAGGACGCCGTCCACCTGCTTCGCGATGACGCGGCTGTCGGACACCGGCACCGCCGGCGGCGCGTCGAGGATCACATAGTCGTAGCTTCGCTGCGCCTCTGCGAGTAACGCACCGAAACGCGGAGAGCGGAGCACTTCGTACGGGGCTGCCGGGGCGTGCGTGCCGGTGAAAACCACGCTGAGGTTGGAACCGGGTAGCTGTCTCGCAACGTGGCGCAACGACAGTGACCCGTTGAGAACGACGTCGGTAACCCCCTTCCCGTCCGTCTTGCCGGGCCGCAGGCTGGCCTTGAGGCTGGCGGATTCGCGCCTCAGATCCACGTCCATGAGCAGCACTCCTACGCTGGTCGCCTGGGCGAGTGCCGCGGCCAGGTTGAGGGCGGTGAGCGATTTGCCGTCCCCGGCTGCGGGGCTGCAGACGGCGATGGAGAACCCCCGGCTGGGGACGCGCTTTTCTTCCAGCACGTAGCGCAGCATCCGGTACTGCTCGGCTTCGAAGCAGTCCGGGTCCGCAAGGCTTACCACGTGCCGGTCGATGCGCCTGGGCACGAGTTCGTGCTGCCCGCGCTCCACGACCGGCTTCGACCCGGCTGATTTCCCGACTGCGGGCGATCCCGCGGGGATCGACTCATTCGGTATGGTGCTGGCATTGTTTTCAGTCACGGCGAGATTCCATTGCTTCACGTCGCTCACCTCACGAATGGTGTCGCGACAGAGACCAGACGAGCGCCTGGTTCCCATGGCCCACGAAATGGGATACACCCGCCACGACGCCGAGCGCCACGACCAACGAAGCCGCGGCGGTGGTGAGCCGCAATCTTCGTTTCCATACATCGCGTGGCGTGACGATCATGGGAATGCTTGCCAACACCGGTACACGGGTGAACGAGCGCAACTCGTCGACGGTGTGGAAGGACGTGTCGAATTGTTCGGCCGTAAATACCGCCGCTGCCGAAAGTGCCAGGCACAATATCAGCCCGATCGCGAGCAGCCGCATCCGGGCCGGGCCCGAGGCATCCGTGGGAACGACGGCGGGTTCCAGGACGCGGTATTGGCCGCCCAGCCCGGCCTGCGGTGCTTCTGCAAGCCGCGCCTGCTCGTAGCGCTTGAGCAGGGAGGAATAGACGTCCTGGGTTTCGTTGTATCCCTGCGTCAGGGCCTGAAGTTGCTGGGAAAGTAGGGGGATATTGTCAATGCGCTGCTGGTAAATGGCGATCTCGCCGCGCAGGCGTTTTTGTTCGGCGGCATAGCCGCCGGGCTCGCCCGCGTGAGCGTCCGTGGCCGCGCCTGCGGTCTTGTCGCTCCCGTTGGCTTTGGCGCGTTTCAGCGTCGCGATCTGCGTTTCGAGGCGCACCACATCCGGATATCTATCGGTATAACGCGAGCGTAACGCCGCCAGCTGTTGCTCAAGCTGCGCGAGGTCCGTGGTCTGCGTTTCTGCGGGAGCCACGCCACTGCGGCCATCGGCCAGCATCTCGTTGGAGATGCTTTGTTGCAGTTCGGTATTGAGTTGCTGCAAGGTAGCCAGGTTCGCCGCTTCCTGCTGTGGCAACTCGCCGACGTGGGCGGTCTCGAACGAGTTGACTGCCTGCGCCTGGCTGTCGAGCTTCTGCTTGATCTGGGCAAGCTGCGCCGCCAGGGAGCTCACCGTCTCCGAGGCCTGGCTGGTGCGCATCTTGTTGTTTTCGTCTACGTACAAACCAGCCAAGGCGTTCGTCACACGAGCGACGACCTGAGGGTCCCATCCCTGGTAGCTCAAGGTGAAGGCGAAGGTGGGATCCTGGCCCCATTGTTGTTGGTCTTCGACCTTCCGGTCGAGCCGGATATCGCTGCGCATGCGAGCGAGCACCGTCTCGTTAGACGTTTCACTGCGCATATGCGGATACAAGCCATACCGCGTGATCAGGTCCAGCAGGCGCTCACGGCTCAAAACCTGCTCGCTCACGGAATCCAGCCGGTTTTGAGGCACGGCCGCGTCCTGTGGTGCCGGAGCGGTTCCCTGGTTGACGAGGATGGTTGCGGTTGCGGTGTAGACGTCGGGCAGCGAGAACACGAGGCTGCCAACCGCAACGAATGCCAGGGTGAATACGCAGATCGCCAGAAATCGCCTGCGCTTCCATAGCACGCTCAGCGTCTCGAGACCTGTACTTGCCTTCCGATGATCATGGAGTGGTGTCTGCATGAACGTCGCCTCGCCGCCTCTAAGGGACCATGATGATGTCGCCGGGGTGGACGTAGAAGAGTTCGTCACCGCCCTGCTTCGACACTGCCGCGTTGTAATCGAAGACGATGCGTTTTTTGACGCCACCTTCGTCTCGCAGGATCACGATGTTCGACGCCGAAGCGAACGGGCTGAGTCCTCCGGCCTGCGCCAGCACGTCCAGCACTGTTGACTGGCCTTTGAGTTCGTAACGGCCCGGTGTCTTGACTTCGCCTAATACGGAAACCGCAAAGCTGTGGACCTCCTGAACGACCACAGACACTTCCGGATCCGCCATGTATTGCTTGAGCTTCTCGCCCAGGCTTTTCTGCAGCTGCATGGGCGTTTGCCCGCTGGCCTGAACATCGCTAAGGAGCGGATAGGAAATCATCCCGTCCGGCCTCACTGTCACGACACGATCCAGGCTGTTATCTTTCCACACGGAAATGTGCAACACGTCGCCGGGACCTATGAGATATTCCGCGGCGGCGCACGTTTCCCCACGGCAGGGCGCGCTCGCGGGCGACGCTGGGTCAGCCGAGCAGGCCTGCAACTGCCAGGCAAGCAGCGGACAGGCGACGAGATACACGAACAATCGTGACCGCACGCTTCCTCCTGTTTTCACCTTCGACATGGTCAGTGCCTCGGTGCCGGCCAGAGCGTTTCGAAGGGCGAGCTTTGGCGCTCCGCAAAATTCCCCGTGGTTGTCGGGAACGAGAACACCAGCCCCAGGTAAACGACACGATCCAGGATCTCGGGATTGCCGATGCCGCCCAACAAGCCGCGCTGGCGATTGAATTGGTACGACCCGACCGCTGAAGTATCCCGCGCGAGCTTGTAGCTCAGATTGAGGTCAAAGCGCGTTACGTCCGCCTCTGACGTCCCGGTCTTGTCACTCGAGTAACTTGGGACGAGTTGCAGCTCATAGTCGGCGGCAAACTTGAAATCCAGGAGCGCTGTTGCGGTCTTTATGTCCACCGTTCCCGCTTGCCCGATCACCACGCTCTTGCTGCGAACATAATCGAGGGAAAGATTCCCGGTCTCGAGGGTATGCCTCAGCCCGGCGTGGGCATCGACGGACCACGATCCTTCCGTATCGCGCGGCCCCACCGCGAGGATCACGCTGGTGTCGGGGCTGAGTGCGTGTGTCCACCCCCCCACAATCGCCTCGGAATCAACCGTGTCCCCGAGTCCGAAGTCGTACTGGGTTCGGGTGTAGTCCATCGTTAGCGTGTCGCGCCGGCTGAGAAGCTGCTCCAACCCTACGTCAGCTGTATCAACCCGCGTAGTCGGGGTTCCGAAGAGTTCGTAGCGCGTTGCGGTGTAACCCAGGTTGCCGGTCGTAAGTTCGCTGAACGCGTATTTCAGGGACGGCGTGAGGGTCAGAACCCGGGCATGTTCCCGGCCGGGCTCGACCACGGTGCCCGGCGCCAATTCCGACAGCGAATTGGTGCTGGTGTAATCGCCTTCCAGTGCCAAACTGAGCCGCGACGAAGCTTGGTAGCGGAGGTTGAGCGCCGCGTTGCGGCGTGCTTCATTGCTGTCGAGCCCGGTGTAATGCGCATAGCGCTCTGCATCGACGGTATAGAAACTTGCCAGCGTCAGTGTTTCGGACTCAAAGCCGGCCTCAAGTGCGGGGCTGAACCGCCAAAGATAATCTGCTTGCGGGTCCGTCGGCGTGGAAAATAGGTTGTCGTCATGGGCCCTACCGATGGAAAACGCAGGGATGACGTAAAAACTCGTATCCCCGAATGCCCGTGTGGCCGGCACGACGGCACAAACCGCGATGGAGAAGGCTGCCCAACGGGCGCACGCTGATGCCATGGGTATCCCTTGTTTTTACGGCTGCCATCCGCAATGCCGCGGGATTCCTGCCAATAGTTCAGGCCGCCGTTACCAGTGCGCAGTCCACCTCCACTGCCAGGCTCCTGCGCAGCATCTCGATGGATAACACCAGCAGCCCGGTTTTGGGCTTGGATTGGACGAAAATACCCTCGACATTCGCAAGCGGGCCGCTGAGGATGCGCACCGTCTGCCCCACGCGCAAGTATGGATAGGGCATCCTGGGTTCGTCCGACTGGTTGACCCGGCGGACCGCCTCGATTTCCTCGTCGCTCACCGTTGCGAGCTTGTCCCAACGCTCACCCAATATCCTCACGAGGCCCTTCGACTTGCAGATGTCCAGATAACTCGCTTTGTCGATGGCGTGCCGGATGAAGAGGTAGCCTGGAAAAAGCGGAGCGCGGTACAGGCAGCGCGCCTGCTTGCGCCGCGACCATTTGTCCACCGTCGGCAAGAGAATTTCGTAACCCTTCGAATACAACTGATCGTGCACCAATTGCTCGCAGTTACTCCGGGTCCAGAGCACATGCCAGCACGGTCCGCCCTCAGGCGTGTGCCCAGGTTCGATGCAGGCGGAACCCGTCAACGCATGCTGTTGGTCCTGATCGACGATGGTGGCCAATGCTTCGCCCTTTTGGTCGCTTCCAAAGCAAACCATTGCAAGAATCCCTCAACCCATGTCTCTGCAACGACATTCACCCCGGAATTTCTGGGCGGTTCGCCGCCCCGCGTGCCCGGTAATTGAACGATGCTCGGACTGTGCGCCCATTACTCCATGTGGCCGGAATTCATCCAATCGGGGAAATACCCCGTTCGGCGAAGGTAAACACTTGAACGCAGATGCGAAGGGAAAAGACGCGACAATAACTCGTCCGCGCCCACTACAATAAAATTGCCGCGCACCGTGGAAGCACACCGTATTAGTCGATGAAGATGCGGCGAGATCAGCCGCCGAATGTTTGCGAGTTTATGACCACCATGGCCGCGCACCCGATATATCAGGTGTATTACCGATAGACAACCCTTACAACCCGAATGGAGAATCACCTACAGACTCGGTCGCAGGGCATCGCCGCCACGCTCAACGTTATGCAGATCGATACACAAGGCAAGACGGGGAATCAGACGCCGTCGGCGCCTGAAATCTACAATGAAAATGACACGGTGAATCGCCGCGAGCGGCTGCTGCTTTCGGCAAAACACGAGATGGCATCCGTCGGTTACGAACGTGCGAGCCTCGAGGCCATCGCAAGCGGGGCAAGCCTGCCCCCATCCGAATTGCACATACACTTCAGCGGCAAACCCGAGATGCTGGAGGCGGTCTTCAATTCCGTATGGGAGCCGCTGAATTCCCGCATTGCCGACATCGTCATGGCCTCGGTGAGCACCCGCCATGCGGTGATGGCGGTTCTCTCCGCCATACTGCATATCCTGGATAGGGATGAGGATCTTGCGAGGCTGCTGCTCTTCGAAAGCCGCCGCCAACACGGCAACAATGCGGAGATCAGGCAATCAAAGGGGTTCAGGGATTTTACATCCCTCCTCGCTCATGTGGTCGAACGCGGGCAGAAGGACGGAAGCTTCATCACCTCACTGCGCGCACCGGTCATTGCATCCGCCCTGCTTGGGACCGCGGAAGGCATGATCCGTGACCGCATGATCGCCCTGATGCTCGGCGAATCCATACCGTTCACCGAGTCCGACCTGCGCGTCGCTTTCGAAGCCGCCGTCTCCGGGTTTGCGCCCTGAATCCCCGGCGGTCGCATAGTCAAAAACCAGCTCTGTTTACATTTGCACGAGGCCAGGATTTACGAAAAGTTTATCCAGGCTTTCGCCCGCCGTTACATGGGTGCGCTCCAATAAGCATAAGGGGCTAATTCGGACAGTGCGCCAGTACCACGCTTCGTGCGTTGTTCATTGATTAGGACGGCCTAATCTCGCCCTCCACATCCATCCCGTAGCGAACGCAAGAAGCCGCCGCTGCAAAAGGGCCGGAATAGTCCGGCCAGCCCACGAGGAGATGCGGTGAAAATTAACGCGAACTTAAGCGAGGTGGCAGTTGCTGCCACCCTGGCGGGAATTCTTTCTCTGGGAATGCCAGACTTGTGCAGCGCGGATGCACCCGGAGGATTCGTCGAATTCGACAGCAGCACTGCTGTGCGGCCAATGCTCACGCAGTCACAAATCACTGGCTTTGTACCCTCGAGTCGCGGCAGTTTCAGCTTCCCTGCACCCTACAACACCCAGGGTCTCCGCGTGACGCAATCGAGCGATTGCGGCGGCCAGGATTGCGTCGATATGACGTATTCCTACTGGCGCAATATGAGTAATAGCGCCGGCAGCAACACCATGTACATCCTGGTGGGGCTGGACAAGAATCGCGGCGGCGCGGGACCTACCTTGTTCAGTTACGACAAGGTGACTGGTGCGGTCACCGACATGGGTGCGCTGTTCCCAGCCAACAGTTCCTATGCCGGGCACAGTACCGAGGGCATGTATTTCAGTTACAGCCTGCCCACAAAGATCTATCTTATTGACGGGACCCGGCTACTGCGCTTCGACGTGCTCACCCATGCCTTCGAGACGGTGTTCGACGTTTCTTCCCAATACCCGAACACCGTACTTCATCAGGCAAACTCAAGCGACAACGACGATGTGCACTCCGCCACCCTGGAAGATTCGTCGTCATACAACGCGCTAGGCTGCGTGGTCTACAGGGCAAGCACCAGTCAATACTTTTTCTTCCCCGTGCAGGGAAATTTCGATGAGTGTCAGATCGACAAGAGCGGTCGCTATATCGAAATCAAGGAAAAGCTGCCCATCGATACCTGCTCCAGTTGCGATGAAGACGACGTGTTCATCGACCTTCAAACGGGCGCCCAAACGATCTTGCTCGACATGAATGGCGCCGGGGGGCACTCGGACCTGGGCTACGGTTACATGCTCGCTGCCGACAACTGGAACAGAAAACCCAATGCCTGGCGGCTTTGGAATATGGCGGTGAACCCAGTGGCGTCGTTGCCCCTAGGCGTTGGCAATTTACACCAAGGCGCGCTGATGTACTACGGCGCCAGCTGGGGCATCGATGCGCCCTCCCATATGAGCTTCGAGAACGCGGTGTCCGCCTCGATCGAACCCGTCAACAGCCAGTATGCCTGCGGTGCCGGCGCTAACGCCGTCAATGGCCCGCGCGCCAATGAAGTCATCTGCTTCCCGCTGGACGGATCGGGGCGTGTACTGGTGGTGGCCCCCGTCATGACCGATGAAAACGCCACCGGAGGCGATGCAACCTGCCCGAACTGCACTAGTTACGCCAAAGACCCGAAGGGGAACATCGACCCGACGGGCCAGTATTTCTTTTGGGTCAGCAACTGCGCAGGCCCCCGCATGGATGCCTTCATCGTCAAGCTACCTTACCAATTGCTGACCAGTGGCGTCGTCGCCCCGCCTCCGCCCTCTCCGCCCCCGACGGGCCTCCCGCTGGTGGCCATCACTTCGCCCGGTAACGACGCCACGCTCTCCGGCACCGTAACCGTGGCTGTTAAAGTTAGCGGTGCTCAGGCGATCTCCAACGTGACCGTGGAACTGGACGGCGGCGCACGTGAAGTGACGCTCGACGCGCCGCCGTACTCCGTGTCCTGGGACACCTCTGATGCGTCGTCGGGCCGACACGTCCTCACCGCGATTGCGGTGGACAGCGCCGGCGACACCGGCACTTCTGCGCCGGTCACGGTCTTCGTCTCCGCCAGGCCGCGGAATGGCTGGGGCGGGGGCGGGTCGCCGCCACCGTCGTCGTCGCAGCAGTCCGGCGCTCAAACTATCGGAGGCGGCGTGCTAGGCCTGGGTGAGCTGTCGCTCCTGTGGCTATTGCTGGCTTCAAAGCGCCGACGACGCTCCGTGCATTGAACGCTGTCGGCCACCGGGAGCGCGTCGTCCCAGGTATTTAAGGTGTGCGCATTCACCGATTGGGGGGTTTACCTGATTCGGTTGTCACCGGAGTGTGGATTATTTTCTACAGACAGTGACAGGGCATTACCTGATGCGGGGATTGTTTGCGATGGGTCAGCAGATACAACAGGCGGCTCGCGCCATGGCCACCACTGACTTGGGCGGTGTCGCCGCGAGCGTGCCACCGGCTCAGGACCTGCACCGCCATGCACGGTCCGGTCCGCGCTTCCCACTCGGTACGACATTGCTGGAGGAATGGGACGAACTCGCCGGGCGCACGGCGGCCACACCTTATCTTTATCCCGGCTGGGCCCAGGCTTGGTGGCGCGCCTTCGGGGACGGAGAGCATGATATTCGCACCGTGCGCAAAGATGGCCGCCTGGCCGCACTCTTGCCCATTGTCCGACGCGACCAAGTCATTGCATCCGCGGCGAACTATCACACACCAGGTTTCGGGTTGCTGGCGGAAAACGCCGGAGTCGCGGTGGAACTCGCCCGCGGCCTGTTCAGCGACAGGCCGGCGTGGCTTTCCATTACTTCCCTCGATCCGGTCGCCGCCAGCCTACAAGCCTGCCAGCAGGCCGCCGAAGAGGCGGGTTACAAGACCGTCGTGCGCCCTTACCAACGCTCCCTTTACCTCGATCTCAAGGGGAGCTGGCATGAATACGAATCCCGGCTTGGCAGGAACCTCCTGCGTAACGTGCGGAGGGCGCGCCGGCACCTCGAGCAAGAGGGCGTGTTGTCCGTGGAAATTGCCGACGGACGGGAACGCCTCGACGAGTTACTGCATGAAGCCTTCGGCGTGGAGGCATCCGGTTGGAAAGGCGCACGCCACACCGCGATCGACTCGGATCCCAGGACCCGCGCGTTTTACACCGAGGTTGCGCATTGGGCAGCGGCGCGCGGCATGCTGCAGCTGTATTTCCTCAGGCTCGAACGCCGCCCAATCGCCGTTTATATCGCGCTTGAGCACCGAAGAACATGCCATCTGCTCAAGGGTGGATATGACCCGGCTTACCGCCGCCACTCACCGGGCAACCTACTGATGCACGACGTGATCGGCAACTGTTTTGCAGCGGGTCTTTCACGCATCGAGTTCAACGGCGACGCCGAACCTTACAAATTTTCCTGGGCGGCCGCGGTGCGCGAACGCAAGCGCTTCGAGGCATTCGCTCCCACCGTCCGCGGGCGGCTCGCCTGGGTGAAATTTTCCGTGGTACTACCCTTCAAACGCCGCCTGCGGCGGAGTGTCGGCTTGCGGCCGGACAAAGAGCCATGAAGACAAGACCTGAGGAGGATTAAAGCCGTGGACATGGACGCTTTCTCCCCATCCTCAACCGCGTCCCGGGACGTCGATGCCGGGCGGTCGGGGCTGCTCTCACTCGACGAAGGCACCTGCCGCGACGGGCTCGGGCGCCGGGAATTCGGCATCACCCACAGCCTCGCCGGCCATCCGCTATTGAGCCTCGAAGCGCTCGCGGAGCTGGCCGATGCCCTGCCGCCGGGAGCGGTAGAACGCCACGACGCCAACCAACCATTGCTCGTCCCGGGCGGCGCGGAAGAACTCTCGGGCCCTCCTTCAGAAACGGTGCGCACCATAGAGCACAACGGCCGATGGATGGTGATGTGGAATCTGGAACAAATCGCCCCTTACAAACAGTTGATGGATCAGGTCCTGGATGAGGCCCTGCCTCATTTGCCGCCTCGCGAGGGCGAAATGGGCCGGCGCGAATCCTTTCTGTTCCTTTCCGCGCCCCACTCCATCACTCCGGTGCACTTCGATCCGGAGCACAATTTCCTGCTGCAGATCCGCGGCACCAAGGAAGTGGATGTGGGTCGGTTTCCAGACAAGGCCTGGGAGTTGCGCGAGCTCAACCGCTATTACGACGGCGGGCACCG
This sequence comes from Bacillota bacterium, assembly GCA_050261675.1. Lineage (GTDB taxonomy): Bacteria > Pseudomonadota > Gammaproteobacteria > Natronospirales > REEB76 > DASUBN01. Next base: position 141,477 of record JBLNDO010000023.1, read on the forward strand.
GAACCTGGTGGAAATACCCCCCCGCTCCGGCGTGTTCTACATGCGACCGGGAGATGGCATCTACCTCTATCCCTGGGCGCCCCACTGGGTATACAACGGACCCGAGGTCTCGGTGTCGCTTTCCATCACCTTTCGGACCGCGCGCAGCCAGCGTGAAGAAAACGCAAGCTTGTTCAACCGCCGCCTGCGCCGGCGCGGCTGGTCGCCCCGCCCCGCGGGGGAGTCGGAAATGCTGGATCGCGCCAAGGCATCGGCGGTGGCGTTCATGGGCTGGGTACGCCGTGGCGGGGAACGGCAACGCGGCACCCGCGACTACAGCTGAAACCGAGCTCTGCCGAAAAGACTCACGTATGGGTGTTGGAACCCTGCCCCATCGCAGCGGACAGGAATCCTGGGTAGGCAACGCTGGTGGCCCGGCGGCGTTTCGCAGAATACATCAACTGATCGGTACGGGTGATCAGGAGAGGCACGCTCTCGTTCTCGCCCGCTTCGCAGGCGCCGCTCGAAACCGAGAGCCTGTAGTCAAGAACATGTCGTTGCGCCACCGCCGCCTCGATGCGTTTAGCGGCCTCTTGTGCGGTGCCGAGGGTAGTTTGCGGCATGAGCACAGCGAACTCGTCTCCCCCGAGCCGATAGGTAATGTCGGATTTCCGCACTTGGATTCGGGCGCAGAAAGCGATGAGCTTCAGAGCCTCGTCGCCCACGCTGTGGCCGTGGCGGTCGTTAATCCCTTTCAGGCCGTCCACGTCGAACAGCACAAGACTATAGGGCTGCTGGTGGTGCTGCTGTTCCTTTTTGAGCATCCTGATGTGTTCCTCGAACGCGCGGCGGTTCAGCAATCCCGTCAGGGAATCTTCACGGCTCTCCCGCACCACCTGATCGTACTGGCGTGCATTCTGTATCGCCGAGCCGATGGCATTCGCGAACATTTGGATGATCTCCTCATCCTCGCTCGTGAATGCATTCTGTGAAAGCGAGGCGACATGAAGTACACCGGCGATGCCGCCCTCGGCGTCGAATACGAATGGCGCGCTTACGGATGACCGCGTACCTTGTCGGGAAGAGACGCGGCGCAGGGTTCTGTCGTCGGTTTCCGTGTCGGTGGAACGCACCGCATGCATCAGCTTGACCGCGTGGCTGGGAAGACTGTTGCCGAGCGGTAATTCCAGCACCGCGTAACCCAGGATGCCTACCGCCGCCTTTGCGGTGAGCCGGCGGTTCTCCACCAGGAATATGGTGGCTCCGTCGGCGTGAGTCAGGCGCGCGCACTCCTCCGCCACCACGTCCATGATCGCCTGCAGGCTGCCCGAGACGGCAAGCACCTTGCCGATGCTCGCGATAACGTCAAGCAGGCGCTCGCGATGCACCCCGGTGCCGGCTCTTGCACGCACCTGTTGGGCGGGCACGGTCAGAGGATCAGGATCTTGCATGAACCGCTCCTTTGGCACCGACATCGCGGTCGATCAGCGGATAGGGTTTATGCAAATCCCTGATGCGGCGCAGCTTCGAATAACGTGCGCTGGCCTGGGAAAGAATTTCGTCGGCCGGCACAGGATGCCCATAGTAATACCCCTGCGCCTCATCGCAGCCGTATTCCGCCAGCATGCGGACCTGTGCCAGAGTCTCGACGCCTTCCGCGAGCACGCGGGTGCCCAGCGAATGACCCAGGCCGATGACGGTCCGGATGAGTTCCTGGCTGTTGCGATTCTCGATGAGATCGACGATGAAGGAACGGTCAATCTTCAGGCAGTCGATGGGAAGGCGCTGCAGGTAACTCAGCGAGGAATAGCCGGTTCCGAAATCGTCGAGAGCGACCCGCATGCCGACCTCCTTCACCTGCCGCAACACCTGCATGGTGAGCTGTGGATCGCTCATGGCGACGCTCTCGGTGAGTTCCAATTCGATGAGTGGTGCGTAGGCCTGGCTGCCGTCCAATATCGCGCTGATGTCCTGGTTGAAATCCCCTTTGGTGAGCTGCGTATGAGAGACGTTCACCGATACGCTCATGGCCGGCAAGCCCGTCGCGGCCCATTCCTTCAGAAATACGAGGCTTTGCGCCAGCACCCATTTCCCGATCTCCACGATGAGCCCGGAATCCTCCGCGACATCGATGAAAGTCGCGGGAGGGATGAGGCCGCGTCGGGGGTGCTTCCAGCGCAACAACGCCTCGCAACCGCAGATGCGTTCGTCGTTGAGGGCGACCCTCGGTTGGAAATACAGCTGCAACTCCTGCCGGTCGAGGGCCTTCTCCAGGTCCTTCTCCAGGGTCACGCGCGTGACCACCTCGTCCGCCATTTCCTGCGTGTACCAGCAGTAGCAATTCTGGCCGTCCAGGACGGCGCGCCGCATGGCGATGTTGGCGCGCGCCAGCAGGTCTTCTGCGTTGGCGCCGTCTTCCGGGTAGGAACAAAGCCCGATGTTGAGGTTGAGGGTGACCGGCTCCTCGCGCACCAGGAAGGTGCGTTTTCCGGTCTCGAGAATGCGTTCGACGATTTCCATGGCCTGCTTGCGCGTCCCGATGCCATGCATGTAGATCACGAACACCGCGGGACTCACGCAACCCACAAGGTCGTTGCCGCGGACCAGCACCCGGAGACGCCGTCCGAATACGCTGAGCAACTGGTTCAGGTGCTCGAAGCCGAAACGATGCACCAGATAGTCGTAGCGATCGACGATGACCGTGAGCACCACCGCGGGCTCGTGCAGGGCGCACTCCTTGCTGAGCAGGCTGTCCACGCGCCGGATCCACTCCGGGCGCCGAAACAAGTTGGTGGACGGATCATGCTGGGCGAGATACAGCTCTTTCTGGATGACCGCCTGCCGGAACGTTTCGCGCCGCAGGAACAGGGCCACCACCGCCCCCGCCGCCAGGGCCACCGCCAGGCCCTTCAGCGCGAGCCAATAGCCGAACCATGCTGATTGCGAGGCGAAACCGTAAATCGCCGCGTCGGAGCAGACAACCAGGACGCCGGTCGCCAACGCGTACCCCAGCGCGGTACCGAGGGTCGTACCGGAAATCCCGCGCAACCGTTCCCAGGTCTTTCTACGGGCGTTCATGTTCCTTACACGTGGAATTGCACCCAGCGTCACTCTATTGGGGTCACCCTCTCGACAGGAATAAGGTAAAGACCCCAAAGAATATGGCGAAAAACCCGATGTATGGTAAATCGACCATCAGGTAAAACCCTGCAAGGGTTATCTAAAGACGTTTGGCATTGAGTAATTGCAGGAGCGTGCTACCTGGAGTTCAAAAAGAGATGGCATCCAAACTCAGGAACGATTTTCCATTGGGATTTTCAAGTGGATCAAGCCAAAAGAAAATTGCCGGAGAAGATTGAGATTTGAACTCACGAAAGGCTTATGTCTTTGCCAGTTCTCAAGGCCGCCCGGCGCCCGTGCTCCGCCTTAACCCACTTGGCCATGCCGAATAATCAAATGATGGCGGAGGGGGTGGGATTCGAACCCACGAAGGGCTTGCGCCCTTGCCGGTTTTCAAGACCGGTGCCTTAAACCGCTCGGCCACCCCTCCATGCTGGCGGGATTATATAACTGAGGTCCCGCCCATATAGGGATGGAGTGCCTTGGGCACGTGGATCCTGCCTTCCGCGTCCTGGCCGTTTTCCATGATGGCGATGAGGGCGCGGCCCACGGCGACGCCGGAGCCGTTGAGGGTGTGCAGCAATTCCGGTTTGCCGGTCTCGGGATTGCGCCAGCGGGCCTGCATGCGCCGGGCCTGGAAATCGGTGCAGTTGCTGCAGGAAGAGATTTCCCGGTAACGCTCCTGGCTCGGCAGCCAGACCTCGAGATCGTAGGTCTTGGCGGCGGCGAAACCGATGTCGCCGCCGCAAAGGGCCACCACCCGGTAAGGCAGCTCCAGTTTCTGCAGCACCTTTTCGGCGTGACCCGTGAGCTCCTCGAGCGCCTGGTAGGAATCCGCGGGCTTCACCAACTGCACCAGCTCCACTTTCTCGAATTGGTGCTGGCGGATCATGCCGCGGGTGTCCTTGCCGGCGGCACCCGCCTCCGCCCGGAAACAGGGGGTATGGGCCGTGTAGCGGCGCGGCAGGGTGACGGCTTCCAGGATGGCGTCGCGCGCCTGGTTGGTGACCGGCACTTCCGCCGTGGGGATGAGGTAATACCTGTGCTCGCCCGAGACCTGGAACAGGTCCTGCTCGAACTTGGGTAACTGGCCGGTGCCGCGCATGGACGCCGCGTTCACCATGTAGGGTACATAGAGTTCGGTGTAACCGTGCTCGGTGGTGTGCAGGTCCAGCATGAACTGGATCAGGGCGCGATGCAGCTTCGCGAGCGGCCCGTGCAACACCGTGAAGCGCGCGCCCGTGAGCTTGGCGGCGGTTTCCGCATCCAACAGACCCCGTGCCTCGCCGAGATCCACATGGTCCTTCGCCTTGAAGGCAAACTTCTTGGGTTCGCCCCAGCGGCGCACCTCCCTGTTCCCGGTCTCGTCAGTGCCATCGGGCACGCTTTCATGCAGCAGATTGGGAAGGCCGAGCTGGATGGCCTCCAGCTCCACCTCCAGCTTGGCGAAATCCTCCTCCGCTTGCTTGAGCTTGGTGCCGAGGTCCCCCACCTGCGCCATGAGCGGCGCCGTGTCTTGGCCCTTCGCCTTGGCCATGCCGATCTCCTTGGAGCGCGTGTTGCGCTTGCTGCGCAACTGCTCCATGGAGGTCTGCAAGTCCTTGCGGCGGTTCTCGAGGCTGCCATAGGCGGCGGCGTCCAACACAAAGCCGCGGCGCTTGAGGGCCTTGGCGACGCCATCCAGGTCGGATCTCAGGAGTTTTGGGTCGATCATGGGTGTTACTTTTCGGATTTCTTATTGCGCGCGGCCCGATTGCGGGCCCTCAAGTCCGCGAGTTTCTCGGCGATCTTGATTTCGAGGCCCCGCGGCACGGGATGATAGTAGGTTTTCTCCTCCATGTCCTCCGGAAAATAGCGTTCGCCCGCAGCAAAGGCATCCACTTCGTCGTGAGCGTAGCGGTATTCCCGGCCGTACCCCAGACCCCTCATAAGGCCGGTGGGTGCGTTGCGAATGTGGAGCGGCACTTCGCGGGTGCCATTATCCTTGGCGTCCTGCATGGCTTCCCCGAAGGCCGTGTAGACCGCGTTGCTCTTGGCGGCGCAGGCGAGGTACACCACAGCCTGGGCGAGCGCCAATTCCCCTTCCGGACTCCCGAGCCGCTCCAGCACGTCCCAGGCGCTGAGCGCCAGGTCCAGCCCGCGCGGGTCGGCGTTGCCGATGTCCTCGGAAGCCATGCGCACCACCCGGCGGGCGATATAAATGGGGTCGCAGCCGCCGTCCAGCATCCGGGCCGTCCAATAGAGGGCCGCATCCGGCGAGGAGCCCCGCACCGACTTGTGCAGGGCGGAAATCTGGTCATAGAAGAGATCACCGCCTTTGTCGAAGCGCCGTACACCGCCGCCCACCACGTCCCGTACGGCCTCCGGGCCAATCACGCCCTCCTTCGTCAGGTCCGCGGCGATCTCCAGGAGATTCAGCGCCCGTCGTGCATCTCCGTCGGCCGCTGCTGCCAGGGTGTCACGTAACTCGGGCTCCAGCCCGAGGCGCCGTTCGCCTAAGCCGCGTTCCGCATCGCCGAGGGCGGCATCGATGATCCGGCGGATGTCGGCGGCGGTCAGCGCCTTCAGGACGTAGACGCGGGCCCGGGACAACAATGCGTTGTTGAGCTCGAAGGATGGGTTCTCGGTGGTGGCCCCGATAAAAGTGAGGGTCCCATCCTCCACGAAGGGCAGGAAAGCGTCCTGCTGGCTCTTGTTGAAACGGTGCACTTCATCCAGGAACAAGACCGTACCGCGGCCGCGCTGGGCGCGGGCGGCCTGGGCCTGCTCCACTGCGGCGCGAACGTCCTTGACACCCGCCATCACCGCCGAGAGTGCGATGAAATCGGCCTGGCAGCGCTCGGCCAGCATCCGCGCCAGCGTGGTCTTGCCCGTGCCCGGCGGACCCCAGAAGATCATGGAATGCAGCCGGCCGCTTTCCAGCGCCCGTTGCAGGGGCTTGCCGGCGCCCAAGAGGTGAGACTGGCCCACGAATTCCTCGAGCCGGCGGGGACGCATCCGGTCCGCCAGGGGGCGGTAATCGTTGGCGGGTGTCATGGCCCTCTATTGTGAGCCATCAGCGGCCTTCCAGCATCCGCAGTTCGGTGTCTGCATCGCGCAGGCGCTTGGAGACCGCATGGGCGAGCTGTTCGAAGACCAGGCTGCCGAGCGCGGCGTTGGATTTCGCCAGGGCATCGAAGCGTTCCCGTGAGAGCGCGTAGAGGTCGGTGGGTGTGAACGCCTCCACGTCGGCGGTGCGGGGCTCGCGGTCGAGAAAGGTCATCTCGCCGAAAAAGTCCCCCTGGCAGAACGTGGCGAGGTGGTGCCGCTGCCCGCCTTCCAGCGGCAGCAAGGCTCCCGCCCGGCCGCGGCGCACGAAGAAAATTTCGTCACCACGCTCACGGTAAGTGCATATCCGGCCTCCGGCGGGGAACGAGAGTTCGCGCACCACCCCGGCGAGCACCTGCAGGGTGGCGGGCTCGAGTTTCCTGAACACTTCGATCTCACCCAGGGCCAGCGCTCGTTCCTCCGCCTTGGGAGCCCATCCGGCCGACTCCAGCACCCGGTCCTCGATCCATTCGATGGCACCGTCGCGGGTGTCGAAGATGCGCACGCCCGGGCTGCCCCGGGCGAGGCCGAGTTCGGCCATATAGTCCTGGATGTCCTTCCGCATGGGAAGGTTCGAAGGCATGCCGCTGAACAGCAGTTCGCCGTGCTGCTCGTGAAGCCGATCGCGCATCTGTTCCAGCAGATGGATCGCGGTGTAATCCATCGACTGGATGTGCCGCAGGTCCATGAGGACGTAGCGCCGCTTGCCCATGTCGGGCTCGAGTTCCGAATACAACTGATCGGTGGTGCCGAAGAACAGGTTGCCACGCAAGCGCACGAACAGCGCCTCGTCGCCGTGCTGCGTGAGGATCTCACGTTCCGCCATCAGGCGCCTCCGCTTGGAATGCACGCCGCGCAGGTCCACCTTGTTTTCGATCACCGAACCGCGGATCTGGTCGCGGATGAAAAGCAGGATGGCGAGGCAGACGCCGGTGAGCGACGCCAGGATCAGATCGATCTGCGCCACCGCCACCACCGTGGCGATGACGATGAAATCGACCCGCGTCAGCCGGTTCCGCAAGAGCCGGAACATGCTGAAGTCGAACATCCGGAAGGCCACCACCAGAAGCAGTCCGGCCAGGGCGCCGATGGGTATCCACGCGATCAGGCGTCCCAGCACCAGGAATGCCAGGGCCACGAACAGGCCTTCCAGGAACCCTGAACGCGGCGTGCGCCCGCCACTCGTCACGTTCACGAGAGTGGCACCCATGGTGCCCGAACCGGGCATGCCGCCGACCAGCGCGGAAACCGCATTGGCCGCGCCCTGCCCGATCAACTCCCGGTTGGAGTTATGCCGCCCGCGAGTGAGCGCATCCAGCACCACGCCGGTCTTGAGGGTGTCTATGGAGAGCAGCACCGAGAGCATCAGGGCCGACACGAGAATCAGCGAGATGTCCGAAAACCGGACCGCCGTGATTGCGTTGGCGCGCTCAACAAGCGTGGCGACGAGCGTGCCCGGCGTCTGGATTGGGCCGATGATCAGGTGATTGTCGGAGAGCTGCAATAAGACGGGGTTATACAGGGCAAGCACGAAGTACACGACGACTCCGCCGAGGAGCCCCAAGATCGGCGCCGGTATCTTCCGCGTGAGACGCGGCGCCGCGACCGTCACCACGATGGTGGCAACGCCGACCGCAATCCCATAGGCGTTCCAGAGCCTCGGGCTGCTCAATCCCGTCAACAAGGACGTGCTCTTGGGCAAGCCAAGGAGCTTCGGCAACTGGCCGAGCGCGATCACGAGTCCGACGCCGGACAGATAGCCGCTCACCACCTGATAGGGGATGAATTTGATGAGCCGTCCGGCCCGGAGCGCCCCGTAGACGCCTTGCAGGGCGGCGGAGAGTAACGCCGCGATGGCGAGCAGCACCACCACATGGCCACCCTCGATGCCGGCGGCGGCGAGACTCGCCGCCAAGGCGGACATGACCGCGGCGGCGGGAGCGCTGGGCGCCGTGATGAAACCGCCGTTGCGCCCCACCAGCGCGGATATGATGCCGAGGGCCGCCGCCCCGAGGATGCCGGCGAGGGCTCCGAGACCGGCGTAGCCCGGCGCGATGGCGGTGTAAACGAGCACGCCGAAGGCGATCGCGGAAGGCAATGCCACCAGCATCGCCGCCAGACCGCCCCAGAAATCTCCCGCCAGCGAAGATCCGCTGCCGCGTTGCTCGTCGTTCATGCACCGCCCCGAGATGCCGTCGCCCCCCTCGATCATTGTCCCACGAATGCAGGCAGCATAGGCCTGAGGATTACACGGCAATGAGACGCAGTCGCAGGGCCGCAAGCCAGCGGGCGGGATACCAGGCACCCACGGCGACCCCCGCGCAATCCGCCGCCCAGTCAAGCCACTCGGCGTCGCGAAACCCTGACCAGCCCTGGACGAGTTCGATTACGCCGCCGAGGACCAGGAATAAGCAGACGATGATCAGCCCACGCCTGCGGCCTGTGAAGGCCGCGCTGAACCAGGCGGTGAGCAACAGAAACGCGGTGAAATGCTCCAGCTTGTCGAACTGCGGGATCGGCGGTTCCGGCAGTTTCGGTGGTTCGGGCGTGAGCGTCCCCCAGAGCACGATGGCCAGCCCCAGCCAGCCCAGACCCAGCCACAGCCGCTCGACCACGGCCGGGCGGGTTTCAGCCATGGGACTTGCCGTCGCCGGCGTCGCCAACCACGTCGGCGCCCTTGGGCGGCGTGAATTTGAACGCGTCGTCGGAGAGCGTCACGTTGCGCTGCAACCGCTCGATGGTGATGCGGGTGGTGTTGCCCAGATTGTCCTTGAGTTCCATCACGGAGATGTCGTCGCCCTTGAAACCGAGCTTGACGCTTTCGAAGTCCGTGTCTTTCACCTTGGGCGTGAGCCCGACCCAGGCGAGCCCATCCTGCTCGCCGAGATCCGCCACCGTGAAGCTCTTGTCCACGTCGTTGGAACCAGAAAGCAGCACCGCCGGACTCGCCGCCAGGGTGTCGTTGAGGGGTTTCACCGTCACCTGCTGCAGGTCCACGTCATAAAGCCAGAGGCGCGTGCCGTCGGCCACCACCACCTGCGCATTGGGCTTAGCGTAATCCCAGCGGAAGCGGTTCGGCCGTTTGATGAGCAGGGTGCCGCTGGACTGCTTGACCTGTTTGGAATTCGGGTCCAGTACGGTCTGGCTGAAATCGGCCTTCAGGGTCTTCACGTCGGCCAGGAAGGCCTTCATGCGCGCCACGCCGGAATCGGCGAGCGCGGGCAGGGAAACCAGCATCAGGCAGGCAAGCAGGGCAAGGCGTCTCATGGCGTCCTCTCGTTCAATCGTCGACATCGGGCGGCGGTGCAGCCAGCACTTCGCGGGAACCGTTGGATTGCAGCGGACCCACAATTCCGCGGGCTTCCATTTCCTCGATCATGCGGGCCGCGCGGTTATAACCGATCTTGAGGCGCCGCTGCACGCCCGAAATGGAGGCCTTGCGGCTCTCGGTGACGATGCGAACCGCCTGGTCGTACAGCGGATCCGCCTCACCGCTCGCCTCCCCCTCCTCGCCCGGCTCGGCACTCAAGCCCGGGATCGGTTCGCTGGGCCCCTGCAGGATCTCGTTCATGTAGCGGGGTTCGCCTTTGCGCTTGAGGTAAGCCACCACCTTGTGCACTTCCTGGTCGCTGACGAAGGCGCCGTGGATGCGCACCGGCACGGCGGTGCCGGCGGGCAGGTACAGCATGTCGCCGTGACCGAGCAGCGCCTCGGCCCCCTGCTGGTCCAGGATGGTGCGGGAATCGACCCGCGCCGACACCTGGAAGGCGATGCGCGTGGGAATGTTGGCCTTGATGAGCCCCGTGATGACGTCCACGGAAGGCCGCTGGGTGGCGAGCACCAGGTGGATACCGGAGGCGCGGGCCTTCTGCGCGAGCCGGGCGATCAGTTCCTCCACCTTCTTGCCCACCACCATCATCATGTCGGCGAGCTCGTCCACCACCACCACGATGTTGGGCAGCGCCGTGAGGGTCGGGATCTCCGAGTCCGGCAGGAGCGCCTTCTTTTCCTCCGTGAGCAAGGGATCAACGATGGGCTTCTTGGCGTCGATGGCTTCCTTGACCTTGCGGTTGTATCCGGCGAGGTTGCGCACGCCGAGGGCGGCCATGAGCCGGTAGCGGCGCTCCATCTCCACCACGCACCAGCGCAGCGCGTTGGCGGCTTCCTTCATATCCGTGACCACCGGCGCCAGGAGATGCGGGATGCCTTCGTAGACCGAGAGTTCCAGCATCTTGGGGTCGATCATGATGAGGCGGGTATGCTCTGAGGTGGCCTTGTAGACCAGGCTCAGGATCATGGCGTTGATGCCCACCGACTTGCCGGAACCCGTGGTGCCGGCGATCAGGAGGTGGGGCATCTTTTCCAGATCGGCGACGATGGAATTGCCTCCGATGTCCTTGCCGAGGGCGAGTGTCAGGGGCGAGGCGCTTTCGTCGTATTCCTTGGAGCGGAGTATCTCTCCGAGCGTCACCAGTTGCCGCGCCTCGTTGGGGATCTCCAGCCCCACCACCGACTTGCCGGGGATCACCTCCACCACGCGCACGCTGATGGCGGAGAGGCCGCGCGCCAGATCCTTGGCGAGGTTGCTGATCTGGCTCACCTTCACGCCCGGCGCGGGCTGCAGCTCGAAGCGCGTGACCACGGGGCCGGGGTTCACGGCAACCACCTGTACGTCCACGCCGAAATCCTTGAGTTTGAGCTCCACGGTGCGCGACATGGCTTCCAGCGCCGCCTCCGAATAACCCTCCACCTTCGGCGGCTTGTCGTCCAGGAGCGCCAGCGGCGGCAGTTCGGAGTCGCCCACGGGCTCGAACAGCGGCACCTGCTTCTCGCGCTCCACGCGCTTGCTGGGCGCAGGCGGCTTGGCGATGGGTTCGATACGAGGCCGGGGCTTCTTCTTCACCTCTTCCTGGTGGACCTTGATCACTTCGACATGCTGTTCGCGGGCCCGGCGCGCCCGGATCGCTTCGAGCAGCCAGGCCCAACGGTTGCGCGACCGCTCGATCAGCAGCAGCGTCCAGTGGCCGGTGCGGTCCATGATGGCGAGCCAGGAGAGACCGGTGAACACCGTCACCGCGCCGAGGAACAGGGCGAGCAGGAGCAGCGTCGCGCCCAGGGGGCTCAGCACGTGCGCCAGGTTCTTGCCGATGGCGTCGCCCAACACACCGCCCGCGTCCACCGGCAGACCGCCCGGTTCGTGCACGGAATTGATGGAAGCGAGGCCGCTCGCGGTAAGCAGCGACAGCATGAGGCCGGTGACCCGCAGCGTGAGATGCCACTTGTTCACCGGGTCCGTGGAGCGCCGGTCCTTGAAGATCAGCCAGCCGGACCAAATGAGCAAGGCCGCCAGCAGATAGGCGGGGTAGCCGATGAGGAAGTACAGGAAGTCCGCGAGCCAGGCACCGGCGGGGCCGATGGCGTTGTGCACGTGCCCGGCCGCACCGCTATAGGAAAAACCCGGATCCTCGGCGCTGAAGGTGGTAAGCGCAGCAAACAGGATCAGAGCCACCGCCAGGAATACCCACAGGGCCGCCTCCTTGAGGCCCTGGGCCAGGTGGATGGCCAGCGGTGACCGTTCGTTTTCTTTGCGCGTCGCTTGCGCCAACTTTTGCCCTTAGTCGGTGTAGCCCGCCGTCACTTCAGCAAGGCGGGATGCACGACCTTGCCGCCTTCCACGTTGATGCCCTTGCGCAGGGATTCGAGATCACGCCAGCCGCCGGCGGCGAGCTTCACCGCGTAGGGGGTGATGGCCGCCGAGAGCGCTTGGGACGAGGTGCGCGGCACCGCGCCAGGCATGTTCGTGACCGTGAAGTGGGTGACGCCCTCCCACACGTAGGTGGGGTTGTCCCAGGTGGTGGGCTTGGTGGTTTCCACACAGCCGCCCTGGTCCACGGAGATGTCCGCCACCACGGAGCCCGGCTGCATGCTCTTCACCATGTCGGCGCTGACCACATGCGGGGCCTTCTCGCCGGTGACCAGCACCGCGCCCACCACGATATCCGCGTATTTCACCGCCTCGGCGATGTCGGCGGTGTGCGGATAGAGCGCCGTGACGTTGGGACCGAGGTCGCGCATACGCTCCATGCGATCGCGGGAAATGTCGAACACCGTCACCTGGGCGCCCATGCCCGCGGCCACGGTGGCCGAGGCACCACCGGCGACACCGGCACCGATGATGACCACGCGGCCGCGCTTCGCCGCCGGCACGCCGCCCAGCAGGATGCCTTTGCCGCCCATGGGCTGGTGCAGGAGGTGCGTGCCCACCTGGATGGAGAGGCGCCCGGCGATGTCGCTCATGGGCGCTAACAGCGGCAGGCGGCCGCCCTCCTCCACGGTCTCGAAGGCGACGGCGGTGAGGCCGATCTTCTTGAGGCTCTCGGTGAGCTCCGGCAGGGCCGCGAGGTGCAGGTAGCAGAACAGCAGGTGTTCCTTGCGCAGGTGCTCCAGGTCCGCCTTGATGGGCTCTTTCACCTTTACGATCATCTCCGCCTTGTCGTAGACCTCGGCGGCGGTCGGCAGCACCTCCACACCCACGGCGCGGAAGTTGTCGTCGCTGTAGCCGCTCTTGACGCCGGCGTTCTTCTCGATGAAGACCTTGTGGCCGTGGCGGACCAGCTCCGCGGCGGCCGCGGGGATCAGGCCGACACGGCCTTCGAGCGGCTTCAACTCGCGGGGAATACCGATGCGCATGAAAAGCTCCTTTACGCTATCCGATGATTTTCGTTAACATGAAATAACAGCCGGCCCCGCCCTGTCTTGATGGACCCGGGCCGCCAATTCCTGAGGCCCCGCCCTTCATATATATACGCCCGCCCTGGCGCGGCGTCGTGTGGATGGGGCCGGGGTCACCTTGTACCGGGTGGCGGGATCCTGCGCGACCCGCGGGGGCGGCGGAACGCCTACCCCTTGAATATGCACGGATCGCCGCCAATTCACTGTTCTGAGGCCAATTATACATGACCAAGCACGCCCGCCTCCTCATCTTGGGCTCCGGACCGGCCGGCTATACCGCCGCCGTCTACGCCGCGCGCGCCAACCTGAAACCGGTGCTCGTCACCGGCCTCGAACAGGGCGGGCAACTCATGACCACCACCGAGGTGGACAATTGGCCGGGAGACGTGCACGGGCTCATGGGCCCGGACCTCATGGAGCGCATGCGCAAGCACGCCGAGCGCTTCGGCACCGAGCTCATCAACGACCATATCCACGCCGCCGACCTCAAGAACCGGCCCTTCAAACTCACGGGCGACCGCGGCGCTTACACCTGTGACGCCCTCATCATCGCCACCGGCGCCACCGCCAAATACCTCGGTCTGCCCTCCGAAGAGGCCTACAAAGGCAAGGGTGTGTCCGCTTGCGCCACCTGCGACGGCTTCTTTTATAAGGGTCAGCACGTGGCGGTCATCGGCGGCGGCAATACCGCCGTGGAGGAGGCCCTCTACCTCTCCAACATCGCCTCGAAGGTATCGGTGGTGCACCGCCGCGACAAATTCCGTTCGGAAAAAATCCTGGCGGACGAACTCATTGCCAAAACCAAGAGCGGCAATGTGGAGATTCTTTGGGACCATACCCTGGACGAGGTGCTCGGAGACAATTCCGGCGTCACCGGCATCCGGGTACGCAGCACCAAGGAAGGTGACAAGACGAAACAGCTCGATTCCAAGGGCGTGTTCATCGCCATCGGGCATTCCCCCAATACCCAGCTGTTCACCGGACAGTTGGAGATGAAGAACGGCTACATCGTGGTGAAAAGCGGCATCGAAGGCGGCGCCACCGCCACCAGCATCCCGGGGGTGTTCGCAGCCGGCGACGTCATGGATCAGGTATACCGCCAGGCGGTGACTTCCGCCGGTACCGGCTGCATGGCCGCGCTGGATGCGGACAAGTACCTGGAAGCCCTCGCCCGCAGTCACTGAGCGGGATTAAGCTACCTGTACGGTGAAAGTACAGGTCCATACAAGCGTCGATGACCTTCCCGCCGCCGACTGGAATCGGCTCACGGGGGATAACCCCTTCCTGCGCCATGAGTTCCTGACCGCGCTGGAGCACAGCGGCTCCGCCGATGCCCGTAGCGGCTGGCGGCCGCAGCATTTGAGCTGCCGCGGCGGTGACGGCGCCTTGCTGGGCGCCCTGCCGCTCTATCTCAAGTCCCATTCCTACGGCGAGTTCGTGTTCGATTGGGCCTGGGCCGACGCCTACCAGCGCCACGGCCATGCCTATTATCCGAAACTGGTCTCGGCAGTGCCCTTTTCGCCCGTGCCCGGTCCGCGACTGTTGACGGCACCGGAAGCGGACCGCAAAGCGGTCTCGCACACGCTCTTAGAACACGCGCTCGCCTTGGCGAAGGAGCACCGCGCATCGTCCATCCATTGCCTGTTCCCCCTCGAGGCGGAATTGCCGTTATGGCGGGACAAGGGATTCCTGGCGCGGCGCGACTGCCAATTTCACTGGCACAACCGCGGTTACCGGGACTTCGAACATTTCCTGGAGGGCTTCACGGCCGAGAAGCGCAAGAAGGTGCACCGCGAGCGCCGGCGCATCGCCGAGGCCGGAATCACGATGCGCATTCTCGGCGGCCACGAGATCGAAGCGCCGCTCATGGACGCTCTTTACGGCTTCTATTGTTCCACCTATCACAAGCGTGGCCGCGCACCTTACTTGAAGCGTGCTTTCTTCGAAGAATTGCGCGAAACCCTGCCTGATTCCCTGCTGGCCTGCTTCGCGTTCCTCAAAGAGGAGCCCGTGGCTGCGGCCATTTGCCTGAGGGGGGGCGACACGCTGTACGGCCGTCACTGGGGCTCCGCGCAGGAATACCACAGCCTGCATTTCGAGACCTGCTACTACCAGGGCATCGAGTACTGCATCCGTCACGGCCTCGCCCATTTCAACCCCGGGACCCAGGGGGAGCACAAGATCAGCCGCGGCTTCGAACCCACCTATACCTGGTCGGAACACTGGCTCGCCCGCCCGGAATTCCAGGCCGCCATTGACGAATACCTGAAGCGGGAACAGCATCTGGTGACGGCCTACTTCCGCGAAAGCGGGGAGCACCTGCCCTTCCACGAGACCCGTGAATAGCCTTATGCGCGCGCCGCCGCTCAAATGGATCCATCCCGACGACCCACCGGAAGTCTTCCCGGATCCTGCACGCGCGCTCAGGGATCCGGACGGGCTCTTGGCGGTGGGCGGTGACCTCTCTCCCGCACGCCTGATTTACGCCTACAAGCACGGCATTTTTCCCTGGTACCACGACGATCAACCCATCCTGTGGTGGTCGCCTGACCCCCGGGCTGTGATCGCGCCGGCGGAACTGCACGTGAGCCGTTCATTGGCGCGGCGGCTGCGCAAGACCGACTTCGGAGTGCGTTACGACTCGGATTTTCTGGGTGTAGTAGATGCCTGCGCGGCTCCGCGCCGCCAGCAACCGGAGGGTGGAACCTGGATCGGATCTGCCATGCGCGCCGCTTACGCCGAACTCTTCCGCGTGGGTCACGCCCATAGCATCGAGATATTCATGGGGGACGCCATGGTGGGCGGCGTTTACGGCGTGACCCTCGGGCAGGTTTTCTACGGCGAGTCCATGTTCAGCCGGATGACCGACGGCTCAAAGATCGCCCTCGCTTGCCTTGCGCACAGTCTGGATGCCTGGGGCTACCGGCTTTTGGACTGCCAGGTGCATTCCGAACATCTAACAAGCTTGGGCAGCGTGCTCATGCCACGTGCGGATTTCATCGGACTCCTGCAGCTGCTCTGCGACGCGCCCGTGCGTCCCGGTGCGTGGCAGAACGGAGCATCCCCATGAAACAGGACGTCTCCCAGCGGCTTGAACTCTTGATTTCCGCCGCCCACCCTTGCAACTACCTGCCGGATCGCATGGCGCGCTCCGTGTTCATCAATCCGGAAGCGCCGATGGACGGACGCCTCTATGGCCTGTTGGCGGCCCGCGGTTTCCGCCGCAGCGGCCCACATATATACCGACCGCACTGCGAGGCATGCCGGGCCTGCGTGCCCCTGCGCGTGCCGGTACGAGACTTTCGCCCGGATAAAACCCAGAAACGCGTGCTGCGCCGGAATCGCGATCTGAGCCTGTCGGTCGTTCCCGCTGCGTTCCACCCGGAGCACTTCCGGCTCTATACCCGCTACCTTGCGGCTCGCCATCCCGGCGGCGGTATGGACAGCTACGGCGAAGAGGAATACCGGCAATTCGTCACCAGCCCCTGGAGCGGAACCTCGATGCTGGAATTCCGGCTCGGCGGCGTGCTCGCCGCGGTGGCGGTGACGGACGAGATGCCCGACGCCTTGTCCGCGGTATACACCTTCTATGACCCCGACATGCCGGCGCGCAGCCTCGGCAGCCATGCCATTCTGTCGCAGATCGGGGAGGCGCGGCGCCGGGGGCTGACATGGGTATATCTGGGCTATTGGATCGCGGAAAGCCGCAAGATGTCCTACAAGGAGCGCTACCATCCCCACGAGGTATTGACCGAGAAAGGCTGGGAACCGGCGGTATGAGCGTACGCCCGTGTTGAACGGCGGGCCGGTTTGCGGCAGAATCTGCGCGCCCAAAATTACCGCGCAGACATATGGCCAAAGAAGAAAGCATCCAGATGGAAGGCAAGGTGGTGGAAACCCTGCCCAACACCACGTTCCGCGTCGAACTCGACAACGGCCACGTGGTGCTTGCCCATATCTCCGGCCGCATGCGCAAGCACTACATCCGCATCCTGACGGGTGACCGGGTAACCGTCGAACTCACGCCCTATGACCTGACCAAGGGTCGCATCGTCTTCCGCGGTAAATAATCGCCTTCTAACCACCCTGATGAGTTTTCCTGCCCCGCTTCGGGCGGGGCGCGCATCGCATGCGACGCGCGCGTGGCAAGTAAAAGCCGATTTCTTAAAGAAAAAAGCCGGGCTAAGCCCGGCTTTATCGTTTCGGGGGGCGGCTGACTAGCCTTCTTCCGTGGGCGCTGGCGCCGGCAGCTTGGGTGTGGCCGGCTCGATGACGAGGTCGAACTCCCCGTCCTTGACGCCGACACGCACGTGCCCTCCCTGGGCCAGGCGTCCGAACAGCAGTTCCTCGGCCAGTGGCTTCTTCAGGGCCTCCTGGATCATGCGCGCCATGGGGCGGGCGCCCATCTTGGGATCGTAGCCGCGCTTTGCGATGAGTTCGCGCGCGGCCTCGTCCACCTCGAGCGTCACGCCCTTCTGCTCCAGCTGCTCCTCCATTTCGATGACGAACTTGTCCACTACCCGGGCGACGGTGCGCGGGTCCAGGCTGTTGAAGTGGATGATGGCGTCCAGGCGATTGCGGAATTCGGGGCTGAACATGCGGCGGATGGCCTGCATGCCGTCGGGCGCGTTGTCCTGAGCCGTGAAGCCGATGGACACCCTGGCCATATCCTCGGCGCCCGCGTTGGTTGTCATCACTAGGATGACGTTGCGGAAATCCGCCTTGCGGCCGTTGTTGTCCGTGAGCGTGCCGTGGTCCATGACCTGCAGCAGCAAGTTGAAGACCTCCGGATGGGCCTTCTCGATCTCGTCCAGCAGCAGCACGCAGTGGGGTTGCTTCAGGATGGCCTCGGTGAGGAGGCCGCCCTGGTCGAAACCCACGTAACCTGGGGGTGCGCCGATGAGACGCGAGACCGTGTGGCGCTCCATGTATTCGGACATGTCGAAGCGCACGAAACCGATGCCCATGATGAGCGCCAGTTGTTTCGTCACCTCGGTCTTGCCGACGCCCGTGGGGCCGGCGAACAGGAAGGAACCAATGGGTTTGGTCTCGTTGCCGAGGCCCGAGCGAGACATCTTGATGGCGGCACCGAGCGATTCGATGGCCTTGTCCTGCCCATAGATCACGAGCTTCAGGTCCCGTTCCAGGTTGCGCAGGCTCTCCTTGTCCGAAGCGGAGACGCTCTTCGGGGGGATGCGTGCGATCTTGGCGACGATCTCCTCGATGTCCTGCACGGTGACGGTGCGGCGGCGTTTGCCTACGGGCTTGAGGCGCATGTTGGCGCCGGCCTCGTCGATGACGTCGATGGCCTTGTCCGGCAAGTGGCGGTCGTTGATGAAACGCGCAGCGAGGTCGGCGGCGGTCTCTAATACTTTGTTCGGGTATTTGACGCCGTGATGCTCCTCGAACTTGTGGCGCAGGCCCTTCAGGATGCGCGCCGTCTCATCGATGGAGGGTTCCGTCACGTCGATTTTCTGGAAGCGGCGGGCCAGCGCCCGGTCCTTCTCGAAGACACCGCGGTATTCCTGATAGGTGGTCGAGCCGATGCACTTCAGCCCGCCGTTCTGCAGCACTGGTTTGATGAGGTTGGAGGCGTCCATGACGCCGCCGGAGGCGGCGCCGGCGCCGATGACGGTATGGATCTCGTCGATGAACAGGATCGCACCGGGGTCCTTCTTGAGTTCCGTGAGCACGCCCTTCAGGCGCTTCTCGAAGTCACCCCGGTATTTCGTGCCGGCGATGAGCGCACCCATGTCGAGGGAATACACGGTGGCGTTCTCCAGCACCTCCGGCACCTTCTTCTCGACGATCATGAGCGCCAGCCCTTCCGCCAGCGCCGTCTTGCCTACCCCCGCTTCGCCCACGAACAAAGGGTTGTTCTTGCGGCGGCGGCAGAGGATCTGCACGGTTCGTTCGATTTCGTGTTCGCGGCCGATGAGCGGATCGAGTTTGCCTTCGCGGGCCTGCTCGTTGAGATTCAGGGCGTAGGTCTCCAGGGCGCTCTTGCCGCCGCGTTGCGTCCCCTCTTCGTCCTCCTCGCCGGTCTCGGCGGGCATCTCGCGCCCGTCGTCCTCGTGGATCTTGGAGATGCCGTGGGAAATGTAATTGACCACGTCCAGGCGCGTGACGCCGTGACGCCCCAGGAGGTACACCGCGTGGGATTCCTTCTCTCCGAAGATCGCCACCAGGACATTGATGCCGGTGACCTCCTTCTTGCCGGAGGACTGCACGTGGAATACGGCGCGTTGCAGCACGCGCTGGAAGCCGAGCGTGGGTTGCACATCGGGTTCGTCGGAACCCATGAGCGGCGTGGTTTCGCGGATGTAGTCGCTGAGTTCGCGTTTGAGCCCATCCGTGCCGGTACCGCAGGCCTTCAGCACCTCGACCACCTGCGGGATGTCGAGGAGCGCCAACAGCAGGTGCTCCACCGTGATGAATTCGTGGCGTTGCGCACGGGCCTCCTTGAAGGCCGCGTTCAGGCAGAACTCCAGTTCCTTGCTCAACATGATCTTCAGGCTTCCTCGAGGGTACACAGCAACGGATGCTGGTGCTTGCGCGAATAGTCATTCACCTGGGCGGCCTTGGTTTCGGCGATCTCGTAGGTGAACACGCCGCACACACCCTTGCCGCGGGTGTGCACGTGCAACATGATCTGGGTGGCCTTGGAACGGTCCATGCGGAAGAACTGCTCCAGGATCTCCACCACGAATTCCATGGGCGTGTAGTCGTCGTTCAAGAGCACCACCTTGTAAAGGGGGGGCTTCTTGATGCGCGGCTTGGCCTCGTCGACCAGGAGGCCGCTGCGCTGGTCCTCATCGCGACGTGTCTCGCTCATGTCCTAATTTTAGCCGAAATGCGCAGCCACCAACGGCGGCCCCCAGCCACGCGCGGGCCGATCGTCGGAAAGAAGGTGGGGACGGCGGGGCCGTCTTTCAACGGCCCGCGCGGTGGATTTGTAACAAACCCGCTACTTGGTCTTGAAAACAAACACCCCATCCCAGCCGGCACCAGGGGGGTGATTTTTAAAATACGTTATGCGGTCCAGATACATCGAATACAGCGCTTTGCCGGGATTTGCCTGCTGCAGGGCGAAAAATTCGCGCTCGGCGTTGTCCCAATCCTGGTTGCGGTACAGGCCCAGCGCCTGCTTGTGGCGGGCGAGGTGGGTGCGAACGTTCTTGTCCACCTCGTCCTTGTGTCCGAGGGGTTCGTAGATGCCGACGGGCTTCTCCTTGCCCTTGACGCGCACCCGGTCGAGCTCGAGGTAGACGTAGTCGGGCACCGCATCGTGGGTCATCTCGCTGACGATGATGGACACCTTGTATTCCTTGGTGAGGCCCTCGAGGCGCGAGCTCAGGTTCACGGCGTCGCCCATCACCGTATAGGCGCGGCGGAATTCCGAGCCCATGTCGCCGACGCTCATGACACCGGTGGTCATGCCGACGCCGATGCGCAGTTCCGGCCAGCCCTTCGCATTGAAGCCCTTGTTGAGTTCCACGAGCGTCTTGATCATCTCGAGGGCGGTCGCGACTGCGTGCTTGGCGTGATCGTCGTAGTGAAGTGGGGCGCCCCAGAAGGCCATGATCGCATCGCCCATGTACTTGTCGATGGTGCCGCGGTGGTTGTGGATGACGCGCGTCATGGGCGTCAGGTACTCGTTCATCAGCGCGGAAAGATCCTTCGGCTGCATCGCCTCGGAAATGCTGGTGAAGTCGCGCACGTCGGCGAACATCACCGTGAGCTCGCGGCTCTCGCTCTCCATCGAGGCGGTTTCCTTGCGGCTGTCCATCTCCTCCACCAGCTCCGGTGGGATGTACTGGCTGAACATGCGCGATAGGTGGCGCTTACCGCGGGATTCGACGAAGAAGCCATACAGCGAATGCAGGACGAACAGCGTCAGCAGGAAGATCAGCGGCGGCGCCAGCGGGAACACCACCTGGCCGTACTTCCACAGGGCGAGATTGCCGAAGAGGATCGCAAGCCCGGTGCCGAGCGTCACCAGCGTGCCGGTGATCACCGATTTGCGTATGGCCACCCAGGTGATGAGCACCGAAACCAGGAGCAGCAGGATGGTCTCGGCGCCATTGCGGTACTGGGGATGGTCGTTCATCACCCGGCCGTCCAAGACGCCGGAGAGGAAATTCGCGTGCACTTCGACGCCGGGGAACACGTTGCCCACGGGTGTGGCACGGATATCCTGCAGGCCGGGAGCAGTGGAGCCTATGTAGACCACAGTGCCGTTGAGCGTCTCCAACGGAGCCGTGCCCTTGATCACGTCGGTGGCCGACACGTAGGGGAAGCTCGGATACAGTCCGCGGTACGGCACCAGCGCGCTCATCTGATCGTTGATTGGGATCACCGCCTTGCCGACGACCACGTCCTCGAGGTGCCCCATGTCCTGGCCGCCGGGATCGAAACCCAGCGACATGGGCGCGTTGTTCTGCAACACCTGTAGCACCGCCATATCCAGCGAGCCGTATGCGTTTCCGTTGTACTCCACCAGCTGGTCTGCCCAGCGGATGGAGCCGTCGTCATCCACGGAGTTGGAGAAGAACCCCTGTGACGCCGCAGCCTGGGCCAGGGTCGGCAGGTTCGTGGTGTACCCCGTCTTCTTCTGGAAGTCGATGTGGGGATACTGTCCACGCACATCGGCAATCGAGGGTTGGGGCAGCAGGCCCACGGCCCTTTCACCCCCGGGCACGTTGGCGCCATAGAAGGTGTAGCCCAGCACCACCGGACGGTGTTGCAGGCTCGCGGCAAAGATCTTGTCCCGTTCCAGCTGCGGACGCAGCTTTTCGGCCTGTTCGGCGAACATCCTGTCGCCCTTCAGCGGCCCGCTCGAGAGTTGATCCAGGAGGGCGAGGTCGAAGCTCCTGTCGGGCTCGGAAAACTGGATGTCGAACGCCGCCAGTTTGACGTGATACCGGTTGAACAGCTGGTCCATCAACGTGGCGAACTTGTCCCGGGGAAGCGGCCACTGCCCCTGCTCCTTCAGGGTCTTGTCATCGATGTCCACGATCACGATGCGCTTGTCCACCGTGTTCGGCATGGTGATGCGCACGCGTGCGTCGTAGGAGAAGCGTTCCAGTTGATCCACGAGGCGCAGCGGCAACGCGCCGT
Organism: Bacillota bacterium; assembly: GCA_050261675.1. GTDB lineage: Bacteria > Pseudomonadota > Gammaproteobacteria > Natronospirales > REEB76 > DASUBN01. Next base: position 163,515 of record JBLNDO010000023.1, read on the forward strand.
GGATATAGGCGATGAACAGGATGAAAAGCGCCAGGCTGATGGCGACTCGGATGAGGTGACGTGCGGTGAACACTTAAGCGCCCCGGAAAGTGCTTTTATGTCGCCTAAGTGTAGCCGAATAGGGTGAAAACCCGTGTTTCCCCTTGAGGCGATAACGGAGCACCCGCTATCATGGCCGGATAGCCTGTCCAGGCATAAAGCACGCGGTCCTTAAGGGCCATTACTTTATTATAAAGATGCAAAGTTTTCCGCTACGCGCACCAGGGATGGAGGCCGTCCTGCGCCGCTGGGCCACCCCGCTGCAGCATGCCGCTCCGTCCATCGTCAGCGTCCTGCTGGTGCTCCTGCTCGCCTGGCTCCTGGCGGACCTCACCTGGTCCCTGGTGCCGCAACGCGCCGGCGCGGGCTCGGTTTCCAATGCCCCGCCCCCTACCCTGCGCGCCAACACGGTGGACGCCGGACGCATCGCGGACCGACACCTGTTCGGCGTGGCCTCCGTGACGGGAAACGCACAGAACGCCCCGGACACCACCCTCGCCCTGACCTTGCACGGCATCGTCGCCGGTCGCGGCCCGGCCGATTCGCGGGCCTTGATCGTCGCCAACGGCGACGAGGAACCGTATGAAGTCGGCGCCTCCCTGCCCGGCGGCGCGGTGATCCGCGCCATCTATCCCGACCGGGTGCTGTTGGAAAGCGGCGGACGCGTGGAAGCACTGCGACTGCCGAAAGACGACTCCGGCGGAAGCATCGGACCCAGCTACGCAAACACCAATGCGATGCAACCGGCGTCCCCGCCGCCGCAGCCGAACGGCCCGCCGCAGAATCTCGGGCAGCTGCGCCAGCAGATCAGCGCCAATCCCGAGCGGCTGATGGACGCGGTCCGCGCCATGCCGGTGATGGAACAGGGTAAACTCAGCGGCTACCGCATCTACCCGGCCGGCAACCCGTCCATGTTCAACCAACTGGGCCTCAAACCCGGGGACGTGGTGACCGCGGTGAACGGAATCCCACTCACGGATCCCGCCCAAAGCATGCGCATCCTTGCGAGCGTGAAGACGGCCGATCAGGTGAGCATCACGCTGTTGCGCAACGGCCAGCCCATGACCCAGGTGTTGCAGATGCAGGACCAGGGCCAAACCGGGCCCCAGCCGCCGAACCAACCGCCGGACGACAATCCATGAGCCCCGCCATGATCGCTATATATAATAAGGTGTGTGCGTGAAACATCCTGTAAGCGCCCTTCGCTTCCAAACCATGGTGCGCACTGCCACAAGCCTTCTTGCCCTCCTTCTGATCACATTGGTGCTCGTCCCCGCGGCGCTCGCCGACCAGGGAGGCATCACCCTGAACTTCAAGGATGCGGACATCCGTGAGGTGGCGGCCACCATCGGCCAGATCACCCACAAGAACTTCATCATCGATCCCCGGGTACAGGGCCGGGTCACCGTCGTCTCCTCGCGCCCGATCAGCGCGGATGCGGTCTACGCCACCTTCTTGTCGGTGCTGGAAGTGCACGGCATGGCCGCGGCACCCGCCGGCGACGTGATCAAGATCGTGCCGTCCCTCGAGGCGCGGCAGATGCCCGGACCGGTATACAACGCCAGCACCCCCGGCGACGCGGTGGTCACCGAAGTGGTGCAGATCACCAACGTCTCCGCCACCCAGCTGGTTCCGGTGTTGCGCCCGCTGATGTCCACGGAGGCCCAGCTCGCCGCCTACCCCCAGTCCAACGTGCTGATCATGTCCGACCGTGCCAGCAACGTCACCCGCATGATCGACATCATCCAGCGCCTGGACCAGTCCACGGACAACGCCGTGGAAGTGATCCCCCTGCAGAACGCGCCCGCCAGCGACGTGGTGCAAATCCTGAACTCGCTGATGCAGGCCGATGCCAGCGGCCAGAACGGCGCACCCCTCAAGCTCGTGGCGGACGAACGCACCAACAGCGTGCTCCTGAGCGGCGACAAGGGCGAACGCCTGCGCGTGCGCGCGCTCATCGCCCACTTGGACATGCCGCTCGAGACCGGCAATACCCAGGTGGTCTACCTGCGTTACGCCAAGTCCAAGGATATCTCCGACGAGCTCAAGGGCTACGTGAGCGACCTCGCGAAGCAATCCTCCGGGAAAGGCGCGGCTCCCGCCGCCGGAGGCGGCGGCGGTGCCAATCCGGATGTGTCGGTGATCCCGGACGACCGCACCAATTCATTGGTGATCACCGCCCCGCCGAAGCTCATGCGCTCCATCCAGGACGTGATTAGCAAGCTCGACATCCGCCGCGCCCAGGTGCTGGTGCAGGCCATCGAGGCGGAGCTGACCTCCGACAAGTCCGCCGAACTCGGCGTCACCTGGGTGGCAGACGCCGCCGCCAACGGCGGCGTGGCGCTCACGGACTTCAGCAATACCGGAGCCGGCATCGTCGGCGTGGGCCAGGCCGCGTTCGCCGCCCAGCAAAGCGGCGGCACCACGGGCTTCACCGCTCCCCAAGGCCTGACCTTGGGCGTGGGCAAGATCACCAGCAACGGCTTCAGCTTCGCGGCCCTGTTGCGCGCCCTCTCGGGCGATGGTGAGACCAACATCCTGTCCACGCCGAGCGTGGTGACCCTCGACAACGAGGAGGCCACCATCAAGGTGACCCAGAAGGTGCCCTTCGTCACCGGCCAGTACACCGGCGCTACCGCGGGAACCAGCACCGGCACCTCGGGCCCCACCGCCGTCATCAATCCCTTCCAGACCGTGGACCGGGAGGACGTGGGCATCACCCTCAAGATCACCCCCCAGATCAACGAGGGCGATTCGGTTCAGCTCAAGATCGACCAGACCGTCTCCAACCTGACCGCCACCAGCATCGGCGGCCAGCCGGTCACCGACAACCGGGAAATCACCACCAGCATCCTGGCGAAGAACAGCGAGATCGTCGTGCTCGGCGGCCTGATCGATCACGACCTGACGGAATCGGAGCAGCAGGTTCCGGTCCTGGGCAGCATCCCGCTCATCGGGAACCTGTTCAAATACCGCAGCACCACCAACACCAAGCGCAACCTGATGGTGTTCATCCAGCCCACCATCCTGCGTGACAGCGAAACGGCGCAGCAATACACCAAGCAGAGCTACGACTACATGCGTCAGGAGCAGCTGCAGGATCAGAGCCCGGTGCAGCTCATGCCCGGCGACCAGCGGCCGCTGCTGAACACCCTCAAGCCCGTACCCAAGTCGGCGCCCGCTGCGGCAACGGCTCCCACCGCCGCGCCCGCAATCTCCACCCAAGCCCCGGTGCCGCCGGCCCCGGCCGCGGTCCCGAACCCGCCGCCCGCCGCTCCGCAGTCCGCGCCGGCACCGGCCAGCAATGCCAAGCCCTCCGGCGCGGCACCTGCGCCCGCTCCGGTCCCGAGCGTCGCCTCGAATCCACCGTCAACCGCTTCCCAGCCCGCGCCGGCGCCGGTGAGCGGCAACAAGCCGCCGAGCGCGACACCCACGCCGGCGCCCGTCACCCACCCGGCCCCCAATGACCATGGACCCGACCAGCATTCCCGCCGCGGCTGAAGCGGCGCTTAGCCCGCCGGTTTCGGCACAGCGCATCCCCTTCTCCTTCGCCAAGCGCCACGGGGTGCTGGTGGAAGAGGTGCACGACGGCCACGTTCGCCTGGTGCACCGCAACGACGTGAGCACCGAGGCGATCCTGGAGGTGCGGCGCGCCCTGGCTATGCCGCTCGAATTGCGCGAAGTCAGCCGGGAGGAATTCGATTCGCTGCTGCAACAGGCCTACGAAGGCCAGTCCGGCAGCGCCATGGTGATGGACGACCTGGACGGCAGCCTCGACCTCGACAGCATCGCCGAAGCGCTGCCTGAACCCGAGGACCTGGTGGAAAGCGAGGATGACGCGCCCATCATCCGCCTCATCAATGCCTTGCTCACGGAAGCCGTGAAGGAAAACGGTTCCGACATCCACATCGAACCGTTCGAAAATCGCCTGGTGGTGCGTTTCCGCGTCGACGGCGTGCTGCGTGTCGTATTGGAACGCAAGCTCGGTGTGGCGCCGCTCGTGGTTTCGCGCATCAAGGTCATGGCGAAGCTCGACATCGCCGAGAAGCGGCTGCCCCAGGACGGCCGCATCTCCATCCGCATCGCGGGCCGGGCGGTGGACGTGCGTGTCTCCACCATACCTTCCGGCCACGGCGAACGCGTGGTGCTGCGTCTCCTCGACAAGCAGGCCGGCCGCCTGGACCTCGAACACCTGGGCATGAACCCGAAGACGCGGGAACTCATCAACGAACTCATCCAGGTCCCGCACGGCATCATCCTGGTCACGGGGCCCACGGGTTCTGGCAAGACCACCACCCTGTATGCGGCCCTGGCGCGGCTCAACGACCGCAGCCGCAACATCATGACGGTGGAGGACCCCATCGAGTACTACATCGACGGCATCGGCCAGACCCAGGTCAACGCGCGCGTGGAGATGACCTTCGCCCGCGGTCTGCGCGCCATCCTCCGCCAGGACCCCGATGTGGTGATGGTCGGCGAAATCCGTGATTTGGAAACCGCCGAGATCGCGGTGCAGGCGAGCCTCACGGGCCACCTGGTGCTGTCCACGCTGCACACCAACACCGCGGTGGGCGCGGTCACCCGCCTGCGGGACATGGGCGTCGAACCTTTCCTGCTTTCGTCCTCGCTGCTCGGCATGCTCGCCCAGCGGCTGGTGCGCATCCTTTGTCCCGATTGCAAACAGCCCTACACCGCCGGCGAACGCGAGTGCAAGGTGTTCGACTTGCCACGCAACAAGCCCCCGACGCTGTACAAAGCGGTGGGCTGCGATCTCTGCAAGCGCAGCGGCTACCGCGGCCGCACCGGCATCTACGAACTCGTGGTGGTGGACGACGAGATGCGCGGCATGATCCACGACGGCAGCGGCGAGCAGGAATTGGAGAAGCAGGCCCGCAAGCTGACGGCCAGCATCCGCGACGACGGCAAACGCCTGGTGCTGGCGGGCGAAACCAGCGTCGAGGAAGTGTTGCGCGTCACGCGCGAAGATTGACATGGGTGCGTTCGAATACCTCGCTCTCGACGCCCAGGGCCGCGAACGCAAGGGCCTGCTGGAAGGCGACACGCCGCGGCAGGTGCGCCAGCAGTTGCGCGAGCAGGGGCTCACGCCGCTGGAAGTCATCGAGGCCGCTGTCAAGGAGGCCGGCGCGCCACAGACCTTCGGCCTGCGCCGCGGCATCAGTGCCACCGACCTCGCCCTCGTCACCCGCCAGCTCGCGACCCTGGTGCGCTCCGCCCTTCCCGTGGAGGAAGCGCTGCTTGCCGCGTCGCAGCACAGCGAAAAACCGCGCCTGAAGAGCATGCTCCTGGCGGTGCGCGCCAAGGTCATGGAAGGCCACACCCTCGCCTCGGGCCTCGCCCAGTTCCCGCATGTGTTCCCGGAGATCTTCCGCGCCACCGTAGCGGCGGGCGAGCACTCCGGGCACCTGGATGGCGTGCTGGAACGCCTCGCGGACTACGCCGAGAGCCGCCAGCAACTGCGGCAGAAGCTGTTCCTGGCGATGATCTATCCCGTCATCCTCACCTTCATGGCCATCGGCATCGTCACCGGGCTCCTGGTGTTCGTCGTGCCGCAGGTGGTGCAGGTGTTCGAACACACCGGGCAACAGCTGCCGTTCCTCACCCGGGCGCTCATCGCCCTCAGCGCCTTCATCCGGTCCAACGGCATCGTTCTCCTGGTGCTCATCGCCTTCGCCGCGTTCGCCACCCGGGCAGCGCTCAGGAAACCGGACGTGCGCCGGCGCTGGCACCTGACCCTGCTCGGCATGCCGTTGATCGGCCGCATCAACCGCGGCGTGAACACCGCCCGCTTCACCCGCACCCTGAGCATCCTCGGCGGAAGCGGCGTGCCGGTCCTGGAGGCCATGCGCATCGCCGGCGAGGTGGTGGCCAACATCCCCATGCGCGAGGCCGTGGACGAAGCCGCCCGGCGGGTGCGGGAAGGCGCGGCCATCAGCCAATCGCTGGGACGCAGCGGCCTGTTCCCGCCGCTGGTGGTGCACCTCATCGCCAGCGGCGAATCCAGCGGCCAGCTGCCCGAGATGCTGGAACGCGCCGCCACCAACCAGGAGCGGGAGCTCGAGACCCTGATCTCCACCATGCTCGGCATCATGGAACCGCTGTTGATCCTGGTGATGGGCGGCATCGTGCTCATGATCGTGCTCGCCATCCTGCTGCCGATCTTCGACTTGAACCAACTGGTGCATTGAAAGCACCTCAAAGGGCCCATCCGTGAAAGCGTACGTCTTCCTGCTCTGCCTTCTCGCGCCGCTCCCGGCCTTCGCCGCGTCAGCCAACTTCCAGTACGACTACCTGGACATCGGGCACCTGCGCCTCCAGCCCGAGGGCGGGTCCACTGGCAGCGGCGGCTTCGCCGACCTCTCCTACAGCGTCATCGACGGCGTGCAGTTCCGGGCGGACTACGCGTCGCTCAGCTACCCGCTGGCGGTGAGCTACAAGGATTACAGCGTGGGTTTCACCGGCGAGGAACCCCTCAACAGCCAAACCGACATCTTCACCGACGTCCTTTACGTGAACGACCGCTACAACCACCTGGGCAACTACATCTCGGACGACGGTTACCGCCTCGCCATCGGCTTCCGCCACCACCCTTGGGCCTGGGACCGCCTGGAAGTGGACGGCTACCTGGCGCATAACTTCGTCGGGGCAAGCTACGGCGCCGGCGCCGGAAGCCCGTCGGCGTTCCTGCCCCAGTCCAGCAACGAGGTCGGCCTCGGCCTGATGTTCAACGCCACGTCCTGGCTGGCCTTGGGTGCCGTGGTGGCGCGCGACAGCACCCATACCGAAACCACCACGCTGCGCTTGAGACTCTATTTCTGAGCGCCCAGCGGGAACTTAACGGCAGGATCGCCGCCTAAGCGTAGGATATGCCTCCCCGGGGCACCCCCGGGATCTGTACGAACAACGACGCAAGCTCAATAACGGGAGTACGCCATGAATAAGCCTCTCGGGTCCCTCCT
>JBLNDO010000024.1:0-85709 GCA_050261675.1 Bacillota bacterium
CGTCTCGACAAGGTGGCGGGCCCCAACGGCTGGACCACGCTCGTGGGACTCTACTGGCTCAAGTCGGGCATGAACCGCTTCGGCTCCGCCGCCGGCAATGAGCTGCAGCTTTCAGCCGCCGGCTTTCCGGCGCAGGCGGGCACGTTCGAATTTGACGGGAAGCAGGTAAGCTTCCGCGCCGCCGAGGGTGCCACGGTCAGCAGCGGCGGCAAGCCGGTGAAGCAGCGCGCGCTCCTCACGGACGCGGACCCGCAAGGTCCCACGGTGCTGAACCTGGGCAGCGTCAGCTTCTACGCCATCAAGCGCGTGGACCGTTACGGCGTGCGGGTGCGGGACACCCAGGCGCCGGCGCGGGTGCACTTCAGGGGACTCGAGTACTTCCCGCTGGATCCGGCCTGGCGCTTCGAGGCGCGCTTCGAGCCCTACGCGTCCATGAAGAAGATCCCGATCATCAACATCCTCGGCATGGAAGAGGACATGAACTCCCCGGGGGCGCTGCTGTTCGAGGTGGACGGCAAGCCCTACCGCCTCGAGACGGTGCTGGAGGACGGCGAGACCGATTACTTCGTGATGTTCGCCGACCAAACCAGCGGCAAACAGACCTACGGCGCCGGCCGTTTCATGTACGTGAAGCCGCCAGTTGACGGCAAGACGGTGCTGGACTTCAACAAGTCCTATAACCCGCCCTGCAGCTTCAGCCCCTACGCCACCTGCCCGCTGCCGCCGCCTGCAAACCGGCTGCCCTTCGCCGTCACCGCCGGCGAACTCAAGTACGCGGGCAGCGGGCACTGACGCAGCATCGGACGACCGAGCCCCGCCGGGAGAACGGAATGCATGCCCCCACAGTCGTCAAAACCATAGCCGCCGTCGCGCTGATCGGATGTGTAGGGATGATCGGCTATGCCTATTCCGGGCTCTACGATGTGGCCGCATCGGAACCCGACAACGCGGCCGCGCGTTGGCTGCTCACGACCGTGCGCAACCGGTCCATCGACTCCCGCGCGGCGGGGATCGAGGTGCCGGCGCTCACCGATCCCAAACTCATCGACGAGGGCTTCGAGCATTACCACGAGATGTGCGTGGGCTGTCACCTCGCGCCGGGCGTCGAGTCGAGCGAAATCCGCCAGGGCCTCAACCCGCAGCCGCCGGTTCTGGCGAAGGTGATCCCCCAATCGAGCGCGGCGAGGCTCTTCTGGGTGATCAAGAACGGCGTGAAGATGAGCGGCATGCCCGCCTGGGGCACGAGCCACAGCGATGAGATGATCTGGGCCATGGTGGCTTTCCTGGAACGCCTGCCGAGCATGACACCGGCGGAATACCAGGCCATGGAAAAGAGGCTCGGCAACATGCCGAACCACGACGAAGACATGCCCGCCAAGAAATGAAACCGACTTTCACCCGAAGCCGCCGAACCCGGGTACGCCGGCAACCCACCCCGAAGACTCCATGAGTTCGCTGGTCACCGCTTCGGGCTGGCACGCGGCGCTGGCGGGCGCGCTTTTGGGGCTCAGTCTCGCCGCGCCGCCGGGCCCTGTCACCGCCATCATGGCGAACGCGGCGCTGCGCGGCCGGGTACGCGAGTCGCTCATGACCGCGTTCGGCGCCATCAGCGCCGACTTCACCTGGCTTGCGCTTGCAGTGCTGGGCGCCATCGCCTACCTCGGCCGCCACCCGCGCGCGGTGGGCCTCATGGGCCTCGCCGGCGCCGTGCTGCTCCTGTGGATGGCCTGGGGCACCTTCAAGGCGGCGCACGCCGGCCTCCATGAGAACCACACGCCCGGCTCCTGGAAGCTCGGTTACATGACGGTGCTGACCAGCCCCTTTTCCGTGGCCTGGTGGCTCGCCAACGGCACGCTGCTTTACACCACCTGGGGCCTGCCGGGCATCGCGGGCATGTTCACCGCCGTGTTGGCTTATAGCGCCGCCTTTAGCTATGGCTTCCGCTGGCTGGGGGCACGCACCGCCCGGGCCGTGGTGGGGGTGGCCTACCTGAGCGTTGGGGTGCTGGCGGGTTTCGGTATATATGTGGGAATTACCGCCTACCGGCTGCTCTTCCCCTAGCGCCGCGGGCCCTCCCCTCGACACGCCCCCCGGCCCTGTGGCTCAATAACGGCCATTCCGACAAGGTTAAGCGGCCGCGCCGGGGAGCGCGGGAGCCACCGGTTTCACTCCAAATTAAGGTTTCCGTCTTCCATGAACATCACCATCCCGCCGGGCTACAAGGGCCTCGTCGCCCTCGACAAAGACATCCACAAGGGCAAGGGCGTGGTCACCGCCCGCCGCCACGCGTTTGCCGCCGGACTCACCGGCGTCTACGTGGTCGCCGCCGAGTTCGTGCAGTCGCAGCGGCATTACCCCATCGTGTTCGCCCAGGACCAGGAAAGCGGTGAGTATCTGCCCATCGCGGTCACCGGCCTCACGCAGGACCAGAACCTGTTCATCGGCGACGATGGCGAATGGCAGAAGGACATCTACATCCCCGCCTACGTGCGCCGCTGGCCATTTTTCGGCGTGCGCATCGAGGGTGAGCAGGCCAAGAACGGCAACATCCTCATCTGCGTGGACGAGAGCGGCCTCGAGGCCTCGAGCCAGACGGTGTTCGACGCCTCCGGCAACCCCTCCGCGGACTTCCAACCGACGCAGACGCTGATCTCCGAGATGGAGGGCGCCAGGCCCGCCACCGAGCATCTGTGCCGCGCCGTGAAGGAACTGGGGCTGATCGAGCCCTTCGAGGCCCATGCCTTCCCGAAGACCGGCCAAGAGATGCGCCTGCGCGGCATGTTCCGCGTGAACGAGGACAAGCTCAACGCGCTCCCCACCAAGGACATCAAGACGCTCATGAAGCACGGCGAGCTGTCGCGCATCTACGCGCACCTGATGTCGCTCGATAATTTCAAGTTCCTCATGGACCGGGCCGTGGAACGCCGCAAGGGCGGACGCCTGGATTCCTGAAATACCGACCAACCTTCAGACATACATAAAAGAGAGTAGCCATGGGAGTTGAAATCAAACTGACGGACAAGGAACTGCCGGTCTCCCCGGTGTTCGTGGACTTCCTTGCCCACATCGTGGACAACCGCCCGTTCGAAGGCGCCGCCTGGCACGACCAGCTCTCCGAGGAGCTCTCCAACGACCACGTGCGGGTCATGGAGAAGGCCCAGGAGAACGCGCAGCGCATCATGGCGAGCGAGACCGGCCAGCGCCACGTGGCGCGCGCCTACCAGCTGTTCCTCGCGCTGTTGACGGGTGATTTCGAACAAATCCGCAACATCCAATTCAAGTACCACTTCATCAACATCATCGGCGTGCCGCGCAACGGCGGCTCCTACCTCACCATGGAGGCCTACCGCGCGCTCGGCTACGACGTGGACAAGGTCCCGAACGTCATCGCCCACGACGGCTTCCCGGAAGCCGGCCCGTTCCACTTCCAGAAGAACGCCAACAGCTGGATCGCGAGCCTGCAGACCATGGCCGAGTTCCTCACCATGGTCGAGATCTACTTCGGCAAGAACAAGCCGCACTACGGCAAGATCATGGTGCCGAAGAAGCTCCTCAAGGGCACCTACGCCGGCGGCTTCTTCCACCAGATCCTCGGCGAGTCGGTGGAGCAGATCCTCACCGTGCGCCACCCGGTCACCTCCGCCATCTCCGCCTACGAGAAGTCCGGCGGATTGCCGCCCGACGGCAAGTTCAAGGTGCGCGGCAACATCGAGGAATGGGTGCGCCGCGACCTGTCCTACACCACCGGGCTCACGAACGACGAGATGTTCGCGCTGCCCTACTTCGAGGCCTACCTGCACTACTGGGAGCAGTACCACATCTACGTGGCCACGACCGGGCTCTCGGCGAACCGCAACATCCAGCTCGTGCCCTACGGCAAGGAGCGGATGGAGGGCGTATCGCGCAGCTTCCAGAACCGCTTCGAGAGCGGCAAGCAGCCCAACGAGTTCAAGGTGTTCGCCAAGCAGGACCGCCATCCGGACTGGATCAAGGAATCCGAGCCGGTGGTGAAGCGCGTGGCGGAGATCTGGGACCGGGTCGGCCTCAAGTTCCCCTATAAGGAAGTCATGGAGATCTGGTGATCGGGTAACCCGCGCTGAACGGTTTGCGTGGAAGATGGGGAGAGTGGGTACACTCTCCCCATCGCATTTCGGGGCCAAAAAAATGCTGCGTCAGCGCCTGCTCGCCATCATTGCCGCACTGACGCTCCTCGCCGGCTGTGCCACCGACCCACATGATTCCTGCAGCATGCAGGTGCCGACCCAGCAGGGTGGCATCTACATCTACGACTGGCTGTTCCTGCCGGTGTACCTGCTCTACGGCATCACTTGCGAGGGCATCCGCGCTCTCGACCGCCACGGCGCCTTCACCCCTCCCACCAAGGGCAAGGTGGAGAACGGGGTGTACGAGGCCGGCGACGGCAGCTTCAGCGTCGCGGCGCCGCAGGGCCTGGAGGTCCGCGAGCAGTACGCGCCTTCCCAGGACTACGTGTTCTTCGCGCCGCGCTTCGCCAGGGGGCCGGTGTACGTGGTGAGCGTGAGCCCGCAGCTCGACCCCGCCTATGCCGCCCTCTCGCTGGAGCAGTTCGCCGCCACCTCCCTCAGGGACGCCAACTTCGAGAACCAGCGCCTGCCCGGCGCGCCGCTCGCGGAGATCCACCGCGAGAACGTGAATCTGAACGGCCAGAGGGCCTTGTCGGTGACCTACAGCCAGACGCCCGCCGGCGCGAGCCGCCCCTCCGCCTATTACCTGATGTATTTCATGAAAACCCGCGACCGGGCGGCGGCGCTCTCCATCGCCTGGCCCATGGACTGTCCCCATTGCGCCACCGGGCCCGAGGCGGAGGTGCGCACCATGGACCCGCAACTTCGGTCGTTCGTGGAAAGCTTTCGGCTCAACGATTCCGGCACGTCCAATTAAGTCATCTTTAAAGCGTCGCGAGCGAAGAGCGCGGTGCATGCACCGCGCGGGCGTACATGGATGTACGCACTGGGCCATGAGCGGAGCAGGAAGCGAAGCGAATGGGCCAGGCGCCCCCTCGCACCGCCGCTCTCGCACATCCCCGTGCTCCGCGACACGTACGCATCCCTGCTACAGACAACGCCCTGCCGAGCGCAGCAGCTTTAAAAGCGGAATACCAGGAAATAGATCAGCAGGGTGTTCACCAAGAGCAGTGCGAGCCCGGTGGGCACCTGCACTTTCACAACGCCGTTCTCGTCCGGCAGCTCCAGGAGCGCCGCGGGCACGATGTTGAAATTGGCGGCCAAGGGCGTCATGAGCGTGCCGCTGTAGCCGGCCAGCATGCCGATGGCCCCCATGATCGCCGGATTGCCGTGGTGCAGGTGGACGATGAGCGGCAGGCCGATGCCCGCCGTCATCACCGGGAAGGCGGCGAAAGCGTTGCCCATCACCATGGTGAAGAGCGCCATGCCGAGGGCGTAGGCCGTGACCACCGCGAAGGCGTTGTCCACCGGGATGAAGCGGCCCACCAGCTCCGCCACCACCTGCCCCACGCCCGAGACGGCGAACAAGGCCCCCAGCACGGCGAGCAGCTGCGGCAGGACCGCCACCGAACCCACGGAATTGAGCAGGCGCCGCGCCTCCACGAAAGGCACCGCGGCCTTCTGCTTCAGGAGCTCAAGCCCGGTCGCCAAGGACACGATCACCGCCAAGCCCAGCGCCACCAAGGTCGCATCCTTGGGAGCTACCAGCGGCTTGCCGTCGAGGGTCAGGCCCTGCAACAGCAGCGTCGCCGCCACGGTCACAAGCGGGATGAGGAGCGCCGGGATGAACAGAAGATTCCCGAAGCGGCCGGCACGCTCGCGCCGTTCGCTCTCCGCAGCCTCCACGGCCGCCGGCTTGCCAAGGCCGCCGAGGCCGGCGCTGAGCGCCATGACGATCACCAGGCAACCGGTGGCGAAGGGCGGCAGCCAGCTGCCGAAGAAAAACGTGACCGCGTAGAGCCCCCAGAAAAGCGCGCTCTTCAGGCGCTTCGGGTTGCTGCGGTCCCGGAAGTTGATGGCCGCCGTGGCGGCGAAGATCAGGCCGAGCAGCGCGTAGATGAGGTCCAGCACGCTCACGGGGCCTTCTCCAGCACGCGCCGCAGCCGCCGGTCCAGCCACCAGAGCCGGAAGGCCTGGATCAGGAATGCGGCGATGGCCGTGGGGATGGCCCAAAGCGCGATCTCGAGCGGCGTCAGCACGATGCCGTTCTGCGCCAGGAAGCCCTTGATGAGCAGCACCGAGCCGATGGCGATGAAGATGTCCTCGCCGTAGAAGAGGCCCACGTTGTCCGCCGCCGCTGCGTGGGCGCGGATGAGCTGGCGGGTCTTCTCCGGCAGCGCGCCGTAGTGCGCCTCCGCCGCCGCTTCCGCCATGGGCGCCACCAGGGGCCGCACCATGGCGGCGTGGCCGCCGAAGGAGGTGAGGCCGAGGGCCGCGGTGGCCTGGCGGACGGCGAGATACAGGGTGAGCAGGCGCCCGGTGGTGGCGCCGCGGACCTTGGCGATGAGCGCCTGGGCGCGCTCGCGCAGGCCGTTCTTCTCCAGCATGCCGATGACGGGCAGCGTGAACCACACGAGGGCCATGTAGCGGTTCTCGGTGAAGGCGCGGCCGATGTCGGAGACGATGGAAATGGGATCGATGCCGCCGGCGAGCGCCGTGGCGACGCCCGCCACGATCACCACCAGCAGCGGATTCTGGCGGAGCGCGAAGCCCGCGATGACGATGACGACGCCGATGAGCGTCAGCATCGCCGCGATCCGGGTTCAGCGCCTTGGATCATTCACCCGCGAGGGAAGCAGCCAGCCCGCTCTTGAGGTCGGGGTAGCGCAACTCGAACTTCAGATCCGCGAGCAGCTTGTCGTTCTTGATGCGCTTCGATTCCTTGAGGAAGCTCATGATGCTTGGGCTCAGCATGCGTTCCGCCTCCTGCATGGAGATCAGCGGCGGCTTGGGCAGGCCGGTGAGCTCGGCGAGCTGGAATAGGTAGTCCGTGATGGTGGAGGGCTTGCCGTCACAGACGTTGTACACCGAACCCGCTGGCGCGTGCGTCATGGCGGCGCCGCAGACGGCGGTGAGGTCGTGCATGTGAATGCGGTTGGTGTAGCTGCATTCCTCCGGCCGTACCGTGGGCATGCCGGACTTCAGGCGCTCCGTGAGCAGGCGCCCCGGGCCGTAAATGGCAGGCACACGCAGGATCACCCAGGGAATGCGGTGCTCGCCGCACCAGCGGCGCACCACCTCCTCCGCCGCGATGCGCCGTTGTGCGCGGTAGGTGGAGGGCTTCAGGGGCTCGCTCTCGTCTATCCAGCGGCCTTCGCAGTCGCCGTAGACGCCGGTGGTGCTCATGTAGAGGAACCGCGCCGGCAGGCCCGTGAGTTCGAGATGAGACAGGAGGCGCTCGATGCGCACGTCGTCCTTGCCCACGTCCACCGGCGGCGCGAAGTAGAACAGGAGCGTGCCCTTGGAAGGCAGGTTCGGCAGGTCGTCGGCGTCGAGATCGGTGCGGATGGCCCGGATGCCGAGACCCTTCAGCGCCTCGGCGCTGCCGGCGGAACGCACCACGCCCGTGACCTCGCGCTGCTGATGGCGGAAAAGCGCAGCCAGCCGGCGGCCGGTCTGGCCACAGCCGATGATCAGGATGTCCTGCCCGTCGCCGATGCGCATGGTGGGCCGGATTATGCGGTGATTGGCCCCCGCCAGCAATGCGGGTCCTGCATATTCACCTTGCCTGCATACCCCGCCCGTGGGACGATGAAACCGCTCAGCTCAGGCACGACCATCAATAACCATACGGGGGTGCTTTCATGGCTGACGAACCGGTTGCCACCCAAATCCGCTTTTTCGACCTGCAGTCGCGCATCGGCCGGCTACGCTACCTCGCCTACGGCATCGGCATGTCGCTCATCATCATCGTGCCGGCCATCGTCGGTTCGATGCTGCTGACGCTCTCGCCGATCCTCGGGATCGTCATCCTGTGCCTGATCTATATCGCCGCCATCGTCTACGGGATCGCCCTCGGTGTGCGCCGGCTGCATGACTTGGACAAGTCCGGCTGGTGGCTCCTGTTGTCGCTCGTGCCTCTGGTGAACTTGGGCCTGGCAATCTACATGCTGTTCTTCAGCGGCACCATCGGCGAAAACCGCTTCGGCCCCCAACCGCCGCCCAATTCCGGTTGGGTAATCGCGGGTGCCGTGACCTACATCGCGGTCATCCCCATCGGTATTCTGGCCGCCATCGCCATCCCGGCATACGGGGATTACACGGTACGGGCCCAGACGACGGAGGGCATGATGCTCGCGAGCGGCGCTGAGACCGCGGTGGCAGAATACTTCCAGGACAAGAATGCCTGGCCCACGAGCCTCGCGGATATCTATCCCGCTGCCAAGGAGCATCCCGCCGGTCACTTCGTGGACAGCCTGACCGCGTCGGTGGCGCCCGACAACTCCGCCTACGGCATCGTCGCCACCATGAAGACCGAAGGGGTGAGCAGCAGGATCGCCGGCGCCACGCTGGAAGTGTGGAGCAACGACGGCGGCGCGAGCTGGCATTGCGGCCCGGGCGGCGCCAATCCGGTGGAGCCGAGGTTCCTCTCGCCCAGATGCCGGGATACCGATCCGCCGCCACCCTGACGGGCGTTTCTCCGCAGGTAAATTAGTGCGATGCCCTGCATAATGCAGGGCATCGTTTTCTCGGAACCCGCATGACCAAGACCGTCACGCTGCTGCCCTCGTCGAAGTGCTTCACCGTGGAAGAGGGTGAGACCGTGCTCGCCGCGGCGCTGCGGCAGGGCATCCACCTACCCTACGGTTGCCGCACCGGCAGCTGCGGCACCTGCCGCGCGCACGTGACGCAGGGCGAGACGTACTATCCGGACGGGCCGCCGCTCGCGCTCACGGCGCTTGAGATGCAGGCCGGCGAGGCGCTGCTCTGCCGCGCGGCGCCGCGCGGCGACCTTACCGTCGAGGCGCAGGAGATCACCGCCATGGCGAAGCTGCGGGTGCGGGCGCTGCCCTGCCGCGTGGCGCGCCTCGACAAGCTTTGCCACGACGTGATGGGCCTGTTCCTGCGTCTGCCCGCGGTGGAGCGCCTGCAGTTCCTCCCCGGCCAGTACATCGACATCCTCATGCCCGACAACCACCGCCGCAGCTTCTCCCTCGCCAACCCGCCCCACGACGACGCGTTGCTGGAACTGCACATCCGCAACGTGCCGGGCGGCCTGTTCGCGAAGCAGGTGTTCACGGATCTCAAGGTGGGCGCGCTGTTGCGCGTCCAGGGACCGCTCGGCACCTTCTTCCTGCGGGAAGACTCCGCGCGTCCCATCGTCATGATGGCGGGCGGCACCGGCTACGCGCCCATCCAGGCCATGCTGCGCCACGTCTTCGAGAACCGCATGCAGCGCGACATCGTCTTCTATTGGGGCGTGCGCGCCGCCCGGGACCTCTACGCCGACGCGAAGCTCAAGGAATGGGAAAAGTCGCAGCCGAATTTCCGCTATGTACCGGTGCTTTCCGAACCCATGGCGGAGGACCGCTGGAGCGGCCGCACCGGCCTGGTGCACGAGGCGGTGCTGCATGACTTTGCGGATCTGTCGGGCCACGACATCTATCTGTCGGGCCCGCCGCCCATGGTGCACGCGGCGCGCACCGCCTTCCCGATCCAAGGCGCCGCTCCCCTGCACATGTATTCCGACAGCTTCGATTTCCCTTCCGAAGTGCGTGCCGCACTGGAAGCCGCGGCCAAGAACACCACGCGCTGAAGCGCGTCACACCGCTGTCACAGGCGCGAGTGTGAACCGCATCACACCCGGGACATTTCAACTCTGATTTTTGTTCCCGACCTTTCGGAATTTTTTCGCCGCCGCCTGAAACACTGCAACAAAAGATTCACGCTGCTTTCACATAGCGACGTTATGTTGGCCTCGTCACAAACGTAAAGTGCGACGGCCATGCAAGACGCAGCGCAACTCCGCGAGCTGGTGATCTCGGCTCCCGGCATCCCGCCCCATCTCCTGGTCTCCGAAGTGGCGGACCTGTTCATGGACGAGAGCCACGGCAATCTCCTGTCGCTGCCGGTGCTGGATGGGGACAGGCCCGTGGGCGTCATCAGCCGCGCCCGCATGCAGCAGGTGCTGTTCCGTCAATACGGCCGCGAGCTGTTCGGCAAGAAGCCGGTCACTGCGATCATGAACGACACGCCGGTGGTGATCGAATCCGACACCAAGCTGAGCGAGGCCAGCAAGACCGTCACCGAGCGGCTCAAGTTCCCGGTGACCGAGGACTTCGTGATCACCGAGGGCGGCAAGTACGTGGGCATGGGCGCCGTCATGCACCTCCTGAACGCCATGGAGGCGCAGCTCGCCAAGCAGACCGAGGACCTGGCCGCCGCCTACAAGGAGCTCAAGGCCTCGCAGCTGCAGCTCATCCAGGCGGAGAAGATGGCCTCCCTCGGCCAGATGGTGGCGGGCGTGGCCCACGAGATCAACACGCCCTTGGGCTACGTCAAGAACAATTTCGAGATGCTGGAAATGTACGTGGAGGGCGCCCGCACCCTGCTGGAAGCGAGCAACGGCATCGCCGACGTGCTGCTCTCCCCCACCTCCACTCAGGAGGAGCTCCAGGCGCGCCTCGACGTGCTGCAGGGGCTGCGCCGGGATTCGTCTCTCCCGGAAACCGACGACCTGCAACGGCTCTTTACCGACACCCGCTTCGGCATCGACCAGATCAGCGAACTGGTGATGAACCTCAAGAACTTCAGCCGCCTGGACCGGGCCGCGGCGGACGATGTGGACATCAACGAGTGCCTGGACAGCGCCGTCATGCTGGCGCGCAACGTGCTCAAGAACCGCGTGCAGGTGGTGCGCCAATACGGCGCGCTGCCGCGCATCCGCTGCCTGCCCTCGCAGCTCAACCAGGTATTCCTGAACCTGCTCACCAACGCCGCCCAGGCCATCGAGGACCAAGGCCGCATCCTGCTCAAGACCGAATCCAAGGAAGGCTGGCTCAAGATCACGGTGCAGGACACGGGCAAGGGCATCCCGCCCGAGGTCCTGCCGCGCATCTTCGACCCCTTCTTCACAACCAAGCCCGTGGGCCAGGGCACCGGCCTCGGGCTCTCCATCAGCTACCAGATCGTGCAGCAGCACGGCGGCGACATCCGCGTGACCTCCCAGCCGGGCAAGGGCACGCGCTTCACCGTACGCCTTCCCGCCAAGCCCGGAACCCCCGCCCCCAACACGGATGAGGAAACCCTATGAGCGCCGACAAAGCGACCCTGCTCCTGGTGGACGATGAGGAGCGCGTGCTGCGCTCCCTGGAGATGCTGTTCAAAACCCGCTACCGCGTGCTCTCCACCACCGACGGCAACGAGGCCTTGGGCCTAGCCAAGCGTGAACGCGTGCACGTAATCGTGAGCGACCAGCGCATGCCTATCATGACGGGCGTGGAGGTCCTGCGGCGCATCCGCGACGTCTCGCCCAACACCATGCGTCTCCTGCTCACCGGCTACTCGGACCTGGAAGCCATCGTGGGCTCCGTGAACGAGGGCGAGATCTTCCGCTACCTCACCAAGCCCTGGAGCGCCAAGGAGATCACCACCACCGTCAACCAGGCGGCGGAGATCGCCCTGAGCTTGCAGGAAGAGGCCGGCGCCGGCGCCATCGGCCCCGCCCCGGGCGTGCTGGTCATCGACGAGGACCCGACCGTCGTGGAGATGGTGAAGGCCATCTGCGGCCCGCAGCGGGACGTGAAATGGAGCGTGGACCTGGACGAGGCCTTCGAGACCCTCGCCGACAGCGACATCGCGGTGGTGGTCTGCGACATCCGCCTGCGCGGCCGTGACATCTCGGCGGCGGTGAAAGCGCTCAAGGAAAACAACCCGCAGGTGCTCACCATCGTGCAGACCCAGCTGCAGGACGTGGAGACGCTGCGCAGCCTCATCAACCACGGCCAGATCTACCGCTTCCTGCCCAAGCCCGCGCGCCGCGGCCTGCTGGAGATGAGCCTGCACGCCGCCGCCCGGCGCCACGGCTCCCTCAAAGCCGCGCCCAAGCTCGCCAACCGCTACCAGGTGGAGAAGACCGATTCCGCGCCGGTGGTGGCGCTGTCCAATCGCTTGCAGGGGTTCCTGGACAAGATGAGGCAGGGACGCCTCTGATACTTTCCGTCGTGCCGGAGGATGCCGGCATGGCGGAATCAGGACTTCAATTCAGAATATTTCCGCAAACCACCCAAGTAGCGCGACAACCGCACCCGCGGTTCACGCGGCGCCTCGTCCGTGAGGCGCGTCACGGCGCCGTGGTCGCGCAGCGGCTGGGGCAGCGGCCGCGCCAGGTGATAGCCCTGGCAGAGGCGTATGCCCAGCGCCTGCACCGCCTGGTAATCCTCCTCGCTCTCGATGCCCTCGGCCACCGCGCGGCAGCCCAGGCGCGCCGCGATCTCGCCGATGGAGCGCACGAACTCGCGCTTCACCGGGTCAGTAGCGATGTTCTCGATGAAGTGGTGGTCGATCTTCACGTAGGCGGGCCTGAGTTCCGACCAGAGCCGCAGGCCCGCGTAACCCGCGCCCAGGTCGTCGATGGCGATCTCGAAGCCCGCCTCGGTGTAGTGGGCCACGGCGGATTTCAGGATGGCGTAATCGTCCAGGGGCTGCTGCTCGGTGATCTCGATGACCACCCGCTCCGGCGCGAGCCAGACCTCGGACAGGAGCCTTAAGGTCTCGCCGGGCTTGAAGGTGGGTTCCATCAGGCTCGAGGGATTCACGTTCAGGAACAGGCGGCCCGGGAGGCACTGCTCCTGGAAACGGCGGATGGCGAGTTCCCGGCAGACGAGGT
Source organism: Bacillota bacterium (assembly GCA_050261675.1). Lineage (GTDB taxonomy): Bacteria > Pseudomonadota > Gammaproteobacteria > Natronospirales > REEB76 > DASUBN01. The sequence continues at coordinate 12,832 of JBLNDO010000024.1, forward strand.
CCAGCTCGAAGAGGCGCTCCGCCTTGGTCGCGGCGCGGATCAGCGGCAGGGGCGCGTGGAGCGGGCTGTTGGAGGGGCCGCGGGTCAGGGCCTCGTAGCCGTAGACCCGGCTCGAGACCGGGTCGAACACCGGCTGGAACAGGGTCTGCAGGACGCGGTAACGCAGGATGTAGTCGAGTTCACCGTCCAATTCCGTGACCATGGGCCCACCCATGCCGCTTGCTTCGTGTTTGGAACTCCAAGGTAAACTCTCATCGTGAAGATGCCGTGACAGAGGCGAGACAGCGCGAGCGACGAGTCGCATCGGGCGGGAGTGGACGGTAATCCGGATGCAAACACGGCCCAGGATCCTGTATCTCCTGCGGGAGTTCCCGCAGATCTCCCAGACCTACATCAAGACCGAGCTGGAAGCCTTGGGCGACCGCTACGAGGTGCGGGTGCTGTCGCTGCAGAAGGCGGACATCGCCGAGTCCCGCCACCACCGCTTCCACCTCACGCCGACGCCGGACGCGGTGCTCGCCGAGATCCGCGAGTTCAAGCCGAAGCTCATCCACACCCATTACATGATCATGGGCAAGCTCACGGGCGAGATCGCCGAAAAGGCCGGCCTGCCCTTCACGCTGCGCAGCCATTCCTTCGACGTGCTGGAAACGGGCGGCGCCCACGCCCGGCCGGAATGGGTCTCCACCCGCGAGTACCTGCGGCGCGACAACTGCCTAGGCGTGCTGTGCTTCCCCTTCCTGCGCGCGCCGCTCGCCCAATTCGGCGTGCAGGAGGAGAAGCTCGTGGACGTGCCTCCGGTCATCGCCTACGAGTGCTTCCACGACGAGGGGCCGAACGGCCGGGCCATCATGAACATGGGTGCGGTCAGGCCCAAGAAGCAGATGCAGGATTTCGTGGAGCTGTCGCGGATGCTGCCGGAGCGGCAGTTCAACCTCTACGCCATGGGCTACAACGTGGACCAGCTCAAGGCCTACAGCGAGGAGCGGAAAGGGCCCTTGAACTTCATCCCGCCCCTCTCCCACGACCTCATGTCGGCGGAATACAAGAAGCACGAGTGGCTGGTGTACACAGCCCACCCCAGCATGAAGAGCGTGGGCTGGCCCATGGCGGTGGCTGAAGCCCAGGCGGCCGGGGTGGGCGTGTGCCTAGCCAACATCCGCCCGGACCTGAAGGACTACGTGGGTGAGGCGGGTTATCTCTACGACGATCTGAACAAGGTGAAGGAACTCATCGCGGGGCCGGTGCCGAGGGAGATGCGGGAGGCGGGTTTCGCACAGGCGCGGAAGTCGGACATACGCGCGCACATACACAAGCTTACGGACATCTGGGACAAGGTGGTCTAGCTCAAACTTTCGCCAGATTTATGTCCGCGGCGTTTATGTAAACGCCGATACATTGCCGCAAAAATTTCAAGAAACGAAAATACGTTTGCCACGAAACACCGCCATGCTCCCCGTGCTTTCCCTTCCCCACGTCATGCACAGGGAGTTATGTCATGCCAACCGCACGCTTCCTTCGACACTGCATCGTCGCCGCGCTCCTGGGCACGGCCGCGCTCGGCTGCGCCACCGCCGGCGCCGACAGCCACGCCTCCGACCCGGCCCGCGCCTTCGCCACCAACACGCCCATCAAGCACATCGTGGTGATCTTCCAGGAGAACGTCTCCTTCGATCACTACTTCGCCACCTATCCCGTGGCCGCCAACCCCGCGGGCGAACCGGCGTTCCAGGCGCGCGCCGGCACGCCGAGCGTCAACGGCTTGGGCGACTTCCTGCTCAACCACAACCCCAACAGCGCCAATCCCGCGCGCCTCGACCGCAGCCAGCCTCTCACCTGCGACCAGGACCATAACTACGGAGCCGAGCAGAAGGCCTTCGACGGCGGGCTCATGGACAAGTTCGTGCAGTTCACGGACGTGGAGTCCTGCGGCGCGCCGGACATCGCCCTGCCCGGCCTCGTGATGGATTACTACGACGGCAATACCGTCACCGCCCTTTGGAACTATGCCCAGCACTTCGCGCTGAGCGACAACTCCTACGGCACCGTGTTCGGCCCCTCGACCCCCGGCGCCATCAACCTCATCGCCGGCCAGACCCACGGCGCCACGCTCACCGGCCCGGCGGGCTCGGTGGCGAACGGCACCGACATCGGCGACCAGGACCCGAGTTTCGACGACTGCTCCAATCCCAACCGGCCGACGCTCAGCCTGAGCGGCCGGAACATCGGCGACCTCCTGAACGCCAAGGGCATCAGCTGGGGCTGGTTCCAGGGCGGCTTCCGCCCCACGGGCGTGAACTCAAGCGGCAAGGCCGTGTGCGGCGCGATCACGGCGAACGTGGGCGGGGCCAATATCCCCGACTACAGCCCGCATCACGAGCCCTTCCAGTACTACGCCTCCACTTCCAACCCGCACCACCTCGCGCCCAGCTCCGTTTCCGCCATCGGCGGCAACGGCCAGGCGAACCACCAGTACGACCTGCAGGACTTCTGGGCGGCCGCCAAGGCCGGCAACCTGCCGGCGGTGAGCTTTCTCAAGGCCAAGGAGGCCCAGGACGGGCACGCGGGCTATTCGGATCCGTTGGACGAGCAGCAGTTCATCGTGAACACCATCAACCAGCTGGAGCAACTGCCCACCTGGTCCTCCACCGCCGTGGTCATCGCCTATGACGACTCCGACGGCTGGTACGACCACGTCATGGGCCCCATCGTGAACCAATCGGCGGACCCGGCGAACGACGCCCTGGACGGCGCCGGCCTCTGCGGCACCAACAGCACCGGCGTGTACCAGGACCGCTGCGGCTACGGCCCGCGGCTGCCGCTGCTGGTGATCTCTGGCTGGGCGAAGGACAACGCCGTGGACCACAGCGTCACCAATCAGTCCTCCATCCTGCGCTTCATCGAGGACAACTGGCAGACGGGCCGCATCGGCGACGACTCCTTCGATGCCAAGTCCAACGGCCTCGACAGCTTCTTCGACTTCTCCCGCCAAAACGGCGAGCACCGGCTGTTCCTGGACCCGAACACCGGCCTCGTGGTGGAAGAGGACTCAGGTGAGCAATAGGACCGGCGCCTGAGTTTGTAGACCCCCGGTCTATTTCCCCGATTTGCCCGGGCCGCAAGGCCCGGGCTCTTTTTCGTCACGTCATTCCAGCGAAAGCTGGAATCCGGATCTCGATGTGCCGGTTTCGACCGCACCCGATCCGGACTGGATACCCGGCTTCCGCCGGGTATGACGGATACGGATTTCGGAGTGATTTCGAACGGCGGCTCATTCTTCGGGTCGGGTTTCCGCGGGCGCCGGGCTATTTAAGAGTGACGAGAAGCTCGTCCAGTTGCCCGAACGTCTCGTCGAACCCGGAGGTGGCCCCGGAGGCGATGGTGTCATCGAGGGCCCGCTTCGAGGGATGACGGTCCCGCAGGGTCACGAGCGTCTTGCCGGCCTTCTCCTCGAAGGTCACCGTGGTCACGGCCCCGCCCGCGCCGCCTTCGTCGTTGGTCCAGACGAGACGGGAGTTCGGCGCCACTTCCAGGTACTTGCCGAAGAACGCCATGGGCTCTTTCGTCTCAGGATGGGCGAATACGAAGCGGTAGCTACCCCCCGTGCGGGCATCTATCTCGCAGGAGAGGAAGGAGCTCCCGATGGACTTCGGCATCCACCAGCGTTTGATGAGCTCGGGCGTGGTCCAGGCCTGGAACACGAGGCGCGCCGGACCATCGAAAGTGCGTGTGACCACAAGCTCTTGATCAGATTGCCGTTCGACCTTCGTGGGATTCTTCATGAGGGGTGCCTCACTCTCTCTTCTTGCGTCCATCGGCCTTCTCCTTACGTTTTAATTCCTCGACCACCTTGTCCAGTTCGCTGAAGCGCGCCTCCCAGAGCCGGCGGTATCTCTCGATCCATGCCGCCTCTTCCTCCAGCCGGCGCAGGCCGAGCCTGCAGGTCCGCACGCGCCCGACCTTTTCCGTGGTGACGAGCCCCGCCTGCTCCAGGACGCCGACGTGCTTCTTCATGCCCGTGAGGCTCATGTGGAACTTCCCGGCAAGCTCCGTGATCGAGGCGTCCCCGCGCCCGAGCTGCTCCAGTACGCCGCGGCGGGTGGCGTCCGAGAGCGCGGCGAACGAGGCATCAAAGCGGGCCGGGTTATACTGAACCATATGGTTCAGTATTAACACAGGAATGGGCAGGATGCAAGTGCCGCCTGATTACAGCCTGTTATGGAGTTATTCGTCCGGCTGGGTTGCCCCGGGCGCGGCGGAGACCGCCACGGCGGGCTTCGGCGCTGCGGAGGACGCGGCCTTCTTCGGCGCGCGCTTCGCGGTTTTCTTGTGGGCCTTGGCCTTCTTGGCTTTCTTCTTGTCCTTCTTCGCCTCTTTCTTTTTCTTCTTCTCCGCCTTCTTCCTGCCCTTCAGGGCCCTGCCCGTCTTCTTGGCCACCGCCTGCAGGTGGTCCAGCGCCTGCTGGAACACCGAGAGCGCCGCGGCGGTCTGGCCGATCAGGCGCTGCACCGGTTTCTCGCGGAGATCGATGTTCTTCTTGCAGTTCCTGCATTTCAGGGACTTGTGGTGCGAAGCCCACTTGAGGCGCGGGTGCTGGATCTTGCCGCAGTGGGGGCAGGTGATGTGGACCGGTGTCTGCTTCAGGAATTTGAGCATGTTCTTCTCCTGGAGTTTTCGTTCTACGGCCGCTCGAACGGCGGCCTGGATATAAGGGGCCGGAATCATACCCCCAAGCGCTCCGGCGATTGTTACAACGCGGGATATACTTGAGCGGGGTTGTCATAAATGGGGCTCAAGGCATGCGGACAATCATGGTCATGAATGCCAAGGGCGGGTGTGGAAAGAGCACGCTCGCGACTTCCATCGCCGCCTACTACGCCTCCCACTGGGAAGGGACGGTGGCGATCGCCGACTACGATCCCCAGACCTCGAGTCTGGACTGGCTCGCCAAGCGCCCCGCAGACCGGGACCCCATCGTGGGCGTGGACGCCACGAAAGACGGCCTGAAGCACCTGCCCCGCAACACCGATTACCTCATCATCGACCCGCCGGCCCGGGCCCACGGCTCGGAGCTCACCCAGCTCGTGCGCCACGCGGAAACCATCGTGGTGCCGGTGCTCCCCTCGCCCGTGGATATCGGCGCCGGCGCCAAGTTCATCCAGGAACTCCTGGAGGTGGGCAAGGTAGAGCGCCGCGAAGTGAAGCTCGCGGTGGTGGCGAACCGGGTGCGGGAAAAACTTCTGGTATTCGGCGAGCTGGAGAAATTCCTGGAGGGCCTCAAGATCCCCTTCATCGCCACCTTGCGTGACGCCCAGAACTACATCCGCGCATACTCCCGCGGCCTCGGCATCCATGAGCTGCCGCCGTATTTGGCGCAGGATGATTGGAAGCAGTGGAAACCTTTAGTCGAATGGCTTGAATCCCGCCGTAGCCGACCCTAAAAATGCGTCTTTTCATCCCATACTTCGTTGCGCCGCTCGCTCGCATCCTCATTACGCAATTCGGTAACTCCGGTGCTCGTCTCGCGCCGCGCCTCGTCTGGAACGAAAATCCGCTATTTTTACTCCGTTGTCTTATCGCTTTGTCAGCTGGCGTATCGGGAGCTTATGCACGCCAACCTAATCAATCCGCCGTCATGGATACCACTAGCGGGAAAGTCACAATCCAGGTCGAAGGGGATAACAATAAGCAAGCGCTTCATTTGGTTATCACTGACGAAAAAGGGAATCGCTTATCGGATATTGGATTCAAGACTTTGGAAGACCCCACGTATGAACACGAAGATTTGCGCTTTGAGATCATTCATATTAATGGAATAGATTTTCCGCTCATCGCCGTCGTCGCAGGCTATGCTGGCGGATCGGATTCCCAGTTCGAATCCACTCTTGTGTCAGTGGTCGGCGCAAAGACACAGGAGTTGGTGCCGCATCTCGAAACAAATATCGAAGGTGCTGTCTGTCCAGGCAACTTTGGCACAGATTCAAAACCGGGGGTTCTTCGTGTGAATTTCAAATGGGGCGATGAGGGTCATTACCAGCCTCACTTGTATGAATATTGGTTCTATTCTTGGGATGGGAAACAGTTCGTATTGTCGAAACATGGTCAGACAAAGAAAGAATACGGCGAAGTGAAAAAAGCTATCTCTGAATTGGGGTATACCTGCAAAAGGGACATCGTCTACGATCTGATGTCGGAAATGTATTAATGCGACTCTGGTCGCTGCATCCGATGTATCTGGACGCGAAGGGATTGGTGGCGCTTTGGCGCGAAGCTCTACTAGCTCAAGCAGTTCTTTCTGGAAAAACAAAAGGCTATAGGAACCATCCCCAGCTCATCCGGTTCAAGGAACACAGGAACCCCAAGGCCGCCATCGCCACGTACTTACGGGAAGTCCAGGCGGAAGCGACTCGGCGGGGATATAGTTTTGACGCCCGGAAGATCGGGCGGGGGAAGGTCAGGGCTAAGTCCATCAAGGTCACGCGGGGGCAGTTGGAATACGAATGGAAGCATCTGAGGCGTAAACTCAAAGTTAGAGATCCTGCTGCACTGCAAAATTTACCTTCATTAAATTTTGCGGAATCACACGCACTATTTGGTGTAATTGACGGGGGAATGCAGGAATGGGAGAAGGGAAACCGAAAATATTGATGTCGCTAGATTCTCATCTTCAATGAAATTCTTCCCTGTTCTAGCATTTATATCTCGGCTTTGCGCGGTAAATCCACCACTTGAGGAGCTCTTGGATGAGTAAGGAGAAAGCCATGACAAATGAAAGCAACAAGTTGGTGGAGTTCACTCAGCTATATGCGCGTCTCATGAATCAAATGTTATTTTCAAGAAACACCAGCATTATTTATGACACGCACTTAATTTGAAACTGACTCTCTTGTTTCTATAAAAACGATTTCAACAAATAATGCGCAAACTACCGGCCAAAACGCCACATAAGAAATTTCTTCGAACGACCCCGCCTCCACCGGACCCGCGATTCGATTTAGAAATATCCCTGACCCGATAGATCAAGACCAAAACCGCGCAAGTCCCCGCCGCGCGCGGCTCTCCCCATTCTTTCCGGAAGACCGCGGCCGGGCGTTATACTGGCCGGCATCTCAGGCGGAAACGGGGTCTTGGGCCTTGAGGCAGCGCATCCAGTTCTGCACCACCCGCGACGACGTGCGCCTCGCCTATGCGAAGAGCGGCGAGGGCCCGCCCTTGGTCAAGGCCGCGGGCTGGCTCACGCACCTGGAGCAGGAGTGGGACAACCCGGTCTGGCGCCACTGGCTGAACGAGCTTTCCGCGGAAAACACCCTGTTCCGCTACGACCCGCGCGGCTCCGGCCTCTCGGACCGGAACGTGGGCAACGTGGATCTCGAGGTCTGGGTCCACGATCTCGAGACCATGGTGGATGCCGCGGGGCTTGATCGCTTCCCCCTGCTCGGCAGCTGCCAGGGCGGGCCGGTGGCCGTCGCCTATGCCGCGCGCCACCCGGAGCGCGTGAGCCGCCTCATCCTCTTCGGCAGCTACCTGAAGGGCGCCTTCGCCGGCCCGCCGGATTCGCCGAAGGCGGCGGAAGCCCAGGCGCTGGAAAAGCTCATCGAAGTGGGCTGGGGCCACGACGTGCCCGCGTTCCGCCAGGTGTTCTCGAGCCTGCTCATGCCCGATGCGGACATCGGCCTGCTGCAGGCCTTGGGGGAGCTGGAGCGCATTTCCAGTTCCGCCGGGACCGCCGCGCGCTGCTGGCACGCGTTCCACTCCTTTAATGTGCAGGAGGAGGTCGCCCGCGTGAAGGCCGAGACTCTGGTGATGCATTCCCGCGGCGACGCTATGGTGCCCTTCGAGGAGGGGCGCCGCCTGGCCTCGCTGCTTCCCGGCGCGCGCATGGTCACGCTGGAGGGCCGCAACCACATCCTGCTGGAGTCGGAGCCCGCCTGGCGCGAGTTCCTGCAGGAGCTGCGCTCCTTCCTGCAAGAGGAGGCGGCCCCGGGCGCGCGCGGCCACGCCGAGGGCTTTGCCGAGCTCACCCAGCGGGAGCAGAGCGTGCTCGACCTCGTGGCCCAGGGGCTCGACAACGGCGAGATCGCCGTGCGGCTCTTTATCAGCGAGAGCACCGTGAGCAACCACCTCACCAACATCTTCGCCAAGCTCAACGTGACCCGCCGCGCCCAGGCCATCGTGCAGGCCCGCGAGGCGGGCTTCGGCCGCCGCCTGGATTCCTGAGCCGCGCGCTTGGGACCCGGGTCCTAAGTCCCTAAGCGTTTTCTTCCCCTCCGTCCGCAAAACCCGACCGCGGTCCCATGACCGCGCCCGCCTCTCCGCGCCACCATGGCCGCTGGGTCTCCGGCGCTTCGCCGGCCGCCCTAATCTCAATGACATACGGGGATCTAAGGAGGAGAACATGCTGCGCTATCTCGCATTCCTATATGGTGTCGTCGGCTACGCCGCTTTCCTGGGCGTGTTCCTGTACGCCATCGCGTTCCTCTGCGGCCTGCCGGTGCCGGTGAACGTGGACACGCCCTCGAAGCTCGGCGCCGGCGAGGCGGCGATCGTGGACCTAGTGCTGCTCGGCCTCTTCGGCGTGCAGCACAGCGGCATGGCGCGGCGCGCCTTCAAGCGCGCCTGGACGAAAGTGGTGCCGGAACACGTGGAGCGCTCCACCTTCGTGTGGGCCTCCGACGCCGCGCTCGCGCTCGTCCTGTGGCAGTGGCAGGGCATCCCTGCGGTCGTCTGGCAGGTGGAATCGCCCGTGGTTCGCGGCGCGGTGTGGGGCCTCGCGGCGCTCGGCTGGCTCCTGCTGCTCGCATCCACCTTCGCCGTGAGCCACGCGGATCTCTTCGGCCTCCGGCAGGTATATTTCCACCTCCGCGAGCGGGCGGCGGCGCCGTTCAAGCTCTTCACGGGCTCGCTTTACGGCGTCGTGCGGCATCCCATCATGCTCGGCTTCGTGATCGCCTTCTGGGCGGCGCCAACCATGACGGCCGGGCACCTCCTGTTCTCGGCGGTGGCCACGGGTTACATCCTCGCCGCCATCCAGCTGGAGGAGCGCGACCTCATCGCCGCGTTCGGCGAGGCCTACCGGCGTTACCGCCGTGACGTGCCCATGCTGATCCCCTTCCTCAGCCGGCGCGCGGCCGGACGGTCGGCGACGGATTCCTGAGCGAAGTGCTTCGGGCGCCCCGCGTGTGGCGGGGCGCCCGTCGCTATGGAGCCTTGCGCGTCCCCACCACCACAAACTCGGTAAACAACGCGCTCACCGCCGGCCAAAACGCCACGTAGGCGATCTGTTCGAAACTCCCCGCCTCCAGCGGTCCCGCAATCTGCTTTTGGAAGATCAACAACACCCCTGAAGTAATCGCGAAGGCATAGAGCGCCAGCGGCAGCTTGAAGAGCCGCCACCGGGCGGCGCGGTACTTGTAGATGTAGAAGACCGTGGCGGCGAAAGCCCAGATCAGCGCTGCCCAGGGCACCCATTCCAGTGGCACCACGAATACCAGCAACATCGGCGGCACCACCGTGAGGAACCAGGCGAGGAGGCTTCCCGCCACCCAGCGGAACAGGTCTTCCAGCAGGTTGACCGACTGGTCGAGCCACCAGGGCGTGGGCAGGCCCGGCTGTGTCCGGGCCTCGAACTTGGCGGACCAGTAGCCACCCGGGTATTTCGCCGCGAGCGGGGCGTAGCCCGCCGCCAGGGCCACGGCAATCTTGCTGCCGGTCCAGACCGTGAACGAGCCGAGCACGGCAGCCGCCGCGAGATAGCACCAGAAACCCAAGGGGACGCGCAGCACGAGCCGCTGATCCTTGGTCCACCACCAGGCGGCGCCCAGGGTCATGAGCCCGATGAGCGCCACGGCGGTGGCGAAATCACCGTGGGCGATGGTGGAGATCAGCTCTCCGATACCCCAGGCGATGAGAATGATGACAAGCAGGAACGCCAGGTCCATTAGACCTGAACCGACAAACCCGCGTTGAAATCCCCTTCTCCCCATGGCTTGAGTATATTCCCGGCGCATCCACTAGAATCGGGACCATGAAGACACGCCGTTTATTTTTATTGCTGCTGCTCGGCTTCGCGGCCGCGGCCTGCGAGAAGGGCCGACAGGTGGCGGACATCACCACGCGCCAGGGCGGGCATTTTCTGGTGGTGGACCCGAAAGCCGACTACGTGCGCATCTGTCACGAGGGCGAAATCGACGCCTTCAAGAACGAGGCTTGGGCTGGATTGCGCATTGATTCCGAGGAGGTGAAGGCGCCTTCCCAGGAGGAACAGGAAATCCCCTGGGAGAAGATCGAGCACATCGATTTCGGCGCGCCCGCCGGCGACCTGGGCGACTTCTGCCCGGGTCTGCCCGAAGACATCGCCGCGGAGGTGCACTATCCGGACGGGCACATGGAAAAACACAAGCTGGAGGACACCACCGATGACGGCATCAACGGCCTCACGGAGCGCGGCAAGGTGGTGATCCCGCTACGGAACGTGGCGAGCCTCAAGATGGTGCCGGACCAGAAATGGCCCTGGTCCACGGCCGCCGAGAAGTACTACGGCGTGACCCTGACCGCCACCTGGAACGACGGCAAGACCGCCGTGGTGCAACAGCCCAACTTTTACTTCAACGCCAGCAAACATCACGGCGACGACACGCTGGTCTCGCCCTTCGGCGACTATGTGTATGACTATCCGGCCATCATCGCCGGCGCGCGGGTGGACCTGCCCTGGAACATGTTGAAGCGCATCGAGATCGAGTCCAAGCCCGGCGAACCACGCAAGGTGAAACTCACCTTCACCGACGGACACACCGAAGAAGTGATGCAGGCGGACGCGAACCTGGAGAACCTCAGTCGGGACGACAACCCCGAGACGGAGGTCTACGTGACGCGCATGGACATCACGTCCACGCCCCAGGTACCTCCGAAGAATTCGGGCGGTTAAGAGCGTCTAAGCCTTGACCGGCTTGCGTTCGAGGAAGTAGGCAATCAGCGCGAATCCCGCGTACAGGATGAAGCCGCTCACGGCCATGATCCTGATCGAAGGCGGCGGCGGGCCGAAAGAGCCCGCAGCCTGGAAAGCCGTCATGACGAAGCAGAAGATCACCAGCGTGACTTTCTTCGCCCGCGTGAGTTCCGGCGTCCTGGCGAAATAGAACGCGAGGCCGCCGAAGAGCAGCAGGAGTTCCGTCGCCAATTCCAGCATGGGGAAATTCCAGAGCCCCAGCCCTACCTTGCGGCTCTCGTCCGTGAGCGGCAGATCCGGCAGGTGCACCACGAGGTCCAGCACCCAGTGGGAGGCGACGCAGAGCGCCAGCATGCCGGCGGCGAGCTGGGAGCCCTGGCGCCGCGTCAGCACGAAGCGGTAGAAGCCGTAGGCCACCGCGGCCCAGCCCACCGCCGCCATGAGGCTGTGGGTGTAGGGGTAGTAGTCGAACACCAGGGGACCCGAGGGGTTCACCCCCGGCTCCACGTGCACCTTCTCCACGCCGAAGAAGACCAGCACGGTCCAGAGCACGTCCACCCATTGCACGGCGAGGAAATACACCCAAAGCGGGAGCCGCTTTTCCGCGCCTCTTGCGGCAAACGCAACGCCGTAGTGACCGACGAACACGTCAGTGGCCCGGCGGCGGCGGTTCGGTGTGGTCGAGTCGCAGCACCGCCTTGTGAGGCTGCCCCGGACCGTTGAACTCCACCCAGATTTCGTAGACCTCTCCGGCCTTGAACTCCTGGGTGATCGTCACTTCGGGGTCGTCGAAACCCGTATCCGATGTACCGAGCGTGAGGGTGTGGTTGCCGGGCAGGAAGGTGATATCCGTCGGACAACTCTTGCCGTTCCCGTCCAGGCGCCGCCCGTCAATGGCGCACACGAAGGAGCCGATTTGTCCATTGAGAGGATTGAGTCCGCTCTGGCCGCTCACCGTCACCACTTCCCAGGGTTGCTTGCCCTCCGTACCCGGAAGCTGCACCGTGGCGCAGCCTGCAAGCATGAGCAGCACCAAGCCGAAAATCCATTTCGCTTTCATAATCCCTGCCCCTTTTGGTTTACCGTTCGTGCGCCGATTATTGCACGGGACGCCGTCAGACCAGAAAGCCGCTTGCCCCCAGCAAAACGCCCAACACCGCCGCGGCGAGGCCCACGGCGGGGAAGGATTTCTTGCGGGACAGGAAGTAGAGCGAGCAGAGCACCAGGCCGAGTTCCAACAGCCCCTCGCCGAGGTCGAAGCGCAGGGCGCGTTCCTCGGCGCCCAGGGATTCCGCTTCCTTGGCTTCCGCGTCCTTCTGGATGGCGTCGGTTTCCGAGGCGTAGCGGTCCCGGTCGTTCTCCATCTTGGCGAGCTTCTTCTGGCCCTCGGGGGAGAGCTTGGGCATCGTGCCGAGCAGGGTCGCGCCCACGTCCAGCACCTCGCCGCGGATCTTCTTCGCCTGGTAGTAGGACCACTCATCGTTGGCCTCGGTCTTGTGGATGACCGCGGCGGTGTGCTCGCGGTGGGAGGCGATGGTGACGCCGGCGAGCAGGATGCCGATGACCCCCACCAGGACGCCGATGCGCTTGCCGAAGGAATCGCCGTCGTGGTGGCTGTGTTCGTGATGGATCTCGATCTCCGCCATGGTCCGCTCTCCGCCCTTAAGGCCCAAAAAGGCGCGTATTTTGCCCTGCCGGCGGCCGGATGGGGAGGCCCCGGTTGACCTGGATCAAGGCTGAGGGCCGCCCCGGGGGCTAGGGTAAGGGCATGTTCGATTCCGCCAATCTCGACCACACGGTCTCCAAGGAGGAATACCACCGGGAGGAGCCGAAGCTGCGCGCCGCGCTGCTCAAGACGCAGTACGACCTCTTGCGCGACGGCCGCTTCCCGGTGCTGATCCTCATCGCCGGCGTGGAAGGCGCCGGCAAGGGCGAGATGGTGAACCTCCTGAACGCCTGGATGGACCCGCGCCACATCCAGACGCGAGCCTTCTTCGACACGAGCGACGAGGAGAACGAGCGGCCGCCGCACTGGCGCTGCTGGCGGGCGCTGCCGCCCAAGGGCCGGATCGGCATCTTCTTCGGCGCCTGGCACACCCAACCCATCATCCAGCGGGTGCAGGGGCTCATCGGCGAGAGCGAGCTCGCGCGGGAGACCGGCGACATCGTGCGGCTGGAGAAGATGCTCTGCGACGAGGGCGTGCTGCTCCTCAAGTACTGGTTCCACCTCTCCCGCGAACAGCAGAAGAAGCGCTTCAAGGCGCTGGAGAAGGACCCCGCCACGCGCTGGCGCGTGACCGACCTGGAGTGGCAGTACTACGACCTATACAAGAAGTTCGTGGGCGTGTGCGACCCCTTCCTGCGCCAGACCTCCACCGGCGAGGCGCCGTGGATCGTGGTGCCGGGTTACGACGCACACTACCGCGCGCTCACCGTGGGCCGGCACCTGCTCGCCGCCATGCGCGAACGCCTGGACCGCAAGCCCGAGGCGAAGCCCACGCCGAAGAAGGCCACGCCGCTGCCCAAGCCCGCGGACAAGAACAACCTGCTCCGTGCCTTGAAACTCGACCAGGGACTCACCAAGCACGACTACCAGAAGCAGCTGGAGAAGTGGCAGGGCCGGCTCAACCTAGCCTCCCGCGACCCGCGCTTCAAGGACATCTCGGTGGTGACGGTGTTCGAGGGGAACGACGCCGCCGGCAAGGGCGGTGCCCTCCGCCGCGTGACGGGCGCCCTCGACGCGCGCTGCTACACCAACGTGCCGGTGGCGGCGCCCACGGAGGAGGAACGCGCGCAGCCCTATATGTGGCGCTTCTGGCGCCACATCCCGCGGCGCGGGCGCTTCGTGTTCTTCGACCGCTCCTGGTACGGCCGGGTGCTGGTGGAGCGGGTGGAGGGCTTCTGCTCCGAGGCCGATTGGATGCGCGCCTACACGGAGATCAACGACTTCGAACAGGCGCTGACGCGTCACCGCATCGTAGTGGTGAAGTTCTGGCTCGCCATCAGCGCCGAGGAACAGCTGCGGCGCTTCAAGGAGCGCGAGCAGATCGAATTCAAGAAGTTCAAGATCACCGAGGAGGACTGGCGCAACCGCTAGAAGTGGGGGCCCTACGAACTCGCGGTCAGCGACATGGTGTACCGCACCTCCACGCGCAACGCGCCTTGGACGCTGGTCGAGGCCAACAACAAGTATTACGCCCGCATCAAGGTGCTGCAGACCCTGGTGCGCGCCGTGGAAGACGCGCTCGAGAGCGTGGATTCGCCCAAGAAGAAGAGAAAGAGATGAACTCCGCGAAATGGATTTCCACGCTGATTCTTTGGTTGATGTTTGTGGTCTCCCGCGCCGCCTGTGCGGCGGCGCCGGATTACACTTACATGGAATTCGGGATCGGGAAACAGAGCGGCGACAACCTGAAGGGACTCTACAGCGAGCAGGTCGCCATGAGTGCCGCCGCATCGGATCACTTCTTCCTGTACGGCAGGTTCGGCGGCCGCGACTACGGCGGCTATCGCTACAGCAACCGGCGCGAACACGTTACGCAGTCCTACGCAGAAATGGCCGGCGGCGCCAACTTTGGCATTCAGGAAAATGCCGATGCGGTGCTGCGCGCCGGATTCCTGTACACCGATACCAGCGAAGGCGGCTTCCGGGGCGACAGCCGCACGGCGCTTTCCGTTGGAGCCGGCGTGCGCTGGCTGGTCACCTCCTCCTTCGAACTTTCGCTGTTCTACGACCGCAACGCGGGGGCATTCGACCCCAGCGGCTTGGCAAGCACCTTCGGCGACCTACGGGCGGGCGTCTGGCAGAACGTGATCTCCCCGGGGATACGCTGGCACATCACTGAGCACGCGACCGTCGGGATCACATCCGAGTACAGTGACTTCCAGGGCCAGAACCGGACGCTGCTGATCGCCGGTTACTATTTCTGAGCCCGGCTCATTTGCCCGCGGACTTGATCTCCGTGCCCTGGCTCATGACCGTCCAGTTCGTCCCGTCCTGGGAATAGCCCACGCTGTAGCTCACTTCCGTGTCCGAATGGTACTGCCGCGCGATGCGCAGGTGCAGCAGGTTGCCGTTGCGGTCGGTCACCTGCTGCAGGAAATTCCAGCTGTTGTCCCTGACGGTGAGGGTCAGGGGCGGCTGGGGACGCCCGCCGATGTCCATGTCCACGTGGAAGACCTTGGCGGCCGCATCCCAGGTGAAACGTTGCTCGCCTTGCAGCGCGCCCTCCGCCATGAGCTTGCAATCCAGCATTGCGCCCGTGAGCGCGCAGTCACGGGTGATCTCGTATTGCTTTGTGCCCGCGCGGCTGACGCCGGTATCGAAATCGGTCTCGTCCACCTTCCAGGTGCCCGCGTAGCGGGCCTGGATGAGCGCGAGGCCAGTGGCTGTGGTGGGGGGCGCGGGCGGCTCACCCGCGTTCGCCGTGAATGCACCGAGAAGCCCGATGAACAGCGCTGCTCTCATGATGAATCCCCTACCCCGTCCGAAACATGCCGGTTTCTGATAGTTCCAGCGGCGATAGTAGCCCATGATGCCGCCCCGGAGCGCGCCGTGAGCGCGCCGTGAGCGCATCTGGCCCAGACAGCGCGGATAATCTGGCACTATCCGGTGCGGGTCGGCGGTGCAACCATAGCGCCCGTTCCGGGGGTTGCGCCCGCGAAATCAGGCGGGTTCTGACCTGATTCCGGGTTAGCGTGTGCCCGCCCTTCTGCGGGCAATGGGATGGAGAGAAACGAAATGCGCGGACCGACGATATCGCTGGCCTTGTGTTGTGCGCTGCTGCTCGCGCCGGGCGTGCGGGCGGACGACGGCATGGGCGAGCAGACGCCGTCGCCCTCGCCGGCCGCGGCGCCGGCACTCATCGGCGGCAACGTCCAGTTCATGACCAACTACGTGGGCCGCGGCCTCGCCCAGAGCCTCGGCAATCCCTCGGTGGAAGGCGAGATCGACGTCAATACCGGCGACGGCTGGTACGGCGGCATCGACGGCAACAGCATCAACTGGATAGACCGCCTCTACCCCGGCGACGACGTGGGCGTGGAAATCGACGGCTGGGCGGGTTACCGCATGCACTTCGGGGGAGGCGACTGGCGCTACAAGCTGGGACTTCTGCGCCTGCAATTCCCGGGCAATTACGTGCCCCAGACGCCGCCCGTGGCCGAGCCCAACACCACCGAGGCCTTCGGGTATCTCAGTTGGAAGACCTACAGCCTGCAGGTGAATTACTCGGTGACGGAGTCCTTCGGCACCCCCGACACCAAGGGCTCGCTCTACATCGACTTGAGCGGCTCCCAGCCCCTGGCGCCGGGTTGGACGCTCGGGGAGCACCTCGGTCGCAACCAGAAGACCGGCCACGATCCGATGACGGGTTTGAGCCACAGCCGCAACGACTACACCGACTACAAGGTGCACCTGGACTGGGCCATCGGCCAAGGCCTCACGCTCACTCTGGCCCACACCTGGACCAACGCGAACCCTTCGATCTACTCGCTCGGAAACTATTTCGTGGGCGGCCATCACACCTGGCTGTTGATAGAAAGAGATTTCTGAACCGTTTTCACAAGCAGCTCACGAGCTTCTTCACGCCCTCGCGGATCGCGCGCAGGTCCGCGCCGCCGTAACCCAGGATGAGCCCGCCGCGGGACGGCGCCTTGAGATGGCAGGACGAAAGGGGCCGTGCCGAGACGCCCTGGGCGGCCGCCTTGCGCGCCACCGCCACGTCGTCCACGCCCCGCGGCAACAGCACGGTGAGCTGCATGCCCGCTTCCGCGCCCACCACCTCGAGCCGCCCGCCCGCCTCCGCGTGGATCGCCTCCACCAGCGCACTGCGCCGTTCCTGGTAGAGCTTGCGCATGCGGCGGATGTGCCGCGCGAAGTGCCCTTCGCGGATGAAGTCCGCCATGGCCGCCTGGTACAGGCTGGAGGAGCAGGTGTCGGCCGCCTCGCGGGCGGCGATGAAGGCGGACACCAGGGGCTTGGGTACCACGAGGTACCCTAAGCGCATGGCGGGGAACATCACCTTGCTGAAGGTGCCCACGTAGATGACCCGGCCTTCCGCGTCCAACCCCTGCAGCGAGGCCAACGGCCGCCCGCCGAAGCGGTATTCGCTGTCGTAGTCGTCCTCGATGATCCACGCGCCCTGCCGCGACGCCCAGTTGAGGAGCTGCATGCGCCGCGCCGCGCTCAAGGTGGTGCCCAGGGGAAACTGATGGGAAGGTGTGATGTAGGCGGCACGCGCGCCGGGCCCGCGCTTGATGCCCGCCACCACGTCAAGCCCTTCCCCGTCCACCGGCACCGGGATCATCCCCGCACCGGCCAGGGTGAACGCCAGGTGCGCACCCGGGTAACCGGGCTCCTCCATCCACACGCCGTCGCCCGGATCCAGCAGCACGTGGGCGGTGAGCTGCAGGCCCTGCTGCGAACCCGTGGTCACGAGCACCTGGCTCGCATCGCAGCGCACGGCGCGGAATGCACCGAGGTAGCCCGCGATCGCCTCCCGCAGCGGTGCGTGGCCTTCCGCTTCGCCGTAATACAGCATCTCGAGCGGCGGCTTGCGCGCGTGGCGCGCCACGAGCCTCGACCAGGCGGCCGAGGGAAAGCGATCCAGGGCTGGCAGGCCGACGCGGAACGTACCGAGGTTGGTAAGCCAGGAGTACTCCACCACGTGCGCCTTCGCGGCCCGGCGCGACACGCGCCGTGCGGTGCTCGCCGCCGCCCGCCCCGGCCGAGCGGCGAGGGACCGGCCGGCGTCCCCCGGAATGGCGCGCGCCACGCAGGTGCCGGCGCCGGTGAAGGTCTCGAGGTAGCCCTCGGCGAGCAGCTGCTCGTAGGCCGCCAGCACCGGAATGCGGGAGAGCTTTAGTTCCGCCGCGAGGCCGCGGGTCGAGGGCATGCGCTGCCCCGGCCGGAGCTGCCCTTCCAGGATGGCGCCCCGCACCCAGTCCGAGAGCTGCCGGTAGAGCGGCGTACGGCTGTGCCGCTCCAGCGCGACGGGCGGCATGAAACTCGCGGCGATGCGGGGCATGGAGGGCTCCTCAAGTGGTCATATGAAAGCATAGCAAAGTGGCTATTTTTATAGACCACCCGGCGGCGTAAGGTTCAGCCCTGTGAACCTTGCGGAGATGCCCATGGCCGGCCTGCGAAGATTCGCGTTCATCCTCGTCGGTGTGCTTGCCCTGCCCCCGCTGTCGGGGGCGGCCGCGGACGCGCCTCCCGCGGCCGCTCCGGCGCGCGACGGGCGGCACGATTTCGACTGGGACATCGGCACCTGGAAGACCCACCAGCGGCGGCGCCTGCACCCCCTCACCGGCTCCACCACCTGGGTGGAGTACCAGGGCACGGACGTGGTGCGGAAGATATGGGACGGCGCCAACACCGGCGCAATCGAGGCGGACGGGGCCGCCGGGCATCTGGAGATCTTCTCGGTGCGCCTCTACAACCCGGACGCCCGCCAGTGGGCGGTGTATTTCACCAACAGCGCGACCGGCGCCTTCAGCCAGCCCGTGACCGGCGAGTTCAAGGACGGCCGCGCCGACTTCTACGACCAGGAGCCCTACAACGGTCGGGCCATCCTGGTGCGTTTCAGCGTTTCGGACATCAAGCCCGATTCCTGCCATTTCGAACAGGCGTTCTCGGACGACGGCGGCAAGACATGGGAAGTGAACTTCATCGTCGACGAGACGCGCGTTAAAGACTGATCCAACGATGCGCGGCCGCCCGCGCCGGAGAAACCCGATGGCTGCTTACCCGAAGACCTGGCTCTTCTTCACCCTGTTCATGGCCTCCATGCCGCTTGAGGCCCCGGCCGACGCCCTGCCGCCCCCGGCGGTGGCGCCCGTGTTGCAGGACGGTTCCCACGACTTCGACTTCAACGTCGGCGGCTGGAAGAACCACATCCGCCGACGGCTGCACCCCTTGAGCGGCTCGGACGAGTGGACCGAGATGAACGGCACGGTGGTGGTGAGCAAGATCTGGGGCGGAAAGGCCCAGGTGGAGGAGATCGAGGCGGACGGTCCGCTCGGCCATTTCGAGGGCATGACGCTCTTCACCTACAACCCGGAAGCCCGGCAGTGGTACATGAACTACGTCGGCAGCGGCGACGGCGAGGTGGGCGAGCCCGAGGCCGGCTCCTTCCACGACGGCCGCGGCGAGTTCTACAGCCATGAATTGTTCCACGGCCGCGCAATCCTGGTCCGTGTGGTGTGGTCGGACATCAAACCCGATTCCCACCGTTTCGAGCAGTCGTTCTCGGACGACGGCGGCAAGACCTGGGAGCCGAATTTCATCGCGGACCTGACCCGGGACAGCAACGCAGCCGCCGAAGCCACCACGCCGCCGGTGAGCGACGAACCGCAGCAGCACGGTTTCGACTGGCAGTTCGGCTCCTGGGCGATCCACATGTCGCGCCGCATGAACCCGCTCACGGGCTCCACCACCTGGACACCGCTGGACGGCAGCGTGGACGTGCGCAAACTCTGGGGCGGCAAGGCCAACCTCGCCGAGATCGAGACCCAGGGCCCCTCGGGCCACCTGCAGTTCCTGGCGCTGCGCCTCTACAACCCGGAGGCGAAGCAGTGGAACCTGCTCTTCGCCCACAGCGACGACGGCGTGCTGAACAAACCCGCCCTCATCGGCGAGTTCCACGACGGCAAGGGCGTGTTCTACGACCAGGAAGACTTCAAGGGCCGCGCGATCCTGGTGCGCTTCACTTTCCAGAGCCTGACCGCGGACTCGAGCCGCGACGAGCAGGCCTTCTCCGCCGACGGCGGCAAGACCTGGGAAGTGAACTGGATCAACGACCAGACGCGGGCGAAACCCGGACAGGCTTCGGGGGGCTGAGCCTCCACTCCCCGGGGCCTCCCGCCGCCCGCCTTGTGCGGGCGGCGGGAGACGGTTAGCGTGTACGCCACGATAACCATACGGGGAGAGCCTCCATGACCGACATCGAAGCCCGCGGCGCCCGTTTCGCGCGCCTGTGGATCCTGATCGCGGTGGTATACCTTGTGGCCGGGGTCTGCATCGGCATCTTCATGGCCGCCGCGCAGAAGCTGCAATACATCCCTGTGCACGCCCACGTGAACCTTCTCGGCTGGGTCACCATGGGCCTCGCGGGGCTCATCTACGGCCGCTACCCGCAGGCAGGCGGCAGCCGCCTGGGGCAGGTGCATTTTTGGGGGCACAACATCGTGCTCCCCATCCTGATCGCGGGGCTCATCTTCATGTTCTCCGGACATCCCGAGTTCGAGCCGGTCATGGTGGCGGGCTCGCTGCTCATGCTGGTGGTGCTGGTGGTGTTCGCGGTGAACCTCTACCTCAATCTTCCCAAGCCCCCCACGGCCTGAGCTTGCCCAAGTCCCGACGTGCCCTGGCGCTCGCCGCCCTGGTGGCGGCGAGCGTCGCCTGGGGCGCCGTGTTCCTGTTCGCGGCGCTGGCGCTCAGGCAGCTCTCGCCGCTCGCGGTGGTGACCGCACGCTTCGTAATCGCCTCGCTGGTTCTCCTGCCCCTGCTCCTGTGGCGGCGCGAGTGGCCGGAGCGCCGCGACTGGCCCCTGGTGCTCGCGGCGAGCTTCATCGGCGTGCCGGTGGCGATGCTGCTCCTCTTCACCGGCATCGCCATGGCGGGCGCCACGGTGGCGGCGATCCTGCTCGGCGCCTTCCCGGTGTTCCTGTCTCTCGCCGCGGTGCGGTTCGAGGGGGAACGGCTCGGGTTCAAGGGTTGGGGCGCGACCTTCGCCTCGGTGCTCGGCGTGGCGCTCATCGTCGGCCGGCCGGGCGGGGGAGCGAGCTTCACCGGAAGCCTGCTGGTGCTGGCCTCTCTCTTGTGCTTCACCGCCTGGGTGGTATTCAGCCAGAGGCTGATGACGCGCTATTCGAGCTTCGCCGCCACGAGCTGGGTGATCCTCCTCGGCACGCTCATGTTGCTGCCGGTGGCGTGGCTCCGCACAGCGGGTGAAGGGCTGCCGTCCCTGAATGGGACCACCTGGGCCTCGCTCCTGGCGCTCGGCGTGCTCTGCACCGCGCTCACCTACCAGCTCTGGAACTGGGGCCTGAAAGAGATGGGCGCCCACCGGAGCGGCGTGATCGGCAACCTGGAGCCGCTCACCGGCGCAGTGCTGGGGGTGCTGGTGCTGGGCGAGCCCACGGGACCCGCCCTGTGGCTGGGCGGCGCCTTGATTCTGGGCGCGGCGATATCAGTCAGCCTCTGAGCAAATCGAAATTGCTCATTTAGAAACTAGAGATGACAGATCAGTTTCTGATCCGGGTTTCGTGGCCCTGGGCCATGGGTGTCCAGGTCTGCTGGTCCTCGGAATACTCCTCGCGGTAATCCAGGTTGTCGTAGTTACTGTAGATGTTGACGGTGCGGAAGTAGGTCACCTGGCCGTACTTGTGGGACTGGCCCGGGAAGGTCCAGACGCCGCCGGACAGCACCAGCGTGCCGTTGCTGGCGTGGCCGCCCTCCGCCGGGATGTTGCTCACGGCGTAGGTATCGCCGCTCTGGTAGGTGAACACCACCAGCACCCGCGAGACCCCGTTCACCGACTGGTTGCAGATGAAGAACGCGCCCGTCTTCCAGCACTGATTGGTGACGGTGGAGGAGGTGTCGGCCTCCTCGCTGTAGGGCGTCTTGAAGTTCTGACCCACGCTTTTCCAGGTGCCGGCGAAGACCGCCAAGCGGTCCAGGGGCGAAGCCGGCGGCGTGTCGGCGGCCACGGCGAAGCCGGAGGCGACGAGCGCCGCGGCGAGCATCAAGATCTTCATCTTTTCTCCCTATTCCAGAGTTCTTGGGTCCCCACCCGATTATCGCCTTTATCCTGCCGGCTTGTTTTGACAGAATCCGTGACAGACGTCTCAGCTTCGTCGGCTGCAAGAATCACATTGGCGGGCGCCGGGAATAAGGCTGGATTGATCCAGGTCAAGCATGAAGCCTCGGGGGAACCTTAAGATTTCACCGACTCCAAACTCACTCCACGCGGCAAAACAAAGGGACTTCATGCGACTCCTCATCGGCCTCGCCGCCGGATTGCTATTGAGTCTTGCTGGGGCGCCGGCCTTCGCTTGCGCGAGCTGCGGCTGCACGCTCAACACCGATCTCGGCAGCCAGGGGCCGGTGTCGGGGACCGGCTGGCGCATCGGCCTGCGCTACGACCTCATCGACCAGGACCAGTTGCGCAGTGGCGGCGACGCGGTCCCCATGCCCACCCTACCCGCGCCGGAGGAAGTGGAGCAGAAGACCCGGAGCACCATCACCACCCTCAACCTGGACTACGGCTTCAGCCGCGCCTGGGGCCTGGACGTGCAGATCCCCTGGCTCAACCGGCACCACAGCACCTTCGCCGAAGGCGACACGGCCCTTTCCACCTCCAGCGGCGACTCCCTGAGCGACGCGCGCGTGCTCGGGCGCTATTCGGGGTTCACGGCGGACCTGGACTGGGGCCTCCTGTTCGGCCTGAAACTGCCCACGGGTTCCCACGACACCGTTTTCGCCAGCGGGCCACAGGCCGGAGTGAAACTGGACCGCAGCCTGCAGCCCGGGAGCGGCACCACCAACGCTCTTCTCGGCGCCTACCACTTCGACGATTTCGGACCCATGAGCGGCTGGTTCCTGCAAGCGCTCTACGAGCACGCGCTCGACTCCAGCGACGGCTTCAAGCCGGCTGACAGCTTCAACCTGAACCTGGGGCTGCGCTACTACTGGCGCGACGACCTGACGCCGCAACTCCAGATCAACGCACAGGTTCGCGGTCACGATACGGATACCGACCCCTCGGGGGCTACGAACAGCGGCGGACGGCTCTTGTATCTCAGCCCCGGCTTCACCTTCACCCTCGGCGACCGTTGGCACGGCCACCTGTTCGTGCAGCTCCCGGTCTACCAGTACGTCTATGGCCTGCAGCTCACGCCGCGCCGCATCTACTCCGCCGGCTTGAGCTACAGTTTCCGCTGATGTTCCGCCGCGCCGCACTCTGCCTCCTCGCCGCCAGCCTGTGGCTGCCAGCGGCGCTCGCCCTGGACACGGGCGATGCAACACCTGCCTTGACGGGCACGACGCTGGATGGCAAGGCTTTTGATCTGGCGGCGCTAAAAGGCAAGGTGGTGGTGGTGAACCTCTGGGCCACCTGGTGCGAGCCCTGCCGCGCCGAGATGCCCTTGCTGGATGCGTTCTACAGGAAACACCGGGATCAGGGCCTGGTGCTGCTGGGCCTGGACGAAAACGATCCCGAGGACGAGGCTGACGTACGCAAGGTGATGGCGGCATTCGGTTTCCCGGCGCTCA
Organism: Bacillota bacterium; assembly: GCA_050261675.1. Taxonomy (GTDB): domain Bacteria; phylum Pseudomonadota; class Gammaproteobacteria; order Natronospirales; family REEB76; genus DASUBN01. Next base: position 36,054 of record JBLNDO010000024.1, read on the forward strand.
TGGCCGAGAAAGCCTCCGACAACGGCTTCCGGGCGCGGGTCGTGCCCGTCACCTATGTGATCGATGCCGCGGGCAAGGTGCACGCGAAGTTCTGGGCCGGCGGCACGCCGGTGACGGAAGAGAACCTGGAGAAAGCCGTGGCGCCGCTGCTTGCGGTAATGCCGCCGGGCTAGCGGCAACACTCCGGCCGGCCATCCGCTTCCAGCTGCTTCGGCGGGCAGGGCACGGAACCGTAGGAACAATACACGCAGCAGTCCCCCTTCTTCGGCTTGTGCAGCGCGTGGCAGGCGCCGCACTCGTAGAGGTATTGGCAGGAATCCACGGGCATGGTTTCGGTCTCCCGATACCTGCAAGCCGGACAAGTGAGGGTGGATTCGAGGATCAGGGCCGCCATTATCAATGCACTCCCGATGATTGCGCATCCAGCGCAGCCCTGAAACCGCGCGCCAAGTCCGTGGCCGGACCCTCACCCCAGAAATGGGTGAAATAAACCACCGGTGTCTCGCCGATCATGTGGGTGTGCAGCGCCACCACGTGGATACCTGCTTTGCGTAAGGCGTGCAATACCGGCTGGACATCTCCCGCGTTCATGCTGAAATCGCCGTCCATGGAGGCGAGCCGGTCATCCCCTGTAAATGCCGCCCAGGTGGTGATTCCCATGCCGCCGCCCACCGGCATGCCACTCATGCTGGAATCGTGGCCCAGGGTGAACTTCACCACGCCGCCCGCCAGCGTGGGGGATTGGCCGACGATCTTCGCCAGCGCGGCATCGTCGAGATGGCCGGGTTTCGGCGCCTCGCCGGGGAACGCCGCCGCGGGCACCGGGTGCTGCGCGCGCACGGCACGGATCGCGCCCCACACGGCCTTCACTCCCGCCGCCAGAGTCGCCGGGTCGCCCTCGCCCCCGATGTGCATGAAATACACGTGCGGTTCGTCATAGAAAAAGTGGTTATGGAGCGCCGTCACGTTCAAGCCGTGGGCGAAGGCTGCATCCATGGCCGCATCCACTTCGTCCTCGAACACCACCGTGTCGCCCATCACCATGGCGCCCTTCGGCATGGGCATGAATGCCGCCCAGGAACCGAGCCCCGCCGCGGGCGGGAGCGGCATGCCGTCCACGCGCACCGCCACGTCGGTTCTGGCCCAGCCGATCTTGACCACGCCGCTCTTGTCCACCGTGGCCTGTTCGCCGCTCGCCTGCGAAATGACCTTGGGATCCAGGGCCGGCGCGCTGTCCGCCGCGTTCGCGGCGGAACACACAAACCCCCAGAACACCATCGAAAGCAATGCACGGATCGAGGCTCGTCTCACAATCAGTACTCCCGCGTGCCGATGGAGCACGCTGCCGCTGGGCGATTCCTACATTAGACTCTAGTACAGTCCCGGCCGCAGGATGACGCCATGTATTCCGTTAAACCCCTGCAATTGGCCGGATATTTCCTGCGCCTCGGCGCCACGGGATTCGGCGGCCCGGTGGCCCTCGCGAACCACATGCACCGGGACCTCGTGGAATCCCGCGGCTGGATCAGCGAGGCGGAATACGCTGACGGCCTCGCCCTCGCCACCGCCTGTCCCGGACCTCTCGCCTACCAGCTCGGTGTGTACTGCGGTTACGTGCGCTTCGGCGTTGCGGGCGCGCTCGCGGTGGCAGTGGCGTTCGCGCTGGCGCCGTTCCTGATCGTGAGCCTGATCGCGGCCTTGTACGTGCGCTTCACCGGCGCCTGGGAGCTGCGCGCGCTGTTCTACGGCATCGGCCCGGTGATCGTGGCGCTGATCCTGAAAGCCTGCTGGCAGCTTGGCAGGAAAACCCTGAAGCGGCGCTGGCCGGCCTGGGGCATGGCCGTGGTGGCCGCGGGGGTGACCGCGGCCCTGCAGCAGGAACTGGTGGGGCTCTTCATCGCGGCGGGTTTGTTGGGCGCGCTCGTGTTCTCCGCGCCCGGCGCCACGCCTGCGCCGCCCGCCAATCCGCCTGCCGCGCCCCGTTCGGCGGGACTCGCCGCGCTGGGACTAGCCGGCGCCGCCTCCCCCGCCTGGACGCTGTTCCTGTTCTTCTTCAAGACCGGGCTGCTGGTATTCGGCAGCGGCCTCGTGATCGCGCCCTTCCTCAAGGCCTACGTGGTGGACCAGTACCACTGGCTCGACGACCGGCAGTTCATTGACGCCCTGGCTGTCGGCATGATCACGCCGGGACCGGTGGTGATCACCGCCACCTTCGTGGGTTACCTCCTGGACGGCTTCGCGGGCGGCGCGGCCGCCACGGCGGGCATCTTCGCGCCGGCGTTGCTGTTCACCGCCGCCGCGGCGCCGCTGTTGCAGCGCTACCGCGCCCATCCCCGCGTGCAGGGATTCGTGCAGGGCGTGGTGGCGGCGGTGGTGGGCGCACTCTTCGGCACCACGCTGCTCGTGGCCACGGCGGCGATCCGCGATTGGCCGTCCGCCGCCATCGGCCTCGCGGCGCTCGTCGCCGTGTGGCGGCTGCCGAAACTGCCGGACGCGGTGCTGGTGCTGTCCGGCGCGGCGCTGGGACTGGCCCTTTTCCGCTGGCTACAGCCCGCTTTCTAGGCCGCGGGGTCAGGCCCGCCCTGCCGGGTTAAAATTTCCCCAGATGGGGTATCCGGCATGGCCGTAGAAGCCAATTTCAACGAGCGCCACCTGCGGGTGCTGAACGAGATCGCCCGCATCGCGAGCGGCGACCTGGAACTGCGCCCGATGCTGGCGAAAGTCACCGAGGCGCTCTACTGGCATTTCGGCTGGGAGTTCATCGCCTTCGCCAGCGTGGACCGTGCGCGCGGCCGCTTCGTCTGCGAGGCGGTGCGCTCGGAGATCCCCACCCAGGTGACGCCCGGCTTCACCCGCCCGCTGGACAGCGGCATCGTGGGGGAGGTGGCCTTGAGCGGCAAGGCCGCGGTCTACGACGACGTGCGCAAGGCGCCCAAGTACGAGGAGACCACGCCGGGCGTACGCGCCCAGGTGTGCGTGCCGGTGCGGCACCGCGGCGAGGTGATCGCGATCCTGAACGTGGAGAGCAGCCGCTCCGGCGAATTCAGCGACCAGCTCGGCGTGCTCGAGACCGTCGCCGAGCAGGTGGCGGGGCCGATCGAGAACGCACAGCTCTACGAGACGCTCATGGAGCACGCGGTGCTCAACGAGGTGATGAGCGAGGTGTCGCGCATCGCGCTCGAGCCGCTCACCCAGGACGAACTGTTGCAGCAGATCGTGGACTACATCAATACGCACTTCCCGCGCTGTGTGCCGAGCATCCTGCTCCTGGACGGCTCCCGCAAGCGCTTCATGCTGGAAGTGTTCGCCACGGGCGCGCCGCGGGCGGCGCCGCCCGGCGACTGGAGCGTGGACGCCGGCATCTGCGGCCGCGCCGTCAGCACCGGCGTGGCGCAGTACGTGGAGAACGTGTCGGCCGAGCCCGGTTACCTGCCGCGCCTGCCGGGCATGCGCGCCGAGTGCGCCGTGCCCATCCGCCACCGCGGGCGGGTGCTCGGGGTGCTGAACCTGGAAACCCCGAACCCCCAGGGTTTCACCCCGCACGCCCGCCAGGTGTTCACCAGCATCGGCGAGCAGATCGCCGGCGCCATCGAGGGCGCCCGGCTGGACGCCGTCCTGCATGAGCACAGCCGGGTGATGGAGACCCTCAACCGTGTCTCGCGCCTCGCGACTCAGAGCGAGGACCTGCACACGCTGCTACGGAAGATCACGGATTACCTCGCGGCGGAGCTCAAGGTGGCCGCCGCCAGCGTGCTGGTGCTAGACGAGAGCGGGCGCAAATTCGTGATTGAGACCATGTCGGGGGACCTGATGCTGGGGATACCCGGCGGCGGCGAATGGCTCGTGAGCATCGGCGTCTGCGGCCGCTGCGCCCGCACCGGCGAGACACAGCTGGTGTTCGCCGATTCCGGCGACCCGGACTACGTGCCGGGCCACCCGGAGGTGAAGTCGGAATACGTGGTGCCCATCCGCTACCACGACCGGACGCTGGGGGTGCTGAACCTGGAGAGCAAGGCCCGCGACAGTTTCACGCCCCAGGTGCGCAGCCTGTGCAACGCCGTGGCCGACCAGGTGGCAGGCGCCATCCACATCGCCATCGTCAACCGCCAGCTGGCGGAGGCCAACGACAAGCTGAAGCGCGCGAATCTGGAGCTGCATCGCATCTCCTCCTACGACGCGCTCACCGGCGTGCCCAACCGCCGGCGCTTCGACGAGGTGCTGGCCCACGAGTGGCGCTGGGCGCAGCGCACCGGCCATCCGCTGACGCTCCTGCTCGCGGACCTGGACCACTTCAAGGCGCTCAACGACTGCCACGGCCACCTGCGCGGCGACGAGTGCCTGAAGCTCGTGGCCCAGGCGCTGGCGGACGGTCTGATGCGGCCGGCGGACTTCGTGGCGCGCTACGGCGGCGAGGAGTTCGCGCTGGTGCTGCCGGATCTCGACGCTGCCGCGGCGCGCGGCTACGCGGAATCCCTGCGCACCCGCGTGGAAACGCTCGGGATTTCGCACGGCAACTCGCCGGTGTCGGCACACGTGACCTTGAGCATCGGCGTCGCCACGCTGATTCCCGAGCGGAGCCAGCTCTCCTCGGAGCTGGTGGCGGCAGCGGACGCGGCGCTCTATGCCGCGAAGAATGCAGGCCGGAACCGGGTTATCGCGCACTCCGCCGCATAACGGCGGTTACTGGTGCGAGAGATAGGCGCTGGGGGCCCGACCAAAGTAGCCGCGAAAGGCGTGGGTGAAGTGGCTGTGGCTGCTGAAGCCGAGGTCGAAGGCCAGATCCGTGAGCCGCTCCCGGTATTCCGGCAGCTTCTCCAGGGCCGTGACGAGGCGCAGGCGCATCAGGTGCTGGTGCAGGCTGCCGCCGGTGGCCTGGCGGAAGGCGCGGCAGAGGCGGAAGGGCGAAACATCCAGTTGCTTCGCGATCGCTTCGAGAGTCACCCGCTCGGCGAAGGATTCCGCGATCAGGAGCTGGGCCTCGGAAGCGAGCGCCGCGGCGCGGTTCGCGGCGGCACCCTTCGGGCTCGGCGCATCCCCGCCTTCCGTGCAGAGCTGCAGCAGGCGCAGCGCCGTCTCCTCCACCATCACGCCGTCGCCGAGCTTGGCCGCGAGCAGCAGTTCCCGGTGCATGAGGTGCATCTCGCCGCTGCCGGAGAGCGTGGACTTGTCGAAGACGCGCTCCGGCTGGCCGCGCCGCGCGCGCTGGGCCTCGCGCAGGGTGGCCGGCGCGAAGGCGAGCGAGGTGCACCGGTCGCCGCCCGGCAAGGGGTGGTCCACCACGTAGGGATCGGTGGGATCGAAGAACACCACGCGGGTGGCGTCCGCCACGTGCCGGCCCAGCCGGTCGCGGCGCACGAAGCTGCCGCTGCGCACCAGGGCGATGGCCGCCACCGGGCAATGCTCCTCGTGGCGGCCCAGGCCGCAGCCTTCGGTGCAGTGCACGTCGGTGACGGTCACCAGCGGGCTGGAATAGAGGGTGTGGTAATTCCGGGACATGCCTGAATTTTATACCTCTCGCACGGTGTCACTGTCGGATTCTTGCGCCCTGTTTAGACACGGAAATCCGCAGATTCATGACAGCGCGGGCCCTGGGATTGGAGTCCAATGGCTGCACCTACCCCATAGGAGAAGACCATGTTGGACCATGTTTCATTGAGCGTCAGCGACGCGGCGAAAGCCCAAACGTTCTACAGCAAGGCGCTCGCGCCCCTGGGCTACAAGCTTGTCTCGGAATACGAGGGCGGCTTCGGCATCGGCCTCGACGGCGGCTCGACCATTTGGGCCGGACAGGGTCCGGCCCAGAAGCCCATCGCCCACCTCGCCTTCCGCGCCAAGGACCGCAAGCAAGTGGACGCTTTCCACAAGGCGGCCCTCGCCGCTGGCGGCAAGGACAACGGCAAGCCGGGACTGCGGGAAAACTACTCGCCGACGTATTACGCGGCGTTTGTGCTCGACCCGGATGGCAACAATGTCGAGGCCGTCTGCCACAATCCCGCGTAAAAGCTGCTGCGCTCGGCAGGGCGTCGTTGCGCTTCGGTCTCGCAATGCTCACGTACACCAAAAGTACGCTCCGCTTGCTCGCCTCGCGCGCCTAGCCCCTCCTTCGCTCGCGACGCTTTAACGCGAGATTGCATCAATATGTTGATATGAAAATAAAAAAAGCGGCGGGGTCATCCCGCCGCTTTAGCTTGTCATTCTCAATGGCCGCTTACGACTGCGGATTCAACTGATCGATGCAACACAGTAGATTCTGCGCGAGCAGAGGGAGGTGTTGCAAATGAAGTACCGAACCCGGATCTATTACACGGAAACCCAAAAGGCTTTGATGTGGGAGCGCTGGCAGCGAGGGGACTCCCTGCACCGCATAGCCCAGCTGTTTGACCGGTCACACGGTCCCATCCAACGTATCCTGGCGGAGGCCGGCGGCATCCGTCCCCGTCCACGCCGGCGTTCACGATTGGCGTTAAGCTTGGCGGAGCGTGAGGAGATATCCCGGGCCGTGGCGAAGGGACGTTCGCTGCGGTGGATCGCACACTCCCTGGGACGGTCACCCTCGACGGTCTGCCGTGAGCTCAAACGCAATGGAGGCCAGCGGTGTTACCGGGCAGGCCAGGCTGATGAGGCGGCTTGGGCACGAGCGCGGCGTCCCAAGACCTGTAAGCTCGCTGAGAATCGGACTTTGGCGCGGCTCGTGGCGGACAAGCTGCAGCGGGCCTGGTCCCCGGAGCAGATCGCCGGCTGGTTGAAGCGCACCTCTCCCCAGGATGAGAACCACCAGGTGTCACACGAGACCATCTATAGAAGCCTCTTCATCCAGGCCCGTGGGGCCCTGAAGAAAGAGCTGCTTCAGCACCTGCGCCGTAGCCGCGCCATGCGCCGATCCCGCCATCACACGCAGAAGACCCCTGATCATGGCCAGATCCTGGACACCGTGTCGATCCGGGAACGCCCGGCCACGGCCGAGGACCGTGCGGTACCTGGGCACTGGGAAGGTGATCTGCTGTTCGGCAACAAGAACAGCCAGATCGCGACGCTGGTCGAGCGTAAGACCCGCTACGTCATGCTGGTGAAGGTCGACGGCAAAGACACTGAGACCGTCGTCGATGCGCTCATCCAGCATGCCCACAAGCTGCCCAGGGAGCTCTATAAGTCCTTGACCTGGGACCGTGGCAAGGAGATGGCCGACCACAAACGCTTCACCCTGGCGACGGACGTCAAAGTCTACTTCTGTGATCCGCAAAACCCCTGGCAGCGCGGAAGTAACGAGAACACCAATGGCCTGCTGAGGCAGTACTTCCCCAAGGGCACTGACCTCTCGCTACACTCACAGACCAAGCTGAATGCGATAGCCAGGCAACTCAACGAGCGACCGAGGAAGACGTTAAACTACCAAACGCCGGCTGAACGATTTGGCCAATGCGTTGCGTCGACCAATTGAATCCGCAACCCCCTGGCTGCACTTCAGATCAGGCACTGAATTACGTCGCCTGGATGTTCACCCATTCAGGGACTGGAGTGATATTTGTAATGTTGTAATCCTGACAGCCGCAAATACATCTATTGGACCTGGCTTGTTAGCATGCTATCTACCGCTCGATCCTCAAGCGTCCGACCGGGGAATGGCATATGAACGAATGGATCTTCTGGGCGCCAGTTGCCTGCGCAGCACTGCACATGCTTGAAGAGTTCGCTTGGCCCGGTGGATTCGCCGCCTGGTTTCGCATCTACCGCCCAGAAACGGCAGTGAGTTTCACGCGTACATTTGCCGTGCTTGTCAACACTACGCTGATGGTGGTTACCCTCTTTGTAGGCTGGGTCGGTCCACGATGGGATGGCGGAATCTCAGCATTTCTGACCCTGGTCTCCGTTCTTGCATTTAATGGATTATTCCATGTTGTCGGTGCACTCCGAACCCACCGATACTCCCCGGGTATGGTTACGGGAATGCTCCTCTACATTCCCCTATGCGCTTATAGTTCCTGGTATTTCATACGCGTCGTAAAGGTGAGTCCGCAGCTTGTTATTGTGTCGCTTGCTATTGGCTCCATATATCAGATCTGGTCGTTCATGACTCACCGCGCACGAGCAGTTCGTGCGTCTGCATTACGATGAGAGCAATTCTTGACAATGTCTGCTTCTGGCTGCGGACACTCTTACGTTCGTAATTCCAACACCAGCCTTCCTGCGTAAAAGCGTCGCGAGCGAAGGCGGGGCTAGGCGCGCGAGGCGAGCAGGAGGGAGCGTACTCTTAGTGTACGTGACCGACTGCGAGTCCGATGCGCAACAACGCCCTGTCGAGCGCAGCAGCTTTTACGCTGGAAGCGGTTCGGGCTTGTGTAGGAAAAAGCCTTGTCCGTAGTCCACGCCCAGCTTCGTCAGCTCGTTCTTGGTCGGCTCGTTCTCCACGCATTCGGCAATGCACTTGATCTGGCGCATGCGCGCCAACTCGGAAAGCGTGCGCACCACCAGCGGGTTCACCGGGTCCTCGCCGTAGTTCTGCACGAAGCGGCCGTCGATCTTCACGTAGTGCACCGGCAGCTGCTGCAGGTAGCCGAAGCTCGCCACGCCGCTGCCGAAGTCGTCCAGCGCGAAGCGGAAGCCCTCCTTGCTGAGGGTGTGCATGGTCTCCACGGCGCGGGTGAGATTCTCCAGCGCCACGTTCTCGGTGACCTCGAAGCACACGCTCTCCGCCGGCACCTGGTAGCGGGCCTTGTGCTCCAGCACGTAGCGCTGGAAGTCCGGGCTGTCCAGGGTTCGCGGGTCGAGGTTGATGGAGAGGCGGATGCCGTGGCCGGCCTTCGCGGAGAGGAACCGGAAGCTCTGATCCACCACCCAGTGATCGATGCGCGTGGCGAGGCCGTAGCGGGCGGCGGCGGGCAGGAAAGCGCCCGGCGGCACGAGCTTGCCGTCCTCTTGCATGCGCAGCAGCACTTCGTAGAAGTGACCGTCGCCGTTCCCGCCGTCGGCGAGCCTGACGATGCGCTGGCCGTAGAGCTTGAATTGGCCCTCGCTCATGGCGGTCTCGAGCTGTGCGACGCGAGTCAGGTCCATGTGGTGCTTCATCATGGACTCGTCGTCGGGACGGTAGACGTGGATCGCGTTGCGCCCCGCGCCCTTGGCGATGTAGCAGGCGATGTCGGCGCGGCTCAGCACGTCCGGCGCGCGCTCGCCGGGCACGAACATCGTCACACCGATGCTCACGCCGACGTTGAAGGTGAGGTCGTGCTCCTTGAAGCGGTAGTCGAGCACCGTGCGGCGCAGCTCCTCGGCCAGGAGCATCACCGTGCCCTCGTGGGCGTCCTCCACCAGCACGCCGAACTCGTCGCCGCCCAGACGCGCGATCACGTCCGGCTTGTGCACCAGCGCCCGCAGGCGCTTGGTCAGCTCGATGAGCAGCCGGTCGCCGATCTCGTGGCCGCGCGTGTCGTTGATGATCTTGAACTGGTCGAGGTCCAGGTACAGCAGCGCGTGCTTCGTGCGACGGTCGCCCCTGGCGGCAAGCTCGCGCAGCCGGGCGTCGAAGGCGGCACGGTTCCGGAGGCCCGTTAGGCTGTCGTGGGTGGCCTCGCGCACCAACCGCTCCCGCAGCTGCTCGGCCTCGGAGACGTCGCGGAACACCACCACGCCGCCGATGAGGTCGCCGCCGCGGCCGCGCACCAGGGTGATGGTGCCCTCCACGGGGCGCAGCATGCCGGTGCGGTCCCGCAACAGCCGCCGCGAGAGCACTTCCGAGGCCATGCCGTTGATGAGCGCATGCCGCACCGTGTGCTCCTCGGTCTCGCCGCTGGCGAGCGACAGCGGGAACACGTCTTCGATGGCGCGGTTGGTGGCGTCGGCGGTGCGCCAGCCGGTGAGCTTCTCCGCCACCGAGTTCATGAAATACACCTTGCCGTCGGTGCGCGTGGAGATCACCCCCTCGCCGATGGCCTGGAGGGTGACGAGCGCGCGGTCCTGCTCGGCGTGCAGCGCCTTGTCGGCGGCGCTGCGGGCGGCGAACGCGGCGGACACGAGGTAGCCGGTGAACGCCGTGGCGCCGACGAAGGCGATGCGCACGCCCACCAGGAAGGGATCCTGGGTGTCCGTGAGGTTGAAGCCGAGCGCGAACAGGGCGAGCAGCACGGCGATGCTGCTGGCGCCGGCGGCGCCGCTGCGCGCGACAAGCAGCACCACCAGCGGCAGCAGCAGGAAGTAGAGACTGGTCTCCAGGGTTCCCGGCAGGCGCGTGATGAGCAGCATGCCGGCCGCCGCCAGCGCCAGGGTCATCACCCATTCCACCGCGGCGCGCGTGCCCTTGAACGGCCAGCGTCGCCAGTGGGCGATGAGCGGTGCCACCACGAGGATGCCCATGGCGTCCCCCAGCATCCAACTGCCCCATTCCTTGGGAAGCATGTTTTCGGGCAACGCGCCGTTGATCATCAGGCCCAGGGCGCCGAGCCCGCCGCCCACGGCGGCGGGCAGGAGCGCGCCGAGAAACAGGAAACCCAGCACGTCGCGGTTGCGCTTGAACTCGCCGTGGATGCCGAAACCGTTGAGCAGCACCGTTGCGAGCACGGCCTCCGCCATCTGCGCCACGCTGTCGGTGAGGCCCACGACCCAGTCGCGGCCGCCGTACACGGCGCCCAGGAATTCGCCGAGCACGATCACCGGCCACCAGCGCAAGCCGAACAGCCACAGGAGCGCCACCGCCATGCCCGAGGCGGGCCAGAACGGCGAAAGCCCGCTGAAATGGAACTTGAGATAGAGCCCGGCGCGGTTGGCGAGGTAATAGACGCCGGTCAGCAGGATGGCCACGCCGGCATAGAGCAGCGCTCTGGAGACCTTGCGCATGGCCGTGGCGGGCCCCGTTTCGTTGCAAGACGGCAGGCCGAAAGCTTAACATTTCCGCCCCCGTTCCCGTGTGAATCCAGTCCCAAGCCCACTGGCGTGGCGGCCAAAATATTCAACATATACAGCATGTTCCAACTCCACCCCCAACTTGCCAAGGACTGCCACGACCTGGGAAGGCTCAGGCTGTGCCGTTTGTTGCTGATGAATGACGCCCACTATCCCTGGTTCATCCTGGTGCCGGAGCGTGAAGACGTTCGCGAGATCCACGAACTCGCCGATGCCGACCGGACGCGGCTGTGGGACGAGTCCGCGCTGCTCGCGCGCGCGCTCGTGAAGGGCTTCGCGCCCCACAAGCTCAACATCGCCGCGCTCGGCAACCAGGTGCCGCAGCTGCACGTGCACCACATCGTGCGGTATACCCACGACGCCGCCTGGCCGAACCCGGTGTGGGGGCGTCAGCCGCCCAAGGCGTATTTCGGCGCGGAAGCGGAGAAGCTGCGCGCGCTCATGTGCGGGCTCCTCGGCGCGGAGCTGCACGCCGCGTGAGCACCGACCCGGTCCCTTTCCAGTTCCACGCGGAACGCCTCGGCGCGCGGCGCCACGACGACGCCTGGCTCGCGGCGGCCCTCGAAGGCGGTGGCTCGCGCTTCGTGCCGGTGCGCGGCGGCAAGAGCAGCTATCTCTGGAACGAGGGCGCCCCGCGCGCGCTGCTGCTTGACGCGTCCACGGCCGCGGCCCTGCGGGAGCAGGCGTTCTGCACGGTGTTGCTCGGCGAAGTGGGGGACTCCCCCTGCTTCGCACTCGGCCTGGAGGAGGACGCCGCACTGCCGGAGGCGCGCCACGACGACCTGCGCGGCGTGAGCGCGCTGCTCGACGCCGACGAGCTCGCGCTCCTGGGCTATGCCCGCGCCATGGTGCATTGGCACCGTCAGCACCGGTACTGCGGCCGCTGCGGCCCCCTCACCGAGAGCCGCCGCGGCGGCCACGAGCGCGTCTGCCCCGCCTGCGGGACCCAGAGCTTCCCGCGGCTCGACCCCGCCATCATCGTGCTGGTCACGGACGGGGAGCGCTGCCTCCTGGGCAGGCAGGCGGCCTGGCCCAAAGGGCGCTATTCCACCATCGCGGGCTTCGTGGAGCACGGCGAGACGCTGGAGGCGGCGGTGGTGCGCGAAGTGCAGGAAGAAACCGACGTCAGGGTGCACCGGCCCCGCTACGTCTCGTCCCAACCCTGGCCCTACCCCGGCTCGCTCATGCTCGGTTTTCGCGCCGAGGCGAAGACCAGCGCCATCCGCTGCAACGACGGCGAGCTGGAGCACGCCGCCTGGTTCTCCCGCGACGACATCGCGAATTCCGTGGACTCGGGCCTGATGATGCCGCCCACCCGGTCCATCTCTTACAGGCTGATACGCGGCTGGTTCGAGGAGGAAAAAGGCCGCTCCTTCGATTCCCTGCGCCACCAAGATCCCAACAAGGCGGCCCGGTGAACACGGACGCCCGCGGTGGCGCGGCGCTGGACGGCGCCGCCCTCTCCGCCCTCGCCTTCCTCACCCTGGTGTGGGGCTACAACTGGGTGGTGATGAAGATCGCGCTGCAGTACGCCGCGCCCTTCACCTTCGCCGCCTGGCGCAGCGCGCTCGGCGGCCTGCTCCTGCTCGCGGTGCTGCTGCTCCTGCGCAAGCCCTTCTGGCCGCGCCGTCCCGGGCGGGCGTTGCTGCTCGGGCTCCTGCAGACCACGCTCTTCATCGGGCTGATCGCCTGGGCGCTGCAGCAGGGCAACGCCGGGAAGAGCGCGGTGCTCGCCTACACCATGCCCTTCTGGGTGATCCTGCTCGCGCCTTTCGTGCTGGGCGAGCGCCTCAAGGGCGCACAATGGCTGGCGGTGGCGCTGGCCCTGCTCGGCCTCCTGTTAATCTTCTCCCCCTGGAAGCGCGCACCGGACTTGCCGAGCAGCCTGATGGCGCTCGCCGCCGGCGTCGCCTGGGCGCTGTCGGTACTGGTGGCGAAGAAGATGCCGGTGCAGGGGCCCTGGGAACTGCTCTCGCTCACCGGCTGGCAGATGTGCCTGGGCGCGCTGCCGCTCATGCTCATCGCCTGGCTCGTGCCGGGCCGCGCCACGGAGTGGAACGGGACGCTCGCCTGGACGCTCTTCTACAACGTGGTGCCCGGCAATGCGCTCGCCTGGACCCTGTGGCTCTTCGTGGTGGGGCGCCTCTCCGCCACCTTGAGCGGCCTCGCCTCGCTCGCGACCCCGGTGGTGGGGGTGCTGCTCGGCTGGCTGCAGCTCGGCGAGCGTCCCGCGCCGGCGGAAGCCTGCGGGATGCTGCTGGTGTTCGGGGCGCTCTTGCTGCTCTCGCTGGCCGCCGCCAAAAAGACGCAATAAGTCGCCGCTATAATCCATCCATGTGCTTGCTGGTCTTCGCCTGGAAAACCCACCCGGCGCACGCCTTGCTGTTCGCCGGCAACCGCGACGAGCGCCACGCGCGCGCCTCGGCAGCGGCGGGCTTCTGGGACGACGCCCCGGAGGTCTTGGGCGGTCGCGACCTGGAAGCGGGCGGCACCTGGCTCGGGGTCACCGCCGGCGGGCGCTTCGCGGTGGTCACCAATTACCGCGAGGGACTGGATCCGCCCAAGCGGCCCCGCTCCCGCGGCGAACTGCCGGCGGAATTCCTGAAAGGCGGCATGCGCCCGGCGGACTATCTCGCCGGGTTGCGGCGCCGCGCCGACGACTACGCGGCTTTCAGCTTCCTCTGCGGCGATCGGGACGAACTCTATTATTTCTCCAACCGGGGCGGCGAGCCCTCGCAGGTGGAGCCCGGCATCCACGGCCTCTCCAACCACCTCTTGGACACGCCCTGGCCCAAGGTGAGCTTGAGCAAGGCGCGCTTCGGGCTCTTGCTGGAGCAGGAGGCCTTCACCAGCGACGCCCTGTTCCGGCTGCTCTACGACACCACGCCGGCAGCGGACGAAGTGCTGCCGGACACCGGCATCGGCGCGGACCTGGAGCGGCGCGTGTCCTCGCCGTTCGTGCTGCACCCCGTCTACGGCACCCGCAGTTCTAGCCTGCTGCGCCTCGAGCGTGACGGCGGGCTGGAATTCGCCGAGCGGCGCTTCGATCCCGCCGGGCGGGAAGTGGAGACACGCCGCTTCCGGATCCCGGAAATCCCCGCGTGAGGCGCCCCGCCCCCGGCGGCAGCTGGGCTTCGCCGCTCGGCGTGGAGGGCGTGACCCGGGCCCAGCGTCGCTATCTGCAACCGCGACTGCAACGCGATGCCGCCTACTGGGTGGAAAGCCGCCCCGAGGAGAACGGCCGCAGCGTGCTGGTGCGGCATCGGGACGGGCGCGCCGAGGACCTGACACCGGCGCCCTACAGCGTGCGGACCAAGGTGCACGAATACGGCGGCGGCGCCTGGGCGCCCGCCGGGGACGCGATCTATTTCTGCAACGACGCGGACCAGTGCCTCTACCGCCTGGAAGGCGGGAAGATCCGGGCGCTCACGGCAGCTTCCCGCCGGCGCTACGGGGACTTGGTATGGGATGCAAGCCGGGGGCGACTCCTCTGCGTCTGCGAGGAGCATCGACCGGACAAGACGGTGAAGAATTTCCTCGCGGCGGTCTCGCTCGAAGATGGCGCCATTACGCCGCTCGTTACGGACCGGGACTTCGTGAGTTCGCCTGCGCTCTCGCCCGACGGACAGCGCCTCGCCTGGCTCGCCTGGGACGATCCGCAGATGCCCTGGGACGGCTCCGAGCTTTGGCTGGCGGACATGGCGGCGGATGGGAGCTTGCAGGGCGCGCGGCGCATCGCCGGTGGCCCCGAGGAATCCCTGTTCGAGCCCCGCTGGTCGCCTGTCGGCGTGCTGCACTACGTCTCGGACCGGAGCGGGTATTGGAACTTATATAGACACCGGGACGGCGCCGCCGAACCTCTTTGCCCCGATGCGGCCGACTACGGCTACGCCCAATGGCTGCTGGGCATGTCGAGCTACGGCTTTCTCTCGGAGACGGAGATCGCCGCGGTGCGGGTGGAGCGCGGCCAATCGGGCCTCGTGCGCCTCGCCGGTGGAAAGAGAACGCCCATAGAATCGCCGTATTCCCACGTGGAGCACCTGGACGCGGAGGCCGGGCGGTTCGTGCTCCTGGCTGGCGCGCCCGACTTGTCCATGGGGATCGTGGAGAGCGACGGCCAGCAGTTCCATCGCTTGAGCGCGGCGGGCTTCGGAATGGATCCGGCGTACTTGAGCCGCGCGGAAGCGCTGAGTTTCCCCACCTCCGGTGGCGAGACGGCCCACGCCTGGTATTACCCGCCGGTGAACCCGGACTTCCGCCTGCCCGAGGGCGAGGCACCGCCGCTCATGGTGCGCTGTCACGGCGGGCCCACGGCCATGAACGGCAACGCCCTGGAACCCCGCATACAGTTCTGGACCAGCCGCGGTTTCGCGGTCGCCGACCTCAATTACCGGGGCAGCACCGGTTACGGCCGGGATTACCGGCGCAGCCTGCGCAGGAACTGGGGCGTAAAGGACGTGGAAGACTGCGCCCACCTGCTAGCGCACCTCGCCGCCAAAGGTCTCGCGGACCCGAAGCGCGCCGTGGTATCCGGCTCCAGTGCCGGCGGTTACTCGGCGCTCGCCACGCTCGCTTTCAAGGAGGTCTACCGCGGCGGCGCCATCCAGTACGGCTTGGCCGAGCTCGAGACCGCCATGCGCGACACCCACAAGTTCGAGGCCCGCTACGGCGACACGCTGCTGGGACCCTGGCCCGAGGCGAAAGAGGCTTACCGGGCGCGCTCGCCGCTGCATGCCGTGGACCGCATCAAGGCACCGGTGATTTTCTTCCAGGGATTGAAGGATACGGTGGTCCTGCCGGACCAGACGGCGCGCATGCTGAAAGCACTGAAGGAACGGGGCGTGCCGTCCATATCGCTGACCTTCCCCGAGGAAGGCCACGGCTTCCGTCGCGCCACCACTCTCCAGGCAGTGCTCGCGGCGGAACTGGCGTTCTACGCCTATCTTTTTGGTTTCACGCCGGCTGATCCGGCGCCGAAATTGGAATTCTAAGCAGACCCCAAGACCGAAAGCAGCCATGCTCTGATGTGAATGACTTCCTCGGCACACAGGCTGTGTGGCATAGGGTAGGTGTGCCAAGTCACGGCACAGCCTTCCTTCGTGAGCCAGTTGCGGGTGTGCTCGCCCAGTAGCAGCGGCACCACCGGGTCCTGGGTGCCGTGGCCGTAGAAGATGGACGTGCTGCGGTTCACGCCGATGTTCACTTCCCTGCCCTCGCCGGCGGGCAGATAGGTGGAAAGCGCCATGATGCCGGCGAGCTTCGCGGCATGTTCCAGTCCCGCATAGAGGGCGACGGCCCCGCCCTGGGAGAAACCCGCCAGCACGATGCGTGACGTGTGGATCCCGCGCCCGTTCTCCTGTGCGATCAACGCCTCCACCCCGGCGCGGGAGGATTCCAGGCCTTCCCAATCACGCGGCTGGTGGAGGCCGATCTTCACGATGTCGAACCAGGCGCGCATGGGATGGCCGCCGTTCAGGGTCACCGGCCGCACCGGCGCATGGGGGAAGATGAAACGGACGGGCAGCGAGACAGGGAGCTTCAGTTCCGGCACGATGGACTCGAAATCGTGGCCGTCGGCGCCCAAGCCGTGCAGCCAGATGATGCTGGCCTTGGGCGTGGCGCCGGTCTCGATTTCCACGGTCTGCAAGGCTTGGGGCATGGCGGGATTCTAGCAAAGCCTCTTGCTATCATCGCCGCAGCCATTCTCGCGAGGCCTGCATGGATTTCAAGGGAAAGACGGTGCTCATCACCGGCGCGAGCCGCGGCATCGGCCGCGCCACGGCAGAGGCTTTCGCGGCCGCCGGCGCAGGGGTCGCACTGCACGTACGCAAAGATATGAAGAAGGGCGAGGAACTGGCGAAGCGATTGCCCGGCTCCGGGAATCGTGCCTTCGCCGCGGAACTCACGGACCCCGCCGCCTGCGAGAAACTCGTCACCGACGTGGCCGCGCACTACGGCCGGCTGGACGTGCTGGTGAACAACGCCGGCGTCTACGAAGTGAAGCCCCTGAAGGATCTGCCCTATGCCGAGTGGCAGGCCACTTGGCAGCGCACCCTGGCTTCCAATCTTTTCGCCCCCGCGAACCTCTGCTTCCTGGCGGCGCGGGTCATGCGAAACCAGGGCGACGGCAAGATCATCAACATCTCCTCCCGCGGCGCCTTCCGCGGCGAGCCCGATGCCCCCGCCTACGGCGCGAGCAAGGCGGGCCTGAACCAGCTCTCCCAATCCCTGGCCCAGGCGCTTGCGCCCTTCAATATCTTCGTGGGCGTGGTGGCGCCGGGCTTCGTGCATACGGATATGGCGGCGGAGATCCTGGACGGGCCCGCAGGCGAAGGCATCAAAAAGCAGAGCCCCTTGAACCGGGTGGCGACGCCGGAGGAAGTGGCGGAAGCCGTGTTGCGCCTCGCCGCCGACGGCATGATGGCCGCCACGGGATGTATTTTAGATGTGAATGGCGCGTCTTATCTGCGATCCTAGAACCCCCATTCCTTCGGCGTGAACAGCAGCGTCATCGTCTGGCGCGCCAAACCCATTCCCTGGTTGAAGTCATGGCCGCCCGGCAGCCAGGCGTCCTGATCGAAGCTGCCGTGCGCATATAAACCGATGTTGCTGGCGTTCAGGCTGTAACCGGTGGTGCTGGAACGGTAGATGAGGTGGGTGTACCTCAGCCCGAAATGATCCACTTCGTATTCGACGAACCAGCCGTGGGCGGGTTTAAGCATGACGCTTTGGAAGGAGTAGACGCCGCTGTAGGAATTCACCATGTTGTAGGCGCGCCAGGTGCCTCCGGCGCCCACGCGCCCTCCCTCCCAGGCGTATTCCAGCCCTAGGTCACCGGTGGCGCTCCCGGATCCATAGTTGCCGATGGAGTTTTGGGGATTGTCGACGATGACGTCCCAAAGCACATCGGCGCAGGTGGGAATCTGGCAAACATAGGCGCCGCCGACGGCCGCCTTCAGGCTCAGGCCCGTGCTGCCCAACGCCTGGCGGTAATAACCCTGCACGAAAAAGGTGTTGCCGGCGTAAAGACTCACGTTGGTCGGCGTGAGGCTGGGCTGGCCCGTGATGCCGGAGACGATCAGGTTCCCGCCGCCGAAGGTGATTCCGGTCTCGTAGCCGAACTCGGGTTTCCAGCCGGGGCCGTCGGCATCCGCCACGGCCTGCAAAGGCGCAAGGCCGATGCCGGCGAGAACGAAACAAACAGGCCATCCCTTGGTCATGGCGATCCCCTTCTTGGTGTGCATTCATGGTACCGCGGCGGCCAACCCGCCGCCTAACTCCCCGCCGGGCCTGGGTTTAACGCCGCAAAAAGAAGGCCCCGCTGCTCGCGCAGCGGGGCCTTTCCATCTCAACCCAAGCTTACTTCTGGCTCGGGATGAATTCTTCTTTGACCGCCTGGCGCATCAGATCCGGCGGCAGGAGACCCTGGCTCAGGATGAAGTCGTTGAACTTCTGCCGGTCGAACTTCGTCCCCAAGGCCACCTGCGCCTCGCCGCGCATGGTGAGGAAGTTGTGGTAGCCGTAGTAGTAGCTCGTGGCCTGGCCCGGCATCTGGAAAGCGAAGCGGTTCGCCTCCTCCGTGGCGAAGGCCGGCGAGGCCACCAGTTCCCGCTCCAGGAACTCCTTGGCCTGGTCCGGGGTCATCATCCCCAGGTTGACCATGGGGTCCAGGAAGGCGCGGGCGGCGCGCAGCAGCCGGTCGCGCAGCGCGATCATCTGCCCTTCCAGGGGCTCGTAGGGCTGCATCTCCGCCTCCGAATACAAGGCCCAGCCTTCCACATTGGCGCTGTTGAAGGCGAACACGGCACGGGCGATGGAGGTGCCGTTTTCGATCATGCTGGCGAACTGCAGCTCATGACCGGGGCGTCCCTCGTGGGAGGTGAGCGTCCAGGCGGCGGCGTCGAAGGTATCGTCGTCCATGCCGCCCGGCTGGCCGACGTTGTTCGGCAGCACGAAGGAACCGTACTGGCCGGTGTTGCCGATAAGCCGCGGGGAATCCATGTGCGGCGCCGGTTCCTGGGCGGTCTCGGCGGCGGAGCCCATGCGGATCACCATGTCGCGCTGCGGCAGGGTGACGATGTGCTCCTTCCGGATGATCACCTCGATCTGCTTCAGCCGCTCCTTATAGAAGGGCAGGATGTCCTTGTTGTTGAGCTGCTTCTTCTTGAGCTCGCGGATCACGTCGCGGTAATCCGTGCTCTTCATGTGGTCCTGCTTCGCGACCAGGATCGCCATGCCTTCCAGCTGGTGCTGGATCTCGGAGAAGGAGAACAAGGCTTCCTGAATGAGCGCACGGGGGTCCTCATCCACGCCGAGGTCATGCAGGTTGTTGGCATAGAGCTCCTCGGGGAACTTGTTGTCGGCGCGGGCATGGGCCATGACGTCGGTCTTCACCCAGGCCACGTAGTCGTTGAGTTGCCCTTCGAGCTTGGCCCAGGGCTCCTGCCAGCCCTGCACCTTGCTCGCGGTGAGCAGCTGCTTGATGCCCGGGATGTACTGCTGGGCGTCCTTCAGGTCCTGCTCCACCTGGCCCTTGTAGGGGCCGAGAAGCCCGGGGCGCTTCAGGTCGTTCTCGAACAGGGTCTTGGCCTGCTCGGTGATGGCCGGCCGGCCTGGCACCATGCCCGCGTAAGCTTCGAGACGCTTCACCACCGCTTGCTGGCGTTCCGCCGGTACCTGCGGGTCGATGAGCGAGCGCACGCCGAAGAATACCGTCTGGGGCACGTTGTTGTAGTTCAACAGGTACTTGGTTTGCAGCTCGTTGTCGTGCTTCACGTTGTTCGCTTCGGTGAGGAGGATTTGCAAGTCCTGCTTCACGTGCGGGTCCGTGGCGGCCGCGAGCTTGGCATTCAGTTCCACGATGTCCTGGTCGATGGCGGCGTTGAGCCGCTGCACGATGTCGGGCGTGAGATTGGTGGCCTGCTCGTCCAGGCCGTCCACGCCGATCTGGCCCGCCTGCTCGGGGGCAAAGTCGGCAAAGGTCTTGAGCAGGATCTGGGAATCCTGGTTGCTCTCGGCCACCCAGGCCGGTGCTTGCGGCGGCGCCGCGTTGACGGTCAGGGCGGCGCCGGCGAGGCCTAAGGCCAGCCCCAGCGTCAGGGATTTGGATTTCATCTTGGCGTTTCCTCTGTTTGGTCTTGAAAGGTGCCCCTTGGGAGGCGGGATTCCTTGGGGCAGAGACAGTGGCCTTGGTCCAACGATCACCTACCCCTAGGTGTTATACATATATATAACAGTGATACTCTAATGACAAGGGGTCAGCCTGCTGATTTTTCAGCTAGATAAAATCTTTACGATACAGTGAGTTAGATGCTAGTCGATGTAAGAGTCAGGGCACGGGCCTTATCCCGCAGCGCCTCCGGCGGGAGCCGGCCTTCCGCCACCGCCGTCACCAGGGCTTCGTTGTCCCGGGCGCGCAGGATGCGCCAGGCGGCCCCCACTTCTCTCGCCACCAGCGTGATCAGCTTCTTCTCGTCCGCCGCGTAATGCTCGCCCGGGCGGTTACGGCAGACGATGGCGCCGCGCAGGCGCCCGAGCACCAGCATGGGGAACACGCCGCCATCACCGCCCAGGTCGCTCGCCACAGTCTCCAGGTCCACCGCCTTGCGATCGGCCCTAAGCGCCACACAGGCACCGTCATCATTGTTGAGCCGTTCCGGGAACCTGCCCTCGCCCAGTTGGCGCACCCGGTGGTAGCCACCCGCCTCGACGGAATAGATGGCGAGGCCGGGAGTGCCCACGTGCCGGTAGATCTCGCCGGCGGCCGCGTCCAGAAGCGCCGCCGGATCCTCCATGTGTCCCACACGGCGGGCGAAGGTGCGCAGGGCCTTGTCCGCCAGGTAGCGGGCTCGGAAGAACACCTGCTCCACGAAACGGTTCAGGTAATCCCGCACCCGGCCGAGCGTGATGCCGAGGGACAAGGGCACCAGCACCTGCACGGCGAGGCTCGCTCCCGGCGCCAAGGCGGCGCGCAGCACCAGGCTGTTGACGGCGGCCACCACACCCACCACCAAGGTGGTCATGGCGCCGTAGACCAGGGCCTGGTCGATGACCACGGCCACGTTCACTACTCTCAGGCGCAGCACCGCGTAGAGGAATCCCAATAGGGCCAGGATCATCAACAGCGTGCTCAGGGCGCCCGACGCCTGGCCTAGCACCGGCGTGTTCTGCAGCAGGATGCCCGCGAACCAGAGGATGCCGCTCGTCAGCATCCAACGCAGGCGCTGGTGCTCCGCCGCCGCGGACCGGCGATAGCCCACGTAAAGCATGACGATAGGCACGAGATAACTCGCCGTAAGCACCAGGCCATAATTGGTGTTGTTGAGGGCGACCGAGTCGAAGAACACCACGCCCACGCCTGTCGGTCCGCCGAAAGCATAGCCAGCGCCCAGCGCCAAGATCAGACCGAAACCTACGCGGAAACAGAGGAGTTGTCTTTTGCTGAGTGCGCTTCCAACCCGCGCCTCCGCCATGATGTAGAAACCCACGCGCGCGGTGAGGTAACACGAGGTCGAGAGGCACAAAATCGCGAATCCCCACCAGTCGTCTAGCGGGATGGCCCCGAGCTGCGCGCTCAACACGTAAGTCACCGCCCAGAGGCCCATGCCAAACGCGGCCCGGTCGTGGCCGCGCCAGATGAGCAGTAGCGCGATCGCGGCCATGAGCACCCCGCCGATGGACCATGGCAGGGCGTACCACAAGAGCCCCGGCATGCCGCTGTGATCGTTCACGGTGACCTGGACGGTGCGGGTCTGGCCGTCCCGCTGACCCACCACGTCGATGACCTGACCCAGGGGTCGGGTCGGCAGGGTCCAGATCAAGCGGGTCGCGAGGCTCTGCTGCCGCAAATCGATGAGGTCGCCTTCCTGCACCCCGGCCGGCAGCGGAATGCCGGGTAAAGCATGGGCCACGGCCACATGGCTGTCCTGGAACTGCACGTTCACGTCCACGTCGCGGGGATGGAAACGGGTCCAGACCCCGGCGCAGACCAGGGCGACGATGCACAGCGAGAGCAGCGCGGCAAGCAACGGGCGGTGGCTCATGGGAGTTCTCCACGGGCTAGCGCCAGCAGGATAGCCCATCCCCGCCGGGACTCAATCCAAGGCGGCACTCACGGCCGGCAGGCGGGGTCGGTGATGCTCGGGAGGAAGCGCGGCGGGCGCCGCGCGTGGCTCGCCTGCTCGTAGGCATAGGCGATGCCGATCAGCGTCGGCTCGCTCCACTTGGCCCCGAAGAAGCTCATGCCCACGGGCAGGCAGTGCACGAAGCCCGCCGGCACGGTCACATCCGGATAGCCCGCCACCGCCGCCGGTGAGGAGCTGCCGCCGGCCGTGTGGTCGCCCGTGATCATGTCCGTCATCCAGGCGGGGCCGCCGGTAGGCGCCAGGAGGGCGTCCAGCTTGTCCTTGGCGAGCGTCGCGTCGATGCCTTCAGGGCCGGCGAGGCGCTTGGACTTCTCCAGCGAATCCAGGTAAGCCTTGTCCGTGAGCGGGCCCTTGGATTCGGCCTGCTCGAAGAAGTCCTGACCGAACCAGGGCATCTCCTCCGCGGCATGGGTCTTATCGAAAGCAATCACGTCCGCGAGGTCGTGCACCGCGAGGCCCGAGCGGCCCGCGAGATAGGCGTTGAGATCGTGCTTCAGCTCGTAGACCAGCACGTTGGTCTCGTCGTCACCGTAGTCGTTCATGTGAGGCAGATCCACTGGATCCACGATGACCGCGCCCTGGGCTTTGAGCACAGCGATAGTCTGGTCCAGGAGCGCGTCCACGTTGGGGTCGAAGCCTGCCAACTTGCGCACCACGCCGATGCGCTTGCCCTTGAGCGCGCCCGGGTCCAGGAACTTGCGGTAGTCGGTGGCGTGCTGGTCCGCCTCGACGGTGGCCGGATCCTGGGGGTCGCTGCCGGCCAGCACCGTGAGGAGCAGCGCCGCGTCGGCGACGCTCCCGGCGATGGGCCCGGCGGTGTCCTGGCTGTGCGCGATGGGGACGATACCGCTGCGGCTCACGAGGCCGAGCGTGGGCTTGATGCCCACCAGGCCGTTGGTGGACGAGGGGCAGACGATGGAACCGTCGGTCTCGCTGCCCACGGCCACGAGGGTGTAGCCCGCGGCCACCGCCGCGGCGGAGCCGGAACTGGAGCCGCAGGCGTTGCGGTCCAGGGCGTAGGGATTGCGCGTCAAGCCGCCCCGCCCGCTCCAGCCGCTCACCGAGTGGTTGGAACGGATGTTGGCCCATTCGCTCAAGTTGGTCTTGCCCAGGATCACCGCGCCCGCTGCGCGCAGCCGTGCCGCCACGGCGGAATCCCGCGGCGCGGGCGCCCCCGTCATGGCGAGGGAGCCCGCGGTAGTCAGCATGCGGTCGCCGGTGTCGATGTTGTCCTTGAGGAGCACGGGGATCCCGTAGAGCAGCCCCTTCTGGCCGCCCTTCTCCAAGGATGCGGCGATGGCTAGCGCGTCCGGATTGGTCTCGATCACTGCGTGTATCTTCGGCCCGCCGGTGTCGAGGCCCGCGATGCGGTCCAGTGCCGCCCGGGTGAGCCGCGTGGGGGTGGTGGCGCCGGAGCGAAGCGCTTGCTCCGCCTCGGCGAGGGAGGCCGGACCGCCCGGCGCCGTGGCGGGCTGGCTGGCGCAGCCGAATGCCGCCAGGAACAGGCCGGAAGAAAGCACGGCGCGCGCCGCTCGCGGGATGAGTTCCATGGGACCTCCAGGGGAAGAAGGGCGTCCCCGGCCGCCGGGCCGGGGACGCCCCGGCAATCAGAACTTTGCCTTCAAACCCAGCGAGAAGAAACGCCCGACGATGCCTGCGGAATGGTAGGTCGGATTGTAGTTCACACCGGCATAGTCGATGGGGTCGAATGGCGCCTTGCGGTCGAACAGATTGAGGATCGCCCCGGTCATGGAGACCTTGTCGGTGAAGTCGTACTCGCCCGTGAGGTCCACGTAAGTGAACGACGGCACGCGGCAGTCCGCCGGCAGGTTGGCGCCGGTGGGCGTGGCGGTGGAGAAGCACAGGTCATTGGTGCCCGGGCCGGTCACGTCCGGCACGCTCATGAAGATGCCACTCACGTAGTTGATAGTGGCGGTCACGTTGGCGGGCCCGAAGTCGAAGCTGTTCGCCCAGCTGATGCGGTCACGCGGGGTGCCGGCGCCGGACGACAGGATGTACGGCCCTTGGGTGCCCACGTAGTTCACCAGCGGCCCACCCGCGCTCAGGGTCTCCTCGAAGCTCAGGATGCGGGTGAAATCCAGGTCGCTGGTCCAGTGCGTTGCCGCGAAGTCCTGCTTGTAGACGAGGCTCAAATCCACGCCGCTGGTCTTGAGTTCGTTCTCGTTCACGTAGGGCGCGGCGACGATGGTGGGGCGCGGCAAGAGCGTGGGATGCGCCGGGTCCGGCACGTCCTGGCTGATGGAGGACCCCGGCGGCAGGGACTGGCCCGCGAAGTAGGCGTTCAGCACGTCGAAGGGACTGGATTGGGCGATGACGCCGGTCTTGATGATGTTGTAGTAATCGAAGGTGCCGCTCAGGGAATCGAACGGCTGGAAGATCAGTCCCAGGGTGTAGTTGCGGGCCCGCTCCGGCTGGATGTTCGGGTTGGCCGAGGTCAAGAGGCCTAAGGGATAAGGCTGCACGTAGGCGTCGTTGCCGTGGGCGGCGATGTAGCTCGCGGGAAGCGTGTAGGTGATGAAGCCCTCGGCGGCGCTGGAACCGTTCTCGGCGAAGCTCGGTGCGCGGAAGCCCTTGGAATAGGTGCCGCGGAAACCGAGCTCGGGAATGGGCGTCCATTTCACGCCGAACTTGGGCGAGAAGGCGCTGCCGAAGTCGGAGTAGTGGTCCTCCCGGCCGGCGAAGTCGAGCTCCAGGGATTCCAGCACCGGCGCGTCCAGTTCCACGAACACCGCGCTCACGGTGCGCGAGCCGATGGTGTGCGCGATGCCCAGGCCCTGGAATTCCAGGTTGGGGTTGAGGTCCGGGTCGTCCTGGGCTTCGTAGCGCCACTGGCCGCCGAGGGCGAGGCCCAGCGGGCCGCCGGACAGGGCCATCAAGTCCCGGTTGGCGGTGAAATCCAGCGCGTCCATGTCGGTGGTAGAGGTCTTGGCGATGGTCGGTGACAGAGCGTCGCGCACCGCTTGGGAATTGGACGCGGGGTTCACAAAGCTATAGGCGCCGGTGGCGATGTCCTGCAGTAGTTGTTGGTAGTTGATGAATCCCCGGTTGTTCACGTTCAGCCAGGTGTGGTTGAGGGTGAGCGCGGCGTCGTAACTCCAGTCGGCGCCCAGGTCGCCGTTCACTTCCCCCACCATCCGCATGTTGTGGTTCACATCGGTGAAACCACCGGGGATGTCGCCGAAGGCATAGTTGATGGCGGCGTATTTCCCGGACGAGGCGAAGGGATCGTTGGGGTTCAGCTTGCCGTTGAGCAGGGTCGGCGGCAGCACGATGGAGTCGGTGTTGTTGGGCGAGCTCACCTGGATCTGGCTCGGGTTCGCCGTGGCCACGGTCCGGGTCTGGAAGAAGCTCGCGGTCAGGTTGACCGTGGTGGCGGAACTGATGTCCGCCGTCATGCGGCCCTCCAGGCCGTAGCGGTCCTCCTCCGGCAGAATCTCGTCGTTCAGGGAGACGAAGTTCTGTTCGCAGAAGGTGCCGGTTCCGGCCACCGTCACCTGCTTGGAATCGGCCGGGTTACAGGGGCGCAACGGCTGGTAGAGGCCGCTCACATTGCCGCTGGCGTCCGAGGGGGCCACGGCGCCGTAGCCGGAGCCGAAGAACAGGCCGGGGTTGCCGGCATTGAAATCGAGCCCGCCGAGAGAAGAGGTGTCGGCGGTGTTATAGGGGAAGCCACGCTGGCTGTTGTGGATCGGGTCGTCCTTCTCGTACTCGAAATTGACCCAGGCGTTGTAATGGTCCTGGGCGGTGTCGCCGGTGCCGCCGAGGTAGCTGAACTGGGTGGTGGTCCCGCCGCCGTGCTGGGAGGTGCCGGCTCCGGCCTTTACCTGGGTGTCGTGGTAGTTCTTGACCAGGATGATGTTCACTACGCCGGCGATGGCGTCGGCGCCGTAGATGGAGGACGCGCCGTCCTTCAGCACTTCGATGTGGTCCACGGCGTTGAGGGGAATGGTGTTGAGGTCGGTGAAGGAACGCTCGCCGTCGTCGGCGAGGGCGTAGGCCGCGGTGCGGTGCCCATCGATGAGGATCAGCGTGGAGTTCACCGTGAGGCCGCGCAAGGCCAGGCCGGTGGAACCCGCGGCGAATCCCAGCGTGAAGCCGAGCGGAATGGTGCCGCTGTTGTCGGCGGTGATTGACCGCAGCACGTCCGAGACCGTGGTGAGGCCGCTTTGCTGGATCTGGGTGGCGGTGATGATCTCCACCGGTGCCGGGGTCTCGATGCTGGTGCGCGGTATGGCCGTGCCGGTGACCGTGATGCGGCCGAGTTGGGCCGTCTGGGGCGACGTCGCCGGTGTGGCGCTCGGTGCGGGTTGGGGCGGGGCCGCGGTGGCGGCGTTGGGAGCCGGGTCCGCCGCCGCGGCGGCGCCGGCTACAAACAGGAAAACTAGGGTCAGAGTTTTATGCAGACGAATCGAGTTCATCGTGCGTCTCCCGTTATTCGTGTTTTGGACGTCTTCACCTGTCGTGAATAAAAACCAGATAAGTATGGATGCTGTTCCCGGAAATGACAGGGCGGGATTCGAATATTCGCGGTGATTAAGTCAAATCAGGCCACTCGCGCATCTCCGGTTAAGGGAATCACCCGAAGCGCTCGTGTAGGCTGGCGACGCACACCACGGAGCACCGGCATGGGCATCTGGTTCAAACCCTTCGGCGTAGACGAGCTCAACGCCTACCAGCAGGAGACGCTGGTGAGCCACTTGGGCATCCGCTACACCGAGGTGGGGGAGGATTTCATCTCCGCCAGCATGCCGGTGGACGGCCGCACCAAGCAGCCCGCCGGCATCCTGCACGGCGGAGCCTCGGTAGCGCTCGCCGAGACGCTCGGCAGCACCGGCGCGAACCTGGTGGTGGACCGGGAAAAGAAGCTCTGCGTGGGACTCGAGATCAACGCCAACCACGTGCGCGCCATGAAGGACGGCACGGTCTACGGCACGGCGCGCCCGCTGCACTTGGGCGGCACCACCCAGGTGTGGGAAATCAAGATCAGCGACGAACAGGGACGCCTAGTGTGCGTCTCGCGCATCACGATGGCGGTCTTGGACCGCTCTTCGCTGCGCTAGGGCCGCGTTTCAGGCCTGCTGGAATTCCGGGAAAATCCGCGACAGCCAACGGCGCCAAGCCGGCTCGCGTTTCGGAACCGGCGGCAACCTGAAGCGCGTGCCGACCGTGTCGTCGTCGTTGCAGGGCTGGAAATACACCACCACCGGGGGACGGCGGCGGTCGTAATTGGGCGCGCCCGCATGGTGGCCGAGCACCGCCTCCATGCTGAGCTCGCTGATGGTGGCGATGCGTGCCAGCTCCGCGAGCGGAATCTTTTCCAGATCCAGGGTCACGACCCGGCCGGTGGAACGGAATACCTTGATGGCCGTGACTTCCACCAGGCGCTCGCGCGGGCGCCGTCCGAATTCGGTTCGCTCGTCGTAGGCGTAGACCCGGTCGCCGACTTCCATGTCCGCGCCGTAGGGGCAGAACAGGCAATCCGCCGTGCTGACATCGCGCACGAAGGCCGGCAGGCGTTTGGCGTTTGGGTTCTTGCGGCGTCTGTTCATCGGCATCGACCCCGTTTATCAGGTGAACTGTTT
This sequence comes from Bacillota bacterium, assembly GCA_050261675.1. Taxonomy (GTDB): domain Bacteria; phylum Pseudomonadota; class Gammaproteobacteria; order Natronospirales; family REEB76; genus DASUBN01. Next base: position 63,694 of record JBLNDO010000024.1, read on the forward strand.
CCCGGTCTGCCGCAGCGACGACTTTCCATATCGTTCCGTGCAGACGCCGGAACCAGTGCGATAGATAACACACGGGGTGGAAGCAAAATGCGAAGCGCGTCACCAATGACGGTTCGGACGAAGGCCAGGCTTATGTCGCAAGGTTGAAATCCCTGCAAAATCCCGTTACCAGCGGCTCAAAGCCTGTTGGGCCGCCGGATTGTCGCCGCGGGCGAGAAGGCCCGTGGGACTGATGGAGACGCTGTATTGGGCGCCATCCGCCATGGGCAGGTAGGTGGCGCTTCCATAGCCCGCGTCCACCCAGGGCAGCCAGGCGGCGTTGCGTTGGGCGAGGCCCCAGAAATCCAGCCCCGTGTCCGCCGACAACTCCAGGACGCTGTGGTAATCGTTCCGTTCCTGGCTGGCGCTGCGGTAGCGCCCCTCCAGCCGGTCCAGCCGATAGACGGGATCGAGGCCCAGCACCGTGGCGAGTCCCTTCCATTTCAAAACGCGCGCATCCAACTGCCAATCGTCGCCGCGCAGTTCTTCGGTGCGCGAACGGCCCGCCGCATCGGTGAGCGTGACCCGGTAGTCCTGGGGTCCGAGGGCCGCGAACCTAAGCGTTGCCACCGGCTGCTCATAGGTCAACCGGAAATAGGTGCGTAGATCGAGGGCCACCGCCGCCACGAATGCGAACAGGAACAGGAACAGTAGGCCGAAAATCACGCGGCCGCCCCCGCCGGCGAGCCGGCCGTGGAAAACGCGCTTCAGGCCGCCCAGGACCATGAACACGCCGGCCAGCCCGACAAGCACCACCACGGCGCAGAAACCCCAGAGCGCGAAATGCATCTGACCGTTCATGGCGCACACCTCCGCCACCACTCTAGCACCGGATTTAGAGCGCTCCAGGGTGAGCGTTTATACTGCACCGCATGAACCGTCCCCTGTCATTTCACCCGGTCCGGGCGGGCGTCTTCGGCGTGTGCCTGGCGATCTCGGGCTGCGGGCTCAAGGCGAACCTCTACCTGCAGCTGCCGCCGACCACCTTCCCGCCCACACCCACGCGCGCCCCGGCACCGCCCGCCGGCACGGTGGCCGCGCCGCCCTCGCTCACCCTGGTGCCGGCGTCTGGCAGCGTGGAAGCGCCGTCCGCCGCGACCCTGCCCGCTCCCGCCTCGCCGCCTCCCGCTGGCCGCAGGCAACCATGAGCGGCAAGGAAAAACCGCCGCTGGTGCTGGTGGACGGGTCGTCGTATCTCTACCGCGCGTTCTACGGCCTGCCGCCGCTCACGAGCCCCGACGGCGAGCCCACCGGCGCCATCTACGGGGTCGCCAACATGTTGAAGCGGCTCATGGCGGACGTGGAGCCGGAACACGTGGCCGTGGTGTTCGATGCGAGCGGCAAGACTTTCCGGGACGAGATCTTCGAGCATTACAAGGCGCATCGCCCGCCCATGCCCGATGACCTGCGCTCCCAGGTGGAACCGCTGAACGAGCTGGTGCAGGCACTCGGCTTCCCGCTGCTGCAGATCCCGGGCGTGGAAGCGGACGACGTGATCGGCACCCTCGCCAAGCAGGGCATGAAGCAGGGCATGAAGGTCCTCATCTCCACCGGCGACAAGGACATGGCCCAGCTGGTGGAGGGCAAAGACATCACCCTCATCAACACCATGACCAACACCCGCCTCGACCGGGACGGCGTGAAGGAGAAGTTCGAGGTCTGGCCGGAGCAGATCATCGATTACCTGGCCCTCGTGGGCGACACCTCCGACAACATCCCGGGCGTGCCGGGCATCGGCCCCAAGACCGCCGCGCCGCTGCTCTCCCACTTCGGCACCCTGGAAAAGCTCTATACGAACCTGGAGAAAGTGCCGGAAGTGGAGGTGCGCGGTGCGAAACAGCTGCCGCCGAAACTCGAGGCGCACAAAGACAAGGCCTTTCTTTCCCGCGAGCTCGCCACCATCCGCTGCGACGTGGAGCTGCCGCTCGGTCCCGGTGACCTGGCCATGCGGCCGCCGGACAAGGAGCACCTGCAGGAACTCTACAACCGCTTCGGTTTCAAAAGCTGGCTGCGTGCGCTGAACGACGGCGAGCCGGTGCTCGCGGCAGGCAAATCCAAGCCGGCTGCCGATAAACCGGCGGCGAAGCCGGCGACACCCCCGGCAGCACCCGCCGGCAAGTACACGGCGGTGCTGGACCAGAAGACCCTGGACGAGTGGCTCGCGCGGCTGGAAGCGGCGGACCTCTTCGCCTTCGATACCGAGACCACCAGCCTCGAGTACATGAAGGCGGAGATCGTGGGTCTCTCCTTCGCGGTGAAGGGCGGCGAGGCCGCCTACGTGCCCCTCGCCCACCGTTACCCGGACGCCCCGGAGCAGCTGGACCGCAACAAAGTGCTGGCGAGGCTCAAGCCGCTCCTCGAGGACCCGAAGCGCCCCAAGCTCGGCCACCACATCAAGTACGACGCCCACGTGCTGCGCAACCACGGCATCGAGATGGCGGGCCTGCGCTTCGACTCCATGCTGGAGTCCTACGTGCTGGACAGCGTGGCGAGCCGCCACGACATGGATTCGCTGGCCGAGAAATACCTGGGCTACACAACCGTCCATTACGAGGACGTGACCGGCAAGGGTGCGAAGCAGATCGGCTTCGACGAAGTACGGGTGGACATCGCCGCCAACTACGCCGCCGAGGATGCGGACGTGACCCTGCGCCTGCACCAGGCGCTGTGGCCGCGCCTCCGGGCCGTGCCGGCCCTGAAGAAGGTATTCGAGGAAATCGAGATGCCGCTGGTGCCGGTGCTCCTGGACATGGAGCACACGGGCGTGTTCATCGATGCGGACATGCTGAAGAAGCAGGGCACCGAGATCACCAAAAAACTCGCGAAACTGCAGGAAAAAGCCCATTCCCTGGCCGGCGGACCCTTCAACCTGGACTCCCCCAAACAGCTCCAGACCATCCTCTTCGACAAGATGCAGATCGAGCCGGTACGCAAGACCCAGAAGGGCCAGTACTCCACCGCCGAGGACGTGCTGGAGGAACTCGCCGAAGAGCACGAACTGCCCCGGGTGATCCTGGACTACCGCTCCCTCAACAAGCTGAAGTCCACCTATATCGACAAGCTGCCGGAGCAGATCAACCCGAAAACCGGGCGGGTGCACACCTCCTACCATCAGGCCGTGGCCGCCACCGGCCGGCTCTCCTCCATGGACCCGAATCTGCAGAACATCCCGGTGCGCACCGACGAGGGCCGGCGCATCCGCCAGGCTTTCGTCGCGCCGCAGGGCTGCGTGATGATGGCGGCGGATTACTCGCAGATCGAGCTGCGCATCATGGCGCACCTCTCCGGCGACGCGGGGCTGTTGAAGGCCTTCGAAAGCGGTCACGACATCCACCGTGCCACCGCCGCCGAGGTCTTCGACCTGAAACCCGACAAGGTGACGGATGAGCGGCGCCGCGCCGCCAAGGCCATCAACTTCGGCCTCATCTACGGCATGTCCGCCTTCGGCCTCGCGAAACAACTCGGCATCGGGCGGGGCGACGCGCAGGAATACGTGGACCTCTACTTCAGCCGCTACCCGGGCGTGAAGCGCTACATGGACGAGACCCGCTTGCAGGCACGGGAACAGGGCTACGTGGAGACGGTGTTCGGCCGGCGCCTGTACCTGCCGGAGATCGGTTCCCGCAACCAGCAGCTGCGCCAGTACGCGGAACGCAGCGCCATCAACGCCCCCATGCAGGGCACCGCCGCGGACATCATCAAGCGCGCCATGATCGCGGTGCACCGCTGGCTCAAGGAGAGCCGGGTACCGGCGCGGATGGTCATGCAGGTGCACGACGAATTGGTGTTTGAAGTGGAGAAGAAGGCCCTGGAGACCCTGCGGGCGGAAGTCCCGGCGCTCATGGCCGCCGCCGCCAAGCTCAAGGTGCCCCTGGTGGTGGATGTGGGGGTGGGCGCCAACTGGGAAGAAGCCCATTAGCTATAGCTTGTGGGCAATCTGTGGATTAATAATTAATCAAACGAATAATTAAATAAACAAACTGCAAATTCCCCAACCCCAGGGACAAGCCTCAAAAAAACAGTATCAGGGGTGGAATTTTTCCCCTTAGACCAGGTCTTAGGTCCTGAACGCCGCAATGGTGTTCATCCCGCTCACCTCCCTGAGCGGGAACGGCGGCCCGGTCTCCCCAAGCCGGGTCGCTGATGTTGTAACCCCGGCGTTTTCCCCTTTTGGCGCCGGGGTTATTTTTTTCCAGCACAGTATCATCCTGTCGACACAACGATTCATGGGGACGCCCCGGTGATCAGAGTGCTCATCGTCGACGACGAGTCGCCGGCGCGCAAACGCATGCGCAGCCTTATCGAGGCGGAGCCGGACCTCGTGCTCGTGGGCGAAAGCGCCGACGGCGAGGACGCCCTCGCTAAGTTCCGCGAACTCCAGCCGGACCTGGTGTTCCTGGACATCCGCCTGCCGGGGATGTCCGGCCTCGAACTCAGCCGGCTCCTGAAAAGCGAGCACTCGCCCTACGTGGTGTTCACCACCGCCCACGGCGAATACGCCCCCGAGGCCTTCCGGGTGGACGCCGTGGACTATCTGATGAAGCCCTTCGACGGCGCGCGCCTCCGGGGCGAGGAGATCGTGCGCACCGAGGACGTGGTAGCCGGATTCATGGCCAAGCTCGGCGGGCTCGCGCAGGCCCTGGACGCGACGGTGCCTTTCTTTACGCCGACCTTCACCCCGCTCCGGCCTCAAGCCAGTCCGTGAGCAGCCCCTGTGCTTCCTCCACGCCCTCGCTGCTCACGGCGGAGAAAAGCTGCGCGCTGCCCGCCTCCCCGAGCGCGCGGCGCGTTTCCGCGAGCACCTTCTGGGCCGCGGCGCGGCCGAGCTTGTCCGCCTTGGAAAGCAGCACGTGCACCGGCAGCCTGAGCGCCCGCGCATAGGCGAGCAGCTGCCGGTCGTGATTGCCCAGGGGATGGCGGGAATCCATGACCAGCATCAGGCCCGCGAGCGAGGCGCGGGACTCGAGGTAGCCTTCCAGGAGCGCCGCCCAGCGCTCGCGCTCCGCCTGGGGCACCTTGGCGTAACCGTAGCCCGGCAGATCCACGAAGCGCCTGCCCGGCGCCACCTCGAAGAGGTTGAGCAGGCGGGTGCGGCCCGGGGTCTTGCTCACCCGTGCCAGGCCCGAGACCCCGGTGATCGCGTTGAGGGCGCTGGACTTCCCCGCGTTGGAACGCCCGGCGAACGCCACCTCCCGCCCGGTGTCGGGCGGCAGGTCGCTCAAGGCCGCGGCGCTCAGCAGGAAGCGCGCGTGACGGAAATCCTGTCGCATGCATTCAGCCTTCGGTGGAGGGGCTCCCCTGGCCTAGTGTAAAATCCCGGCTCCCCCCGTGGGGCGTCCGAACCGCGGGTTTTAAGCCCCCGGAGCCCCCTTCAAGAACCCCTTTTCCAGGAGCGCCGTCCATGAAGAAGCTCGTGATCCTCGCCCTGGTGCTGTCGGCCACGACCCTGCAGGTGAGCGCCGCGGGCGATGCCGCCGCCGGCAAGAACAAGGCCGCCGTGTGCGGCGCCTGCCACGGGGTCGACGGCAACAGCGCCAGCCCCCAGTTCCCGAAATTGGCGGGCCAGAACGCGAGCTACATCCAGGCGCAGCTCCAGAACTTCAAGTCCGGCAAGCGCCAGAACCCGATCATGTCGGGCCAGGCCCAGAACCTGTCCGAGCAGGACATGCAGGACCTGGCGGCGTACTTCTCGAGCCAGACGGTGACGACCGGCGAGGCCGAGGCCGGCCAGGAAAAACAGGGTGAGTCCCTGTTCCACAACGGCAACAAGGACGAGAGCGTGCCGGCCTGCGCTGCCTGCCACAGCGCCGACGGCGCGGGCAACTACCTCATGAAGGTCCCGTCGCTCGCCGGCCAGCATGCCGGCTACGTGGTGGCCCAGCTGCAGGCCTACGCCGCCGGGACGCGCACCACCGACCCCTCCAAGATGATGGAGAGCATCGCGGCGCGGCTCACGCCCGCGGAAATGCAGGCGGTGGCGAGCTACATCCAGGGGCTGCACGCCGCCAAGCCGCAGCCTTGAGACCCCACGCCCGCCGGGTCTCGCGCGTTTTCTGCATGAGGCTCAATCCCGAGGCCGCCATGAAATCCCTTCCCTTGCTGGCGCTCCTGCTGCTCGCCGCCTCCGCCCAGGCGGCGCCCCCGGCAGCCGCCGCGTCCGCCCCTGCGCCCGCCTACAAGGAAGGCGTGAACTACAACCCGGTGCTGCCGGCCCAGCCGGTGAGCGTCAACCCGGGCCAGATCGAGGTGCTGGACTTCTTCTGGTACGGCTGCCCCCACTGCAACGCCTTCGAACCCTACCTCGAGTCCTGGGAGCGCAGCAAACCCGCCAACGTGGTGCTGGTGCGCGTGCCCGCCCTGCTCCAGCCGGAATGGGAACCGGCGGCGCGTGCCTACTACACCGCGCAGATCCTCGGGATACTCGACAAGTCCCACGCCGCCACGTTCAAGGAAATCCACGGCCAGGCCGACAACCTCCAGAGCGAGGCGGACTTCGAGCGCTTCTACGTGAAGGCCTTCGGCGTGGATCCCAAGAAATTCGAGAGCGCCTGGGGCTCGCCCGCGGTGGACGCGAAGATCGCCCAGGCCCGGGTGCTCGCCGAGCGCTACAACCTGCCCGTCTACGGCGTGCCGGCGGTGGCGGTGAACGGCCGCTGGATCACCGGCGGCGACTTCAACGTTCCTTACGCCCAGATCATGCTGGTGGTGAACCAGCTCCTGACCCAGGAAGAAGCGGCCTTGCCTTCCGCCGCGAAATAACCCGGCGTGATGCCGGGTCCCGTACCCCACGAGGTGTGAGATGAAAATCCGCTGGTTGCTGATCCCGATGCTCTTCGTGCTTTCCAGCCCGGTGCTGGCGGAGAAGGCGCACTTCTTCCAGGGCGTCAACTACGAGGCGGTGACGCCGGCCCAGCCCACAGACGTGAAGCCCGGCCAGATCGAGGTCATCGAGTTCTTCTGGTACGGCTGCCCCCACTGCTACGCCCTGGAACCCTACGTGGTGGCCTGGGAGAAGACGCTGCCCAAGGACGTGGTGTTCAAGCGCATCCCCGCGGCCATGCCCGGCTCCGAGTTCTACACCGACGCCCAGGCCACGTTCACGGCGGAGGTGCTCGGCATCGGCGAGAAGATCCGCGAGCCCTTTTTCGACGCCATCCATGCCCAGCACCAGGTGGAACTCGCCACCGACGTGGACGCGCTGCGGACGTTCTTCGGCAAGTACGGCGTCAGCCCCAAGGATTTCGACGCCACCTGGAACTCCTTCGCGGTACAGACCCGCATGGCCCAGGCGAACCAGATGGCTAACCGCTACAGCGTGCAGGGCGTGCCGACCATCATCGTGAACGGCAAGTGGAAGACCGGCGCCGGCTACCAGATGGAATCCGCCGACATCATGCGCTGCGTGAACTTCCTCATCGACCAGGAACGGGCGACCATGAAATCGCCCAGCAAGAAGTAACGCGCACTTCGCTAAAGGATCGGGTGAAAACCGGGGCCAGAGGCCCCGGTTTCATTTTGGGGTTCACCAGCCCTTCTCGATACCGATGAAGAACTCCCGGCCATCCCCGGGGAAATAGCGGTAATTGCCGAAGGAATAGTCCGCGCGCTCGGCGTAGGCGATGTCCGCCGCGTTGAGGACGTGGAAGGACAGGGCGTAGTCGCTGCCCAGATCCTGGCGCGCGTAGAGGTTCACGAGGTCGTGGCCACCGTAGCGGTGCGCGTCGTCCTCATCCAGCCAGTAACCGCCCACGTGGAGGTACTCCGCCTCGAGGCGCGTGGCCGTCACGGGCTGCCAGCGAAGCCGGAAGGAGCCCAGGCTGCGCGGTGCGTATTTCATGTCATTGCCGTAGCGGATCGCGTCCGTCGGGGAAAGCTGCGCGGCGAACGCATAGGTATGCACCGCGTAGCTTCCCACCAGGTACGCACTCCAGTGCTCGTCGAAGGCATAGGAGAGGGACAGTTCCACGCCTCGGTGACGGGTACGGCCGTCGCTCAGGTTGAAGCCGTCGGAGTCCCGGAAGATGAAGTGGTTCTTGAGCATGTAATAGGCGTCCGTGTCCCAGACGAAGCCGCCGGATTGGCCGCGCCAGCCCACTTCGTAGTTGTCCAGGGTCACGGAATGCAGGTCCGTCACGTCCTGCTGGTTTTGCAGCGAATAGAGCTCGGAGGCCTCCGGCGCGCGGGCGCCGCGGCCCAGGTTGGCATAGGCGGTCTGGTCGGGCGTCGCGAGCCAGGTGAGCCCGAACTTGGGCATGACGTTGATGAACTGGTCGCTGCGGTCCGCCGGGCGGTTGAAGAGACAGGGCCCGAGGGGACAGGGCGTGCCATCCGCCTGCGTATCGCCCACCGGGAGATAGTTCACGTAGCTGTAGCGCACCCCTTCGACCCGCAGACCGCCGTTCACGGTCCATTCCGGATTCAGGTCGCGGGTGGCGTGCACGTAGGCCGCGAGCGTGCGGCTGTCGGCGGCGTAGTCGTAATGCAGGCCTTGGGGTCGCGATGAATTCTGCTGGGGCGAGCCGGTGGTCAGGGGCTCCGGCTGGAACTCCAGGATGCTCCCGTGCACGAATTCGCCGTCCACGCCGTAGATGACCTGGGTGTCTGCGTCCGTACGGGTGCGCAGCGCCGCCTGCCATCCCAGGCTGTTGTCTGCGTCGTCCTCCACGGGCTCGCCGGGAATGAAATGCTGCACGAAGGCCATGGTGTTGCGCCGCGCGTAGGGCGTGAACTCCAGGTCGCGGTCCTCGCTCAAGTCCACCTGCCAGCGCTCGGCCAGGAGCCAGCTCTGGGCATCCCGGTAGGCGCCGGGAGTCGGATTGGAATCCCGCAGGCTCTCGTCCCGATAGGCGCTGATGCCGTAGATATAACCTGCCGTCTTCTGATCCAGATTGGTGGCGGCCAAGAGCGTCTCGCGGCTGACGCCGCCTTCCACGCTGTCGAAGCGCAGGTCGAACTTCTGCTGGTCGTAGCCCGAGTCGGCACGGAAGCCGGCGTCGTGGGAAGCATTGGCGCTCAGGCGGAAACCGCGGCTCCCGTCCCAGTCTCCGATGCTCGCCTCGGCGCGGGTGTACTCATGGCTGCCGCGCTCGAGGCCCAAGCTGTCGGTGGGGTTCATGTCCGGCGCCTGGGTCAGCACGTTGACGATGCCGTGCAGGGCGTTGCCGCCGTAGAGCACCGAGCCCGGGCCGCGGATGACTTCCACCGCCGCCGCTTGTTCGATGTTGAGTTCCAGGAGCGCGTTCACGTTGCAGAAGCCGGCGGGCTGGATGGGGATGCCATCCTCCAGCAGCAGGAACGCGCCGCAGGCCCCCTGGCCCGTGAACAGCGGCGAGCGCAGCCCCATGAGGCTCTCCTGCCCGCCGCCTTGGGTCACCCAGGCGCCCGGGATGACGCTGAAAATCTGCGCCGGGTGGGTCTCACGGATAAGGGAGAGGGTCTCGCCGTCGAGGCGGGTGGTGTTGTCTGCGAGGCGGCGCTGGGTGACCGGGGCGCGGGTATCCGTGACCGTCACCTGGCCCAGCGCCACGCCGTCGTCGGCCCGGGAGAAACCGGGCAGCGTGAAGAGGAACAGAAATACGGCGGTTTTCGTCACTGCGGCAGCGCGTAGGCGACCACATAGTCGCCGCGGGTGGTGTCGCCCTTGTAGCCGCCGGCGGCGATCACCACGAACTGGCGCCCGCCCACCGAATAGGTCATGGGCGTGGCCTGGCCGCCCGCCGGCAGCTTGTCATCCCACAGGAGCTTGCCGGTCTCCAGGTCGAAGGCGCGGAAGCGGTCGTCCTTCAGGCTGGCGGCGATGAACACCAGGCCGCCGGCGGTCACCATGGGCCCGCCGATGACCGGCATGCCGATGTTCACATGGAGCAGCGGGTCGTCCCCCAGCGGGATCTGCCACTTGATGGTGCCGTGCTCCATGTCCACGGCCGTGAGTTTGCCCCAGGGTGGCGTGAGACAGGGAATGCCGAAATGGGCTTTGAACACCCGGCGGCGCATCGCATAGGGCGTACCCCGCTGGCGGCCGAATTCCCAGTCGTCATATTGCGGATCCTTGAGTTCCACCTCCAGCTGGTCGCGCGGCACCAGCGCCACCTGGAACGCCAGGTCCATGGTGTCCGCCACAGCGATCTGGCGCACCGGGTCGAAGGCGAGGCTGCCCCAGTTTGAGCCGCCGGCGTTGCCCGGAAGCATGATGGATTCCTTGGTGGAGGGCGGCTGGAAGATGCCCTCGGAGCGGTCCGCTTCGATGACCTGACGGCAGGCGTGGGTGTTGAAGAAGGCGCCGCCCCAGGCATCCTCCGGCTTCACCGGCGTCTGACGTACAAGGGCGGGCGGCGCGGAAGGAAAAGGTTGGGTGGGCGACGGCGTCTCCCCCGGCACCGCGTCCTGGGGCACGGGCTTCTCCACGATGGGAAACACCGGCGTGCCCGTCTCCCGGTCGAAGGTGAAGAGAAAGCCGGTCTTGTCGGCCTGGATCACCGCCGGCACGTGCCGGCCGTCGTGCACGAGATCCACCAGCGCCGGCTGGGAAGCCAGGTCGTAGTCCCAGAGGTCGTGGTGCACCAATTGGTAGCCCCAAACGAGCTTGCCGGTGTTCGCATCCAGCGCCACCAGGGAATTGGCCCAGCGGTTGTCGCCGGGCCGCTCACCGCCGAAGAAATCCGGGCTGGCGGAGCCGGTGGGCACGTAGACGAGATGGCGCGCGGCATCCACGGACAAGGGCGCCCAGGCGTTGGCGGCGCCCGTGATCTTCGCGCCCTCCGGGCTCCACTCCTTGTACACGGGGTTGGAGGGATCCCGGGGAATCGGGTCCCAGCTCCACAAGAGCTTGCCGCTCCTCGCGTCGAAGGCGCGCAGGATGCCGAGCTCCAGCTGCACCGCGCGGTTGTCGCCGATGGAAGAGCCCACGATCACCTTGCCGTCCACGATGGCGGGCGGTGAGGTGACGAGGTAGTTGCGCCATTCGCCGTCCGGCGCATCCACCGAGTGCACGTCCTTCAGGAGATTCACCTCGCCGTGCTCGCCGAAATCCTCGCAGGACTTGCCGGTGGCCGCGTCCAGGGCCAGCAATCGGCTGTCCAGCGTCGGCGCGTAGATGCGCGCATGGCAGGGCGCGGACGCCGGGCTCGCCTCGTCCACCCACAGGGACACGCCGCGGGAGACGCCGTCGGAATAATGGAGATCGTTGCGGTTATGGCTGTCGTGCTTCCAACGCAGCCCGCCGGTGGCCGCGTCGATGGCGATGACATTGGTGGATGGCGTGGTGAAGTACAGCGCGCCGTCGTAGAGGATGGGGGTGGCCTCGAAGGCGGAGCGGTCCCAATCCTTGACCCCCTGCCCCAGCTCCCCGGTGCGGAACACCCAGACCACCCGGAGGTCCTTCACGTTCTCGCGGTTGATCTGGGTAAGCGGCGAATAGCGCGTGCCGCCCGCATCGCCGCCGTAGGCGGGCCAGCCCGCGTCGCCAGGCGCGGCCAGGGCGGTACCCACGGTACCTAGAGCGAAGAACGCGATCAGGGACTTCAGCATGGCAGCCACTCCGCGTAAAGGTGGCCTCACTTTAGGCAGCCCCGCCGGGGCCCGCCATAAGGATAGTGACGAGCGGCGCTCTTTGGGGGTGAACGGAGCGGCGGACGTGACCAGCCGCTATTGAAAGAGATGATTCAGACGGTTCCGATACCGGCGGCTGAAGTTCACGAAGCTGCCGTCCTTGAGCAGGATGCGGTAGTCGCCGTGGTCCCAGGGCTGGATCTCCCGGATGCGGTCGATGTTCACCACGTGGCCGCGGTGCACCCGGGCGAAGCGCTGCTCGTCCAGGCGGCGCGCCAGGCCCTCCAGGGATTCCCGCAGCCGGTAGCTCTGGCCGCCGGCGTGGATGATGACGTAGTTGCCGTCCGCCTCCACGCGGTCGATCTCGCCGGCGTCGAGGATGAACTCACGGTTGAGCTTGCGCACCACGAGTTTCTCGCGGGCAGCGCCTTCCGCGCGCGGTTCCAGCACGGCGGCATCGGGATCGGCCTTGTAGGCGCGTGCGTCCAGCCACAGGCCGTAGACCCGGAAAGCCTGCAGGCCCGCGGTCAGGATGATGAACGTGACGAGATCCTTGCGCAGTTCGTAGGGCCAGTTCAGCCAGAAGGGGCCGAAATCGTAGCGTTCGCCGGCGAAGGCATAGGCGAGCCGGCGCAGGAGCACCATGCCTTCCACATGCAGGAGCGAGAACAAGACCGCGCCGGTGAGGTAGGCCGGCAGGCTGCGCCACCAGGAGAGGCGGGTGAGGGGGAAGTGCGCCAATACCCAGGCAAGCGCCGGGATCAGCAGGAACACCATGAGGTGGCTCGAGCCCTCCCACACCGCCGGCTTCCAGGCGGGCAATAGGTCACCGGCGCGGGCGTGGTCGTCCAGCACCGTGGAGATGTTCTCCAGGCAGGCGAGGAACAACAGCACGCCGAAAAACAGCAGCTGCCAGACGAAGATCCGGCGCGCGGTTCCGGGCGTCAGTTCCGGGGCGTTTTCCATGGGCCCCGATGATAGCGCAGCCCGTCAGTTGCCCGTTTTCTTGGCGCCCAGTTCGGGGAGACCCGCCGCTTTCAAATCCGCGTTCAGGCTCGGCAGGTCCTCCGCCTTCGTCTTCGCCCAGGCCGCCAGGGCCTTGTCGGCATTGCCCTTCTGCTTGGCGTAGCCCGTGAGCGCGTCCGCGCTGGGCGGGCCGTCGGCGTTCTGCACCGAAGGCAGGAGCGCGTCGAAGGCCTGCACCACGTCGGCGAGGCTGCCGACTTTCTCCGGCGCGCCCCCGGGCTGGCCGTAGCCCGGCGGCACCGCGTGGAGCTCGGTGGCGGCGGACAACTTGTCCTCGAAGGCCTTGAGGCGGGCGGCCAAATCCGCCGACGCCTTGGACTGGAGGTCTTCCAGCTGCTTCAGGATGCCCGTGACCTCGTCCGCGGCCTGGGCGAGCTTCAAACGCTCGGCCTCGATCTGGAAAGCGAGTTGCTGCTCCTTGGCGAGATCCGCCTGGCTCACCTTCACCCGCGGGTCGTTCAGTACCGTGAGCGGCTGCGAATAGCTCTTGCCCGCCACCGTGAGCTTCGCGGTGTAGGTGCCCGGCAGCACCCACACGCCCGTGGTGGGCGGAGCCTGGTCCTGGTTCACGGCCAGTTCCGGCGGCAGCATGCCGTGCAGGTCCCACACGAAGCGGTGCGCGCCGGCCGCGGCCGAGAGCGGCGCCAACTGCGGGAACCAGTCCGGTGTGGCGTCGATCTCGGCGAGATCGGGCAGGGTCTGTTTGTCGGCGCTGGAGAAGTGCTGCACGGTCTTGCCCTGGGCGTCGAGGATGTCCAGGGTCACGGGGTCCGTGCTCGCATCCTTCAGCCAGTAATCCAGCGCCGCGCCGTTCGGCGGGTTGGGAGCCGCCGGCTCGTCGCGGTGCAGCAGCGTGCCGGTGAACGCCGGCAGGTGGAGGCGCACCGCGTTGTCCGGCTTGAACAAAGCGACATCTCCGACGTTGTCGAGCTGGCGAAGCGCGGAAATGCCGTCCAGAACCCAGAACGCCCGCCCGTGGGTGGCGATCACGAGGTCGTCGTTGTACTGGGTGTGGTGCACATCGATGTCGCGGATGGAGGTGACGGGCAGGTTGAGCTGCAGCGTCTGCCAGTGCTCGCCGTCGTCGAAGGACACGTACATGCCGAATTCGGTGCCGGCGTAGAGCAGGCCCTTCTTCACCGGGTCCTCGCGCACCACGTTCACGAAGCTGCCGTCGGGGATGCCGGCGGTGACCAAGTCCCAGCTCTTGCCGCCGTCGTGGGTGCGGTAGATGTAGGGCTTGTAGTCGTCCACCCGGTGCCGGTCGATGGCGGCGTAGGCGGTTTCGGCGTCGAAGTGCCCGGCCTCGATGATGCCCACCTTGGACCAGGGCGTGAGCGCGGGCGGCGTCACGTCCTTCCAGCCCTTCTTGTTGGCGGTGTTGCGGTTGCGCCAGATCAGGCCGTCGTCGGTGCCGACCCAGACGTCGTTGGCGGAAAAGCGCGAGGGCGCGATGGCGTAGATCACGCCGCGCCGCGGACCCACCGTGGCGGTGTTGGCCGCGGACACCGCGTCCAGGTTCGGCGGCACCGTCAGGTTCTTGCGCGTCAGGTCGTCGGACAGGAGGTCCCAGTGCCGGCCGCCGTCGCGGGTGCGGAACAGGTACTGGTTGCCGAAATACAGCGCCTTACGGTCCTTGGGGGAGAAGGCCAGCGGCAGGGTCCATTCGCTGCGGTAGATCTTGGGGTAGGCGAGCGTCGGGTCCACGTCCGCGGTCTGGCCGCTCTTCTGGTCGAGCCGGTCCACGGTGCCGCCATACACGGTGTCCGGATCGTCCGGGTCGGGCGCGATGTTGCCGCTCTCGCCACCGACGGACAACTCATGGAACTGTTCCATGCTGATGCCGTCGTAACGGTCCCCCGACTGGCTCGGCACCGCCGCGGCGCCCGAATCCTGCTGTGCGCCGTACACCCAATAGGGGAAGCGGCTGTCGGTGATGACGTGGTAGAACTGGCCGGTGGGCTGGTTGTACCAGGAGGACCAGGTGTCGCCGCCGTTGACGCTGATGATGGCGCCCTGGTCCACGCCGCTGATCATGCGGCGGCCGTCGTCCGGGTCTATCCAAAGGGAGTGAAAATCATCGCCCGTGGGGTCGCCGAGGAACGGCACGAAGCTCTTGCCGCCGTCCGTGGACTTGTACATGGCGGTATCGGAGACGTACACCACGTCCGGATTCTTGGGGTCCACGGTGACGCCGCCGAAATACCAGCCGCGCTGCCAGATGCGATGGTCCTTGGAGACCAAGGAGAAGCTCGCGCCCGCGTCGTTGGAGCGGTACAGCCCGCCGTGCTTGGCGTCCACCAGCACGTACACGGTGCCGGGATTGGAAGACGAGACCGCGATGCCGATGCGTCCCAGACCCTCCGCTGCGATGCCGTGGCCGGTGATCTCCGTCCAGGTGTCGCCGCCGTCCGCCGACTTGTACAAGCCGCTGCCGGGCCCGTTGGAGGGCGGGTACACGTTCCAGGGCGGGCGGCGGGTCTGCCACAGGCTGGCGTAAACGGTCTTGGCATCGGCCCCGAAGGCGAGATCGACGGCGCCCGTGTCTTCGTTCTTGTAGAGCACCTTCTTCCAATTCTGGCCGCCGTCCGTGGAGCGGAACACGCCGCGCACGGCGTTGGGCCCGTAACCGTGGCCGAGCGCCGCCACGAACACCACGTCCGGATTCGATGGGTCTATCAATATCTTGCCGATCTGGAACGAGTCGTCGAGTCCGATGTGGCTCCAGGTCTTGCCCGCGTCCACGGACTTGTAAATGCCGTTGCCGTGGCCGATGTCGGAACGCATGTCGGCCTCGCCCGAGCCCACGTAGATCACGTTCGGGTCGGAGGGCGCCACGGCGAGCGCGCCGATGGAGCCCACGGGCTCGGCGTCAAAGATGGGCTGCCAGGTGCGCCCCGTGTCACGGCTTTCCCACACGCCACCGTCGACGGAGCCGAAATAGAAGTGTTTCGGGTCGCCGCGCACCCCCGAGACCGCCAGCACCCGGCCGCCGCGGAAAGGGCCGATGAGGCGCCATTTCAATCCGCCGTAGAGCGCGGGGTCCACCCCGGCCGCCTGGAGGGAGGCGCTGACGAGAAGGCAAGCGAGGGCGGCGAGGCGGAGCTTCATGCGGGTCTCCTGGGGGGAATGCAGCCACTTCTGACCAAGACGCCGGGCAGAAGTGCCCGACAAAGATGCAGAGTTTACTGCCCCAGGGGCCGCCGTACAGGCCAGTTTCGGCCCCGGCCCTGGGCCAGAATTTCCGACCGGCACGGTCCATCGGCCATAATTAGGTCATGAACGTGCTGTTCTTATGCACCGGCAATTCCGCCCGCAGCATCCTGGCGGAAGCCCTGCTGAACGCACGCGCCGCAGGACGCTTGCGGGCCTTCAGCGCCGGCAGCCACCCCAAGGGCGAGGTGCATCCCCTGGCCCTGGAGGTGCTGCGCACCTGCGAAGTGGACGCCGTAGGTCTGCGCAGCAAGAGCTGGGACGAATTCGCGGGTGACGATGCGCCGCACATGGACGTGGTGATCACCGTCTGCGACCAGGCGGCGGCGGAAGCCTGTCCGCTCTGGCCCGGGGCGCCGGTGAAGGCGCATTGGGGACTGCCGGATCCGGCGGCGGTAGAGGGCAGTGACACCGAGCGCCTGGCCGCGTTCGCCGCGGCCTTCACCGTCATCGAAAGGCGCATCGAGATGCTCCTGAACCTGCCGCTGGAACACCTGAGCCCCGACGAACTGCAACAGCAGCTGCGCGAGATTCACTGAGAGAGATGCTGCGCGCCACTCTGCTGAATGGCCAGCCCCCTGGAATATGAATTTTTTGTGACAGAAGTGCGCAAAGAATTCATAGACAAAATCGATCAGAAAATCACACTCCCCGCGTTTTGATAACCCTCCCCCTCAACAAAAGGCCTTGGGCGGTCCGAGAATATCGCGGTAACAGATGGAACTGCGCTGTTCTGGGTCTCATGTCTTGTTAATCCCTAACATCCACTTCTGGTCGCAAAGTTCCCATCAATCAGCGTCCCGCTGATCCTACCCCGCGACCAACTGAATCCGCAGCCGAAAGAAGATCTGTCTATTGTTTCTTTACGGGCCAAGTCTCAAGCACCAGGCCTCGTGCCATGATCGTCTTGCTTGGCTTGGTCGGCATGAGAAGATGAACGGAATTCGTATGCAGGCCATCGCCTGCTGCGGCTGAATAACCCAGCTCTATCAAATCCGGCTCTCCCCCTGCCTGCCACAGATCAATTTCCATAGGTGTGTCGGCCGGGACCTTATCACCGGGGTCTTTTGTCCCGTCTCCCGGATCGCTTCGATAGCCATACCAGACGATCGGTCTGTGAGCTGTCAACTTAAAACTTGTCTTCCCATTCTCGAAATCCCGCTTCCATCGGCAGATGGATATGGGTTCTTGGAATACGGTTTTACCGTCCAACTGGACACGAAGCGTAATCACAATTGCATTCTGGCACTTTGAGTTCCACACCCACACGGTATCTGATTCTTGTGCGTGTCCTACTCCCGTCATGGTCAAAACGAGTGCTAAACCAAAGCTTGCCGCTATTCCCTTAACCATTGATCTTTCCTATTTAGCCCCAAGGACCGCTTCTGGCAGCCGAAAGCAGAACATCAGGTTACCGTGGCTAGAGCCGCCAGGTGAGGTCCAGCAGCACGCGGTTCCAATGCCAGCGGGAGCCGTCCGGCTGTTCGTGGAACCAGGCGGCGCGCAAGCGCACGGTATCGGACCAGCCGTAGGCATACCACAGCATCACGCCATGGGAAGCGGCGTGGAACCACCAGTCGTCGTCGTTGAAGGCGCCCACCACGGAAGACCGCTGCATGCGTTCGGCGGCGTAGCCCGCTTCCTGGCCGCCGGCGCGGAAGCTGTCGCCGAGGGCGAGTTCGATGCGCCCCGCCCGGTCGTTGCCAGCCGCCGCGCCCAGGTTCTTGTCGGCGTCCAGAAGCAGGCGAAACGGCAGGTCGCCGCTCTTGTGCAGGGCGAACTGCAGGTCGGCCAGTTCATATTGGTCCGCAAATCCGTCCGGCACCAGGCAGAGCAGACCGCAGGTGACGCAGCCCCAGCCCGAGCAAGGCGGCCCCAAGGTGACCGGATTGCCGCGGTCCTCGCCGTATTCGATCAGCGGGTCCAAGCCGGTGAAATGCAAGTAGCTCAGGATGAATTCGGGCTGCAGCGTCTCGTCCTCCCGGAAGCGCCAATCGCCCTGCAAGGCATAAATCCGCGACTCGATGCCGTAGAGATAACGGGACACGAACGCCCCGCCCACCAAGCGCAGCGTCGAATCGCCGCCGGGGCGGGCGGTGTAAGCGTAGGACACGCCGGCGGGGCGCAGGTCGGGGTCCCACAGCATGCGCGAGAGCGTGAGCGGAAACGCGCTCTGGCCCACAAGCAGCTCATCGCCTTCGGCGGGAGTGTACTGGAGATACAAGGTATCCAGCGCCAGGTCCCGGGGCCGCTGGTTGTCGTTGTAGTCCACCAGATACTCGTTGCCGACGGTGCTCTCGTTGACGCGCACCGCCCCCGCAAGCGTCCATTGGTCGTTAATCTGCCAGGTGGGGCCGTAGCGCAGCCGCAGGAGCAACCGCGTCTCCCTGTCGCCGTAGGTCCAGCTGCGCAGCCAGTCCTGGCGTGCCAGAAAGTCCCCCGACCAGGCGAGGTTGCCGGCAGCGGGCTCTGCGCCGAGATCCAGGTCGTCCGCGCGCACCCCTCCTGCGGTCAGGAGAAGCAGCAAGGCGGTGCAGGCCCGAATCCTACACACGCATCCGCTCCAGGATCTTCAACAAGGCCTCTGCGCTCTTGGGACGCTGCTCGCGGTCCGCCCTAAGGCAGGAATCGATGAGCTTCTCCAGCTCCGGCGGAAATCCCGGCACATGATCGCTGGGGCGCACATACTCCTGCTTGGTCTTGGCCTCCAAGAGGCGGTCCACGCTGCGCTCGTTGAAGGGCAGCTTGCCTGTGAACATCTGATACATCATCGCTCCGCAGGCGTAGACGTCGGTGCGCTCGTCCACCGGGTCGCCGCGCAACTGCTCCGGCGAGGCGTAGCGCGGGGTGCCCACCAGCATGCGTTCGGCCTCGCCCTCGCCGCGGTGCACGAGGCTCGCGATGCCGAAGTCCATGAGTTTGGCGTTGCCGGAGGGCTCCAGCATGACATTCTCGGGCTTGATGTCGCGGTGCAGCACCGACTGCTCGTGGGCCACCTGCAGGGCGGTGCAGACCTGGCGCATGATGCGCAGCCCCGCGGCATAGGGCACCCGCGAGCGGTTCTGCAGCAGGTAGCGCAAGGTCATGCCGCGCACGTATTCCATGGATATGAACGGCACGCCGCCTGCATCGCCGAAATCGTAGATGCGCAAGACGTTGCGGTGGGTGATCTTGCGTGCCAGGCGGATCTCGCTCTTCATGGCGTCGAGCAGGCGTTCGTCCTGGCTGTCCTCGGACTTGATGGTCTTCAGGGCCACCACTTCGTTGAGCTGCCGGTCGCGGGCCTTGTAGACCACCGCCATGCCGCCCGCCCCGAGTTCCGAGAGGATCTCGTAGCGGCCGCCCAGCACCATGCCGGGGGAAAGGCCGGTGCGCATCTTGAGCACGCCGCTGTCCACGATCGGCTGGGTACCGAGCTGGGTTTCCCCCTCGCCGGCGCCCGCCGCGAGTTGCGGCAGCGGCGGCTCGAGGCGCGTGAGCCCCCGGCCGCTCACCGTGCCGGTGAGATCCGAAGCCTTGACGCCGGACACCGTCTCGGCCGCCTTGGCGAACTCGGAGGTGGCGAGCAGCACACCCGGCATGGCGTCCGGCAGGAGTTCCTCCAGCTGCCGCACCGGCACACCGAGCAACGAGGCCGCGCCACCGCCGGTCCAGTCCACGGCCCCGGTGATGATCTGCCCCAGGGCGGCCGCCATGGACAGGCGCTGGCCCTGGGCGGCGGCGGCCTGGAGGGTCTGGCCCGCGGCATACAGGGCAGCCTCGGCATTGTCGAACACCAGGAAGATGGTGTTGCCCGCCACCGCCGCCAGACGCCCGCCGTGGATGCGCGCCGGCACTTCCAGGTTGCGCAGCAACTGATTGAAGGCCATGAGCGCCTTGTCGGGCATAACCAGGTTCGCGTCGAGGGTGTCATGCATGCGCACGCCCAGGAATGCGCCGTTCAGGCTTTCGGGCGAAGTGGCCAAGCCGCCGAAACCCGGCGTGTGTTCCGCCGTGGCGTCGGGTTGGTACTTGGCGAGGTCCGCCATGTAATTCTCGATCTCGCTCTTCTCGCGCAGGTCGGCGAGCAGCGAATCGAAGGCTTCCGTCAGCTGGGCGATCTCGCCGCCGCCCTGGGCCGTGAAGCGTTGCTGGAAATCCCCGCGCGCCGCGGACTGGGCCGCCACGGCCAGCTCCTTCAGGGGCTGGGTGATGCGCCGCGACAGCCACCAGGAGAGGGACACCGCCAGGAAAGTCGCGATCAGGGCCGCCAGGATCTGATCGAAGAGAATGGAGCGGAAGCCGCCCATGGCCTTGTCGAAGGAGATGAGCGTGAGCGCGTCGCCGCCGCCCAGGGGATCGGCATAGGCGAGCCAGTGCTCGCCGCCGAGGCTCAAATCGAACACGCCGGTGGGCAGTTCGTGCATCCCCGACAGGGCCTGACTCAGGGAATCGAGCTGCTGCTGATCCAGCGTGGAACTCACGTTGGTGAAACGCCCGCCGGAACTGTCGAGCAACACGAGTTCGGCACCACTGACGCGCTTCACGTCCTGCAGGAAGGACTGGTCCACGCCCAAACCCAGCACCAGGTAGCCGCCCAACTCGTCGCGGTTGGCGAGCGGCGCCACCGCCACCTGGTAGGCGTGCCCCTCCCGGAACCAGTAGCCCGCCTCCGGCGCCTGGGACTGCATGGCCAAGGCCACCACGGGATCCGAGGCCATGCTTTCGCGCGGGGCGGAGGCGTTGCCGCTGCGGGCAAGCAAGGCACCACTCGGGTCCAGCACCATGCCGAAGTCGAAGCCGATCTCCGCCTGGCGCTCCGTCAGCAAGTCCGCGATGGAACGCACGTCCACGGTGCCCGAGCCCGTCAGGCTGCTGCCGCCCGCCTCGGTGACATAGCTCAGGAACGCGGGGTCGGTGGCGAGCAGCTGCGACATGAGCTTCAGCTGCTGGAAGCGGAGCTTCTGGAAACTCTGTTGTTCGGCGCGGCTGTGGCTCAGGCCGTCGTTGGCGGCGTTGCGGGCGATGACGTAGCCGCGGCTGTAGGTGGCCAGGGCGGAGACCCCGAGCGCCAGCGCCACCAACACCGCCGAAGCGAGGAAGATGCGCGCGGTAAAGCTCAGGCGCTCGAACATCCCTCAGTACCCCGGGTTCGCGTTCTTGTCGTAGGGCTTGCCGTACTTGTTGAAGTGCGCCGGCACGCCGTTGCGGGTGAGCTTGAGCTCGATGCTGAAGGGGTCGGTCGTGACAGCGTCCACGTGCTGGCGCCAGACCTCGCCGCGGGGATTCCACACGGTGATCTCACCGGGACCCGCGGGCAGCGAGCCCAAGTCGAAGGAACCGTCGTCGTGCACCGCCGCGAAATACGGCGTGTCCAGCACCAGGATGTAGGCGAACATCTGGTGGTGGACGTTGCAGTAGACGCGCACCAGGCCGGCGTGCTCGAAGGTCTTGGCCTTGCCGGAGCCGGTGCCGTAGAGGCCCATGTCGAAATCGTTGGGCGACGACGTGGAGAACACGTTGTGCAGGATGGGGTCGGTGTTGGGGAAGCGCACCGTGCTGCCTTCGGTGATCGGCAGCACGTGGGGCACGAAGGACTTGCCGTGCATGGTGATGGTGTTTTCGCCCGTGAGCGGCTTGACGTGCACGGCGGCGTCAGGCTTGAAGAACACCACCGTGTCCTGCAGGTCCGCGAGCGAAACCTGGTTGTCAGTGCCCACCAGGTTCACGTGGCCGTGCAGGTCCGCGCCGGCGGCAGCACCGAGGATGCCCATCCCCGCCAGGAACATTATCCCGGCCTTGGCGTTTCCCTTGGCTGCCACTCGAACCCCTAATGCCGCGCGGGCGCTGTCTGACGTTTAGATTAGCCAGTTGGTCATGGAATAGCCAACGTCTCCATCAGACCCGCGGCGGTGCGCTGTTGTTGCATGCGAATGAGGGGAATAAAGCATTAAAGCTGGAATAAACCGGCCGGGGATGCAGGGTTATCCCTATTTGGCGCGCCCGAAGGGGTTCGGTGCACTGCGCCGAACGGGCATACATGGATGTATGCCCTGGACCGAAAGCGGGCGAGCGGTAGTACCGCGAGCGCCCGTACAGGAAGTACGGGCTGGGCTATTTGCAAAGCAGGATGCGTAGCAAATAGTGACGCGTAGCTCTGCGGCGAACCGAAGGTTCGAATCCCGTTTCTGAACTCGCCAATAAAAAGGCCC
>JBLNDO010000025.1:0-4426 GCA_050261675.1 Bacillota bacterium
GTGGCGCGACCCGATCTGAAGTTCACGCTCTTGGACAGCAACGGCAAGAAGACCCGGTTCATGACCCACGCGGCGGCGGCGCTCACCCTCAAGAACGTGGACGTGGTACAGGCCCGGGCCGAGGCCTGGCGCCCGCCCGCGCCCTTCGCACTGGTGCTGAGCCGGGCTTTCGCGAGCCTCAGGGATTTCATCCTTAACGCCGGCGGCCATTGCGTACCCGGCGGGCGGCTCCTGGCCATGAAGGGAGCCCGGCCCGAGGAGGAGCTGCGCGACATCCCCCCGGGTTACAGGGTGCAGGCGGTGCATCCACTCAAGGTCCCAGGCCTCGCCGCCGAACGCTGCCTGGTGGAGATCGTGAAAGAGGCCGTTTGAGCCGCAAACGTACGCGCATACGCGCTATAGTCCCCATCCCGGCACGGCTTATCCCCTTTAGTCCATGAGCAGGATTCTGGCGGTCACAAATCAGAAGGGCGGCGTGGGCAAGACCACCACCGCCATCAACCTGGCGGCGTCCCTGGCCGCCACCAAGCGGCGGGTGCTCCTGGTGGACATGGACCCCCAGGGCAACGCCACCATGGGCAGCGGGATCAACAAGCACGAGATCGGGAACGGCGCCTACGAAGTCCTGATGGGCGAGGCGCCGGCCCGCCAGGCCATCGTGCGGGTCGAGTCGGCGGGTTACGACCTCCTGCCCGGCAACGGCGACCTCACCGCCGCCGAGGTGAGCCTGATCGGCTCCGAGAAGCGCGAGACGCGCCTGCGCGACGCGCTCTTGCCGGTGCGCGCGGACTACGACTACATCCTCATCGACTGCCCGCCGTCCCTGAACATGCTTACCCTGAACGCGCTCACCGCGGCGGACGGGGTGTTCATCCCCATGCAGTGCGAGTATTACGCGCTCGAAGGCTTGTCGGCCCTGGTGGCGACGGTGGACCAGCTCAAGAAGAGCGTGAACCCGCGGCTCGAGATCGAGGGTCTGTTGCGCACCATGTTCGATCCGCGCAACAACCTCGCCAACGAAGTCTCGGCCCAGCTCATCATGCACTTCGGCGACAAGGTGTACCGCACGCTCATCCCGCGCAACGTGCGCCTCGCCGAGGCGCCGAGCTTCGGCCTGCCGGCCCTGAAGCACGATTCCACTTCGCGTGGCGCGCTCGCCTACCTCGCCCTCGCCGGCGAGATGCTGCGGCGCAGCGAGAAGCAGGCGGCGGCCACATAACACGCGGCTAAAACGCGCCTGAAGGCCGTTGCTGCTAAAATGCCCATCCTTTTCCGGAGACCCCCTTCCGTGCCAGCGAAGCGTAAAGGACTCGGCCGCGGACTCGACGCCCTCCTGGGCGGCGCGGCCCTCACCCCCGTGGGGAATGAGTCCGGCAGCGAACTGCGCCAGATCCCGGTGGACCGGGTGCAGCGCGGCAAATACCAGCCGCGGCGCGACATGCAGGAGGAAGCCCTCAAGGAACTGGCCGACTCCATCCGCAGCCAGGGGGTGGTGCAGCCCATCGTGGTGCGCCCCGTCGGAGGCGACCGCTACGAGATCATCGCCGGCGAGCGCCGCTGGCGCGCGGCACAGATGGCGGGCCTGGAAAAGGTCCCGGCCGTGGTGCGCGACGTGCCGGACAAGACCGCCATCGCCATGGCGCTCATCGAGAACATCCAACGCGCCGACCTGAACCCGCTGGAAGAGGCCGAGGCCATGCAGCGGCTCATCAGCGAGTTCCAGATGACCCACCAGGAGGCCTCCGAAGCGGTGGGCCGCTCCCGCGCCGCGGTCACCAACCTGCTGCGCCTCCTGGAACTCGGCCGCGAGGTGCAGGAGATGGTGCGGCAGGGGGCCCTGGAGATGGGCCATGCCCGGGCGCTCCTGGCCTTGAAGGGCGCCGCCCAGACCGACGCAGCCCGCCGGGTGGTGGACCGGGGCCTCACGGTGCGCGACACCGAGCGCTTGGTGCGCAACAAGCTCAAGGAGGCCGGCGACACCCACGCCCCGGCCGGCAGGAAGACCGACCCCAACGTGAGCCGCCTGGAGCGCCAGCTCACCGAGAAGCTGGGGGCGAAGGTGGTGGTGGAGCAGAGTGGCAAGGGCAAGGGCCGGCTGGTGATCCACTACACCAGCCTGGACGAGCTGGACGGCATCCTGGCCCACATCAAGTAGTTTCTGAAGAGCCTTGAAGGCCCGCGTTTCCGGGTCTAAAAATCCCCCGATTTTCATTGATGGGACCCCTCCGGGTCGCTAAAATAGCGGGCTCTCTGGACGTAGGGGATTTAGTAGCCACCCGCAGCCCAAACCGCTGACGCCGTGGCTTTTTTGTTGTCGCTCCGCGGGGATCGTCGGGATGGCCGGTTATCTGGAAGACGCGCGCCGCGGTGCGTTCAGAGTCGTGGGAGTACAGCTCCTGGTCTCGTTCCTGGCGGGGGGCATCGCGCTTCTTCTGGGAGGGAAGCCGGCCGGAAGTTCGGCCCTCCTGGGCGGGCTCACCGGGACCGCGGCGAACTTCGTCATGGCCTGGCGGGTGTTCGGCGGAAGGCTGGAGCGGGACCCCAAGAACTTCCTGGCCCGCATGGTGTTGGGGGAAGTGCTGAAATTCGCGCTCACGATGACCCTGTTCATCGTGGCGTTCAAGGTGTTCAAGGCGGCGTTCCTGCCGCTGATATCGGGATACGTGGCCGCCATCGCGGCCTACTGGGTCGGTTACATGGCGGGCGGCATCGGACAGGCGAGATGAGCGAAACGAGCGGCATCACACCCACGCAGTATATCCACCACCACCTCAGCTATTGGACGGTGGGGCAGGGTTTCTGGACGCTGAATCTGGACACGTTGCTGTTCTCCGTCGGTATCGGGTCAATTTTGCTCTTAGCGATGTATCTGACGGCGCGCCGCGCCACCTCCGGGGTGCCGGGCAGGTGGCAAAGTTTCGTCGAATACGTCCTTGTCGCGATACATGACAACGTCAAACAGATATTCCATTTCGAAAATCCTCTGATTGCGCCTCTGGCCATTACCCTCTTTATCTGGATCTGGGTAATGAACTTCATGGACATCGTGCCGGTGGACGCGCTGCCCTGGATCGCGCAACACATCGGCATGGCTCTCGGCAAAGATCCGGAGCAGGTCTACCTCAAGGTGGTGCCCACCAACGACATGAACATGACCTTCGGGCTGTCGCTCGGCGTGTTCGTGCTGATGATGTACTACAGCTTCAAGATGAAGGGTGCACTGGGTTACGGCAAGGAGTTCCTTACCCATCCCTTTGAAGGGCCGAACCTTGTCGTGAAGATACTGCTGGCTCCCGCCAACATCTTGATGAACATCGTGGAGACCGTGTCGAAACCCCTGTCGCTGTCGTTGCGACTCTTCGGCAACCTGTTTGCGGGCGAAATCCTGTTTATCCTGATCGCCATGCTGTCCTGGTGGGGCACTCCGCTGACACTTATATGGATGCTGTTCCACCTTCTAATCATTACCATTCAAGCTTTCGTATTCATGATGCTGAGCGTGGTCTATCTCAGCATGGCGCACACGGTCCACGATTCGCATTCCCATTGATCCATTCAACCAACAGCGATTTCTTGTAAGGAGAGTTTCATGGATATCGTCACTTCCATCGCCAACATCCAGGGCCTGACCGCTCTCGGCGTGTGCCTGATCTTCGGCATGGGCGCCGTCGGCACCGCCATCGGCTTCGGCATACTGGGCGGCAAGTTCCTGGAAGGCTGCGCGCGCCAGCCGGAGCTGGGCGGCATGCTCATGGGCCGCATGTTCCTGGTGGCCGGACTGCTCGACGCCGTGGCCATGATCGGTATCGGCTTCGCGCTGTTCTTCGTGTTCGCCAACCCGTTCCTCGGCGCGGTGCAGGCCGCCGCCCAGGCCGCCGGCGCGCACTGAAGTATCGGCTGAACCTCAGAACCGGGGGTCACGACAGTGAATATCAACGCCACACTTTTCGCGGAGATGATTGCCTTCGGTCTATTCGTCTTCATCACCATGAAGTGGATATGGCCATTGCTCGGCGACAAGATGACTGAGCGTGAGAAGAAGATCGCCGACGGCCTCGCCGATGCCGACCGTGCCAAGCAGGAGCTGTCCCAGGCCCATGACCAGGCCGCCGGCATCCTGAAGGAAGCCCGTGGCAAGGCGGCTGACGCGGTGAACACCGCCAACCAGCAGGCCTCGCAGCTCCTGGAAGACGCCCGTAAGCAGTCCCAGGAGGAGCGCCAGCGCTCGGTCGACGCCGCCAAGGCGGAGATCCAGCAGGAGCTGAACCGCGCCAAGGACGTGCTACGCGCCGAGGTGGCGAAGGTCGCCCTCGCGGCCGCGGAGCGCATCATCGAGCGCGAGATCGATCCCAAGGCCCACAAGGCGCTGCTCGACGAGCTCGCCGGGCAGATCCACTAAGGGCAGGCCATGGCCGAGAGCATCACC
>JBLNDO010000026.1:0-13609 GCA_050261675.1 Bacillota bacterium
ACCCTCAATGACCTGGGCGAGGCCAAGAAGGTCATCGTGGACAAGGAGAACACCACGATCATTGACGGCGCCGGCAAGGCGACCGACATCCAGGCCCGTGTCGAGGCGATCCGCAAGCAGATCGAAGACACCACCTCCGACTACGACAAGGAGAAGCTCCAGGAGCGCGTGGCCAAGCTGTCCGGCGGCGTGGCGCTGATCAAGGTCGGCGCGGCCACCGAGGTCGAGATGAAGGAGAAGAAGGCCCGCGTGGAAGACGCGCTGCACGCCACCCGTGCCGCGGTGGAAGAGGGCATCGTCCCCGGCGGCGGCGTCGCGCTGGTGCGCGCCAAGCAGGCCATCGGCAAGCTCAAGGGCGACAACGACGACCAGCAGATGGGCATCACCATCCTGCTGCGGTCCATGGAAGAGCCTCTGCGCCAGATCGTCACCAACGCCGGCGAAGCCGCCGACGTGGTGCTGAACAAGGTCGCGGAAGGCAAGGGCAACTTCGGCTTCAACGCCGCCACCGGCGAGTACGGCGACCTGGTCGAGATGGGCGTGCTGGACCCCACCAAGGTGGCCCGCACCGCGCTGCAGAACGCGGCCTCCGTGGCGTCCCTGCTCATCACCACCGAGGCCATGGTGGCCGAGCTGCCGAAGGAAGAGAAGCCGATGCCGGCGGGCGGCGGACATGGTGGGATGGGAGACATGGACTTCTGATGTAGCTGACCGAGTCAGCTGTGTCTGCAAGACCAACGAGAAGCCCCGCGAAAGCGGGGCTTCTTTTTTACCCCCGCAAGAAGCGGGAACCCAGTCCCAATTTCTGTCATTCCGGCGAAAGCCGGAATCCAGATCTAAATTAGACTTCCCTGTCCTTTTCCGCCCCCTCCCGTGGGGGCGTGCCCCTTTCTTTGGGCGCAAAGAAAGGGGCGAAAGAAACGCTTCCCCGGGATGCCGCCCCTTCGGGGTGGCCCTGCGCGCTTCGCTCGCTGCGGGGCGGCGCTCACGGGCCATCCATGGCCCTTCGCGCCGGCTCGCCAGTCCGTGGCTTCGCCCCTACGGGCCTACCTTGCTCGCTCCAGTGCTGGAATTATCAAAGCGTGGCGAAATTCCACCTGTTCTGACCGAGGCAACAGATATGTTGCGAATGATAGGTAATGCTGGTGCGCATGCAGGAAAAGAGAGAGTAACCATGCCACTCACATGGGGTATGAATGAACTATTTAAAGCTGTCCTTTCAAGCTGCGCTTTCCTTGCTTCGCTTGAAAGTCCAGGGCGTACTCCCTATACCGTGCCTTTCGCTTCCTGCTTTAGGCACGGCCCAGGGCTACCATCCCTGATAGCCCGCTCACTGCTGTGCAGTTCGCCCCTGTGTGTCCGTCCGCGGTTCCTGCCGCGGCCCCTGGCATCGCCCCTGCGTGCTGCCCTTGCTCAGTCCCGTGCTCGGCGCGCGCTACGGGGGCAGACTAGGGTTTCTCCGTCTTTCGCCTGCTGATTGTCCGGCTGTTGTTGCACCCGTATAGTCAGGGGTCTACCACGCGCGTTTGGGGACGCAGATGGCAGACCTGATGGGGTTCGTAGAGCGCCTCAAGCGCCACCACATGTTCAAGGTCGCGAGTTGGTACGCCACCGCGGCGTACGTGCTTATCCTCGTCGCCAATGCGGTGTTCCCGGACATCGGCCTCACCCGCGGCGAAGTTCGCTACCTGATCGGGGGCTTGGCGCTCGGATTCCCCGTCGCGCTGGTCATCGGGTGGACTTTCGTCCCGCCTTCCAGGGAAGACCCGGAGAAGCTTTCCGAGTGGCAGCGCGCCCGCTGGCGCATCGGCCCGGTGCTCTCGGTCCTGGTGGTGCTCTTCGTCGGCGGTTCCGGCACCTATCTCTGGAACTACAGCGAGCGCCACGGTTCCATGAACCCGGATTCCAGCGCCGCCCAGGCCGTGGCGGTATTGCCCTTCGAAGGTTACGGCAGCGCGGATGCCGCGTTCCTCGGCAGCCTCACGGACCAAATTGACACCAGTTTCTCCAACCTGGGCGTGCGGCTCATCGCCAAGGACACCTCGCCGGTGCTGGCGGACCCCAAGTCGCCCATCGCCGCCATCGCCAAGGCCACCGGCGCCACGCTGGTGGTGAAGGGCTCGGTGCATGCGGATCCCAAGGAAGGGGATGAGGTCTATTTCGAGCTCGTCTCCGCCGCGGACGGCGTCACCCTCGATACCTTCAAGCGCTGGTACGCCCCTAAGGCGGATGCGGATGACGTGCGCACCTCCATCGCCTCGGCCATCGCGGAACGGGTGCACTTCCTCTCGGTGCTGGACCACTACTTGGCGCCGGGCTATCCCACCACCAAGGACGCGGGTGCGCTGCAGCTCTTCCGCCGGGGCATGCTGACCTACCTCAACATGGACTACGCCGACGGCATGCAGATGCTGCAGGCCGCCGTGAAGCTGGATCCCGGCTTCGCCCAGGCCCATGCCTACATCGCATTCTATGAAGCCTCGAACCCGGATCCGGGTCTGGGCGACCCAGCCGCGGTGGTGGCCCGGGAGATCGCGGCCGCGGAGCAGCGCGACCCGGCGCTCCCGGAGGCCGTGCTGGCGCGGGCTGCCAAGCAGGCCTTCGTGGACGACGACATCGCCGGCGCTCTGCACACCCTGGAGCCGGTTTCCGCTGCGCTGGCCAACAGCTTCAATGCCCATATGTTCCACGGCCACCTACTGCGCAAGTCCGGCGACGCCGTGGGCGCCCAGCGTGAGTACAACGCGGCAGCGGAGCTGGACCCTTACAACCAGCTCACCGCACAGCATGTGACCTTCATCGGCCTGGCCCTGCGCCAGTACACGGATACCGAGAAGTACCTGGATGGCATGCGCAGGCGCTGGCCGCTCAACACCCGCCTCTTTCTCGGCCGCGCCCAGGTCCAGTTCACCGACGACGGCGACCTGGATGCCTTCGCCAAGGTGGTGGACGGGGATCTCTCGGCCTTCAACGTCTCGGCCCAGTGGCCGGCCTTGCCGCTGCTGCGGCTGGAAGTGGCGCATTTCCAGGGCAAGCATGCCGATGTGATCGGCGGCCTCAAGACCCTGAGGCTGCCGGACCCGGGCAACTGCTCGGACGGCTTTGAATTCCCGCAGCTCAGCTTACAGCGCATCTGCGTGCCCATCTTCATGGCGGAATCCCTGCGCCTTGCCGGCAAGGACCAGGAGGCGGCGGCATACGCCAAGCTGCATGCGCCGGAGGTGAGCCGCATCCTCGCCCAGGCCGGCGGCGACGACGCCCTCATCAGCGAGATGGAGCTCGCCATGCTCCAGGCCTTCGGTGGGGACCGGCAGGCACTCAAGACCCTGGCCCCCATGCTCGCGCGTCTGGACCGTCCCGTGGCCCAGTGGAGCGAATGGGACGGCTACGATTCCCTGAACGTGGCGGCGGTGTACGCCTGGTGCGGTGAGCCGCAGAAGGCCGTGGACATGCTGGCCAAGTCCCTGGACGCGCCGTTCGGCGCCCATGCGGCGCTGGTGGCCCGCGATCCGGTCTGGCGCCCTCTATATAAGTTCCCGGGCTTCGCCGCGCTCCTGGCCGCTCACGGCCAGATCCTCAGCCGCGCGCCCTAGAATGGGAAAAGGGGTCAGAGCCCTTAAATCCGGCTCAAGTATAGACGCAGTCTTGGATAGGAA
Source organism: Bacillota bacterium (assembly GCA_050261675.1). Lineage (GTDB taxonomy): Bacteria > Pseudomonadota > Gammaproteobacteria > Natronospirales > REEB76 > DASUBN01. The sequence goes on from JBLNDO010000026.1 coordinate 3,657, forward strand.
AGGCGTACTTCTCTATCCCACGCCTTTCGCGTCCTGCTACAGGCGTGGTCCAGGGCGCACCTCCCTATACCGTGCCTTTCGCTTCCTGCTTTAGGCACGGCCCAGGGCTACCATCCCTGATAGCCCGCTCACTGCTACGCAGTTCGCCCCTGTGCGCCCGCTCGAAGCCGTGCTTCGAGCTCTCCACACAGAGACGCACGGCCTTGGGTCTGAAGCGGCCCCAGTTTCCGGCCACGACCCCGTCACGGAAGGCGGTCCAATCGAATGACAATTTATATCAATATCGATATAATGCTGATTCATGAAGCCTGTCGTCTTCCTCGGTGATTCGCTGGAGAGGCTCAAGGACTTTCCGGAGAACGCACGGCGGCAGGCGGGCTTCCAGTTGGACAGGCTGCAGCGCGGCTTGGCGCCGGATGACTTCAAGCCTATGGCTGTAGTGGGCAAAGGTGTGGAAGAGCTGCGGGTCCGCGACGCCAGCGGAGCCTATCGCATTATCTATATAGCCCGGCTGAAGGATGGCGTATACGTCTTGCATGCCTTCAAGAAGACGAGCCGGAAGACGTCGAAGGCGGATATCGAGTTGGCGCAAGCCCGCTTGTCGGGTTTGGGCCGGAGGTGACGAGCATGAAGAAGTACCCCAGTGTCTGGGATGCCCTGGAAGGCTCCCGTGAAGATGCCGCGAATATGAAGGTTCGTGCGGAGCTGATGATCACCCTGCAGGAGCGCGTGAAGCGTCAGGGGGGCAGCCAGGCGGAGAAGGCCGTGAAGCTCGGATTGAGCCAGCCGCGGCTGAATGACCTGCTGCGGGGCCGCATCAACAAGTTCAGCCTGGATGCGCTGGTGAATATCGCCAGCCGCGCCGGCCTGAAGGTAGATCTGCACGTCCGCAAAGCCGCCTGAGCAAGCAATGCAAGAAAGGGGTCAGGTCTTGTATTGATACATCTATGGGAAAAAAGATTGGAGCCCTTTAATGGTGTGCTCCCTTTCAAGCTGCGCTTTCCTTGCTTCGCTTGAAAGTCCAGGGTGTACTCCCCTATAGGTCCATGTACGCCCGCTCGCCGCATGCAGCGAGCCCACGTTTTGTTCTTCAGCACAATCCCCTCCCTTGTCACAAAAAATACATATATGGGGGGGTCCCAGAAGGGGAGGGGCTAGTTAAATCCTCCGAGTCTGTTCAGTATCTAAAGCCTTTATTTAGGGATTTGGGAAAGGGGTACAGGTGAATCGCAAGAACGTTTTTGTGGCACTGTTTGTACTAATGGCTTGGACGGTTATGCCTCACGCCCAAGCCGCGGGCCTGCCTCCGCTGGATGCGGATTCACAAGCCATGAATCAGCCGGTGGCGCCGTTCAAGATCATCGGCGACATCTATTTCGTGGGCACCTCGGATCTCGGCATCTACCTCATCGCCACGCCCAAGGGCCTGATCTTGCTGGACAGCGGTTTCGCCCAGACCGTACCGCAGATCACCCGGAATATCGCCACCCTCGGTTTCAAGCCCGGTGACGTGAAGTGGCTGCTCAACAGCCAGGCACACTACGATCACGCCGGCGGCTTCGCGGAACTGAAGCGCATCACGGGCGCCAAGCTCGCCGTGAGCGCGGCGGATGCGAAGCTCATGGCGGACGGCGGCCAGGGAGATTTCGCCTTCGGCGATAGGTTCCACTATGAGCCCGTGCACGCCGACCGGATATTGCAGGACGGGGACCAGGTGGAGTTGGGCGGCGTGGCCATGACGGCGCACCTGACCCCGGGGCATACCAAGGGCTGCACCACCTGGACCATGCGGGTGACGGAGGCGGGCAAGCCCTATGACGTGGTGTTCCTCTGCGGCGTGACCACGCCCGGCTACCAGCTGGTGAACAACCCCAAGTATCCCGATATCGTCGCGGACTTCACCCATAGCTTCGCCACGCTCCGCGCGCTCCCCTGCGACGTGTTCCTGGGTGCCCACGGCCTGTATTTCGGTTTCAGCGGCAAATTGTCGCGGCTGCAGCGGCACGAGCAGCCCGGCAACCCGTTCGTGGACCCCCAAGGCTACAAGGACTACCTGGCGCAGGCCGAAGAGGATTTCCGCCGGAAACTCGCGGATCAGCAGAAGCAAAAATAAGAGGGGGAATGGAGTCAGGTCTTGTATTGATACATCTACCCGCTCTGTATGCACGGCCTTCGCTTGACAGACGTACCAATTTTGATACATCCTCTGGATGAGGAAATCCACGAATGCGGACTCCTCCAAAGCTGACGGTGCGATTCTTTCGCGCCGATGCGGGAAACGAGCCGGTCCGGGAGTGGCTTAAGGCGCTGTCTTCGGATGAGCGCAAGGCCATTGGTGAGGACATTCTCACCGTGCAGTATGGCTGGCCGATTGGCATGCCGCTGACCCGCGCGCTGGGCGGTGGTCTCCACGAGGTCCGCAGCGATCTCGGCGGCAGCCGCATAGCCCGCGTGATCTTCGTGGTGGTAGGCGGCACGGCAATCCTGCTGCATGGCTTTATCAAGAAGACCCAGAAGGCGCCGAAACAGGACCTGGACCTTGCCCGCCAAAGGCTGAGACGTTTGCGAGCGGACAAATGACGAGGAAACCGACATGAGCAAAAAGCACGTTGGCAGCAAGTTCGAGAATTTCCTGGCCGAGGAGGGGCGGCTGCAGCAGAGCACGGCCGTGGCCCTCAAGCGGGTCATCGCCTGGCAACTGGAAAAAGCCATCAAGTCCCAGCACCTCACGAAAAATACCGTCGCGAAGCGTATGAAGACGAGTCGCGCCCAACTCGACAGGCTATTGGACCCGACGAACCCCTCGGTGACGCTCGGTACCCTCGCACGGGCAGCGGCGGCCGTGGGACGGGAAATCAAAATCGAACTCGCCGCCTGAAGCTCAATAATAGGGACAGCTCCCGATCATCCTGAATGAGATTGCGCCTGCTCATTTTAGGCTTACCGCGAGGATGAACGCCGTTTGGCTTTGCGCGGCTTGGAGCTGGCAGTTCCTGTTTTCCCATCTGCAAAAGACCATGACCTCTGAAGCAAGCCGCGTAATGAAGCCCGGTCAATGCGGGATAACCGGACCAAGACCATTGGATACTTCGAATAGTGCGGCGTCAGATAGTACGTATCGGGTTTATCCGACATTAACTGCGCTCGCTCGGGGAGGCTGATGCGGACTACCAGAGACTCAGAGTCAGCCGACTTGTGCAGTGCCGGACACGCCAACAACTTTCCACCTAGCTTGAGTGATGGCACGCCATGCAGGGTGCTTTCTTGCACACCCGGCAAAGCCATGGCGATATCACGCACGGCGTTGAAACCGAGCTTTTTACGCGGCATTCGTTCTATTTTCCATGCGGCACGGTGCTTCAAGCCCCTGTACGCCCGCTCGCCGCATGCGGCGAGCCCACGTTTTCTAATTCGGCGGCGGAGCCGTGGTGCAGTTATTCGACTCCCATCCTGCCGTTCCAGATCAGGATCTGATTGCGGGCGGCCTGGGCGTTGGGTGTATTGGGGGAGAGCAGCAGGTATTTCTTCATGTCCTGCACGGCTACCGCGTAGTACCCCATCTGGGCCTCGACCAGCGCGGCCTGGTAGCGTCCTTCCGCCCAGCATGGCGCGGCGAGCAGGGCCGCGTCGTATTCATCCACAGCTTTGTCCGTGTCGTTGCGGCTCATGGCATCCCGGGCCAACAGCTGGTGCTGCCGGGCTACCTCGGGGACGGGCGCCGCGGTCTTGCTCTCCAGCCAGGTCTGGCAGAGTCCGAGGAACTTCTGGTATCTCGCGGCGAACACCGCGTCCAACTTCTGGCGCCCGTCCAGCACCAGCACCCGCAAGGCATCGGCGATCTGCTGCGCGTCCGCCTGCGACCAGCCCGACCACAGCCAGAAGTACGCGTGCCCGTCCTGGAAGTTGGAGTATGAGACCTTCCACGCCGGTTCGGTGTAGGCATTCGGCGACGGGGAGTAGCTGACGGCGATGGAGGCCGGCAGGAGGTCGGTCAGCACCACTGACTTACCCTCGCCGGTGTTGGGATCCGTGTAGTTGATCATCGGGATCTGCCCCGTATCCACGATGAAGACCACGTCCTTGACGAAGGGTGCGCGGTTGAGTTGCTGGTTCAGCACCGCGCGCGCCTGCACCACCTGCGGTGAAGCACCGGGGTCAGGCGTCGAGAGTGTCGGCGCGCTCGTGCAGCCTGACAGCGATAGCAGCAAGCAGGGCCACTTCATTACCGCAATGATTGTGCGCGGGTGCATATATCCCCCAGGTCACGTGGAGAAACGGGATCGGGTCTTGAAATACCAGTTTACTAAGAATTAAGGGGTCAGAGCCCTTGTTATGGTTTTGACCGGCCGGCGGGGCAGCCGGAGTCCGACACCGCTATTGCTCCGATTGATAGGTTGCGAAACGGTTCTTTCCGGCGGCCTTGGCCGAATACATGGCCTTGTCCGCGCAGCGCATGAGTTCCTCGGCGTCGGCTTCGATGTTTGGGTATTCGACCACTCCGACGCTCGCCGTCACGGTGAGTTCGTGCCCGGCGTGGCGCACGGGTTCGGCGGCCGCGCTCAACAGACGCTGCAAGACCTGTTCATAGTCCTCCCTGGCCTGTATGTCGATGAGCAGGGCCAGAAACTCGTCGCCGCTCTGGCGGGCCAAGGTGTCGCCCTCGCGCAGCGCCGCCTTCATGCGCCGCGACACTTCGACGAGGACCTGGTCGCCGGCGGCGTGCCCGTGCCGGTCATTGATGGACTTGAAGCCGTCGAGATCGATGAATGCCACCACCAGGAACTGTTTCCTTCTCTTGGCCTGCACCATTCCCTGGCGTACCCGGTCCACGAACAACGCGCGTGTCGGCAGGCCGGTCAACTCATCGTGGCCCACGTCGTGTTCGAGTGTCCGCTGGTATTCTTTGAGTGCGGTGATGTCTTCCATGACCCAAATGCTTCCCCGGTCGGGCCGATCGGGTTGAACAGCCCGGCCCGAGAGGCGCACCCACAGCGTGCGGCGATCCTTGCGTCGCATCTTCACCTCGGAGCGGAACAGCGAGCCTTCGGCCATGGCTTGGTAGGCATCATGCCCGATGATGTGGTAATCCTCCTCCGATTCGTAGAACGCCCGTGCTTCCAGCCTGGCCATCTCCTCGGGGCTGTAACCGAACATCTCCGCCGCACGCGGATTCGACCAGACCGGCCGCCGGTCGCGGACGAAAGTGATCCCGACGCCCGCCGTGTCGAGGATGGTTTGCAGCTGACGGCTCTTTTCGGCGACGCTTTCCTGCAGGAGCCCCGTCTCTTGGCGCAGGCCTTCGATCCGGCGGAAGGCGAGGGCACGGGCCCGGACGATGTAAGTCGCCAGCGCCGCGAGGAAGGCGCATAGGCCGGCGACCGTGAGCAGCCAAGAGCGGTTGGCTGACGTGGCTTGCCAGCCGCCACGCGGACGCGCAGCGAGCTGCCAGTGCCCGTTCGGAAATGCCACCTCCGCGACGATGGGCGCGTCGGAGAAGACCTCCGGCGTTCCGTAAAACGGCCCGCTCCCTGCACCGCCGCCGTCCGGATTGCGCAGGGCGAATTCCACATCGCCCGGTGCGAGCGCCCGGAAGCTTTGCATGAATTTCTGGAAATCGAAGACGACGGTGGCGAATCCCCAGAAGCGGCGCGCCGGGCCGGAACCGACGTAGATCGGATAGCGGGCGATGAGTCCGACGCCGCCCTGCACGAGTTCCATCGGGCCCGCGAGGGTCATGCCGCCGCTCGCGATGGTGCGTTCGACGACGTCCTTCTGGCCGGGCAGCGTGCGCAGATCGAGTCCGATGAGCTTGTCCGGATCGCCCGCGGGGTAGACGAAGCGGATCACCGCATCCGGGGCAAGCTCAACCTCGCGGATGGAGGGGAATGCCTCGCCCATGCGGCCGGCGATGCTCTGGAAGGTCTTGTCGTCGATCCGCGGCAGCGCGAGGACCATGCCTTCCAGCGCATACAGAAGATTGAGTCTCGCGTTCAGCCCCTGTTCGACCGCGGCGCGCGCGTCCGCCGCCCGCTGCGATACCTCGGCCCTCACTTGCGCCTGGTACCGCACCGCGTCGAGGTGGATGAGATACAGACCCAAGCCGCCCGACGCGATGAAGGCCAGGCCGGCGAGAATCAGCGGCGACAGAAGGGCTTTTCTCAGCATCGCGGCACCGCCTCGTGGACAGTCCGTGATCCCCGTATACATCCATTATTGTCTGGATTGGTTCAGACTTGAGACTAATCCCCGCCAACCGGCGTTGTCCAGCTGAGGCTGGGAGCAGTTATGCAATATAACGGACACCAAATTTTAATTTTGACCGGTCCGGCAGACCGGTAGGTGTTGAGGAGCACGCCCGTTGACGTGCGTTGCGACTCGACCAGGGTGAGACCGCGCGGCGGGACGGCGCTCTCGAACAGTCCAGGAGTCGCATAAACTGCGCCCCATCCCTTTGCACTTTCGTCATGCCCGTGACACTATGCGCGCGGGGTTGCATCGACGTTCCGGTTGATTTGCGGAAACGACTGTAGATACCCGCCGTACCAGCCATAACAAAATCCAGGGGAGCAAGCGAATGACGCCAGCAGTCACGGAGCAATCGCGCCGCACGGCGGCCAGGATCGCGGGATTGACCCTCATCCTGCCCTTTCTGATCGTGGCTTTCGCGGAATTCGGGATATTCGAACGACTGATCGTCAAGGGCGATGCCACGCAGACGGCGCAGAACATCCTGGCCCATGCGGCGCTCTTCCGCCTCGGCATCGTGGCCGACGTCCTCTACAGCACGGGCATCATCATCCTGCTCACGGCGCTGTATCGGATTCTGGCACCGGTCAACCGCGGCATCGCTCTGGGCGCGGCCTTCTTCCGGCTGATGTATGCCGTGATGTGGCTGGAGATCGTGCTCAACTGTTTCAGGGCATTGAAGTTCCTGGGCGATGACGCTTTTTTCGCCGCATTCAGCGCGAGTCAGGCGCAGGTCTTGACGAAACTGGCCCTGTCCAACAGTTTCGATACCTACTACGTGGGCTTGTTCTTTTTCGGTCTCGCTTCCACGGTTTGCAGCCTGTTGTGGTTCAAGTCGGGCTATATCCCCAAGGCACTCGCGGGCTTCGGCATCCTGGCCTCTGCCTGGGCTGCATTCTGTTCGCTGGGCATCTACGTGTCCCCGGATTTCCCCAAAGTGGTGGATCTTTCCCTCTTTGACGTGCCCCTCGTTCTTTTCGAGCTGGCGCTCGGCTTTTGGCTCCTGATCAAGGGCCTGCGCCCGGCAGCAGAATGACCAGCGGGATTTTTGTGGCGAAGGGGGATTTAGAGCCCTCTAAGCATTCTCAATGCAGCTTGATCGCGATGAGTTTGCCTAAATCGGGATTTTGCTGGGTGGGAAGATCACTGCCGGTATAGATGAAGCCGTCGACGCCGGCGGGCACACCGGAACGATTTCAATACGTCTCCGGCGGCCGGTAGAGCGAATACACCGCCGCTTCTTCCTGCTGTGTCCAGCGGGTGAACTCGGCGTGGACGCCGTCTATTTCCTTGTAGAAGGTGGCGGCGTTGCGCTCGGTGACGGGGTAGCCGCCGTAGTGCTTGAGGAAGCCTTCGAGCGCGCGTTCGGTGCGCAGCATGCCGGCGTGCATGTCCTTCAGCGTTTCCAGACGGCCGGCGCTCCGGACGTGAGTCGTGAGGTAGGCGTGCAGTTCTTCGGTCTCGCGCTTGATGTGCTGGGCGAGCGCGGTTCTGAGCCGGTCCAGGAAGTCCTTGACCTCGCCGTAATGATGGGACATGACGGCGTTCTTGGCCTTGTCCAGGAGCAGAAGCATGTCGCGGTGCTCGCGGATGAGGGCGGCCACCAGGGCGGGGTCATAGGCGACTTCCCGCGGCGGCGGGGGAGGCACCTGCACCACGGGCGCCGGGATCTCTTTGGGCTTGCGGGACAAGAACGAAAAGGCCATGACCATCGGCTCCACAGGGGACGCCGACGCGCTGTCGTACCAGAATCTCCCTCTCCACAGCATCCTCCCTTTTGGGCTGGCTGTATGTAGGCGGGCGGGGGAAAACCGGCGATTCGGAGCCTTTATTTCCAAATAATGAGGGACAGGCCGCGATTCCTGGGAAATAGGGGATTCTCGCGAGGGCTGAGCCTAGGAGTAGGCTACGCCGGCAGCGCGCTGGATGGCGGGTACGAGGCCCCGCAGCTGCCCCTTGAGCAGGCATTCCGCGGCGCCTTCCGCCTTGAGCACGTTTGGGTCGCGACACACGTAGGAGCCGGACAGGAACAGGAACGGAATGCCGGGGTAGTTCTTGCGGACGTAACGCAGGGCGTCCACGCCCTCGAAATCGTAGCCGCGGCTGTCGGACAACACGATGTCCACGTCGCCTTCCCGCAGCGCGTTCTTGTAGGACTCGCGCGTCATGACCAGGGTGACGCGATAATCGAGGCCGCTCTTGTCGAGCGCCTTCCAGATCATCTCGGCGTGGGACTCGTCATCCTCGATATGCAGGATGTGCAAGCTCTTGTCCGCGTTCATCTTGTACCTCGGCTGCATTTAAAGACTGAAAAGCTCATGAGCACCGTATAGAAGGGGTGTCGGGCAAAGTGTGACCTGCGTTCCACAATCGGGGTAATTACGACAAATATCGCATTACGTCATCTGGGAATAAGTAGCAATGCACTCAAGATGGCTTGTAATGCCTGCATTTCTGGGTTTTGGGACAGGCATCATTACGGACACGAAACAATGCGGGGCCGTCTCGCTCGGTCGGTGGGACAGAGGGAAGTTCAGATCCTGTATCGATGCTTGGTGCTTCGCCGCCCTCGGCTTACCGCTAACGGGAACCGAACAGGGTTCGCACATCGCTGAAAGAGACGAGGTCCTCGGATTTGCCGTAGCTACCCTTTTCCAGCAGCTCCCGCGTGGCGCGGCGGACGGCGGCGAAGGCCGCCTGGGTGATCAAGGGCCCCACGCTCACCCGCGTCACGCCGAGGGCGCCCAGTTCGGCGACGCTCGGGGCGCCGGGCATGGCCATGATGTTCAACGGACCGCCGACGCCCGAGACCAGCGCCGCGATGCTGTCCCAGTCGATGACGCCCGGCACGAACACGCAATCCGCGCCGGCGGCGCGGTAGGCCGCCGCACGCCGGCAGGTTTCCGCCAACCGGGTTCCCGGCGCGCCCACCTCGAACATGTACACATCGATGCGGGCATTGATCACGAGTTTGCCACCCGCCGAGCGCGCCGCGGCGATGCGCTCCGCCTGTTCCTTAGGGTCGAGGAGCGTTTGACCGCCGTGTCCGGGCGAGTCCTCGAGGTTGATGCCGGCCACACCGAGTTCCGCCGCCGCCCGGACTGTTTCAGCCACGTCGCGGGGACTCCCATTCCCATAGCCGCCCTCGATGTCGGCGGTCACCGGCACGTTCACCCGCCGGACGATACGCCCGATGGCCGCCAGCATCTCGTCGCGCGAGAGTTTCTGGCCGTCGAGGCAGCCGTGGCTCCAGGAGACGCCGGCGCTGGTGGTGGCGATGGCCTTGGCGCCGGCTTGCTCCATCAGGCGCGCGGAAGCGGCGTCCCAGGCGTTGGGCAGCACCAAGGGGTGTTCGCCGTGCAGGCGGCGGAATTCGGCGATCTTGGCCTGGGGGCTCATGGATTTTCCTTCGGGGCATGTGGCCAATGCGAATTAAGCCATGCCACGCCGCCCATCGCTATCGAAATCCTGTAATGCACATAGGGGACGTTCGTTGGCTCGCCCTTCGTCAGAAATCCGATAATATCGGGCGTATACGAGGGCAAGTTCCGAAGACGCAGGCGCCAATCATGGGCATGCACTGATTATTGAGGAGATGCATATGGGTATCAAACCTCTTTTCACCGCCGTCGCCACCGCGGTCGGCGGCCGCAACGGCCACTCCGAGGCCGAGGACCATTCAGTGTCGGTGGACCTCTCGGTGCCGA
>JBLNDO010000027.1:0-51087 GCA_050261675.1 Bacillota bacterium
TCTTGGGGAACAGCGGCGTCAGGTTCTCGAACAGCACCTTGTTCTTGGCGTGCTCGGGCGGATCGAAGTTGATGTGGTCCACCTTGAGCAGCGCGAAGTAGCGCTCGCCCTCCTTCGGGGGACGGATCTTGCCGGCCACGGAGTCGCCGGTGCGCAGGTTGAAGCGGCGGATCTGGCTCGGGGAGACGTAGATGTCGTCAGGTCCCGCGAGGTAGGAGCCTTCCGCGGAGCGCAGGAAGCCGAAGCCGTCCTGCAAGATCTCGAGCACGCCGTCACCGGAGATCTCCTCGCCGTTGCGGGCGTGGGCCTTGAGGATCGAGAAGATCACGTCCTGCTTGCGCGAACGCGCCATGTTCTCGAGACCCATGGATTCGGCCAGCTCGATGATGGCTTCGGCGGGCCGGCGTTTGAGTTCGGTCAGATTCATGGATGGAATCCCTGTCTAGTTATTGGATGCCTGGCGGGAACCGGGCGCGAAAGGTTGGAAAGTGGAAAAGGAAACCGGCATGGAAGGAATCAGAGGTTGGTCTCGATGAAGGCGGCGAGCTGGGACTTGGACATGGCGCCGACCTTCTGGGCCTGGACGTTGCCGTCCTTGAACATCATCAGCGTGGGAATGCTGCGGATGCCGTACTTCTGGGTCACCTGCTGGTTCTCGTCCACGTTGACCTTGGCGATCTTGAGCTTGCCCTGGTAATCGCCGGCGATCTCGTCGAGGATCGGGGAGATCATCTTGCAGGGACCGCACCACTCGGCCCAGTAATCGACCAGCACGGGCACGCTGGATTTCAGGACGTCGTTTTCGAAATTGGCATCGCTGGTATAGACAATATGGTCGCTCACGGTAAAAAAGCCTCCTCAAAAAGGGCTTGGATCGTCGTTGGGGCCTGGCGGCGGGCGCGCGATATTCCGAAAATCTTCGGCGGGATAATGTGACTGAAGGTGCCGGTTAAGGCACAATATCGCGGCTTGCTCGCAGCGCCAGGTGATTGAACTAAGTGGATTTCTTCGATAACCGCCCGCGCGGGGCGCAGGCGTTCAAGACTGTAGGGATATTTTGAACTCAATCCGCCAAAGAATGCAAGCCCCGCCGTCACACTACGGACCCGCACATTGAGCGATCTCAGTTTCGAGAACCTGGGGCTGGCCGCGCCGCTTCTGCAGAGCGTGCGGGAGGCGGGCTTCAAGGGCTGCACCCCCATCCAGGCGGAGACGCTGCCGCTCTTGCTCGCCGGCCGCGACGTGGCCGGGCAGGCGCAGACCGGCACCGGCAAGACGGCGGCGTTCCTGCTCGCGCTGTTCCACCGCCTGCTCACGCACCCCGCGCCCGCCTCGCGCAAGAAGAACCAGCCGCGGGCGCTGGTGGTGGCGCCGACGCGCGAACTCGCGGTGCAGATCCACAAGGACGCGCTGGTGCTCGGCGCGCACGCGGGCTTGAGCATGGCCGTGGTCTACGGCGGCGAGGACTACGAGAAGCAGCGCAACCGGGTGGCCGAGGGCGTGGACGTGCTCATCGGCACGCCGGGCCGGCTCATCGACTACATGAAGCAGCACGTCTTCGACCTGCACATAGCCGAGGTGCTGGTGCTGGACGAGGCGGACCGCATGTTCGACATGGGCTTCATCGCCGACGTGCGCTACCTGCTGCGCCGCCTGCCGCACCCGACCCAGCGGCTCTCCATGCTGTTCTCGGCCACGCTCTCGCACCGCGTCATGGAGCTCTCCTACGAGCACATGAACAACGCCGAGTTCGTGCGCATCGAGCCCGACAAGGTCACCGCCGACAACGTGCGCCAGTCACTTTATCTTCCAGCCGGCAACGAGAAGGTGCCGCTCCTGATCGGCCTGCTGCGCAAGATCGACCCGCACCGCACCATGGTGTTCGTGAATACCAAGCGCGTGGCCGAGGACGTGGTGGCCTGGCTGAACGGCAACGGCTTCAAGAGCGAGGTGCTCTCGGGCGACGTGCCCCAGAACAAGCGCCTGCGCCTCCTGCGCGAGTTCACCGCCGGCGAGCTGCCGGTGCTGGTCACCACCGACGTGGCCTCCCGCGGCCTGCACATCCCGGACGTGAGCCACGTGGTGAACTACGACCTGCCGCAGGACGCGGAAGACTATGTGCACCGCATCGGTCGCACCGCCCGCGCCGGCGCCTTCGGCGACGCCATCAGCTTCGCCTGCGAGGAGTATTCCTTCTCGCTGCCGGACATCGAGCAGTACATCGGCCACTCCATCCCGCGGGCGGCCATGGATCCGGCCCTGCTGGTAGAGCTGGCGCCGGCGGAGAAGCGCGAACGTCACCGGCCCATCCATCACGGCGGAGGTCGTGGCGGCGGGAGACGGGGCGGTGGAGGTGGCGGCCGCCGTGGAGGTGGTGGCAGAAGCCGCGGCAGACGCTAATGGAGGGTTGGCGCTACTGGCCGATCATCGCGCTCTGGGTCATCTGGGAAAGCTACTGGATCGGCACGGCCTGGACCACCAAGCGCGCCACCGCGAAGGAACCGCTGCTGTCCCGCATCCCCATCGTCATCGGCATCGTACTCGCCGCTTCCCTACTGCTGGCCCCGTTTTGGTTCGGCGGCCTGGTGAACGAAATCATCGTCCCGCAGGGCGACGCGACCTATTTCGGCGGCCTCTTGGTGACCCTGGGCGGCATCGGTTTCGCCTTCTGGGCCCGCTTTGCGCTCGGGCGGAACTGGAGCGGCCGAGTCACCATCAAGGAAGACCATGAGCTCGTGACCACGGGGCCCTACCGCTTCGTACGCCATCCCATCTACACCGGCGCGTTGCTGGCCTTCACGGGCACGACCCTCGCCTTCGGCCGGGTGGGCGGGCTCTTCGCCTTCGCCATCATGCTGGCGATCTTCCTGCGGAAAATATCGCTGGAAGAAAAGATGCTGAACGCCCATTTCGGCGAACGCTACGCCGAGTATTCCCGGCGCACCAAGTCAATCATCCCCCTGATCTGGTAGCCCTCTAGGGCATCAGCTCCGCGAAGCTCTCGATGGCGTGAAACTCATCGATGTCCCGGGCCGGGCGCTTGGAATCGGGCTTGCGCATGGCCACCAGGTGCTTCAAGCCGTAGTCTCTCGCCGCCTTGAGCACCGGCAGACTGTCGTCCACGAACAGCGTGGCCACCACGTCGAAGGGCTCGGTCTCCTGCAAACCCTGCCAGAAGGCCTCGGTCTCCTTGGGATTGCCGAGATCGTGGGAGGAGACGATGCGGTCGAAGTGGCTGTCGAGCCGCGTCTTCTCCATCTTCATGTTGAGCACGTCCGCATGGGCGTTGGTGACGAGCACCAGGCGCTTGCCCAGGCCCCGCATCCTTGTCAGGAACTCCTCGGCATGGGGCAGCACCCGGATCAGGTGCTCCACTTCGCGCTTCAGGGTCACCACGTCCATGTCCAGCTCCCGGGACCAGTAGTCCAGGGAATACCAGGCGAGCGTGCCCTCCACCGCCCGGAAGCGCGGCATCAGGGCCTCCAGTGCCGCCTCTTTGCTCAGGCCCTCCCGCTCGCCGTAGCGCAACGGCAGGTGCTCCAGCCAGAAATGGTTGTCGTAATACAGGTCGAGCAGCGTGCCGTCCATGTCCAGGAACACGCTCTCGATCTTCGACCAATCCGGCGGCAGGCGTTGTGCGGCAGACATGCCGCTTATCATATACTCGCGGCACACGAGAGGATCCCGCTGTGCCGAAACCCGACGACAAGCTGCTGGCCCCGCTGCTCGATATCGCCCGCTCGGCCAGCGAGCAGATCATGCGCATCTACGCCACCGACTTCGACGTGGCCGTAAAGGCCGACCGCTCGCCGGTGACGGAAGCGGACCTCGCCGCCCACCGGGTCATCGCCGCGGACCTGAAGCGCATCACCCCGGACATCCCCTTGCTCTCGGAGGAGTCCGCCGACATCCCCTACGCCGAGCGGCGCCGCTGGGACAGCTACTGGCTGGTGGACCCCCTGGACGGCACCAAGGAATTCATCAGCAAGAACGGCGACTTCACCATCAACATCGCGCTGGTGCAGGGCGGCAAACCCGTGGTGGGCGTGGTGCACGTGCCGGTGAACGGCCTCGCCTATTACGGCTGCGTGGGCGTCGGCGCATTCCGCCGTGACCAGGACGGCCAGGCCTCATCCATCAAGGTGCGGCGACTGATTTCGGACAAGCCGGTGAAGGTGGTGGCGAGCCGCTCCCACCGGGGCGAGTTATTGGACGGATATTTGGCAAAACTCGGCCCCCACGAGACCGTGTCCCGCGGCAGTTCCCTCAAGTTCTGCCTGGTGGCCGAAGGGGCGGCGGACGTCTACCCTCGCCTCGGACCCACCTGCGAATGGGACACGGCGGCGGGCCACGCCATACTCCTCGCCGCCGGCGGCCAGGTGATCGGCGTGGACGGCGCGCCGCTTGCGTACAACGCGAAAGAATCCCTATTGAACCCGCACTTCATCGCCTACGCGGACGCTTCGAGGGATTGGCGAAAATACCTATAAATAAAAACGCCGGCCCAGGGCCGGCGTTTTTATCAATCTTCCGCTTCGTTCAGCTCTTGCCGAGCATTCCAGCCTTAAGGTCGTCGGTGGGCGGCTTGGGGCCCATGTAGATATTCAGAAAGGCCTTGTGGAAATCCTCTCCCGGGATGGTGCCGCGCGCGGCGCCATTCCAGCTCACCTGGGTGCCCTGGCCGGGGATGTAATCCATGGTGATCACGTCGCCCTCCTTGGAGTCGGCAAAAAAGCCGATAAACTGCTCGACCTGGTCCTTGATGGCGTCGTAACTCTGCGGGTTATTGTTCTTGAAATCGTCGTGCCAGGCGTCGGCGAACTGCCCCTTGCTCACGGAATGGATCATGCGCATCAACACCCGGTCGGGACCTTCGTGGGCCACCACCGCCGCCGGGTCGCCGGTCTTGGCCGGGAGGTACAGGGCGCCGATGTAGATCTTCACGCCGAAGATGCTGTAGGTGCGCAGACCCACGCCGTTCAGCACCAGGTTGGTGTTCGCCACCTGGGCGCTGTCCGGCACCTCCACCCCGGCGAGGGTCGCGGCGTTGGCGGAGGCGACCAGCAAGAATCCGAACAGCAAGCCTATGATGCGTTTCATATACGCGCCCCCATGTTGGTTATTCAGCACGGTGCATTCCACCCGGTCTCAGTGTAAATGGTCCTTGAAGAATTTGACCGTTCTTTGCCAGGAGTCCTCCGCCGCCGCAGCCTGGTAGTTGTTGCCGGAGGGGTTCGCGAAGGCGTGGCCGGCATTCGGGTACTCGTGGATCTCGGCGTTCACCTTGGCGTCCTTCAAGGCCTTCTGGAAGGCCGCCACGTCCGCCACAGTGATGCCCTGGTCCAGTTCTCCGAAGAAGCCGATGAGCGGCATCTTGAGGGTGGAAAGCTCCGCCACGTCCGTCACCGGCCGGCCGTAGTACACCACCGCCGCTTCGAGCTTGTCGGGCAGCAGTAGCGCCGTCTGCAGCGACCAGCCGCCGCCGAAGCACCAGCCGATGACGCCCATCTTGGTGGCCTTCTCGTGGTCGTGGAGATAGGCATAGGCCTGCTTCAGGTTGTCCTTGGCGGCGTCCGGGTCGGCCATCACGCCCATCATGTATTTCTTGGCATCGTCGGGGTTGGCGGCGGACTGGCCGTTGTAAAGGTCCACGGCCAGGACCTCGTAGCCCTCGCCCGCGAGCCGGTCCGCGGTGCGGCGGATGTTGTCGTTCAAGCCCCACCACTCATGGATGACGATGATGCCGGGCAAGGGGCCCTTGGCGGAGGCGGGACGGCTCAAATAACCCTTCACGGGCTTGCCGCCCACGGTGGCGTACACCACCTCGGTGCCGCTCACCGGCTGGGAAGGCTTCTCCACGGCACCCGGGCTTGGGCTCGGCGTATCGGCGTGGTGCATGGCCGCCATGGCGGCCAGGTATTCCGCGTCGCTCATGTCCGCCAGGGCGGCGGTGGAGGCAAAAAAGAAAATCAGGAATGAAATGCCGAGCGTGAAGGAACGCATGGGAGCCTCCTCAAATATCAATTGCCTTGATAGACACAACCCGAGGTGCAGGTTTCGGCGATGACGACTTTCGACAAGGCCGGCAAGCCGGGCTTGAGTTTCTGCCAAATCCAGCGGGCCAGGTTCTCGCTCGTCGGGTTCTCGAGCCCCGGCACCTCGTTGAGGTAGCGGTGGTCCAGGGCGTCGAACACCGGCGCGAAGGCCTGCTTCAGGTCGGCGAAATCCATGATCCAGCCGGTCTTGGGGTCCACCGGCCCGGTGACGTGGATCTCCACCCGGAAAGAGTGGCCGTGCAGGCGGCTGCACTTGTGCTCCGGCGGCAGGTTCGGCAGCCGGTGGGCCGCCTCCAGGTGAAAGGCTTTGTAGATCTCCATGGCCCATTATAAACGGCGCCTCCGGCGGGCGTGTTACCCTTGTGAGCTTGCATGTAAGCGCGGCCGCCATGGACAAAGACCCGCATAAAATCCGCGAGCACATCATCCAGCTCAAGCTCGAGCACCACGACCTGGACATGGCCATCGCGCGCCTCGCGGCCGACCCCATGAGCGACGAGCTGCACATCTCGCGCATGAAAAAGCGCAAGCTGCAACTCAAGGACTATATCGCCCGCCTCGAGAGCATGCTGATCCCGGACCTGGACGCTTGATCGACCTGCATACCCATTCGCGCTGCTCCGACGGTACCCTCGCCCCCCAGGAGCTGGTGGCGCTGGCCGGGGAGCGGGAGGTCACGCTCCTCGCTCTCACGGACCACGACACCCTGGACGGCATCGGCGAAGCCGCCGACGCGGCGGCGAAAGCCGGCATCCGCTTCGTGGCGGGCGTGGAAATCTCCGTCAGCTGGGAACGCAAGACCCTGCACGTGGTGGGCCTGGATGTAGACCCGGGAAACGCCTCCCTGAACGCCGGCCTCGCGCGGCTGCAAGCGGTGCGCGACGCGCGGGCCGCGGAAATCGGGAGAAGGCTGGAAGCGAAGGGCATCGAGGGCGCCCATGCGGGCGCGGAACGGCTCGCGGAAGGTGCGAGACTCACCCGCACCCATTTCGCCCGCTTCCTGCACCAGACGGGCCATGTGAAGGACGAAGCCCAGGCCTACAAAAAATGGCTCGGCCGCGGCAAACCCGCCCACGTCTCCGCCGAATGGGCGAGCCTCGAGCAAGCCATCGGCTGGATCCACGGTGCCGGCGGCGTGGCGGTCCTCGCCCATCCCTTCCGCTACGGCCTTACCCGCGCCTGGCTGGTGAAGGCCATCACGGCCTTCAAGCAGGCGGGCGGCGACGGAATGGAAATCGTGAGCGGCCGCGGCAACCCGGACGAGTTCCACACCGCGTTGCATTTGGCACAGCGCTTCGGACTGGCGGCGTCAGTCGGTTCCGACTTTCATGCGCCATCGCCTTGGCTACAACCCGGTATTGAAACGGCCTTGCCCGACAACATCAGGCCTGTCTGGCGCAATTTTCGGTAGCGGCATTTACGCGGATGCATCACTGGCCCGCTGGCCGTCGGGCTCTAACGATCGTGCACCAAGGCATGCAACCAGCGATTCGGGGTCAGCCCGAAGGTCTTCTTGAAAGTACGCCCGAAATGACTCTGGTCCGCAAATCCACAGGCTTGAGCGGCCTCCGCCGCGGTACGTCCCGCAGACATCAGGCGCCGCCCGAGGTCGAGTCGCCGTGCAAGCAAGTAACGATGCGGGCTGGTTCCAAAGAACTTGCGAAAATCGCGGCACAACTGCCAACGGTTACAACCGGTTGCGAGCTCCAGCGCGTCCAGGGAAAAATTCCAACCGATGTGAGCCTCGATGTAATCGCGCGCCAATCTTGCGGCCTGCCGATTCACCGCGCCCGGCGAACGGGCCTTGCCCGCAACTGCCTGGAGGGCGACTGCGAGTTCATAGACCAGATCTTGCTGCTCAAGTTCTCCCAGCGGATGCGCCAGGTCTTCGAGCAAGGCCCAAGCCGGGCGACGCAGCCTGGGATCGGTTGACACCCCGCCGTCCACGTAGGGCAAGGGAACTCCGCCGAGTATCTCCTGCAAGAGTGACGGCGCAACATACAGGGCCCGGTATCTGAAGGGTCGTTCGTCACCTGCGCGACCGTCATGAAGTTCATCGGGGTGCAACACCACGAGCCCGCCCGCTTGCGAATGGCGCGTGGTGCCCCGGTAATCGAAACTCTGCACGCCCGCCAAGGTGATGGCGATCGCATAGGTGTCATGACGATGCGGCGCAAAGGGGGCGCCCTTGAAGCAGGCTTCGATACGAGCGATGTTCCCGGGCGCCTGAAACACCCAATCTTCCATCGCCCGAGGCGCAGGTGGCCGCTTCATTTCCATGCCCGGTTCAACCTAACTCTCCGGCGCCCCTGAAAATCCGACGATATTCATCAAAAGAGACCAGAAATATCGGCCAAAGTTTCACGTAGCTTGCTCTGCGTCATCTGGCCGTGAACCCGGCCACCGCGCGCACAATCGTTCTATCCAACCGGGGCATGCCCCATGCCAAATCTACGAGAATCCAGCGCCCAATAATCCAATCCAGGTACGCCTCGGGAGACCGCGATGAAGCATCTCGTTATCTTCTCCGTGTATGCCGTCCTGCTGCTGGCGGCTGCCGTTGCCGCCGTGGCCGTCAAGAAGCCCCCGACGCTATTGAGCAGAATCGGATTGGTCTTCGCGCAGGCAGTGGCCTGGATTTGGGGGCTTGTGCTCAGCGTAGGCGGCTTGGCGCTTCTCATACACGAAGGGCCATGGCCGATAACCAACGGCTGGTTTGCGCTGTTCTCCGGGATCGCTGCCTGCCCCTTCAGCGCCTGGCTCCTAAAGAGATACGCAAATACCAAGGTTCCGCTTAGCGTTCAGCTCGTGGTCGCACTATTGATCTCCATCGCCGGGCGCACTGCAGTGGTCTTCGTGCTGCATCGACCGTTCCTGCCCGAATGCTCAGGGGACTGCTGGTAAGCGGTCAGCTGGCTACGTAAACCCAGGCTTCCGTGCTGGATTTCAGCCTCACCTTCACGCGCTTGTAGGCGTCCGTCTCGTAGCCGTCTGCGGCTTCCAGTTCCTTCGGGCTGACCTCGAACACCACACCGCTCACCTCGTCAGTGGGATTCCCCGGCACCAGGATCTTGTGCACCGCGAGGCCGCTCTGGGCCAGGACCGTGGGATCGCGGATTTCGACTGTGGAAAGCCGCCAGCCCACAACAACGTCGGGACGGCCCTTGAGCCGGCGGCCGAAATTAGCCAGTTGGACAGATTCATGTTGAAGAGTGCCGTAGGAGAAGAGCTTTTCGCTCGCGGCACTCATTGGATAGAGGAGTTGGAGGTTTTGCGCAGGGTTTGCTTGAGGTCGTCGACCGACACCGTCGCCATGATGGGATCGGAACCCTGCTCTGCTGGTTCGGAATCCAGCCAGTCGGTACGCGGCGTGGACTTGGCGCCCAGGGCAGCGAAATCGAACTGCCGTGGGTCCAGCAAATGCTCCGGCACCACGCTGGAGAGGGCCGAAAAGATACTCTGGGTGCGGCCCGGGAACTTGCGCTCCCATTCTGCCAGCATGGCCTTCACCGCCTTGCGTTGCAGATGTTCCTGGGAGCCACAGAGGTTGCAGGGGATGATGGGGAACTCCCGCAGGGCCGCGTACTTGGCGATGTCCTTCTCTTCCACGTAAGCCAAGGGCCGGATCACCACGTGCTTGCCATCGTCCGAGAGGAGCTTGGGCGGCATGGCCCGAAGTTTGCCGCCGTAGAAGAGATTCAGGAAAAAGGTCTCCAGGATGTCGCCCCGGTGGTGGCCAAGGGCGATCTTGGTGACACCGTTCTCGGCGGCGAAGGAATAGAGGGCGCCGCGGCGCAGCCGGGAGCACAGGCCGCACATGGTTTTGCCTTCCGGCACCACCCGCTTCACCACACTGTAGGTATCCTGCTCCAGGATGCGGAAAGGCACGCCCAGCTCCGTGAGATACCGAGGCAGCACTTCCTCGGGAAAATCCGGTTGCTTCTGGTCGAGATTGACGGCCAGGAGCTCGAACTCCACCGGCGCGCTCTCCTGAAGCTTCAGCAGCACATCCAGGAGCGTGTAGGAATCCTTGCCGCCCGAGAGACAGACCATGACCTTGTCGCCCGCCTCGATCATGTTGAAGTCCTGGATGGCGCTCCCCACCTGATGGCGCAGGCGCTTCTCCAGTTTCTTTTGATTCACTGACAGTTTCATGCGGCGATATTCTACTCGACATGCTAAAAACGCGTCTTTTGCTTCCTGGCGTCGTTGCGGCCGCCACTCGGAGTCCTCACGTACGATAAGAGTACGCTCCGGGCTCCTCGAGACGGCCGCGCCTAGCCAGATAAGCAAAATCCATCGCTTTTAGCGCGGCACCCCAATAAGACAGGTAATAAATCCACTCAACCAAGGTCTAGAATCTCAGACAATTCGGAGAGTCGGAATGCGCAGAAGTATTGGGTTATCACTGGCAATCGGCCTTGGCCTTTCGGCCAACGTGGTTGCCGCGCCCCAGACCATCACGGGTCCCGAGACGCGGGTAAGCGTGCTGGAGCTTTACACCTCCGAAGGCTGCAGCAGCTGCCCGCCCGCCGAGGAATGGATCTCGCGCCTGCAACAGGACCCGCGCCTGTGGAAGCAGCTCGTGCCCGTGACCTTCCACGTGGATTACTGGGACTATCTGGGTTGGCGCGACCCCTTCGACAGCCCCGCCTACACCGAACGCCAACAGGAGATTGCCGCCCAGGCCGACAGTCTCGCCGGCCATGTGGTCTACACGCCCCAGTTCGTTCTGGACGGCCATGACTGGCGCGGCTGGGTTTTGGACCAGCCGCTGCGGCCGGACGATAGCTCGAAGGTCGGTGCCTTGAACCTCAGTACCGACGGCCGTAAGGTGACGGTCCGTTTCGCGCCTACTACGTCTCACGGTGATCGCTACGAGGCCCATGTGACCTTGTTGGCCTTCGGCGTGGACGTGGCCGTGGGCGATGGCGAGAACAAGGGTGTGACCCTGCGTCACGACTTCCTGGTGGTTTCGGACACAGCCGGCAGCTTGACCGAAGACAAGACAGGCAATTACCAGGGCATCGTGAACTTGCCGCCGCCGGTCAAGGTCAAGGCGACGCGTTACGCGCTTGCCGCCTGGGTGTCGCGCGCCGGGGATCCGGTGCCGCAGCAGGCCGCCGGCGGCTGGCTACGCGAAGCGCCCTGATTTATTACGCGCAAAAGCCCTTCCCTGGACTTTTGCACCCGGCGAGTCCGGCACAGGTCCGGACTCGCCGCTGCGCCCTGATAAAATCGGGTGATGGATCCCATCACCCTAAAAGCACTCGCGGATTTTCCCGCCCAGCTCGAAGCTCATTACGCTGCGATACCGGCGGAATCCAAGCATTGGAAGCCGGCCGCCTGGGAGGGTATCCCCAGCGAACATCTCACCGCCATAGAACAAATCTGCCATGTGCGGGACGTGGAGATCGAGGGTTACCGGGTCCGCTTCCAGCGGACTCTCGATGAAAATCGCCCCCGGCTTCCTTCCCTGGATACGGACGCCCTGGCCCGGGACCGGTCCTACCACAAGCAGGATGCGGAGCAGGTATTGGCGGAGTTAAAACAAGCGAGGGCGAAGACACTGGAGATGCTCAAAGCCTTGAGCCCGCAGCAGCTCTCACGCAAAGCGGAATTCGAGGGTTATGGCCCTGTCACCCTGCAAAGCCTGGTGCATTACCTCTGCAGCCACGACCAGCAGCATCTGGCGGGATTGCAGTGGCTTCTCGGAAAGCTTCAGACCGCTACTTAAAAGATAAATCAATTCGAATATATTGAATGGCTGCTTTCGGCTGCCGAAAGCAGCCATTCAACTACAACATACCAAGCGCAGCAGCTCTTAGTTGCAGTAGATGGTGTTCTGCTGCCCATTGCTGGTGAACGTGACCGACACCTGGGCGCCCGTGTCCAGCTTCAGGCGGCAGACCTTCAGCCGATCGGCCAAGTTGGTGTCGTCGCCCATGTCCACGGTGATGGTGGCGATGTGCTGGGCGCCGTATTCGGCGCGGATGGCCTGCAATAGCCCCGCGTAGTTGTAGGCGTTCTTCTCGAAGGTGAACTGCCCCGCGCCGGAATAGCTGATATTCAACTGCACGGGGGTGGAATCGTCCGCCCACACGCCGAGGGGCGCGAGCACCATCAGGAACGCGATTAGGGTCTTCATGCCTTGGCCAGCTCCTGCATGGATTTGAAGCGTGTCTTGTCCGCCCGGTAGCCCAGGATCTCGTCCAGCGGCGTGAAGCGGTTGACGCCGGTGGAGATCTCGATGTCCTTGCCCTGGAACTGGCAGGGATGCTCGTAGCCCGCCGTATGGGCCAGCGCCACCAGCTCCTTGCGGAAACCCTTGAAGTAGTTGGCGCAGCGCGCCGCCTTGATGTCCACATCCAGGCCCGCCTGGCGCCAGGGGCTCATGGTGGTGATGCCCGTGGGGCAATGGCCGGTGTGGCAGCTCTGGGACTGGATGCAACCGATGGCCATCATGGCCTCGCGGGCCACGTTCACCATGTCGCAGCCCATGGCGAAGGCCACCACCGCCCTATCGGGGAATCCCAGCTTGCCGCTGCCGATCCACACTATCTGCTCCGACATCCCGGCCTTCTGGAAGATCTGGTAAACCCGCGCGAAGCCGATCTTGAAGGGCAGCGAGACGTGGTCGGTGTAGGTGAGTGGCGCGGCGCCGGTGCCGCCCTCGCCGCCGTCGATGGTGATGTGGTCCGGCCCTTCCTTGCGCTTCTTCATGCGCTTCGCCAGCTGCTCCCAGAACGCGGTCTCGCCGATGGCGGACTTGATGCCCACCGGCAGGCCGGTGCGGTCGGCGATGCGCTCGATCCAGTCGATCATGCTGTCCACATCGTGGAACTGGCTGTGGGCGTTGGGCGAGATGCAGTCCTTGTAGGGCTCCACGCTGCGGGTGGCGGCGATTTCCGGCACGACCTTCGCGCCCGGCAGCACCCCGCCCTTGCCGGGCTTCGCCCCCTGGGAAAGCTTGATCTCGATGGCCTTGATCTGCGGATAACGGGCGCACTTCTCCGCGAGCACCTCCATCGAAAACTTGCCGTCCTTGCCGAGGCAGCCGAAGTAGCCGGTGCCGATCTCGAACACCACGTCGCCGCCCAGCAGGTGGTAGGGGCTCAAGCCCCCCTCGCCGGTGTTGTGGTAGCAGTGGGCCTGCTTCGCGCCCAGGTTCAGGGCGGAGATGGCGTTCTTGCCCAAGGCGCCGAAGGACATGGCGGAGATGTTCACCACCGAGGTCGGGCGCCAAGCCTTCTTGCGCTTGTGGGTACCGCCCAGCACCTTGAGGCAGGGCACGGCACTCGCATCGCCGCCGAGGTACACCGCCTTGTTCTCCGGGAACGGGAAGGCGGCGTTCTTGATGATGGGATAGCCGACGGAGTACTGCTGCTCCTCGGTGCCGAAGCCGAAGAAGTTATTCTGGCCCTTGGCGGTGGCGTAGATCCAGCTGCGCTCGCTACGGTTGAAGGGCAGCTCTTCCTTGTCGTCCGCCACCCAGTACTGGCGCAGTTCCGGGCCGATGAACTCGAGGAAATAACGCAGGTGGCCGATGACGGGGTAGTTGTGCACCACCGCGTGGCGCCGCTGGGCGACATCGTGGATGGCCACGAGCAGCAGGAACAAGAGGATGGCGCCCACGATCCAAAGGAAGATCAGCATGATCCCTCCGACGGCTTTAGATTACCCCTCCCTCAAGCATACCAATTAAAACTCCCGTTTAAACACCAACTTAAGACCTTGTCGGGCACCCGACGTAGCGTAGACGCCGATGGAACCGGTCTCGTCCAGATAAAAGGCGAAACCGGCATAGGCGCCGCCGGAACGGCCGGCGCTGAAATCCCGGCGGCTGTTCAGGCCGCTGCCGTCGGTTTCAGTGCCGGTAATGGTCTGCAGGTATCCGCCGAAGCTGAAGCGCCAGCGCTGCCAGCGCAGCACCGGCCCGAAGGCGCTCCAGCCCTCGTAGAAGGTGACGTTCGACTGGGTGTTGACCCCGCTCGCGTCCACGTCGTGCCAGGTGTAGGTCGCCTCCGCCGAGAAGTTGAGGTAGTTGCCCTGGGTGGATTCGTAGCGCGCGCCGAGGCCGAGATAACGGCCGGTGAAATCCAGCGGCGTGGTGGGCGGCTCCCCGTCCACGTCCAGCGTCAGGTAGCCGCCCTGCAGGCTGAAGTCGAAATCGTCGGCGATGGGCTGGAAGAAGGCCACGCCGTAACGGCCCACGTGGGCCACGTGGTCGCCGTCCGCGTACTCGAACGGCGTGCGGTAACGCCCGAGATCCAGCAGCGTGCTGCCGCCCGGCGAGTACGGATCGTCGTAGGCCCAGGCTGCGCCGGCCCAGAAAACCGCCCCGGCTAACACCAGCAACAGGACGCAGCGCTTGTCCTCGGTTCCGGTCATCTCGCCATGATAAACCGCGGCGGCGGCGGGTTTCTTCCCGCCTAGCCCTGGCGGCCCCTGTCTTGCTTCCCTTCTGCAGACCCCCGCGACAACAGGACCGGATCAAGGGACTCCATGGCTCAGCTCCGGGGTTTGGCAGGGGGTGGCGCGGGCGGCGCACCGAACAGGGCGGCGTCCACCTTCGAGGGGGTGACGACGACGGTGTGCGCGGGGCCGAAGAACAGCTCCCACAAGAGCAGGATCGCGCAGAGCTTGAAAAAAAGGACCGCGAGCATGTCGCGGCCCAAATCACTCACGCGAAAACCCCGCACTCTCACTCGTCGGCCGTCCTTTTTCTTGTTGTTCGCGTGAACCTGCGTTCAGTGCACGTTCTTCATGATGGCCGTGATGCGGCCCTGGTTCATGATCTGCTTCTTCTCCAGGTCGGCCGCCGCCTTCTTCGCCGCATCGGCGTTCACGGCGCTGCCCACCACGATCACCCCCACCATGCCGAACATGCTGTGGGGCGTGCACTGGTAGATGTACACCCCCGGCTTGGTGAAGGTCACGGTGAGGGGCTGGGAGATCTCGGCCTTCCAGGCCGTGGCGCCCTCCGGCAGGAACACCGATTCGCTGTTGTGGCCCTGGTCGGTGGGCGTGAAGGTCACGGTGTCGCCCGGCTGGATCAGGATGTAGGACGGGCTGAAGATGAACGCCCCGTCCGGTCCGTTGTTGAGTTCCTGGACCACGTGGTCCGCGGCGAAGGCCGTACCGGCCAGGAGCAGAGCCGCGGTCAGGGCGATGAGGTGGAAGAGATTCTTCATGGCATTCTCCAGTTCGTTGTTTCGTTGACGTGCCGGCTTACCACAGCACCCACAGTGCGACATACAGGGTGTCGTTGTCGGAGGCATTGCGGCCCGAGCCGTCATAGTTGGTGGAAGCGCCGTTGAACTTGTCGTACAGGAAGTACTGGGCGGTGACCTGCATGTTCATGGCCGGCAACCAGGTCCACTGGGCGATCCAGCCGCTGCTGTTCGGCGAGCCGGTGGCGCTGCCGGTCAGCGGCGCCGGCGCGTACAGCACCGGGTCGTTGTTGCCCTGGGTGTTGAAGTAGCCGAGCGTCGGGCCGTAGGCACCGTCCCAATAATAGCTCGCGTTAACGTTCCAGTAATTCAGGTGATCACTGGGGGCGGAAAGCCCGAGCTTGCTGCTGGCGTTGAGGTTCTGCTGTTCGTGGATGTAGAGGCCGTGCAGCGCGAAGGAATCCGTGGACATGACGTACTGGTACTGGGCATCCACTCCGGTGTCGTTGTAGTCGTCGGTGGCGCCCGAGAGCGGATTGCCGCCGCCCGGATACTGGTGCACCTGCATGCCGATGAGCCCGATCTCCAGGTCGTGCTGACCCGTGTCCCCCGCCCACGCGTGCTCCCAGGCGAAGCGCTCGTACGGGGTGTAACCGGAGAGGATCGCGCTTGAAGTGCTGTCGTAGGGCTGGGCCACGCCGGCCTGGCTCGAGCGGTAGAAGGTCAGTTCGCCGTACCAGCTGTTGTCCAGCCAGCCGTAGAGGCCGACGCCCGCGACGCTCTGGGCCAAGGCGCCCGCGAGCTGCGGCGCCGCGGTGGGTCCCGGCGCCACGGCGGAGGAGATGAAGGGGAAGCCCCAGGCGGGCGTGCTGTTCCACACGTCCTGCACCGTGGGACTGTTGTTGAGCGTCACGCCCCACACCATGCTATGGCCGTCCCAGTTCACATCCCGGGCGTAGCGGAAGTCGGTGTTGTCGATGCTGAAGTGGTCGGCGGGCTGCTCGTAGGTGATCTGCATGAACGCACCCATGTGCTCGGAGACCGCGCCCGCGTAGAACACGCTGAGCTGCTGCGGGAAGGCCGCCGAGCCGTTCTGCGCCTGGGCCCCCGGGATCGCGGTGTCCGGCTGCGCCTTGCTGGTCTGGGTGTCCGAGAGGATCACCATGGCCGAGAGCGGCGGGAACTTGTCGATGCTGAGCTGGCTGGTGCCGCCGCTCAGCTTGTCCGGCCCCAAGACGTAACCGTGCAGCTTGAAGAAGCGCCCGAAGGCGTTCAACTGCGGGGCGATGGTGTGGCAGGCATTGCAGGCGAGGCCGGTCTGCCGGGCGAAGCTCGGCACGGCCTGGGCCTGTTGGGTGATGAAGACCGCGGCCAAGAGCAGGACGGCGCGCAGCCAAACGGAGATCAGACCCCTCGTTTCCATGACTCACTCCTTAGGTCGGCAGGTATGCTGGATTCCCAGCGTGGGCACAGCCTAGGGGGGCCACCCCCGGGCCGCCTTGATCTGCATCAATCGCGGGTGACGCGGCCTCTAGGGGTTTCCCTGAGCGGCCCCTTGCGGGCGAGGTTCCCGCGGCGCGCGGGCATGGCCTCCGCGCCCGTGATCAATCCCTTGTTGATAGAAGCATAGAACACGGAACGGCCCTTGGTGGGACCGTATTCTTTTTGCATATTGCGGAGGATCTTCCGGCCCTTGGCGGTGAGGGGCATGGCGCTCACGCAGCCCGCGATTTCGCGGGCTCCAACAGGCCGGCCAGTTCGGCCGCGAAGCCGGCGGGTTTCAGCACCAGGAGGTCGCAGCCCAGGCGATCGAACACGCCCTCCGCGGTGCTGCCCAGGAACAGGTGCTTCAGGCCGCTGCGGTAGACGCTGCCCATGACCACGAGATCGGCGTGCACCTGGGCGGCGAAACCGGTGATCGCGCGGGAAGCCTCGCCGTTCAGGATGTGCATCTTGCCCGGCGGGATGCTGTATTGCCGGCCGAGCTTGTAGAGCCCCTCGGCGTGGACCTTGCGCAGTTCCTCGTACATGACCAGGTCCGGCCGCCAGCCGGCGTATTCCGCTTCGCCGCCGAACGGGATGTACTCGAAGGCGTTCACCACGTCGAGATCGGCGTTGCACTGCATGGAAAGTGAAATCGCCTCCCGCAGGATGTCGGCGTTCAACTCATGGGGCTTGCCGTGCTCGTCCAGGGGGTCCAGCGCCGCCAGGATCTTCTTCGGCACGCTCGGAGAACCGGGGTGCACCAGCATGAGCGGCGCCGGGCACTGGGACAGGAGCCGCCAGTCGAGACCGGACAGGAAGGCGCGGCTGAAGGCATAGGCCTGGCTGGCGGACTTGATCACCAGCGCGGGCTTCACCGCCAGCACCTCGAACAGGATCTGCTCCGCCATCGGATGGCCCCAGACCACCTGAGTTTCCACCTTCACGCCGGTCTCGCGCAGCCGCTGGGCGACCTGTTCCAGCCTCGCGTGCCGGGCCTGCAGATAGGCGGCGAGATCGAAACCCTGCTTCGACGCCTGCTCGACGCGGCGTTCGTATTCGAACGAGCGCAGCAGGAGCACCGCCTCGCTCTTGCGGGCCAGGGCCTGGCCGCGCAGCACGGCGGGACTCATCTCCAGCGCGCTGTCCATCACGACCATGATCTGGGTGGGCTTGCTCATGATGGCGACTCCGGAACACCCACGTGGGGGATATTGTCAGCATCGCGCCGAGGGGAGCCGGCGGCGCTGATCTAGGTCAAGCCCGGCGGGCGAAAGGCCGCACTGCGCCCGCCGGAACGGGTCCGCGGGGTTAGGATACGGGCCAAAGGGTCTTCCCGGGGACAAAGCCGTGACCACGCGCAACCTCGCCTACCTGCTGCATCCCGGCAGCGTCGCCCTCATCGGCGCCAGCGCCGAGCCGGGCAAGGTGGGCCACGTGCTCGCCAAGAATCTGGCGGAGCAGTTCCACGGCCCCAGCTATTTCGTGAATCCCAAGTACCAGACCATCCTCGGCCGGCCCTGCTGGCCAGACGTGGCCGCCCTGCCTCAGGCACCGGACCTCGCCGTCATCTGCACCCCGGCGCGCACGGTCCCCGCGCTGGTCAGGCAACTCGGCGCACGCGGCGTGCGCGCGGTGATCGTGGTGAGCGCCGGTTTCGGCGAAAGCGGTACCGAGGGCAAGGCGCTGCAGCAGGCACTGCTCGACGCCGCGCGTCCCTTGAACCTGCGTGTCGTGGGGCCGAACTGCATCGGCGTGCTCAACCCCGTGCTGGGGCTGAACGCGAGCTTCAGCCACGCGCCGGCGCTCCCCGGCCACACCGCCTTCGTCACCCAGTCGGGGGCGCTGCTCGCGGCGGTGCTGGACTGGTCGCGGCCCCGCGGCATCGGCTTCTCGCACCTCATCTCGCTCGGCGACATGGCGGACGTGGATTTCGCCGACCTGCTCGATTACCTCGCCGGGGACGGCGCCACCCGCTCCATCCTCCTGTACGTGGAAGGCATCCGCCACACCCGCAAGTTCATGTCCGCGGCGCGGGCGGCCTCGCGCATCAAGCCCGTGGTGGTGGTGAAGAGCGGGCGTTACGCCGAAGCGGCGCGCGCCGCCGCCACCCATACCGGCGCGCTCGCCGGCGCCGATGCGGTCTATGACGCCGCCTTCCGCCGCGCTGGCATGCTCCGGGTGCCGGACCTGACGGCGCTGTTCGACGCGGTGGACGTCCTCAGCCTGCAACATCCGCCGCAGGGCGACCGTCTCGCCATCCTCACCAACGGCGGCGGCATGGGCGTGCTCGCCACCGACGCCCTGATGCAGAGCGGCGGCGAACTCGCCGCACTGGATCCGACCACGCGCGCGGCGCTGGATAAGCTCCTGCCCGCCGCCTGGTCCCACGGCAACCCGGTGGACATCATCGGCGACGCCGACGGCGCACGTTACCGCGCCGCGCTGGAGGCGGTGCTACAGGACCGCGGCGTGGACGCGGTGCTGGCCTTGTATTGCCCCACGGGGGTGAGCGACCCGGACGAGATCGCCGGCGCGGTGGCCGGCATCGCCGGCGCGCGGGCCCGCGTGCCCATCCTCACGAGCTGGGTGGGCGGCGAGGCGGTGGTGAAGGCACGCCAGTTGCTCTCCTCGAACCGCGTTCCGACCTTCGATACGCCCGAGGAAGGGGTACGCGCCTTCATGTACCTCGCCGATTACCGCCGCAACCAGAACATGCTGATGGAGACGCCGCCGTCCCTGCCGGAGGCGTTCCAGCCGGATACGGCCGCGGCCCGCCAGGTCATCGCGGCAGCGCTCGCCGCGGGACGCGAATGGCTCACGGAAATCGAGTCCAAGACCTTGCTCGAAGCCTACACCGTGCCGGTGGTCCCGACGCGCTTCGCCGCTGACCCGGACGCCGCCGCGGCAGCGGCACACGCGCTCCCCGGCCCCTACGCCCTCAAGATCGCCTCGCCCGACATCACCCACAAGTCCGACGTAGGCGGCGTGGCCCTGGGGCTCCCGGATCCGGACGCGGTGCGCGCCGCAGCGCTCGCCATGCATGCCACGGTGGGCGCCAAGCGTCCCGAGGCGCGGATCGAGGGTTACGCGGTGCAATCCATGGTGCAGCGCCGCGAAGCCCAGGAACTCATCGCCGGCATCGTGACCGACGCGCAATTCGGCCCGGTGATCCTCTTCGGCCAGGGCGGCACCGCCGTGGAGGTGATCGCCGACAAGACCCTGGGGCTCCCGCCCCTCAACATGCGGCTCGCCCACTCCCTCATCCGCGAGACCCGCGTCTACCGCCTGCTCAAGGGTTATCGCGACCACGCGTCTGTGGATCTCGACGCCGTGGCGCTGACGCTCGTCAAGCTCGCGCAACTCGCCGCCGACCTCGCCGAAGTGCTGGAACTCGACATCAACCCGCTCCTGGCCGACACCCGCGGCGTCGTGGCCCTGGACGCGCGGGTACGCGTCGCGAAGGCGCAAGGCTCGCCGGAGGAACGGCTCGCCATCAAGCCCTATCCCAAGGAACTAGAGCAGGATATCGCCGCCCGCGACGGCCGGCGCTTTCGCCTGCGGCCCATCGTGCCGGAGGACGAACCGGCCTTGGGACGCACCTTCGACCTGCTCACACCCGAGGAAGTGCGGCAGCGCTTCCACGTGCCCATGAAGGCCTTCCCCCACACCCTCGCCGCGCGCCTGACGCAGATCGACTACGACCGGGAGATGGCCCTGGTGTTGACCGGCGCGGACGGCCCGGCGGACCGCGAGATCCAGGGCGTGGTGCGCTACGCCGCCGACCCAGACAATGAGAAGGCCGAGTTCGCGCTGCTGGTGCGCCAGGCCTTTGGGCGCCAGGGTCTGGGTTTGCAGATGCTCGAGCGGCTCGCGGCCTACGCCAGGAGCCGCGGCGTGGGCGAATTCTTCGGCCTCGTGCTCGCCGACAATCCCGCCATGCGCGGCCTGTGCCGGCGGTTGGGCTTCAAGGAAGCGCCCGTGACCGGGGAGACGAGCGTGGTGCAGGTGAGCCTGAAGCTGCGCTGAAGACGACCGCGCCCCGGCCCGGATCGGGCCGGGGCGCGGCCTTGTGAATCAATGTCCGGAATTCGGCGCCGGCGCAAAGTCCGAGTGGTAGATGTCCGGGTTGTCGGCGCCGTCCACCATCACGAAGCCCATGAGACCCCGCTCCATGCGCGACAGCGCGTGGTCCACCAGCATGTAGCGACCGGGCACCAGGGTCTTGAAATCCACCACCGTGGCCCCGCCGGGCGGCACGCTCACGGTCTGCACGTCCTCCACCGGCGGCGTCACCAGCGAGCCGAGGTTGTAGACGTGGTCGAAGATCTCGCCGATGACATGGAAGGACGAGGTGAAGTTCGGACCGCCGACACCGAAATAGATGCGCACCGTATCGCCCACCTTGGAATGCATCGGGTGGTACTTGCTGAGCGCGCCCACGGCGCCGTTGAGCACGAAGTACTCCGGCTGTTCGTTGAGCAGCTTCTGCACGTCGAACTCCTGGTTGCCGTGCTGCCCGAACGGGGCGGTGGTGTAGATCTCACCCTGCATCACGTAGAACTCGTGGTCCACCCTGGGCAGACCGTTCTCCGGCTCCACCAGGATCATGCCGTACATGCCGTTGGCAATGTGGTTCGCCACCATGGGCGTGGCACAGTGGTAGACGAACAGGCCCGGCATCATGGCCCTGAAGGTGATGGATTTCTCCTCGCCGGGGGGAACCTGCAGCACGCCCGCGCCGCCGCCGGGGCCCAGCACCGCGTGCAGGTCCACGGAATGGATCATGCGGCTCGAAGCGTTGTTCTTGAGGTGCAGATCCACGGTGTCGCCGACGCGCACCCGCAGCATGGGGCCTGGCACCTTGCCGTTGAAGGTCCAGTAGGTGTAACTCGCACCGTCCGCGAGCCGCCCCTTGACCTCCACGGTCTCGAGATCCACGCGCACCCTCGTAGGTCCGCGGGTGCCGGCGGGCGACGGGACATCCGCCGGGTCACGGCTGATGTCCGCCGCCTCCGCCGGAGCCGCGGCGGTCGGCGCGCCCACGGTGAGCTTGCCTTCCATGCCGGCCTGCCGGTGCCCGGGCATGGTGCAGAAGTACGGGAAAGTCCCGGCCTTGTCGGTACGGAACACGATCACCGTGCTCGCGCCCTTGGCGGTCACGTTGTCCGACAGGGCCTTGAAGTCCGGCACGGCGATGTTGTGCTCCGCGCCGTCGCCGTCGATGAGGGTGATCTGCACCACCGCGTTGACCGGCACCTGCAGGTTGGGGTTATCCACGCCGTCGATGCCGTTGCCCACGCCCTGGAAGGTCATGCCCTTGGGGCCGATGTTGGTCTTGAGGGTGAAGCGCACGTCCGGGTGGTAATTCGCGGGTGTATTCGGCAGGTTGGTGTTCGCGGCCGCGGCAGCTTGGGTAAAACCAAGAAAGATCAACAGTCCGCAGGCGCCATAGCGCGACATAATTCGGGGGGGCAAATGAACCATGGGGGATCTCCGTTCGGCAGGGCTTTTCGAGCACAGTTTCGGCCGCCGTGCTCCGCCCTGCCTTGATCCAGGTCAAGGCCGGTACGGCACGGGGCGGGTAGCGTGAAATCATCTAAAACGGCAAGCGAGGCCCGCCATGAAGATCGGAGAACTGTGCAGCCGGGTGGTCATCTTCGTCCACGAGGACGAGTCGGTGCGCCGCGCGGCCGAACTGATGCGCCGTTACCACGTGGGCAGCCTGGTGGTCACGAAGTACGGCGATGCCGAGCAGAAACCCCTGGGCACGGTCACCGACCGCGACATCGTGGTGGAAGTGATCGCCCGCGACGTGGACCCGGACGAACTCACCGTCGGCGACATCATGGGCGAGAAGCTCGTGATCGCGAGCGAGGACGACGAACTGCAGGACGTGCTCGAAGTGATGCGCAGGCGGGGCATCCGCCGGGTACCGGTGGTGGACAAGGCCGGTGCGCTGATCGGCGTGCTGGCGCTGGACGACCTGCTGGAAGCCTTCGCCGAAGGCCTGGGCGCCATGGCCGAGATCGTCAGTCACCAGCGTTTCCAGGAATCCCGCAAGCGCGCCTGAGGGAGGATGCACCGTGGCCAGGGGCCTCATCGCCTGTTACTCCCGCTCCGGATACACGGCGACGCTCGCCCAGGAGATGGCGAGCCTCACCGGCTGGGACCTGGAGACCATCAGCGACGTGCAGCCGCGCCTCGGCAGCTGGGGCTTCCTGCGCTGCATACTCGACGTGCTTTTCGGACGGCGTCCCGGCATCCGCACCACCGGCAAGGACCCCGGCGCCTATGACCTCGTGGTACTCATGGCGCCGGTGTGGGCGCGCCGCCTGTCGGCGCCGATGTGCAGCTACATCGCCCGCCACCGCACCGAGTTCAAGGCGCTGGCCTTCGCCTGCACTTACGGCGGCCGCGGCGCCGAGAACGCCGCGCGTGAGGCCGCCGCGATCGCCGGCAAGCCGCTCAGGGCGGCCCTCGGCGTCACCGCCCAGGAGATCGACCAGATGAACTTCCGCGCCAAGCTCGACGCGTTCCTCAGCAAGCTCAAGTGACGCCGAATCTGCCGTAAAAACGCCTCATTACCACGCCGCCGATTGACTCAGATCAACGCCGGCCAAGGGGCACGGAGCCACACTGTTTTCATGGACGCTCCGACCCGCAAACCCTTGTTGTTGCAACTGCCGAAAATCGCCCGGCGCTTCTGGCTGCCGGCGCTTGTCGTCGTCATCCTGGCGGGCGGCGCGCTCGGCTATCTCAGCTTCCGCAACGGGGAACAGGCGGCGACCAGCTACACCACCGTGCCCGCGCGTTACGGTGACGTGATTCAAACCGTCTCCGCCAACGGCACCCTCAATCCGGTGATCGAGGTCAACGTCGGTTCGCAGGTCTCGGGCACGGTGCAGAAGCTCTATGTGGACTTCAACAGCCGGGTGAAGAAGGGCCAGCTCCTGCTGGAGCTGGATCCGACACTGTTCAGGGCCCAAATGGCGCAGAGCCAGGCAAACCTGCACAACGCCGAGGCGAACCTGCTGCTTGCGCAAGTCAATGAGCAGCGGCTGACGCCGCTGCTGAAAAGCGGCTTCGTGTCCCAATCCGATGTGGACCAGGCAGTGGCCGGCCGCAAGGTGGCCCAGGCCCAGGTGGAACTCGCCTCGGCCCAACTGGAACGCGACCGGACCAACCTGGCCTACACCGTCATCCGCTCGCCGGTGGACGGCGTCGTCATCAACCGCGTGGTGGACGTGGGTCAGACCGTGGCCGCGAGCTTCCAGACCCCCACCCTGTTCGTCATCGGCCAGAACCTGCGCAACATGCAGATCGACGTCACCGTGGACGAGGCCGACGTGGGACAAATCCAGCTTGGCCAACCGGTGAACTTCACCGTGGATGCCTACCCCGACCGAAAGTTCGTCGGCCGCGTCGCCCAGGTGCGCCTCAACCCCACCATCGTGCAGAACGTGGTCACCTACGACGTGGTGGTCGGGGTCGACAACCACGACCAGGCGCTGCTCCCGGGCATGACCGCCTATGTCAATGTCGTCGTCGAACAGCGCCATCACGTGCTGCTCGTGCCGAACGCGGCCCTGCGGGTCCGGGTCGCCGGGGCAGCGGCCGCGCCCGCCGAATCCTCCGCCACGACCGGCGTGGTATATGTGCTCGCGAACGGCGCGCTTCGGCAGGTGCCCGTGAAAGTGGGCGCCTCCGACGGCCAACAGACGGAAATCCTGGCGGGCGACTTGCGCGTCGGCGACAGCGTGGTAACGGGCTTCGCCACCGCGAAGCAGACGGCAAAGCGCGGCCCCTTCCAGCTGTTCTGATCCATGACCGCCCCGCTCATCCGGACCGAACACATGGGCAAGCGGTACCGCCTGCTCTCGGGCGACCTGCAGGCGCTAAGCGACGTGAACCTCACGGTTGAGGAAGGGGAGTTCATCGCCGTCATGGGCCCGTCGGGGTCCGGCAAATCAACCTTCATGAACCTGTTGGGTTGCCTCGACGTGCCGAGCGGCGGGGACTATTACCTGAACGGCAAAGCGGTGAAGTCCATGAGCGTCAAGGAGCGCGCCCACCTGCGCAACCGGTTCATCGGCTTCGTATTCCAGGGCTACAACTTGCTGCCGCGCCTGAACTGCATCGAAAACGTGACGCTACCGCTGATTTATGCCGGCGTCGGCGCCCGGGAACGCGAGCGCCGCGCCCGCGACATGCTCGCCCAGGTGGGACTGGAACGCTTCATGGACTTCCTGCCGCCGCAGCTTTCCGGCGGCCAGCAGCAGCGTGTCGCCATCGCCCGCGCGCTGGTCAACGACGCCCCCCTGCTGCTGGCGGACGAACCCACCGGCAACCTGGACAGCCGCACCAGCGACGAGATCCTCTCGATCTTCGAAGGCCTGAACCGCGAGCGCCGCCTGACCATCGTGCTGGTGACCCATGAACCGGACGTGGCGCGGCACGCCCTGCGGCTGATCCGCTTCCACGACGGCCGCATTGTCGAGGACGGGCCGGTGGCCAAGGCGCCGCCGCTCAGGAAGGCGCTGCCATGATCTACTCCGAGCTGATGCGGGAATCCTGGCGTGCGATGCGCGTTAACCGCATGCGCACCGGCCTCACCATGCTCGGCATGATGATCGGCGTCGGAGCGGTGGTCGCCATGCTCGCGGTCGGCAACGGCGCCCGCAGCTCGGTCGACGCCATCATCTCCTCGATGGGCAGCAACATGCTGATCGTGATATCCGGTGCGCGCACCAGCGGTGGGCTGCGCTTCGCCACCGGTTCCACGCCGACGCTGCACCTGACCGACGCGAACGCGATCCGCGAGCTGCCGGGCGTGGCGGCGGTGGCGCCGGGCAGTCCCGGCGGCGCCCAGATCGTCTACGGCGCCAACAATTGGAGCACGGTGGTGATGGGGACCAGCCCGGATTACCTGCGCGTGCGTGACTGGACCCTGCAGTCCGGCTCCGGTTTCTCGGACAGCGACATGCGCAGCGCGGCACGGGTCGCGATCCTCGGACAAACCGTCTCCGCCAACCTCTTCGGCGCAGCCAACCCCGTAGGGCAGACTATCCGCATCTCCAAAAGCCCGTACCAGGTAATCGGCCTGCTGTCGCCGAAAGGGCAGAGCTTCGGCGGCCAGGACCAGGACGACACTATCCTGATTCCCGTCACCACCGCGCAGCGCAAGCTGTTCGGCGCACAGTTTGCCGACACGGTGCGCTTCATCATGGTGCAGGCGGACGGCGCCGAACTCCTGACCCCGGTCCAGCAGGAGATCGATGCCCTGCTGCGCCAGCGTCACCACATCTCCGCTACCCAAGATCCGGATTTCGACGTCCGCAACCTCACCGAGCTTGCGAACGCCGCCGCCTCCACCACGCGCGTGATGTCCCTGCTGCTCGGATTGATCGCGTCGATTTCGCTGGTGGTCGGCGGCATCGGCATCATGAACATCATGCTGGTCTCGGTCACCGAACGCACCCGCGAGGTGGGACTGCGAATGGCGGTAGGCGCAGAACCCGCCGACATCCTCGGCCAGTTCCTCACGGAGGCGGTATTGGTGTCCGCGTTCGGCTGTCTCGTGGGCCTGTTGCTCGGGATGGGCACCGTGATGGTGGTCAACCGGTTCTTCGGCATGCACAGCCTGGTCACGCCCGGCTCGGTGCTGATCGCCATCACCGTATCCGTCGCCGTGGGCACGTTTTTCGGCTTCTATCCGGCGCGTAAGGCCTCGCTGCTGCAGCCCATCGAGGCGCTGCGGCACGAATGAGCCTAAACCGTCATCGGAGGCGATCATGAAACTACCAAGCGTTTTCTTCCTGGCATTGCTGGCCGCAGGCTGCGCGAGCTACGCGGATCGCCAGCACGCGCAAGAACTGTCGGATAACCGGCAGGACGACGAGTACTGCGTCGCCCACGGCCTGCACTACCCCGATCCCGCCTACGTCACCTGCCGCTGGAACCTGGAAAACCAGCGCCTCTATCGTCAGTGGAAAAGCACCCAGATGATGCGCACCCCGCCCGGCCCGCCCGCAGCTCCAGGCGTAGCGGTGCCGTTCCGGGACCTGGACCGCCAATCCTACTCCTGCCATCCGGAGCCGCAGTTCGGCCAGGATTACGTGTTCTGTTCCGAAGGCGCCGCCGCGCGGCCCTGAGCGCCGCGGCGGGATGTCGCCGGGTTATGCTTGCCAGCCCATGAAAGCCGATAGCCGTACCGACAGCCTCGTCCCCCGCCGGCTGGGCATCGACACCCACCAGGAGCCGGTGGTGTACATGCGCGCCGATTGCCCCGTGTGCCGCTCCGAGGGTTTCGCCGCCCACTCCCGCGTGGAAATGCGCCTCGGCGCGCGCCGCATCACCGCCACCCTCAACGTGGTCTACGGCGAACTCCTCGGCACCGACGAGGTGGGATGCTCCGAAGCCGCCTGGCATCTGTTGCAGCCGCAACCCGGCGAGCGGGCTAGTTTCGCCCACCCCAGGCCGGTGGATTCCGTGAGCTACGTGCGCGCCAAGGTCTACAACCAGCGGCTCGAGGAACCGCAGTTGAACGCCATCATCGGCGACGTGGTGGCGGGCCGCTACACCGACGTGGAACTGGCGGCCTTCATCGCGAGCTGCGCCAACGGTCGCATGAGCCGGGCGGAAGTCGCCGCGCTCACCCGTGCCATGGTGAACGCGGGCGAACGGCTCACCTGGCCCTATCCGCGGGTGATGGACAAGCATTGCGTCGGGGGGCTGGCCGGCAACCGCACCACCATGGTTGTGGTGCCCATTGCCACCTGCCTCGGGCTCGTGATGCCCAAGACCTCCTCCCGCGCCATCACCTCGCCCTCCGGCACTGCCGACACCATGGAGACCCTCGCCCCCGTGGAACTCTCCCTCGACACCCTGCGCGCGGTGGTGGAACGGGAAGGCGGCTGCATCGCCTGGGGCGGCGCCGTGCACTTGAGTCCCGCGGACGACATCCTGGTGCGGGTGGAGCGCGCCCTGGACCTCGACAGCGAGGGACAACTCGTGGCCTCGGTGCTGTCCAAGAAAGCCGCGGCAGGCTCCACCCACGTGGTGCTGGACCTGCCGGTGGGTCCGACGGCGAAAGTGCGCTCCGAACATGCGGCCTTGGACTTGCAGCGGCTGCTGGAACACACCGCCCACGCCATCGGACTCAAGGTGAAGACGCTCGTCACCGACGGCCGCCAGCCGGTGGGCCGCGGCGTCGGGCCGGCCTTGGAGGCGCGCGACGTGCTCGCGGTGCTGCGCAACGAGCCAAATGCGCCGGAGGACCTGCGCGAACATTCCCTGGACATCGCCGCCGCGCTGCTGGAGCTCGCGGACGTGGCCCACGGGGAGGAGGCCCGGACCCTCGCGCTCTCGGTGCTAGGGGACGGCCAGGCGCTCGCCAAGATGGAGGCCATCTGCGAGGCCCAGGGCGGCATGCGCGAGCCGCCGCGCGCGACCCAGACCCACGAAATCACGGCTCACCACGCGGGCCGGGTCACGGCCATCGACAACCGGCTGCTGTCGCGGGCAGCGAAACTGGCCGGCGCACCCCAGGCCAAGGCCGCGGGGCTCGAATTGCTGGTGCGCCTCGACGAAAACGTGACGCGCGGCCAGCCGCTCTACCGCCTGCACGCGGAGAACCGCGGCGACCTGGATTACACCCTGGAATTCGTGGCGCGTCACCCGGGAGTGGTGCAACTGGAGCGCCACTGATGCGCCTCTACGCCTGTCCGGGGAACGAACCCTTCTCCGATCTCCTCGCCCGGGAACTCGGCGCGGCGCAAGGCCGGGTTTCCTGGCACCGCTTTCCGGACCGCGAGACTCTGGTGCGCATCGAGACCCCTCCCCAGGGGGAGGGGGTTGCCCTGGTGTGCGCGCTCGCCGATCCTGACCCGAAGCTCCTGCCGCTCCTGTTCGCCGCCGAAGCGCTGCGCGAGCAGGGGGCACGCCAGGTGGGACTGGTGGCGCCCTACCTCGCCTACATGCGGCAGGACACGCGCTTCCATCCCGGCGAGACCGTCTCGGCGCGCCACTTCGGCTCGCTTCTGGCGCGGCATTTCGACTGGCTGGTCACCGTGGATCCTCACCTGCACCGCTTGGCATCGCTCTCCCAGGTCTTCCCCAAGCCGAACCGCGCGGCGCAGGCCGCGCCGGCGCTGGCGGAATGGATTCGCGCCGAGGCGCGGGACCCGCTGCTCATCGGCCCCGATGCCGAAAGCGCCCAGTGGGTTTCGGCGGTGGCGCAGCACTGTGGTGCGCCCTGGACCCATCTTACGAAGGAGCGCCTCGGGGACCGCGAAGTACGGGTGTCGTTGCCGGACGCGGACCGCTGGCGGGGCCGCCAGGCGGTGCTGGTGGACGACATCGTCTCCACCGGCGAGACCATGGTGGCGGCGGCACGGCGTCTCAAGGAACTGGGTTTCGCCGCGCCCCTGTGCGTCGCGGTGCACGGCCTGTTCGCCGAGGGCGCACGCCAGGCGCTCCTGCAGGCGGGCGTGGCGCGCATCGCGGTCACCAACAGCGTGCCGCAGCCGGATTCGCTCATCGACGTGGCGCCGCCCGTGGCGGCGGCACTGCGCACGCTCCTGGCCGCCGCCCGATCCGCCTAGCGGCGGTTCCGGCTCAGGGGCCGGCCGGGACCACGTGGGCGTGGGATTCCAGGTAGGACACGATCAGGTCGAACTCGTCGGACGCCGGCATACGCACGCCCATGATCTCCGTCCTGGACTGGGACTGGATGATGTCGTGCATGGTGCGCGTGATGCGCTGCCATTCCGCGCGCGTATAGAGGTCGGGGCGCGGGGCGAGATGGCACTGGGAGCAATACTGCTGCAGGAGCTGCGCGCCCATCGTCTGGCTCTCCGGCAGGGTCGCGGGATCGTACGGCGTCCACATCCAGCTCCGGCCGAGGGCCATCTGGATGTCCTGGTAGCGGGTGTCGTAGTGGTCCCGGATCAGGTAGATGCGCTTGTTGTCGTCCGGCTCCGCCACGATGGCTGCCACCTGGGAGCGCAGCATCTCGAGCTGGTGCTGCATCATGACCTCGAAGAGTTTCGGGGTCATGTCCGCCGGGAACGGCCATCCGTCCGCGGGCGCACCGGCGTGCACCGTCGGGCACGGCGCAGGCCCGCCCGCCGCCGCGCGGCCCATGACCGCGGGATCCATGAGCGTCCAGTCGGTGCAGCCACGGGCCACGATGCCGGGCATGCGCCGCACGTAGAGGAGCTGGCGCTGCAGCATGTCCCAGTAGCCGTGCATGATTCCTTCCTGGTCCGCGGGCACGGCGTTGTGCAAGCGGGTCAGCTCGCGGGAGAGATCGTCCACCTGCGCCTGGAGGGCCTGCACGCGTTCCGGTGCGGCGGCCGGCTGCGAGGGCGCGCCGCCGCAGGCGGCGAGCGCCGACACGAACAGCACCGCCCAGGTGGATTTGCGCAGGTTCAGGGTGTTCATGGTGCCTCCCTTTGCGTTACGACCCCCGTCATGATGCATAGTTCCCGCGCCCGCGGCCAGGCGGGCTTGGGCCTGCCGTCACAAGGCGCGGCGTTTCCAGGGGTCCTGGGGCAGATGCCCGCGTATCTCGGCGGCGGGGTGCCGGGTGAGGTTCTTGGATATGCGGCTCAAGGGCGCCTTGAGGCGTCCGGCCTCGAGCTGTGGCCGGAGCAGGCCCATGAATTCGGGTTCGGCCACGAGGAATACGCGCGCGTAGGCGCCGGCGCGGCAGCGGGAAAGCACCCGGCCCGCGACTGTCCGGGCGAAACGCTCGGCACCCAGGCGCTTGTGCACATGGGCCTCGCCCAGAGTGGCGCGGCTCCTGCGGATACGATTGAACACACGGCCCTGGCGATCTCCGGAAAGCTCGCGTTCGTGCAGCCGGAAGCCGGGGTTCACCAGATCCTCGAGTTCGGCCATCTGCGGCTCGTCGTGATCCAGCTCGAACAGCCGCGCCCGGCCACGATCACCCACCAGCACGAGAATCGGTTGCGTGTTCATCCCGTCCTCCGTTCCTCTTCCTCGGCAAGGAGGCTCTCGAGCCGCCATGCCGGGGGCTGGTCCGCGGATTCACGATAGTGACTGAGCCGCGATTCCGCGCCGCAGTGTTCGCAGTGCAGGCGGTACCCGACCGCGAGTTCGGCTTCCGGCACCGCCTGGTCTTCGCCGCATTCGGGGCAGGTCAGTTGCGGATCGCTTTTCACGGAAATCATGGTGCTATTCCTCCGTGGTCCTGGGGATAGGGCGGCGTGCGCGGAACGGGGAGCACCGCGCACGCCGGGACGTCAGGACGCCTTCACCGAAATGCGCTTGGGCTTGCGGGCCTCGGACTTGCCGATGGTGATTTCCAGCACGCCTTTTTCGCACTTGGCCGTCACTTTCTCCGGATCTGCCGAATCCGGGAGCGCAAACTGGCGATGGAACTCGCCATATACACGCTCGACGCGACGATAGCCGTCCTTTTCGTCCTTGACCTCCGATTCACGCTTGCCGCTGATGGCAAGCGAACCGTTCTCGAGGCTGACATCGATGTCCTTGGGTTCCACGCCGGGCAGATCGGCGCGCACCAGGAACTTGTCCGCCTCCTCCTTGATGTCCACCGCCGGGAGCCAGGCCTTCTCATCGAAGCCGGCCTCCTCGGGCAGCAACAGAGTGTCCAGACGGCCGCTCATGAGCCGGTTCATCTGGTCCGACATGTCCCGGAAGAAATCCCGGGGCTGATAACGCGTGATGTTCATGGTCATTCCTCCTGCTTCAATTCGCTCGAAACCTGTGTCTTTTTCAGCTTAGATACCCGACCGCCGGCCCGCATTGATCCAGGTCAACACCCATTCAGGCCGCCTCCGCCGGCGTCTCGGCGCCGCGGATCACGCCGCGCCGGGAGGCCTCGGCGAACACGGTGCAGCCCTTGAGCCCCAGGGCATAGGCCCTATCGAAGGCCTGTTCGGCGTCTCGCCCCGCCGCCGCCGCCGGCAGGGCCACGGTCTTGGAAATGGAGTTGTCCACGTAGGGCTGGATGGCGCCGAGCATCTCGAGCTGCGTCTCCGCGCTCAGTTCGTCGGCCGTGACAAACGCCGCCGACAGGGGCTCGCCGCCGTGCCGTTCCTGCCACAGCTTCCAGGCAGCGTCGAGCAGCGGGTAGGGCCTGACGCGCCCCGCCTCATCGTGGAGGTAGCGCTTCACCCGGAATCCGAACACGGGTTCGATACCACTGGAGACGTTGCCCGCCAACAGGCTGATGCTTCCACCCGGCGCCTGCGCCAGGAGATGGCTGTTGCGGATGCCGTGGACGGTCATGGCACCGCTGATGTCGCTCGGCAGCCGCTGGATGAAGGCACCCGACAGATAGTCCAAGTCGTAGGCCGGGAAGGGCCCGCGCTCGCGGGCGAGATCCACCGAGGCGCGGTAGGCCTCGTCGCGCAGCTCGCGGAACACTTCCGCCGCGAACTCGCGGCCGGCGTCGGAATCATAACGCCGCCCCAACAAGATGAGCGCGTCGGCGAGGCCAGTGACGCCGAGGCCGATGCGCCGCGCGCGGCGAACCTGCTCCGCCTGGGCGGTCAAGGGGTATTGGGAGACTTCGATGGCGTTGTCCAGGAAGCGCACCGCCGTCGGGATCAGGCGGCGGAAACGCTCGTGGTCGAACGCCGCTTTGGGTGTGAACGGCTCGCTCACAAACGCCGTGAGGTTGAACGAACCCAAATTGCACGCGCCGTAGGCCGGCAGGGGCACTTCGCCGCAGGGATTGGTGGCAGTGATGAATTCGTCGTACCAGAGGTTGTTCTCGCGATTGATGCGGTCCACGAACAGCACGCCGGGATCGCCGTGGGCAGCGGCGGCTTCCGTGAGCGCATCCCACAGGGCGCGGGCGCGCAGCGTCTTCACCACGCAGCATTTCACGACGCCCTCGTGCCCCGGCCAACGACGCTGCACGCTCGGCGTGGCGGGGCCGTGGCTCACGTGCCCGGCATCCGCCGGGAAGACCAGCGCCCAGTCCTCGTCCTGCGCGAGCGCCTGCATGAATTCGTCAGTGCACTGCACCGCGAGATTGAAATGTTCGAACCCGCCGCCGCGCTTGGCGGCGATGAACTCCAGGATATCGGGATGGTCGCAGCGCAGGGTCGCCATCATGGCGCTGCGTCGCCGGCCGAGGGACTGGACGGTGGCCGACATTTCGTTCCAGACCCGCATGAAGGACAACGGTCCCGTGGCTGTGTTGCCCGTGGTCCAGGCCGGATGGCCCGAAGGCCGAAGACCGGAGAAATCCAGGCCGATGCCGCCGCCCTGTTGCAGGGTCAGTGCCGATTCGCGCAACGCGGTGAAGATGCCGTCCAGCGAGTCCGGCACCACGCCCATGACGAAACAGTTGAACAAGGTGACATGGTGGTGGGTGCCGGCGCCCGCCAGGATGCGCCCGCCGGGCAGGAACGTGAATCCCGACAGCAACTCGCGGAAGCGCTCGGCCCACTCGATTCGCCCGGAGCCTTCCGGCACCGCCAACGCCTGCGCCGCCCGCCGCCACGTATCCTCGACGGATCCGTCCTGCCAGCGCCCGTCCCGCGCATAGCGGTAGCGAGTTTCCCAGATGTGGCGGGCGACCGGATTGGCGAAGGCATCCTGCATCGGCGCGGCCCGCTCAGCCGGCGGCCTTGGCCTTCTTGCCGCGCTCCTGTGCCGCGGCCCGCGCCAGGCCGAACACCGCGAGCGCGGCCTCGAGCGTCGCGTCCGTCACCTTGCGGGCGCGCACCGCGTCGCCCACCGTGAACAGGTGCGGTACCGTTCCGACCAGCTGGCTCTCGAGCCGGTTCACCGGTTGCGAGCCCAGGCACAGCACCACGGTGTCGGCGGCGATGCCGAACACTTCGCCGCCCGATTGCAGGTTGATGGCGTCGAGCTCGATGCTGAGGAGGCGCGTATGGGTCATGATCTTCACGCCCAGGGCCTTGAGCCGGCCAAGCAGCAGCGTGCGCTCGTCCAGCGGCGCGTCGGCGGCGATGTCGCCCTCCGCCTCAACGATGGTGACGGGATGGCCCTGGCCCGCGACGAATTCCGCGGTCTGGGCGCCGGCGCAACCGCCGCCGATGATCAGCACGCTGCCGAAGGCCCTGGCCTGGCCCTCCAGCAGGTCGCGCGCCGTGATCACGTTGGTCTCGCCGATGCCCGGGATCTCCGGCCGCAGCGCCTGGGCGCCCGTCGCCACGATCACGGCGTAGGGCTTCTCCTTGAGCACCAGCTTCTTGTCCACGCGGGTATGGAGACGTACTTCGACGCCCAGCACCGTCATCTCGCGCCGGAGTTCGTTCAATAATTCTGTCCAGCCGGGGCGGTAGGGCGCCGCGCCGGCCGCGTGCAACTGCCCGCCGACCGAATCCGCGGCCTCGCACAACACCACGTGGAAGCCGGCGCGCGCCGCGTAACGGGCCGCGGTCATGCCGGCGGGGCCGGCGCCGGCGATCAGCACCTTGCGCGCAGCCTCGTCGTGCGGCAGGCCGGTGAACTCCCGTTCCCGGCCGCAGACCGGGTTGACCGTGCACCACACGTCGCGCTGGTCGAAGAGCCGGCTGATGCAGCCCTGGTTGCAGGCGA
Organism: Bacillota bacterium; assembly: GCA_050261675.1. Classification (GTDB taxonomy): domain Bacteria; phylum Pseudomonadota; class Gammaproteobacteria; order Natronospirales; family REEB76; genus DASUBN01. The sequence goes on from JBLNDO010000027.1 coordinate 34,283, forward strand.
TGCAGTTGTGGATCTCGGCCGCGAGCCCCTCCTCGGCCTTGCGCGGCCAGTCGGGGTCGGCGAGGAGTTCGCGCCCGAGAGCGATGAAATCCGCCTCGCCGTTCTCCAGCACCGCTTCCGCGAGCGCCGGGGTATGCAGCTTGCCCACCGCGATCACCGGGATGCTCACCGCCTGTTTGATTTGCGCAGCGTACTTGATGAGCGGCCCGTCCTCGACCGCCATGGGCGGGATCATGCGCCCGCGGGTGTAGGAGCCGTAGTTGCCCACGGACACGTCCATCGCCGCCACGCCCTTCGACTCGAGCCAACGCGCCAGGTCCACTGCGTCGGTGATGCCCATGCCGCCCGGCACCATTTCGTCGGCGGAGATGCGCACCACCACCGGGAAGTCGTCGCCCACTTCCTTGCGCACCGCGTCGATGATTTCGCCGAGGAAGCGGCGGCGGTTCTCGACATTCCCGCCGTACACGTCGTTGCGGCGGTTGCTGAAGGGCGAGAGGAACTGGGTGATGAGGTAGCCATGGGCGGCGTGGATCTCCACGAAGTCGAGGCCCGCCGCCTTGGCGCGGCGCGCGGCGTTCCCGTAGGCGCGCACCAGTGCGTGGATCTCCACCCGGTCCAGCATGCGCGGGATCTCCTGCAACAGCGGACAGGGAATGGCGGAAGGCGCCACCGGTTGTTCACCGCAGACCTTGGTGGTGGTCTGGCGGCCCGCGTGGTAGAGCTGGATGCCGAGGCGCACGCCGTTGTCATGGGCGACGCGCGCGGCGGCATGCAGGCCGTCGATGACCGAATCGCTGTGCAGCCCGAGCTCGTAGCGGAACCCGCGCCCCTCGGGGCTGACGAAGCTCGCCTCCAGGATGATGCCGCCGACGCCGCCCTTGGCGATGCGCTCCAGGTGCGCCAGGTAGCGCTCGGTCATGCGGCCCTGTTCGTCCGCGTAGTTGCGCACCATCGGCGCCATGACGATGCGGTTCTTGAGCTGCAGGCGGCCGATGTGGCCGCCGTTGAACAGGAGCTTCGGAGTGTCCATGACTGATCCCTCGGCAGGGGTGAAATGCCGGATTTCAGCCTAGGTCCACCGGGGACAGGCCACATTGATCCAGGTCAACGGCCTGCCGGAAGCCGGGCCTGACGCAGATCAATGCCGGGCCCGTGTGGCCGTGGTGCCATAGGCCCAAGGCCGGGGGTCCGGCCAGCGGAGGGATTACAGATGATCATCGACACAGGCGCCGCGTCCCGTCTGGCCGGCATCCTGGCGCGTCTCAACGAGCGACGCCAGGCCTTGCGGGCGGCGATCGTCGCGGCGCTGGAACAATCCCAGCGCGAGGACTACCTGGCGCTCGCGGGCCAGGTGCACGACCTGGAAGACGAATCCCTGGCGGATCTCCTCGCGGACGTCCGCCACGCCGACATCGGCTTGCACGTGCATGAGTTGCAGGACATCGAAGCGACGCTGACCCGTCTCGAAACGGGGAGCTACGGGACCTGCATCGATTGCGGCGGGAAGATCGCGGAAGCGCGGCTCACGGCCTACCCCACCGCAAAACGCTGCTGGGCCTGCCAGGAAAAACACGAGCGGCGCCGTGGCGCCAAGCCCGCGGCGAGCCTTTAGGCCTTGAGCCAGTCGTGCAGGGCGGGAGCAAGGCGCGCCGGATCCTCCGCGAGCTGCGCGGCCACGGCGTAGAGCGGATATTTCCCAGCAGGCACGCGCGCCGCCGCCTGCAGCACTTTGAGGCTGTGCACGCCCTCGCACTCCATGTCGGCGTAATCGCCGGCGGCCACGCGGCGGCCGAGGGCGTAGTGGTGGGAGCTCGCGCTCGTGACCGTGGTGGCGAAATCCGCGAGTCCCGCATCCCCGTAGGCGCTCGCGCCGCGCCCTGCCAACCGATCCAGCAAAGCCTGTATCTCCGCCGTGGCGGACATGATCAGGTGCCCGCGCACGTTGTCGCCCAGGCCGAGACCATCGGCGGCGCCCACGAGGGGCGCATAGACGTTCTTCAGCACGCCGCACCAGGACACGGCTTTGGGCGCGGGTGTGTGGTTCAGCTTCAATCTGTCATGGGGATAGAGTTCCCGCACGCGCGCGTACAGCGCCATGCCGGCGGTACCGCACTCGGCGTAACCCACGCGTCCACCCGTGAGTTCGTTGGCGATCATGGGGCCGCCGAGGACGCCCCAGGGACGCGCCTCCAGATGTTTCTCCAGTATCTCGGCGGCGCAAAGACCCGCATCGTCGAGTCCCTTCGCGATGCTCAGGGCGCCGCAAGCCTTGGGCAATATTCCCGCCAGTGGCCCGAGCACCGCCTGGTGGGCCACGGTCGGCACGCAGAGCAGCAGGAAATCCGCGGAAGAGGCCGCCTGCCTCACCTCCGGCGGCAGGTGCAGCCTCGTCGGTGCGATATCCCAGACGGTGAGCCGCGCACGGTTCGCGAGCAAGGCCTCCATGGCATGGCCCATCTGGCCGTGGCCGGCCACCACCACCACCGCGGTTTGCGCACTCATGGCATGCTGTTCCCCATGACCCGCCGAATCATAGCGCAGGCGCCGCCGTGAAGGCTCCCGAACGCCATGTGCTGTTCGTGCCCGGCAAGAACCCCAAGCCGCCGCCGGCCCTGCACCGCGAAGTGCTGTGGCGCTGCATCGCCGCCGGCGCGCGCGACCAGGCCGACGCCTCAGCGGCGGACATGCAGGCCTTGTCCGCGCGTTTCCACATCGCCGGCTGGAACCGCCTGTACTACGGCGCCGACGCCGACATCGGCGGCGACCTGCCGTGGGTGGCGCACATGCTGGCGACGCCGGAGCCCGACCCGGTGGCGCGCCTCGGGCCCTGGAAGATCCGCCGCACGCGCTTCGTCTACACCCTGGGCGACCTTTTCCCCTTCCTGACGCGGCTCGCCGCCGACGCGGACGCCCGCGCCACCCTCGAGGAGACGCGCCGCTACTTCGACAACGCCGGCGGCGTCGCGGAACGCATCCGCGAAACGGTGAAGGACGCGCTGCGGCCGCTGTTCCAGGCGGGCCACCGGGTCATGCTCATCGGTCACAGCCTGGGCTCGGTGATCGCCTACGACGTCCTCTGGGAACTCGCCTGGAAGGACGCCGTGCCTTGGCGCGTGGACCGCCTGCTCACCCTCGGCAGCCCCCTCGGCATGTTCTACGTGCAGCGCCGGCTCGCCGGTCACGGCGAGCGCGGCGCGCGACGCTACCCCACCAATGTTCGCCACTGGACCAACGTCTCGGCTGCCGGCGACCTGATGGCGCTCGACCGGCACCTGCGCAACGATTTCCACGAGATGCTCGAACTCGGTCTCGCCGAGGACATCACCGACTACACCCACGGCATCGAGGCGCTGTTCCCCACCGCCGAGGGCCCGAATCCCCACCGCTGCTACGGCTACTTCTTCAACCCGCTGGTGGCGCGGGCCATCACGGGCTGGATGCGTGGCGAGCCGCGGGTGGATGCGCGGCCGTGGTGAGCTCCACCGGCATGTGCGCCAGCTTCTCGTAGATGCGGCGGCGGCGGCGTAGCGGCCACCAACCGTAGAGGTAGATCTGCATGGGTTGCCACATGGCGACCCAGCCGCCGATGAGCAGGCTCTGGCGCAGCAGGTTCACCAAGGCGCCGTCCCAGCCATTCAGCAGGCTGACGGCCAGGAGGCAGGCCGCCAACGCTGCGAGGCCAATGGCCAAGCTGCGAGAGCCGACCCGCAGCAGTTGGCGGAACTCGAGCCGTGCGAGCCGCGCCTCGTTGCCGAAATGGTTGTGCACCGCCTCCTCCACCATCGCCTGCTGGTGCTCGGTGAAGGGGGATTCCAGGTGCAGCACCAGATGTACCGGCTCGCGGGTGCGGAACTCCTGGGCCCAGCTTACGATGAAGTGTTCCGCATCGGGGTCGAGATCCCGCTCGTAGAACGGCGAAGGGTCCATGGAATTGAAGAACTGCCGCAGGTTCTCCAGGCGTACCTCGATCTTGTGGCCGCGGCGATGCGCCGCCTCGTGGCGAGGTTCCGCGCTCATGCGTGGTGGCGGGCGTCGAGTGCCACGGCGGGCGCAGGCAGGTCGGCGAGATCCAGCGTGTCCCCGCTCACCGGCACGCTTACCGGGCAGCCGAAGCGCGTGCGCAGTTCCGCCGCGAGCGAAGTCCGGGCGCCGTTTTCCCCGTGTACCAGGGCTACCAGCGGGCGGCGGCGGAACGCGCCGTACCAGTCACATAAACCTTGTTGATCGGCGTGGGCGGAGAAGCCGCCCACCGTGTGGATCTTGGCGGCGACCTTCACCGGCTCGCCCCACAGGGCGAGTTCCCGGGCGCCGTCCACCAGCCTGCGGCCGGGAGTGCCCTCGGCCTGGTAGCCGACGAACACCACGTGGGTGTTGGCGCGCCACAGGCGGTGCTTGAGGTGATGCTGGATGCGGCCGCCGTTGCACATGCCGCTGCCGGCGATGATGATCGCGCCGCTCTCGATGACGTTGATCGCCATGGATTCCTCCGTGGTAGCGACGAAGTGCAGGTGCGGCGCGCCGAAATGGGTTTCGCGCGCGTAGCGCGCGGCCTCCGGCGCGAGAAGCCCCGCGTGGGCCGTGTGCACCGCGGTCGCCTCGATGGCCATGGGGCTGTCCAGGAACACGTGCCAGCCGTCGAGACCCCATTCCTCCGCGTGGCGAGCCAGAAGGTACAGCACCTCCTGGGTGCGGCCCACGGCGAAAGCCGGGATCAGCACGTTGCCGTGCTGCTCCCGGGCGGCCTTCAGGATTCCGGCGAATTCAGCCACGCTGTCCTGGTGGCTGCGGTGGAGGCGGTCGCCGTAGGTGCTTTCCATGAGCACCAGGTCCGCGTCCTCGATCCGTGCCGGCGGCGGCATCATGAAATCGCCGCGATGCCCCAGGTCGCCGCTGAACACCAGCTTGCGGGTCTCCCGGCCGTCGCGGATCCACAGTTCCACGACGGCGGCACCCAGGATGTGGCCCGCGTCGTGGAGCCGGAAACTCACCCCGGGCAGGATCTCGCGCCGCTCGCCGTAGCCGACGCCACGGAACTGCGGCAGGCAGGCGTCCACGTCCGCGGTCGTGTACAAGGGCGTCACCGCGGGCAATCCGCGCCGGGCGTGCTTGCGGGTGTCGGTCTCGGCATCCCTTTCCGCCAAGTGCGCGGCGTCACGCAGCATGATGCGCGAGAGATCGCGGCTCGCGGAATGGGTGTAGATGGGGCCCCGGTAGCCTTCCCGCACGAGCAGCGGCAGCCGCCCGGCGTGGTCCAGGTGGGCGTGGCTCAGGATCACGGCGTCCAGGGAGACGGGATCGAAGGCGAAGGGCCAACGGTTCTGTTCCTCGGTCTCGCGCGAGCCCTGGAACAACCCGCAATCCAGGAGCACGCGGCGCCCGCCGATCTCCAGCAGGTGGCAGGAACCGGTGACCTCGCCGGCAGCGCCCAAAAAACGGATGCGTGTGCTCATTCCCTTGCCCAATGCTGTTTGCAGCATTAGGGTGCGGCGTTTGGGCGCGAAAAGCATTGACGTGGATCAGGCTCCGGCGCTGATCCAGGTCAAGGCGATTTGAGCGGCCCTGGCATACCGTGGCAACGTTGCCCGAACAACGCACGGTGAGCCACGTGGACTTCGACCCCGCCCTGATCCAGCGCTACGACCGCCTGGGTCCCCGCTACACCTCTTACCCGACCGCCCGGCAGTTCGTCGCGCCGTTCGACTCCCGGCGCTACACGGAGGAAGTGGCCGCCAGCAACGGCGATCCCATCCCCAGCGACCTGTCGCTGTATCTGCATATCCCGTTTTGCAATAGTCCCTGCTTCTACTGCGGCTGCACCCGGCTCATCACCCGCGATCCGGACAAGGTCTCGCGCTACCTCGACAGGCTGATGCACGAAGCCACGCTCCAGGGGCGGCTCTTCAGCCACGACCGATTTGTGCGCCAGTTGCACCTGGGCGGGGGCAGCCCCTCCTTGCTTACCGACGACCAGTTGGCGGGTCTGTTGCGCGCATTGCGCGCCGCCTTCCATTTTCCGGGCGACAGCTTTCCGGAAGCCTCCATCGAGGTGGACCCGCGCACCGTCACCCCCTCGCGCATGCAGGCTCTCTTCGACATCGGCTTCAACCGGGTGAGCTTCGGGATCCAGGATTTCGATCCGGACGTGCAGGCGGCGGTGAACCGCGTGCAGGACCGGGACCATTGCCTCGCGGTCATCGAGGCGGCACAAAAGGTGGGTTTCACGTCGGTGTCCGTGGACCTCATCTACGGCCTGCCGCGCCAAAGCCTGCAAACCTTCGGCGCTACCCTCGACGCCATCGCCGCCGCGCGCCCCGGCCGCGCAGCGGTCTACGGTTACGCACACATGCCGCAGCTCTTCAAGGCCCAGCGCCAGATCGACGCTGCCGAACTGCCCGGAGCGGAATTGCGGCTGCAGCTCCTGTCCCTGGCGGTGGAAAAGCTCACGGCGGCCGGCTACGAATACATCGGCATGGACCATTTCGCCCTGCCGGACGACGAACTCGCCCGGGCGCGGCGCGAGGGCAGCCTGCAGCGGAACTTCCAAGGCTATTCCACCCTGGCGGGCCTCGACCTCGTGGGCTTGGGCCTGAGCGCCATCGGCCGCGTGGGCCGCGTGTACGCCCAGAACGCCAAGACCCTGAACGACTATTACGGCGCCCTGGACGACGAGCGCCTGCCCATCGTCGCGGGGCTCGCCATGAGCGACGACGACGTGCTGCGCGCCGACGTGATCAACCACCTCATGTGCTACGACGAACTCCGCTTCGGCGAGGTGGAGGCGGCCCACCACATCAAATTTAGGGAATATTTTGCCTTCGAATTGGAACGCTTCGTGCCCCTGGCGGCGGACGGCCTGGTGGAGGTGCTCGCCGATCGCATCCGGGTACTGCCCCGCGGCCGCTTCCTGTTGCGCACCCTGGCCATGCAGTTCGACGCCTATCTGCCCAGCCAGCCGGCGGGCGGAAAACCGGCCTATTCCCGGGTCATCTAGCCCTTACCCTCTGGGATTTAAGGGGACGTACTAGCCCGGAATCAGGGTTTCCCTGATGGCCGGAATTTGTCGCGGCTCCTACGCTTTTCCCATGCCCGCGATCAGGGCATGCGAACGGGGAGCCAAGCCATGAACACCGCCGATGTCGTCGCCTTCAGATCCACGGGCTTGCACGCCAGGCCCCAGGCCGCTTGCAGCAACTGCAGCCTCGCCAAGCTCTGCCTGCCCATGGGCCTCGCCGAGGCGGACCTGGAACGCATGGACGGGCTCGTGACCCGCTCCAACCCCCTGCACGAGGGCGAGCACCTGTTCCGCGTGAACGACCCCTTCAAGGCGGTGTTCGCGGTGCGCTCCGGCACCTTCAAGAGCTATTCGGTGGACAGCGAGGGCCGCGAGCACGTGCTGGGCTTCCACCTGCCCGGCGAACTCCTGGGGCTGGACGCCATCTACCCCGAGCGCCACATGTCCAACGCGGTGGCGCTCGACACGGCGGCGGTCTGCATCCTGCCTTACCCCGACCTCGCGGCGCTCGCCGGCAAGATCGACGGCCTGCGCGGCCAGTTGTTCCGGCTGCTCAGCAAGGATCTCGCGGACGCCACGGCGCTCGCCGGCGACTTCACCGCCGAGGAACGCATCGCCGCCTTCCTCGTCGGCTTCTCGCGGCGTTTCGCGCTGCGCGGCTTCTCGCCCAAGGAATTCAACCTCACCATGTCGCGCCGCGACATCGCCAATTACCTGCGGCTCGCCCCCGAAACCGTGAGTCGCGTGTTCACCCGCTTCGAGAAGGACAAGCTCATCGGCGTGGAGCGCCGCACCGTGAAGCTCCTGGACCCCGTGAAACTCCGCACCCTCTCCCAGTGCATGGGCGAGATGCACGCCTGAGGGCCCCGTAAACCGGGCGCTTCCCGCCCGGGTATTGATCCAGGTCATGGCCCCGCCGCGCCCGGCGGGCGACCCTATTGGCGTACCCCCGCAGCCGCGGCCGCCGGACCCGGAAACATGAATTCGACCCCCATCGACGCCCTGCGGCGCGAACACGCCAACATGCGCAGCGTGCTGGCGCTGGTGGCGCGCCAGCTCGACATGCTGGAAGCCACCGGCAGCGCCGACTTCGTGCTCATGGCCAACGCCCTGTACTACATGCGCAAGTTCCCGGGCCACGTGCATCACCCCAAGGAAGACCTGATCTTCGACAAGCTGGAGAAGGCCGACCCCGCCTGGAAAGACGAGGTGGCGAAGCTCAGATCGCAACACCAGGAAATCTACGCGTTGGAAGACGAGCTCGTGGAGGCGGCCCTGGACAACCCCCGCCCCCTCACCGAGGACGCCCGCAAGCTCCTGGAGAAGGGACGCCGTTACCTCAAACTGCAGCGGGAGCATTCCGAGGCCGAGGAGAAGATCCTCTTCCCCCAGGCGCTCACGGCCCTGAAGGCCCGTGACTGGAGCGAGATCGCCGGCAAGGTCAAGCAGGTGGACGATCCGCTGTTCGGCGCCCACAACGGCAGCCGCTACCGCCTGCTCTACGAACACCTCATGCGGGAATCCAGCGCGGTGTGAGTCACGGCCTCCGGTACACGACCTTCCCACCCACCAGGGTGTAGACCACTTCCGTCGCGGGGATGTCCGCCTCCGGCACGGTGAGGATGTCCTGGGAAAGCACCGTGATGTCCGCCCGCTTGCCGACTTTCAGCGAGCCCAGCTCGTTCTCCTCGAAGAGTGCGTAGGCGTTGTTCCAGGTGTAGGAGCGGAGCGCTTCCTCCCGGGTCATGGCCTGCTCCGGATGGAAGGGCGTGCCGTCCAGCTTCGAGCGCCGCGTCACGGCGCAATAGAAGTTCGGGATGGGGTCCTCGTCCTCCACCGGCACGTCCGTGCCGTTCGCGATCATCGCCCCGGAATCCATGAGCGAACGCCAGGCATAGGCGCCGTTCTTGGCCCGTGCCTCGCCCAGGCGCTTCACCACGTAGGGCGCATCCGAGCATTCGTGGATGGACTGCATGGAGGCGATGACCCCGAGCTTGCCGAAGCGCGGGATGTCCGCGGGGTCGATGTGCTGGGCATGCTCGATGCGCCAGCGCAGGTCCTTCGCCTGCGGGTGCGCGGCGAACAGTGCCTGGTATACGTCCAACACCTCGCGGTTGGCCCTATCGCCGATGGCGTGGGTCGCCACCTGGTAGCCGTCCTCAAGCGCCACCTCGTCCCAGGCCCGCATGTCGGCGGGCGGCAGCACCGAAAGGCCGCTGGATGAGGGCAGGTCGTCGTAGGGTTGGAGCAACCAGGCGGTATGGGTGCCGAGCGCCCCGTCGGAATACACCTCCCCCACGCTGCGCACCGTGTAGTGGTCGTCCGCGAACCCCACGATGCGGTGATCCGGCAGGAAGCGCCGGAGCTGCTCCAGCGGCCCGTATTGGCCGTAACCCTTGTCCGGCAAGCCCGCGGAATAGTCGTCCACCCGCGTCACATCCACCATGGCGTAGAGCCTAAGGGGCAGCGCGCCCTGCTCCGCCAGTTGCTTGAGTTCGTCCAGCACCGGGAAGGTCTCGCCCTGGTCCACGAAGGAGGTGATGCCCTTGGCCGCCGCATCCTTCGCGGCGAGATCCACCCGGCTGCGGAAATCCGCCTCCGCCTGGGCGGGGCTGCGCTTCTTCAGCTCCGCCGCGTACACGTCCTGCACCAGGAGCATGGCGTTGTCCCGCAGGAAACCGGCGGGTTCGCCGGAGGAGTCGCGCACGATCTGACCGCCCGCCGGGTCCGGTGTATGCCGGTCCACCCGCGCGAGCTTCAAGGCCGCGGCGTTCACGAAAATGCCGTGGCCGCTCGCGTGGGTGAGCATCACCGGGTTCGCGGGCGAGACCGCGTCCAGGCTCGCATGCAGCGGAAACCCATCCACGTTGGGCACCGGCGGATGGGTCCATTTCTCCTGGTGCCAGCCGCGGCCGATGATCCACGCCCCGGGCTTGGCCTTCTTCACCGCCTCCGCCACCAGCGCCACCACTTGGTCCCAATCCTTCGTCTTGGTGAGGTCGAGCTGCGTCAGGAACTGGCCGAGTTCCAGGAAATGGCCGTGGCCTTCGATGAAACCGGGCACCGCGGTCTGGCCCTTCAGGTCCAGCACCTGGGTGCCCTTGCCCACGTACGCCTGGATGTCCTGGTCGCTGCCGAGCGCGAGAATACGCCCATCCTTCACCGCCAAGGCCTGGACCTTGGGCGTGGCCTTCTCTTCCGTGACGATGTTGCCGTGGAGCAGGACAAGGTCCGCCGTGGTCGCCGCAAAGACGTGCACCGTGGAGAAAAGCAAACAGACGGCGAGTACGCGCGCGATATTACGCATGGGGCACCTCAGGCGGGATCGTGTTCGTAGTCGGCGGGGGAAGTGGAATCCACGCCCGCGTCGGTCTTCAGGGCATGGAGCATGAAGCTCAGCACGACGGCGACGGCGAGGTTCACCAGCAATGCGTAGAACGCGGTGTAGCCCGGCACCGTCCAGCCGGCGACGTGCAGCGGGAACGCGGGCTTGTATTGCTGCGACACCGCCATCCAGGTGCCGAGCAGCATGCCCGCGGCCCAGCCGGCGGCGAGCGCCCAGCGGTGCAGCCAGCGGGTGTAGAGGCCGATGACCACCGTGGGCAGGGTCTGGATGATCCACACGCCGCCCAACAGCTGAAAATTGATGGCGTACTGCTGCTTGGTAAACAGGATGAAGGCAAGCGCGCCCAGCTTCACCGCCAGCGACATGAGCTTCGCCATCTGCGCTTCTTCGGCAGGGGTCGCCGCTGGCTTCAGATACTCCTTATATATGTTGCGGGTGAACAGGTTGGCGGCGGCGATGGACATGATGGCCGCCGGCACCAGGGCGCCGATGGCGATGGCCGCGAAGGCCACCCCCTCGAACCAGGACGGGAAGTACTTCAGCATCAGCGCCGGCACCGCGAAATTGTTGCCGTACTTGCCGAAGTAACCCACGTAAGCCGGGTCGTCGTGCACGTGGGCCGCCACCGCCACGTAGCCCAGGAAGGCGAGCAACGCGAGCGCCAGCGAATAAGCCGGCAAGAACGCCATGTTGCGCTTGATGACCCCGCGGTTCTCCGAAGCCAAGAGCGCCGTGACGCAATGGGGATAGAGGAACAGCGCCAGCACCGAACCCAAGGCGAGGGTGGCGTAGGCGCTGTAGGCGCCGGTGTTATCCGCCGTGGGCGGCGCGAGCAGGAGCTTGTCGGGCGCGATGGACGCGAAGATGTGCCCGTAGCCCCCCAAGGCCGCCGGGATCACGGTGATGGCCGCGATCACCGTTATATAGATGAGCAGGTCCTTCACCACCGCGATCAAAGCCGGCGCCCGTAGGCCGCTGGTGTAGGTGTAGGCGGCGAGAATCGCGAATGCGACGATCAGCGGCAAGTCCCCCACCCAGCCTTCCCCCGTGAAGCCCATGGCGGCGATCACCACCTGGATGCCCACGAGCTGCAGGGCGATATAAGGCATGGTGGCGAGGATGCCGGTGACGGCCACGAGCAGAGCCAGCAGGGGGCTCGCGTAGCGGCCGCGCACGAAGTCCGAGGCGGTCACGTAGCCGTGCTTGTGGGCCACGGACCAGAGCCGCGGGTACACCACGTAGACGAAGGGATAGAGCATCAGGGTGTAGGGCACGGCGAAAAAGCCGATGGCCCCGGCGCCGAACACCAGCGCCGGCACCGCCACGAAGGTGTAGGCGGTGTAGAGGTCGCCCCCGAGCAGGAACCAGGTCACGAGCGTGCCGAAGCTCCTCCCGCCCAGACCCCATTCGTTGAGGTGGTTCAGGTCCGCGGCGCGCCAGCGGGCGGCCACGAAGCCCAAGACCGTCACCAGGACGAACAGGATCACGAAGACCGCGATGGCCGGCCAATTCATATCTTCGCCTTATACGCGAGCCCTGTGACGGCCGCGGCGATGACGATGAGCACGAACTGGAACCAATAAAAGAACGGGATGCCCCAGAGGGAGGGCTCGATGCGGTTGTAGAGCGGCACGGCGATGGCGACGAAGAACGGCACGAACAGGATCACGTGCCACAGGAGGCGCTTCGTCCGGCTGGGTGGGGTGGGGCTCATGACGCGTGCCTCCCGGTATGCACCGCCCACAAGGTACTGACCTCTCACCCCATGTTCAAGTTCACCGCTTTGCCCTCACGTCCGGCCTTGACAAGCCGCGGGGCTTCGCGGATAGTCGGGCCATGTCTACATTATTCGTGTCGTTCGCCGCTTTCGCCTGCATGGCCATGTGCATGTGCTGCATGTACGCCACCGTGCGGGTTGCTCGCATCCGGAGCTGCAGAGACTGACGAACTGACCGGATAGAGAAACAGGACCCGCACGGCCAAGCCGTCGCGGGTTTTTTGTTGCCTGAAATCCCCCCGACGGTCCCCGCCCAAGGTCCGACACGCCGCATGCGCGCATGCGGTGCAGGCCCGCTCGTCCCTGAAGAGACGTGCCCATGCTGACCGAGGAGAAGACCATGAGCGACCCCAGAGCGAATTACCGTTACGAGACCCTGCAGGTGCACGCCGGCCAGGAACCGGCGCCCGGCACCAATGCGCGGGCGGTGCCCATCTACCAGACCACCTCCTACACCTTCAACGACGCCGACCACGGCGCGCGGCTGTTCGCGCTCAAGGAGTTCGGCAACATCTACACGCGCATCATGAACCCCACCACGGACGTCTTCGAGAAGCGCATCGCCGCGCTCGAGGGCGGCGTGGCGGCGCTCGCCACCTCCAGCGGCCAGGCCGCGCAATTCCTGGCCATCACCACCCTGGCGCAGGAAGGCGACAACATCGTCAGCAGCAGCTCCCTCTACGGCGGCACCTACAACCAGTTCAAGGTGACGCTGCCGCGGCTCGGCATCGGCGTACGCTTCGTGGACGGCGACGACCCGGAGAACTACCGCCGCGCCATCGACGCGCGCACCAAGGCGCTGTACGTGGAGAGCATCGGCAACCCGGGCTTCAACGTGCCGGATTTCGAGGCCCTCGCCGCGGTCGCCCACGCCGCCGGCGTGCCGCTGATCGTCGACAACACCTTCGGCGCCGCGGGCTTCCTGGCGCGGCCCATCGAGCACGGCGCGGACATCGTCGTGGCCTCCGCCACCAAGTGGATTGGCGGCCACGGCACCTCCATCGGCGGCGTGATCGTCGATTCGGGGAGGTTCGACTGGAGCAACGGCCGCTTCCCGCTGTTCACGGACCCCGCCCCCGGCTACCACGGCCTCAATTTCGCCGAAGCCTTCGGCCCCCGCAGCCCCTTCGGCAACATCGCGTTCATCATCCGCGCGCGGGTGGAGGGCCTCCGGGACATCGGCGCCTCCCTGAGCCCATTCAACGCGTTCCTGCTCTTGCAGGGGCTCGAGACCCTGTCGTTGCGGGTGCAGCGCCACGTGGATAACGCCCTGGCGCTGGCCAAGTGGCTGGAGAAGCAACCCCAGGTGGCCTGGGTCAACTACCCCGGCCTGCCCTCGCACCCGCACCACAAGCTCGCCGGGCGCTACCTGCACCACGGCTACGGCGCGGTGCTGAGCTTCGGCATCCGCGGCGGCGAGGCCGCCGGACGGGGCTTCATCAACGGTGTGCAGCTCGCGAGTCACCTCGCCAACGTGGGCGACGCCAAGACCCTCGTCATCCACCCCGCCTCCACTACCCACCAGCAGCTCGCCGCGGAGGAACAGCGGGCCGCGGGCGTCACACCGGACCTGGTGCGCGTGTCGGTGGGCATCGAGCACATCGAGGACATCAAGGCCGATTTCGCCCAGGCCTTCGACAAGCTCAAGGCAAAGGCGGCGGCATGAGCGACGCCGGCCTGCTGCACCCGGACACGCGTTTCCGGCAGTTCGAGTCGCCCCTGCGGCTCGAGTCCGGCGCCGAGCTTCCCGGGGTCACCGTGGCGTACCGCAGCTGGGGCAGGCTCAACGCCGCGGGCGACAACGCGGTGCTGGTGTGCCACGCGTTGACGGGCTCCGCCGACGTGGACCAGTGGTGGCCGGGGCTCTTGGGCCCCGGCCGCGCGCTGGACCCGGAACGGGATTTCATCGTCTGCAGCAACGTGCTCGGCGGCTGCTACGGCAGCACCGGCCCTGCGAGCCTCTCGCCCGCCACCGGGCAGCGCTATGGAGCCGCGTTCCCGCCGCTGACCGTGCGCGACCTCGTGGCGGCGCAGGCGCGCCTGCTGGAAACGCTCGGTGTGCGCACACTCGCGCTGGTGGTGGGCGGCTCGCTCGGCGGCATGCAGGCCCTCGAATGGGCCGCGCTGTTCCCGAAGCGCGTGCGCGCCGTGGCCGCCGTCTCCGTGAGCGCACGCCAGTCCGCCTGGTGCATCGGCCTGTCGGAGGCGCAGCGCCACGCGCTATACGCGGACCCGCGCTGGCGCGACGGCGGCTACGACCCCGCCGATCCGCCCGCGGCCGGCCTCGCCGCGGCGCGCATGGTGGCCATGTGCAGCTACCGCCACTGGGGCGAGTTCGCCGCGCGCTTCGGCCGCGAGTCCGGGCCCGGCGGCTTCCAGGTGGAGAGCTACCTCCGGCATCAGGGCCGGAAATTCACGCAGCGCTTCGACGCGGCGAGCTACGCCGCGCTGACGCGGATCATGGACAGCCATGACCTGGGCCGCGACCGCGGCGGCGTGGAGGCGGCGCTCGCCTCGCTGGACCTTCCGGTGCTGGTGGTGGGCAGCACCAGCGACCTCTTGTACACGCCGGAGGAACAGCGGGAACTCGCGCGCCACCTGCCGGCGGCGGAGCTCGCCTGGCTCGACTCGGCCCACGGCCACGATGCCTTTCTCATCGACACCGGCGCCCTCGACGCCCTGCTGCGGGATTTCCGCGCACGGCAGGCGAAGGCGCATCACCTGGAACGGAGACGCTACTCATGTCAGGCCTGAATCCCCGCCACCTCGGCTACGCGCCTTCCGACCAAGGAGGAGCGCCGGAACCCCGGGCCTCGCGCCGGGTGCTGCTGCTCTCGGCCGGCCACACCGGCCGGGTGGGCGGTGCGCTGCAAAAGCTCCTGGCGGCCGAACGCGCACGCCTGCTGGCCGAGGCGCGGGTGGAATTCCACACCGTCTGCGCGGTCAACCGCCGGGAGCAGCGCTGGTCGGAGCCAGCGAGCCCGTGGCGCACGGATTCGACGCCGCGCCGCGCGGGTGACTGGCCCGCGCTGTTGCAGCGCTTCGCGGGCTTCACGGGACCCAAGCTGTTCGTGGATTGCACCGCCTCCCCGGAGGTGGCGGCGCTTTACCCGGAGTTGTTTCGCCACGGCATCGGCGTGGTCACCGCCAACAAGCTCGGCAACAGCGGCACGCAGCGGGACTACCTGGCCCTGAGGGAGGCCGCCGCCCAGCACCGCGTGCCCTACCGCTACGAGACCACCGCCGGTGCGGCGCTGCCGCTGCTCTCGCCCCTCGCGGACCTGCGGGACAGCGGCGACCGGCTGCTGCGCATCGAGGCGGTGCTCTCCGGCACCCTGTCCTTCCTGTTCGAACGCCTCAACCAGGGCGCGGCGTTCTCCGCCGCCGTGCGCGAGGCCCGCGACCTGGGCTACGCCGAACCCCATCCCGCCGAGGACCTGAAGGCCGCGGACAGCGCCCGCAAGCTCCTCGTCCTGATCCGCGAATCCGGCATCCCCTGGGAACCCGAGCAGGTCACGGTGCGCGGCCTGCTGCCGCCGGGACTGGAGGCGCAAACGGATCCAGAGCGCTTTCTGGAGAAGCTCGCGGCCCACGACGGTGAATGGGCACGACGTGCGGCGACCGCGCGGGAGCGCGGCTTGAGGCTCGCCTGCCTCGCGGAGTTCGACGGCCGGCACGCGCACATCGGCCTGACCCAGGTGGCCGCCGCGGACCCGGCCGCGCGCCTCGCCGCCGGCGAGAACCTGGTGCGGGTGTGGACGCGCCGCTACCGGCCCGTGCCACTGTCCATCGCCGGTCCCGGCGCGGGCACCGAGGTCACCGCCGCGGGGCTGCTCACGGATCTCATCAAGGCGGCGACGATCGCGGAGCGGAGGTGAGGCGGTTTCGGGTAGCCTAGGCCGGTCAGCCTCAGCCGGGGATGCCCATGAGCTTCTTGCCACAGGTTGCTGTTTTCCTGATTGCCGCTTGCCTCGCGGTGCCCCTATCCCGCAAATCCGGCTTCGGCTCGGTGCTGGGCTATCTCGTGGCCGGCGTGGTCATCGGCCCATGGGGCCTCAAGCTCATCACGGACGTGCCTACCATCCTCGAGTTCGCCCAGATCGGCGTGGTGCTGCTCCTGTTCATCATCGGCCTGGAACTGCAACCTTCGCGCCTGTGGGTGATGCGCCAGACCGTGTTCGGCATGGGCGCGGCTCAGGTGGCCGGCACCAGCCTCTTGCTCGCCGCGGGCGCGCACGCCCTCGGCCTCGCCCTCGTGCCGGCGCTGGTGGCGGGCTTCGGGCTCTCCCTCTCCTCCACCGCCTTCGTGCTGCAGATGCTCGGGGAGAAGCAGCAGCTCGCCATGCACCACGGCCGCGCGGCCTTCGGCATCCTGTTGTTCCAGGACGTGGCCGCCATCCCGGTGCTGGCGCTCTTGGGCGTCTTCTACGGCGAGGACAGCGCCACGCCGGGCCACATCGGCATGCGGCTTCTGATCATCGGCGGGGCGCTCACGGTGCTCGCCTTCGGCAACCGCTTCCTGCTGAAGCTCCTGTTCCAGCTCGTGACCCGCTTCGGCAACCCGGAGATCTTCACCGCCTCGGCCCTGCTCATCGTCATCGGCGCCGGGCTCGCGGCCAACTACATCGGCCTGTCCATGGGCCTCGGGGCCTTCATCGCCGGCGTGC